>JADYZP010000001.1 GCA_020853025.1 Burkholderiales bacterium
CCCACCCACGTGCGGATGTAGCGCCGCGCACCGCTGGTCGGCGCAATGGACGCGATGGCGCGCGTCACCGCCGGCGGCGGTCCCGGCTTGGCTGCCGCCGTCGTGCGTGTGACCTCGGCCGCCGTCAGCGCCCAATAGCCCTTGCGCGCGCGCACCTGCACACCGGGCCGCTTGATGCGCACGCGGATGGCGTGGAACTTCCCGTCCTGCGGCGCCTGCGTCGAGTTGTAGCCGACCAGGTAATACGCGCTCGAGTCGCGGACGATCTGCTCCATGCCTTTCGCGAGATCGTTGCGGTTGATGATGGCGCGGCCGTCGGTGTTCTCGGCGAGCGTCTGCAATGAACTCAGCGTCGAGCGCAGCGACTCCTGGCTCTGGCGCTGACCGACGTTGTCGGCAATGTCGAACTCGCCCGTCGACAACCCGCGCGGGTCGACGGCGTAGATGGCGGTGTTGGTGCGATTGGCGGCGTCGAACACGTTCTGCAGTTCGCTCTGGAGGTCGAACTCGGCGAAGTTGCGCGCCCGCTCCTCGTTCATGTTGTTCTCGCCGGCGAACGGGTTGTTGCGATTCGGATTGCCGAAGCCCGGCATCGTCGCGATCTGATCGCGGAGCTGCGGCGGCAGCATCGCTGTGTAGCCTTCGCTCAGCAGGATGATCGCCTTGCGCTCCTCGCGCAGCGCGCCGAGCTTGACCGACAGGCCCTTCAGCGCCGACAGCGACACCTGGCGGCGGATCCGTTCGACGACCTCGGCCGGCTGATCGGCGTAGCGTTCCTCGATGGCGTTCTGCGGCTGGTACTGGAACTTGCGGCCGCGGAAGTTCTCGATGGCGTTGATCACCGTCTGGTGATTGCGCGTCAGCACCACCGAGTCGAGCGGCGACAGCGGATACATCACGGCGACGAGGTCGCCCGGCGACAACTGCGTGCGGACGAAATCGCTGATCGGTTTGCGCGCCGCCATGCTGCTGCCGAGACGCACGTTGTAGTCGTCGAGGAAGAAGACGAAGATGCGCGCGTTCTGATCGGCGGCCGCGCGTTCCTCGTCTTCGCGCGTGCGGATGGCGCGCGAGGTGTACTCGGGCGCCGTCGTGTCGATCTTGACCAGGCGGAACGTCTCCACCGTCTGCGGCTTGCCGTCTTCGAAGACCTCGAAATCGTCCTGCGTGAGATCGGTGACGGGATTGCCCTGCCGATCGGTGGCGATGACGTCGACGCGGACGAAGTTGATGCCGCCGCGGAAGACCGGCTGCTCCTGCGGCGGCGCATTGGCGTCAGCCTCGGGCGCGGGCGCAGTGGTCGGCGGTGGGTCGGGCGGCTGCCCGGCCGGAGTCTGCGCGGCGAGGCCGGCGGCCAGCACGATCAACAGTCCGACAAGTGCGGTGGAGCGTCGCATCAGGTGGTCCCCCTGTCGTCCGGGTTCGATGATACCATTCCTTGTTTGACCGATTCGTCCGCATATCGGCCTTATTCCTGAACGATTTACGAGGCTTTCCATGACGCAGTCCACTGCCCCGGCGGCGCTCACGCGCCTGACCGACGACGAAGTCCTGTTCCGCGACAGCGTGTACGAGTTCGCCGACCGCGAAGTGCGTCCGCTCTCGCGCGAGATGGACGAGCACGCGAAGATGCCGCGCGAGCTCATCGACAAGCTGTTCGAACTCGGCATCATGGGCATCGAGATCCCCGAGACGCACTCCGGCGCCGGCGCCTCGTTCTTCTTTTCCGTGCTCGCCGTCGAATCGCTGTCGCGTGTGGACCCGTCGGTGGGCGTGCTCGTCGACGTGCAGAACACGCTGGTCATCAACGCCTTCCTCCGCTGGGGCAGCGAGGCCATCAAGCACCGCTACCTGCCCAAGCTCGCCTCGTCCACCGTCGGCGCCTACTGCCTGTCGGAAGCCGGCTCAGGCAGTGATGCCTTCGCGTTGACCACACGCGCCGTCGAGCAGGGTGACGGCTACCGCCTCAACGGCCGCAAGCTGTGGATCACCAACGGCAACGAAGCCGACATCTTCCTCGTCTTCGCCAACATCAATCCCGAAGCCGGCTACCGCGGCATTACCGCCTTCATCGTCGAGCGCGGCATGGCCGGGTTCAGCGTCGGCAAGAAGGAAGACAAGATGGGCATCCGCGCCAGCAGCACGTGCGAGCTGCTGTTCGAGGACTGCGTCGTGCCGAAGGCGAACATCCTCGGCGAGGTCGGCAAGGGCTACAAGGTCGCCATCGAGACGCTGAACGAAGGCCGCATCGGCATCGGCGCGCAGATGGTGGGCCTGGCGCACGGCGCGCTCGACCACACCGTGAAGTACGTGAAGGACCGCAAGCAGTTCGGCAAGCCGATTGGCGACTTCCAGGGCGTGCAATTCCAGATCGCGCGCATGGCCATCGAGCTCGAGACGGCGCGGCTGCTGGTGTACAACGCGGCGCGCTTGCGCGACGCCGGGCTGCCCTTCCTGCAGGAAGCGGCGATGTGCAAGATCGTCTCGTCGGAAGTGGCGGAGAGCGTCACCTCGATGGCCGTCAACCTGCACGGCGGCAACGGCTTCGTCAAGGAGTACGCCGTCGAGAAGCTGTTCCGCGACGCCAAGATCGGACAGATCTACGAGGGCACGTCGAACATGCAGCTGGTGACGATCGCGAAGAACCTGCTGGGCTAAGGACGATCAGCGGTCCCGCACGTTTTCGATCCACACACTACCGAGGCGGCCGACGCGCACCGTGACTTCATAGGGCGTGTCGGTCGCTTCTGTTTGTGGCGAGAATGGCGCCGGGTTCGAACTCCGGAATCTCTCCAGGCGATCGCGTAACCGGCTGGGCACCGACACGTCGCCCGGGTCGATCGTTTTGACCATCGCCCACACGGACGGTCCACGCATCGCATCGTTCCGGTAGTGCATGCGGATAACGGCCGGCAGGACGAGCACCGCACTCGACGCGTGGCGCTCGCGCAATCGATCGGCATCAAGACCGGCATCGATCGGCACCAGGCGACTGCCGGTCCTGAGCTCGTACGGCGACCGCATGGCCAGCGGCGCGGCAACCGCCTGCCACGCCGGCCCGTCGTATTCGAAAGCCACCCAGGCGGTGCGCGGCAGTGTCCGGTCGTAGAAGTTGGCGGCGTCCGAGGAGCCGGCAGGCAGACCGGTCGGAAAGCCCAGCTCGCGCAGACGGGCGTCGGGCAGCCAGAGCCGCGCATCCTGCGGTTCGGCACGTTGCTGCCACCGCCACGCCAACCGCAGGACGCGCTCGCTGTCGTGGGAGTCGTAGCGCCAGCCCAGTTGCGGCAGTGCCAATTCCCGTTCGGTCAGCGTGAAGGCCCGCGATGCGCCGCGGTTCCACGCGGCGGCGCCAAGCAGGCCGCCGATCGTCAACAGCAGCACGAGCGCGGCGACGACAAGACGGCTCATGCCGCCTCCAGACGCGCCCGCTGCCGGCGCAACAGGACGATGCTGCCGAACGCAATGGCGGCGAGACCGAGGAAGAAGGCCCAGCCGGGGAGACGTTCGGAGAACCAGTCGACGTAGCGCACGGTCAGGAACACGATCAACATGGCCGCCGCAAGGCGCGCGCCCGCGAGATCACCGGCACCGAGTCGCGTCCGCAACACGACGAGGCAG
>JADYZP010000002.1 GCA_020853025.1 Burkholderiales bacterium
CAAGAACTTCGATGGCTTCGAGGCGGCGCAGAAGGCGATGGTCGGCGAGTTCGAGAACACCTTCATGATGTACCTGCCGCGTCTGTGCGAGCACTGCCTCAACCCGGCCTGCGTCGCCAGCTGTCCGTCGGGCTCGATCTACAAGCGTGAGGAAGACGGCATCGTTCTGATCGACCAGGACAAATGCCGCGGCTGGCGCATGTGCGTGTCCGGCTGTCCGTACAAGAAGATCTACTACAACTGGAAGAGCGGCAAGGCGGAGAAGTGCATCTTCTGCTATCCGCGCATCGAGGCGGGCGCGCCGACCGTCTGCTCAGAGACCTGCGTCGGTCGCATCCGCTACCTGGGCGTGATGCTCTATGACGCCGACCGCATCCAGCAGGCGGCGAGCGCCGAGCGCGACCGCGATCTCTACCAGGCGCAGTGCGACATCTTCCTCGATCCGAATGACCCGGTGGTGATCGAGCAGGCACGTCGCGACGGTGTTCCCGACGCGTGGCTCGAAGACGCGCGCCGGAGTCCGATCTGGAAGATGGCGATGGAGTGGAAGGTGGCGCTGCCGCTGCATCCGGAGTATCGGACGCTGCCGATGGTCTGGTACGTGCCGCCGCTGTCGCCGATCAGCGCGGCGGCCAACGCCGGGCAGCTCGGTGCCAACGGCCAGATCCCCGACGTGAAGCAGTTGCGCATTCCGGTCGCCTACCTCGCCAACCTGCTGACCGCCGGCGACACCGCGCCGGTGATCCGCGCGCTGGAGCGGATGCTCGCGATGCGCGCCTACCAGCGCGACAAGCATGTCGAGAGCAAGACCAACCTGGAAGTGCTCGCGCAGGTTGGCCTGACCGAAGCCGAGGTCGAGGACATGTACCACGTGATGGCGATCGCCAATTACGAGGATCGTTTCGTGATTCCGAGCACGCATCGCGAGTACGCGGAGAACACTTTCACCCTTCGCGGCGGCTGCGGCTTCACGTTCGGCAACGGCTGTTCCGAAGGTGTCGGCGACGTGAGCCTCTTCGGCAGCGAAAAGCGGCGGACGATCCCGATCAAGGCCGAAGTATGATCGCACTCGCCAACAGAGGTCGTCCGATGTCGACGACGCTGCGCGTGCTCGCGCGGCTGCTCGCCTATCCCGACGCGCATGTTCGCGATCATCTGGAGGAGATGCGCGCGGCGCTGCACGGGGAAAACGCGCTGGGTGCGGCGAGGCTGGCCGAGCTCGACGCGCTGATCGCCGGTATCGGCAGCCAGAGCGAAATCGATGCCGAGGCCGACTACGTGCAACTCTTCGACAGCGGGCGCCGGACGTCGCTGTACTTGTTCGAGCACGTGCACGGCGATTCACGCGACCGCGGTCCGGCGCTGATCGACCTGGCGCAAACCTACGAGAAGGCAGGGCTCTTCCTTCGCGAAGGCGAGATGCCCGATCATCTGCCGGTGGTGCTCGAGTACGCATCGACGCAGCCGCCTGTCGAAGCGCGCGCCTTTCTGGGTGAGATCGCGCACATCCTCAACGTTGTCTTCAGCGCGCTGGACAAGCGCGGTAGCCGCTACGCGAGCATCCCTGGCGCGTTGCTCGAACTGGCCGGCGAGAAGGCGCAGCCGGTGAACGTGCCCGACGACGAGCCGCTCGACGAGAGCTGGACCGAGCCGGCGGCGTTCGACGGCTGCTCCGCCAACGGGCAAGCCCGAGCCGACCAGCCACAACCGATCAATCTTGTGCGCAGGGATAACCCTGCAAAAGGAGTGCGCGCATGAGCACGCTGCACGGTTTTTTGTTTGGCGTTTATCCGTACATCTGTCTCACGGTGTTCCTCGTCGGCAGCCTGCTGCGCTTCGACCGCGACCAGTACACGTGGAAGAGCGATTCCTCGCAGCTGCTGAGCCCGGGGTTGCTGCGCTGGGGAAGCAATCTATTCCATATCGGCATCCTGTTCCTGTTCTTCGGCCACCTGTTCGGCCTGCTGACGCCGCACTGGTTCTACGGACACTTCATAGAAGCGGATATCAAGCAAAAACTCGCCATCTATTCAGGGGGGGTCTTCGGCGTGCTGTGCTTCATCGGGCTGTCGATGCTGATCTACCGCCGCATTTTCAATCCGCGCGTCCGACTCACCAGCCATCGCACCGACATTGCGATACTGATCATCCTGTGGTTCCAGCTGTCGATCGGTCTCATCACGCTGCCGATTTCGTGGGCGCACTCGGATGGCAGCATGATGCTCGTCCTCGCCGACTGGGCGCAGCGCATTCTCACGCTGCGTCACGTCGATGTCGAAGTACTCGCCGGCATGCCCTGGCCGTTTCTGTTTCACATCGTCCTCGGCATGACGATCTTCCTGCTCATTCCGTTCAGCCGCCTGGTGCACGTCTGGAGCGGATTTGGATCGATCGTCTACGTGTTTCGACCGTACCAGGTCGTGCGCGCGCGCCGGCTGAACGTTCCTGCCGGCAACAACACGCCGCCCAGCCAGGTCTAGGAGAAGCGCTCGATGGCGACGACGGCGCAAAGACCGAGCGCACGGATCAATGGCGTGCCGTTGCACGCGCCGGACGAGAAAATCGACGCGGCAACGCTGTGCCAGCGTGCGTGCACGGAACTGCTGCGGCAGGAAGCGCAGCGCAGCGGTCTGCTCACGGCTGATGACGAGGCAGCTGTCGACGGCATCATCAGCGAGGCGGCGTCGACGGCCATCGAAGCGCTGCTCGCACAGGCGCTCGCGGTGCCCGAACCTTCGGACGAAGCCTGCCGCCGCCACTTCACCGCGCACCAGGCCGACTACCGCAGCGGCGATCGAGCCCGCGTACGCCACGTGCTGTTCGCGGTGACGCCGGGTGTCGACGTGCGCGCGCTGCGGCAGCGCGCCGAGGCCGCGCTGCTCGACCTGCGCTGCCACGGCGACGGCGAGGCTGACCGTTTCGCGGCAGCGGCGGCGGAGCTGTCCAACTGTCCGTCCGGCGCCCAAGGCGGCGACCTGGGCTGGCTGACGCGCGACGATTGCGCACCCGAGTTCGCGCGCGAGCTGTTCGTCGGTCCCGAAATCGGCGTGCTGCCGCGACTGGTGCATAGCCGCTTCGGCCTGCATGTCGTCGAGGTGCTGGCACGCGAGCTCGGGGCAGCGAAATCCTACGAAGCGGTGCGTGGCGCGTTGGCGATGGCGCTGCGCCAGCAGACCTACGTGACCGCGTTGCGCCAGTACCTGCAATTGCTGGCCGGCGCCGCCGACGTGCAGGGCGTGACGCTCGACAGCGCTGACACGCCGCTGGTGCAGTAGTCCGACAGCGGCAGAGCGCGCAGTTCGACGCGGTCAAGGACGGTCGTCTCGACGGCATGATTCCCTTCGATCGCAACGGAGAGCCGGTGCATTTCGCGTGACCGGTACGACAGCCGGTCGACGCACGTACGGCTCGTGATCAAAGGCGACGCCCGAGCCGGGCCGGCGATCGCGGCGCGCGAGATGTCGCGAAACCTCAGGCGGGAGCCGCGTCGGCAGTTGCCTTCGACGACGCGGCGGCAAGCGCTTCATCGACGCGCTCGATCCAGATGATCTCGATTCGGTTGCGCGCTTCGGCAGGGATCTCCTCGAAGTCGCGGCGATTGCGTGCGGGCAGCAGGACAGTCGTGATTCCGGCACGCAGCGCGGCCAGCACCTTCTCCTTGACGCCTCCGATCGGCAGCACGATGCCGCGCAGACTGATCTCGCCGGTCATCGCGACATCGCTGCGCACCGGCTTTCCCGTCAGCAAGGACGCGAGTGCCACGAACATCGCCACTCCCGCGCTCGGTCCGTCCTTCGGCGTCGCGCCAGCCGGCACGTGAACGTGAATGTCCGACTTCTCGAGCGCCTCGGCGCTGATGCCAAGTTCGTGCGAGCGGGCGCGGACGAGCGACAAGGCGGCCTGCGCGCTTTCCTTCATCACGTCGCCCAACTGTCCGGTCAGAATGAGCTTGCCGGTACCGGGCATGCTTGCCGCCTCGATGAACAGTATGTCGCCGCCGGCAGGCGTCCAGGCGAGACCCGTCGCCACGCCCGGGATGCCGCTACGCATCGCCATCTCGGCCTCGAAGCGGCGGGGACCCAGGATCGCGGCAAGTTGCTCCGGTCCGACCTCGACCTCGAGCACTTTTCCTTCGGCGATGCGGACCGCGACGCTGCGCAATACCTTGCCGATCTCGCGTTCCAGATTGCGAACACCCGCCTCGCGCGTGTAGTCGTCGATGATCGCCTTCAAGGCGTCGTCGGTGATCGCGCACTGCTGCACGGTGAGTCCGGTCGCCTCGAGTTGCCGCGCAACCAGGTAACGGCGCGCGATCTCGAGCTTTTCCTGCGCCGTGTAGCCGGGCAGTTCGATGACTTCCATGCGGTCGCGCAGCGGCCCGGGAATCGTGTCGAGAACGTTGGCCGTGCAAACGAACATCACGCGTGACAGGTCGAAGGGCACCGCGAGATAGTTGTCGCGGAAGCTCGAGTTTTGTTCCGGATCGAGCACCTCGAGCAGTGCGGACGACGGATCCCCGTGAAAGCCGCCGGCACCGAGCTTGTCGACCTCATCGAGCATCATCACGCAGTTGCGCGTCCCGGCCTTGCGCAGATTTTGGATGATGTTGCCGGGGAGTGAACCGATGTAAGTGCGCCGATGGCCGCGGATCTCCGCCTCGTCGTGCACTCCGCCCAGGCTCGCGCGGACGAACTTGCGCCCGGTGGCGCGGGCGATGCTCTGTCCGAGCGAAGTCTTGCCCACGCCGGGCGGACCGACAAAGCACAGGATCGGACTTCTACCCGATGGATTCAGTTTGTGTACGGCGAGGTACTCGAGAATGCGCCGCTTGATCTTGTCGAGTCCGTAGTGATCCTCGTCGAGGATGCGGCGCGCCTCGGCAATATCGATCTCCGGCTCCGGCTCGGAGGTCCACGGCAATTCGACGAGCCAGTCGAGATACGTGCGGATCATCGAGTATTCGCCGGCGCCCTCCGGCATCCGTTCGAGGCGCTTCAACTCCTTACGCGCCTGCTTCTCGATTTCGTCGGGCATCTTCGCCGCGGTAATCGCGCGTTCGATCTCGGCGACTTCCGCTTCACCCTCATCGGCGTCGCCCAATTCCTTCTGGATCGTGCGCATCTGCTCGCGCAGCAGGTGCTTGCGGTTCATGTCGCCGATGGATTCCTTGGTGCGCTCGTCGATCTCGCGCGACACCTTCAGCACCTCGATCCGGTGCGACAGCAGGTCCAGCAGCTTGTCGAGTCGCGCCTTCAGGTCGAAGGTTTCGAGCAGCGTCTGCTTCTCCTCGGCGCCGATGTCCATCAGGCCGGCGATGAAGTCGGCGAGCCTGCCTGAGCCCTCGACGGCTTGCAGTGCGGCCACCATTTCCTCGGGCACCTGCGGCAGCAACTGCAGGATTTCCGTCGCTCGCTGTTTCAGGTTGTGCGCGCGACCGGCGACGTCCGGGTCTGCCGACTCGGATTCCTCGATGAGGGCGACCCGGGCGACGGTGAACGGATAGCCGTCCAGGAACTCGAGCACGCGGAAACGCTGTACACCCCGGCAGATCGCATGATGCGCTCCATCGGGGGTCGTGATGTAGCGGAGCACCGCCGCGGTCGTGCCGACCCAGTGCAGGTCCTCGGGCGTCGGATCGTCGGCATCGGGCCGGCTTTGCAGCAAAACACCCAGCGGAGACTGCGCACGCGCCGCGTATTGCGCGGCGGCACGCGAACGCTCACGGCCGACTGCGATCGGCAGCACCAAGCCAGGGAACAATACGAGATTTCGAACAGGCAGGAGGGCTATGGCGTCGTCGGGAAGCGGAGGCACGGCCGTGTCCGGCGGCACGCGTTCGTCCGGTCGACCCGCTTCGCCGTGCGTCGCCGCGTCCGCATTGCGCACTTCTTCGATTTCGAGCGGTTTGTCGTTCATATGCGCCCTGTTTTCAGGCCAGCTTGCGCAAGCGCAGCAGCAGACACCCGTTCACCAGTTCCTGCGTGCCCGATTCCAGGCGCGCATCCGGAAGCCGAATACGGCGTTCGAAGTAGCCATAGGGAATTTCGAGCTGGCGCACGGCATGCTCGCTCGCGGCGAGCGGTAGCGAGCGCCTGGCACGGACCACGAGCATCCCCGGGGCGGTCGAAATCTCGATCCGCTCCGACGGTACGCCGGGCAGCGCGACGACGATAACGACCTCGGCCGCGTCCTCGAACACGTCCACCGGCGGTTCCCACACCGCTTGCGCATGCTCGGAGGACGCGAGGCGGAAGAACTGCCGGTGCATGCGCTCGGCCTGGTCGATCATGTCACAGGCCTGCGCCCACATCCAGTCGGTTGGATTCATGATACTGATGATATGTGTGCCAACATCGTCCCGTTCAAGTGCCCGGGAGTCGTCGGCATGACCCGGGAAGCAGCAGCGCCCGCGAGCGCGGCTCGTGGGGCTGCGAGAGGGGCAAATCGGCACGCTCGCCAGCGCGCGACCCGTGCGACCCGCGCCTGACGCGATCGCTGCGGGGACGCCCGTAGCTGGATGCGGCCGGGTGATCGCCGTCGCGGCTAGCGGTGCTTGCCCAGGTCCTTGCGCAACTGCTTGCCGATCGTCAGCATGAAGCGCAGCGTGTCCTGCGTGTCCGGGTCGCGCAGCATGGCCCACAGACCGCCGAAGCCGCCCGTCGACGCCGGCGCGGTGCGGCTCGCCGCCACCGCCGCGTCGATCGACTCCAGCAACTCCTGCACCATCGCGAGCCGGCTTTCGAGCTTCGGCAACATCGTCGCGATACGCTCCAGCGCTCCGCTGCCGTGCAACTCCTCGAGCATCTTGACGACATGCTCGGCGCCACCGCGGCTGAAACGATCGAGCAGCGACAATCCGTTGCCCACCGTGTCCGTCAGACGGCCGATCATCTCATCGGTCAGCGCGTCCTCGGCCGAGCTGTAGACGCGCGCCAACTTGACGAGGCGGTGCAGATCGCCATTGTTGACCATCTCAGCGATCGCGGGAATCGCCCGGTCGAGACCGGCGCGATTCATCTGATCCATCATCGCCAGTCCATCGCCTGCCGCCTGCGTCAGCCGGCCGATCATCTCGTCGGTCAACGCATCCTCGGACGCGCTCCAGACGCGTGCCAGCTTGGCGAGGCGATCGAGATCACCGTTGTTGACAAGTTGCGTGAGCGCCGGAATGGCGCGGTCGAGTCCGGCCTGATGCACCTGGTCGAGCAACTCCAACGTACTGCTCGCGGACGATGCGAGACGGCCGACCATCTCGTCGCTCAACGCGTCGCGAGCCGCGGCGATCACGCGCTCGACCTCGACGCTCGTCGTGGGGACCGGCTCCGGTAGTGAGTTCATGTCCGCTCCTTCACAGCAGGCCGCGCGCGGAAATCCAGTACAGCTTGTTGTACGCCATCTTGAACCAGTGTACGGCTTTGGTCGGCGGCTTCGGGTCGGGCGGGTTCAGATAGTCGAACATCGCGTAGGTCGCGCGGTCCTTGCCGGCCTCGATGAAGCAGAACACCTTGCCGTCGTAGTCGCGCACCGGCGCGCCGAGCTTGTACAGCGCGGCGATGTTCTCGCCCAGCGTGTCGGCCTGGAAGTGCGCCGTCGAACCCGCCTTGCTGATCGGTATGTTCGTCGTGTCGCCGAGGATGAACACGTTGCTGCGGCCCTCCATGTTGAGCTGTTGCCGGTTGGTCGGAATCCAGCCGCCGGCGCCGAGCTTGTTCTTCTCGATCACTTCCATGCCGCGGTGCGCGGGGATCGAGATCAGGAGGTCGTAGGGCGTCTCGCCGCCTTCCTCGCCACGGATGACCTTGGCCGCGCCGTCGACCTCCTTCAGGTTGAACAGCGTCTCGTAGGTGATGCCCAGGCGGTCGAATTCGGGCGCCGCCCACTTGGCGACGTTCTCCAGCGAATGCACGCGGCCGATCGGGTAGGTGTAGTGCAGCTGCACCTTGTCCGACATGCCGCGGTCCTTGAAGTAGTCGTGCAGCATGAAGGTGATCTCGAGCGGTGCCATCGGGCACTTGTGCGGCACGCCCATCGCGATCACGACGCGCCCTCCCTCGAATGCGCGCAGCGCGTGAAACATCTTGAGGGCGGTTTCTTCGGTATAGAAGGTGTGCGAGTGCTCGGCGAGGCCCGGGATCAGTTCGGGCACCGGGCGCGAGCCGGTCGCGATCGCGAGCACGTCGTAGTCGAAGGTCTTGCCGCTCTTGGTCTTGACGCGGTTGTCGTCGAGCATGAACTCCTCGACCGGGTCGACGACGAGCGTGATGCCGGGTTCGAGCAGCGACGCCTGATCCTTGTACAACTCGTCCGGCGTCACGCGGCCGAATGCGAGGTAGAGCAACCCGGGCTGGTACATGTGCTTCTCGGACGCGGTGAGCATCGTGATCTTCACCTTGCCCGAGCGCAATTCCGGCGTCAGCCGGCGCGCAAGATTGTTCGCGAGAATCGTGCCGCCCATTCCGCCGCCGATGATCAGGATTTTCATTGTCATTCCTTTCGTCAAAGCAGACACGCCGCTGCTGGGCTACTTCGTCTTTTTCACCATGATGTGCCACACGCCGGCCTCCTCGCGCGAGCCGAGGTATTCGTGGCCGACCTTTTTCACCCATTCGGGAACGTCCTCCGCCGAGCCCTTGTCGGAGGACAGCAGTTCGAGTTCGTCGCCGATGTCCGCGAGCTTGATCCAGCCAATCAGTTCCATCAGCGGGCCGGGGCAGAAGCTGCCACGCGCATCGATCACTTTTTTCTCCGCCATCTGAGGCCCCCGTCTTTGCCCGAGCTAGAAAGTGAATACCTGCGTGTCCCTTGCGTCGTCAAGGAACTTGGTGAGGCCGAGCGGCGGGCCGAAGTAGGAGGGGAGCGCACTGCTTTCGATCGCCATCACGTCCATCGCCATCGAACACGGATACACCTTGGCGTCCCCGAGTTCTACGGCATTCTCGATCAGCGAACGGAAGCCGGGAACCTTCTTGCCCGCCATCAGTTCGCCGAATGCGCCTTCGGCCGGCGGTGCCGCGTCGCTGCCCTTGACGAAGTAGGCAAGCGCGTTCATCGAAAGAAAGACACGGACGTCGTTGCCGCTGACCGCGCCGACCGACGCGACCATCGCCGCCATCTGCAGGCGTTCGAGCGACCCCGAGACGACGACGATGCTGATCTTGCTGGGTTCCATGCCGCCCCTTTCGCAAACGTCAGAGCGTAATACGGTCCGCGTTGCTCTTCAAGCCGGAAAGATCCTGCCGTGCCAATGGAAGTTGCGCGGAGCCTGGGTGAAGCGTAGCTGCTTCGTGTCACTTACCACCCATGACACGCATTGTCCAGGTGCCCTGTTTTTGTAGTTCGTGCCAGGGTTCGAGTCATTGATACGAATCAATGTCTTCGCCCGTTCACGCCATTCGATTGTGTCATCGTCCCCGAATAGCGAAGCGCGGTCAATCGCCGTGCGCGCTCGAAGTGCATGATTCGGGCCGTCGCGCGCCGGTCCGGTCCCGGAAACACTACCGGTAAAGCGGCTCCAGTCCGTCGTCGGACCGCAGCGGAGCAGAACGTTTACCCTGCAGCCCGTTGCGGAAGGCGTTCCACAACGCGGCTCCTGTCCATGCCGGCGCGTTCGCTGCGTACAGGCTGCGTTCGAGCTCTCTTATCGCATCGCCACCCGACTCGACCCGGTTGGCGAGCGCGCGTAATCCGGTCGGCGGTTGGCGAGGCCATTGCGCCCGACCAACCTCGAGCAACGCCTGCGTCGCCGCATGCGGGTCGTTGGTGTCGCACGCCCGCCGCAGCGCCTGCAGGGCGGCTTTGACGCTGGGCTTGGGTTGCGTGCCGGTTGCAACGCCGCTGGCCGTGCCCGTCGGCGGCTGCGCCCGGCGTTTGCGTATCGCGAAGACCAGCAGCGCGATGGCTCCGAGCAGCACCATCGTGCCGAGCGCCAGCCACGTCGGGTGGGCCTTCGCGTCCGCCATCAGCGATGGCAGCGATGGCCACGATCCGGGCTGGGGCGCTTCGGCCGCAGCCATTGCCGCGGGTGCGGCAGGTGCTGGCGTAGCGACGGCCGGCGGCGGCGGCGAAGGCAGGTTGGCGCCGATCGCACCGGGCAACACATTGAAGGTTTGCGCCGGCAGCGTCGTGCGACTCGCGCTGTCGGTGCCGGTGTTCCACCAGTCGAGTTCGATCGCAGGGACGGTCAGCGTGCCGTCGGTCGTCGGAATGTAGGTCACGCTTTGCTTGCTGACGCCGTACACGGCCTTGCCATCGGTCGAAGTCTCGTTGCTCGGCTTTTCCGGGTAGGCGCGCGCATGTTCGGGCTGCGCCATGTCGATGGTCGGAATCTGCGACGCCGCCAATCCCTTGACGTCGACGGTGATCGTTCGCGTGACCGGCTCGCCGACCTTGAACCGCGGCGGGTTATCGGCCCAGCTGTCGTGCAGAGTGACCCGCTTCGCAGGCAGCCAGTGGCCGGTCCACGCCGTAGGGCGCGGCCGGACGTCGACCGAGATCTCCGGGCCGCGTGCCGAGACCGGCCTGCTCCGGCTCGCGAGGGGGAAGCCGCCGAGAAGGCCGTTGCGCAATGCCGGATCGTTGGCAAATGGCGAGTCGCGCAGCATGCGCGCCAGGATGTCATCGACATCGACGTCGCCACCCGTGCTCGCTGATTCCGACGCGGCACGGCCATGAAAGACAGCCGCCTCGATGCGCAACTTGCCGCTTTTCTCCGGCGCGATCGCGTAACGGCGCTCGATGACCTTGTATTCGCGTCCGTTGCGCGTCGTCGTATAGCGCTTGTCGTCGCCAAGTTGTTCGACCACTGCGCTATCCGGTTGCGGCGCGGCCAGCTCGCCGTCGACGATTCCGTCGTCGTAGAGCAGTCGAACCGTGTACGGAATCTGCTGCTGCACATAGACCGATCGGTCGCTGGTGCCGACCTCGGATTCGAGCATGACGTGCGCGCCATTCGTCGTCGAACCCTGCGGCGCGGAATCGGAGACCTCGAGTGCGAGCGCTGCGGTGCGTTCGTTGCCGACGGTGATTGGCGGAACGCTGATCGTGCCGGTACGCCGCGGCTGCAATTGCACGACCCAACGCTTCACGTCGGAACGCTTACCGTTGACGAAGCTGAACTGCGTGGAAGCACTCGTGCCGAGGACGTCGAAATCCGTGCGCAACGGGGCGAGGTCGGGCTCGCCGGTGGATGAGCCGTCGACTTCGATCGTCAATGTCGCGCTGTCGCCGTCGTGTACGACATTGCGACTGAAGCGGGCGTTGACGGCCGCCCAGCTATCGGAGGCCGGCAGCGCAATGCACATGATCAGCGCGAACGCCAGCGCGGCGAAATGGTGTCCTCGCTTGCGAGCCGACTCTACGCATCGAGTATTCATGATGACTCCTTGATCGTTGCTCGCGGACATCAGAGGTCCTCGACGTCTCCCTGCTGTGCGCGTTGTCGATACTGGTAGAGAAACTTGCGACGCAGCAGGCCACCGGGATCGTCGGGAATGCGCCGCAGCCATTGGTCCGCCGCCATCTGTTCCTCGCTGCTGAGCCCTTGCGCGGAGGTGGTAGCGCCTGCCGCGCTCGATGGATTCCTGCCGCCGGATGGGTCCGCCTGTTCTGCCTGTTGCGACGGCGCTGTGTTGCCCTTTCCCGACGGCGCCTCGTCGCTTTTGGTGTTTGCCGATTGCCCGGAAGCGGACGACTCCATGTTCTTCGCTCCGCCTTCGCCGCTCGACGAAGCGCCGGATTGCGGCGCCTTGCCTGGCGCTGCGTTTCGTTGGTTGCCCTGACCCTGATTCCGTTGCGAGCCCTGGTTCTGACCCTGGCCCTGGCTCTGATCGTGGCCTTGGCTTTGGCTTTGGCTTTGGTTTTGGCTTTGACTTTGGCTCGACTGGGCTTCGCTCTGCGACGAATTCGACGCCTGCTTTTGCTGCTGCTGGTGCTTTTTCAGCAGCGCCTCGACCGCTGCCTTGTTGGCGACCGCGTCCTCGTTGTCCGGCTTTTGCTCGAGCGCCTTGTCGTATGCCGCGATCGCTTCCCGATACTTGCCGAGCTTTGCCAGTGCATTGCCGCGGTTATAGTCAGCGTCTGCACCCGTTGCGCGCGCGAAGCTCGCTGCCGCCTTTTGATAGTTTCCGAGCTTGTACTCCGCGGCACCGAGGCGGTCGGGGTCCTGCGCGACCTTCGATGCGGCGTCGTAGTCGCCGGCACGCAATGCGCTCGCCGCCTGCTGGTCGGGCCGCCGCCAGAAATTGTCCCAGGTCGAGGCCATCGCCGGCTGCGGAGGGGATGCGACTGCAGTCAACAGCAATGCGCTGCCAAGGATGCGAAGCGCTCCTCCCGAGTCTCCACCTCGACCCTCGCGAGGCGTCGAATGCGAAGCGGCAGGTTTGGAGGCCGCCAGCAGCCAGTTGCGCCGAAATGCCAGCGCTGCCAACGGAAGCAGCAGCAGGACCAGGATGGGCCCACGCCCTTTCCATTTCTGCGCCTTCGCATCGCTTTCCACCGCGCCGTTTGCGCGCGCCGTGCCCCGATCACGCAGCAGCGTCTTCAGCCCTTGGCCGTCCGCGCTGATCTGCTGATACTCGCCGCCTCCGGCCTGCGCCACCGATGGCAATGTCGACGCGTCGATCTCCCGCGCCTGCCCACCGATGGCGCCGTTGATCGCCGAGCCGGCTGGTGCGGCGGCCGACGTCGTGCCCGCACCGGCGATCACCCCGAGCACGGAGACGCGATAGCCCTGCTGCCGGAGTTTTGTGGCCGCGCGCACTGTCGCCGCAGCATCGCCCGGCGCGATGCCATCGGCGATCAGCAACACGTCGCCATCGGTCGATCCGGCCTGGCGCAGGAGGTCTCCCGCCTTGCGCAGCCCGAGGTCGGCGCGGCTGCCCGGCGCCGGCATGATGTCGGGATCGAGCGCCTTCAACTGCGCGCGGATGGTGTTCGCGTCGCGCGTGAGCGGCGTCACCGTGAAGGCGTCACCTGCGTACACGACCAGCCCGGTCTGGCCCTCCGTGCTCTGCGCGAGGATGTCCTCGATCTTGTAGCGCGCGCGGACCAGCCGCGATGGAGCGAGGTCGGATGCGTTCATCGATTGCGACAGATCGAGCACGATCACGCGCGCAGCCGTCGACTGGAATACGCGCTGCGGCTCGCGTTCCCACGCCGGATTGGCGAGTGCCAGCACCGTGATCGCCCAGCCGGCGGCAAGCAGCCACGCCGCGGCCCGATTCGGCCGGGATGCATCGGCGGTCATCAGCAAAGGCAACAACGCGGCATCGACGACGCGACGCCATGGATTCTCGCCGGCTCCGGGACGATAGGTGCGCCACGCCAACCACAGCAACGGAAGCAGGCCGAGCAGCCACATCGGCTCGATGAAGTGAAAGGCTTCAAGCATGCTCGACCTCGACACTCCGGGCTTGCGGCAACAAGCCGCCGATGGACAGGGCGATCGCTATCGTCAGCAGCAGCGCCGCGGCGAGAGGCCACGCATAGAGTTCTTCGACGGGTCGCCAGCTCTGCTCGTCTTTCGACACCGGCTCCATCTTGTCCAGCAGGCCGTAGATCTGCGCCAGGGATCCGACGTCGGAAGCGCGGAAATATCGTCCTCCGGTCTTTTGGGCGATGGCCTTGAGGCTCGCTTCGTCGAGGTCGCCGCGCACGAACTGCGACATGCCGAAGGGACCCTGCACGACCGTTTCGTCGGCGCCGACGCCGATCGTGTAGATGCGCACGCCTTCGTGCGCTGCGAGGTCGGCCGCCTTCAGAGGGTCGACGTTGCCGGCGTTGCTCGCACCGTCGGTGAGGAGGATCAGCACCCGGTTCTTCTCCGGTTCGTCGCGCAGGCGCTTGATGGCCAGACCAATGGCGTCTCCGATCGCCGTGCGCTGCCCGGCCAGCCCGATCTGCGCCTCGTCGAGCAGCGTGCGCACGGTCTTCCGGTCCAGCGTCAGCGGCACCTGCGTATACGCCTCGTCTCCGAAGAGGATGAGTCCGAGGCGGTCGCCCGCGCGGCGCTCGATGAAGTCGCCGGCCACCTCCTTGACCGCGCGCAGTCGGCTGATCGCGTGGCTTCCGGTGGCCATGTCTTCGGTCTGCATCGACCCCGACAAGTCGACCGCCAGCATGATGCTGCGACCGGTCACCGGCAGGCGCACCGTTTCACCGATCATCTGCGGCCGGGCCGCAGCGGCCACGAGCAGCAGCCAGGCCAGGGTCGCGATGACCAGGTGCCATCGCGAACGCGGGCCCGCGCCGTCTTCCAGCATCGTGTTCAGTTCGCCAAGAAACGGGAAGTGCAATGTGGCGGGAGATGCCGCGGCAGCACGTGGCAACAGGTACGCAAGCAGCAGCGGTAGCGGAAGTGCCGCCAGCGCCCAGGGCCACGCCAGTTCGATCGTCATCGCAGGACCCCCGTATTCTTCGTCACCCACGCACGCACCAGCGACGAGAGGCCGCCGACGTCGACGTCGCGCGCCAGCGATCGCTGATACGGACCGCTGGCGAGCACTTGCCCCGGACCGTGGCAGAAGCCGTCACCGCCGCCGGATTCATCCAGAAAAGCCAGCCATGTCCGGCCCGTGAGCGGCGCCACGCGCTCACGCGGAAATTGCATCAGCGCCAGCCGTCGCAGCAGGATCGAGATGCGAGCGAGCACCTCCGGCGTGCGTTCGCGGCCAAGTCCGCTCTCGAGTTCGGCGAGCGCCGCAAGCACGCGATTTCGCTGCCGATGGATCCGGTACCGGCGCCAAGCGACGACGGCGCCCCAGCCGAGCAGCAACAGCGCCACGAGCGCGACCAGCCACCATCCGGGGGCCGGCGGCCAGAACGCCGCGGCCCCCGGCAAATGGATGTTGCGCAGTTGCAGCGCGGTTTGCGGTTCGACGTTCATGCGGCGAGTCTGCGCAGCTTCGAAGCCGCGACCGGCACTGCGAAATGGCGTCGCAGCCGCATCGCCACGTCATCGTCGGTGGACAGCCGCCACAGCGGAATCGCCCGCTTGCGCATCAGCTGCGCGACGGCCTCGTGATGGCGGCTGAAGTGGTCCTGGTAGGCGCGGCGTGCACTGGCCGTGCGAAGGTCGAGGACGCCGGCACGGCTGCCGCAGGTGACGCCATAGCGCGCCGGCAGCGGCGCCGAAACTTCCAGCGGGTCGACTACCTGGATCGCCGCCACGTCGCTGTGCTGGCGAAGACGCGTCAGGTGATTGCCGGTTTCATCATCGATGCCATAGAAATCGCCTATGAGAAATATCAGGCTGCCGGGTCGGCTGACGCGGCGCATGCGTGCCAGCGCGGCATTGATCCCGCCGTACGGCGTTTGCCCGTCGAAGGCGTGGCGCGGGTCGGTGATCTCGACGAGTTGCTGGATGAGGCGAAGCACGCCGCGCCGTCCGCCGCGCGGCTGCAGCTCGCGGTGGCCCCCGTTGACGAGCACGGCGCCTATGCGATCCGAGTGCGCGGCCGCAGCCCAGCCGATCAAGGCGGCTGCTCGTGCCGCCGCCACGGACTTCAGCGTGCCACGGGTTGCGAAGAACATGCTTGGACTGAAATCGACGAACAGGAGAACCGGGCGCTCGCGTTCCTCCTGGTAGAGCTTGGTGTGCGGCTTTCCGGTTCGCGCCGTGACCCGCCAGTCCATGCTGCGAATGTCGTCTCCGGCTTCGTAGACGCGCGACTGCTGGTAGTCCATGCCTCGACCACGAAAGCGCGACTCGTGCGCACCGGCGAGCGCTGCCAGCGCCGGGCGTGCGGACTTCAGGTCGATATCGCCGGCCTGGCGCTGCAACGCGATCAGCGTGTCGACCGTGGCGTGCGTAGCGGCGTTGTGCGTCGTGCGCACCACGCGCGGTGCCGACGCCGACCGAGTGTCGATGCTGCCACGAATCCAATTGCGCAAGCGGGTCATGTCAAAGATCCGGACGGGTGACGTGCGTCATGCGGCCGGCACCAGTTGCAGCAATTCGCCGATGACGTCGTCGGCGCTGATGCCCTCGGCCTCGGCTTCGAAGGAAACGAGTATCCGATGACGAAGAACGTCGTGGGCGACGGTCTGCACGTCCTCGGGGGTGGCGTAGTCGCGTCCCTTGAGCCATGCGTGCGCGCGGGCGCAGCGGTCGAGCGCGATGGTGGCACGCGGGCTCGCCCCGAAATTGATCCGGCGCGCCAGAGCTTCCTTGTAACGCGACGGATTGCGGCTCGCCAGCACCAGTTGAACCAGGTATTCCTCCACGGGTTCCGCCATGTGAATGGCCAGGACCTCGCTGCGCGCGGCGAAGATCTGTGCCTTGCTCACCTCGATGGGACTCGGCGGCGGTGCGCCGAGGGATTCGCCTGCGGCGCGGCGCGCGAGCGCGAGAATGCCGCGTTCCGCCTTGGCGTCCGGATAGCCGATGCGCACGTACATGAGGAAGCGATCGAGCTGCGCTTCGGGAAGCGGATAGGTTCCCTCGTGCTCGATCGGATTCTGCGTCGCCATCACCATGAATGGGCTAGGCAGCACGTAGGTTTGGCGTCCGACGGTGATCTGCTTTTCCCCCATTCCCTCCAGCAGCGCCGACTGGACCTTGGCCGGGGCGCGGTTGATCTCGTCGGCGAGGATGATGTTGTGGAACAGCGGACCGGGCTGGAAATGGAAATCACCGGTTTCCGGCCGGTAGACGTCGGTTCCGGTCAAATCGCCGGGCAGAAGATCGGGGGTGAACTGGACGCGGCGGAAATCGCCCTGCAGCGAGGCTGCCAGTTCCTTGATCGCCGTGGTCTTGGCGAGGCCCGGCGCGCCCTCGACGAGCAGGTGCCCATCCGCCAACAGCGAGATCAGCAGGCGCTCGACCAGGTGCTCCTGCCCGATGATCTTCTGCTGCAGATGTTGGCGAAGGTTCCGAAAAGCCAGCTGATTGCTGCCGACGGTCGGCGTTTGTCGTGCGAATTCCGCGCGCGCATTCATGAAATGGGCTCCGTGTCCAGTTGGCCGGTCACTTCGAGTTCGGGCGTTGCTGCCGCCCGCATCCGGCAATGTGCGGGCGTCGCCTCCATCGACGGCGCACGATGTCATCTGCCGTTCGAAGCAATTACACGCCTCGACGATTAAGGCAGTCTTAAATGGACGGCGGCTTGTTCCCCGCACGGGCGACCAATATTTGCCTAGGCATGTATAATCCGCGCATGCCCGCTCCCGCCCATCCCAGACCTGCCGCCTTCTACCGCGCACGCGGATACGGCGCCGAGGACAGCGTCGGCTATCTGATGCGGCGCATCGTGGCGAACATCGCGCACGGCGTCGATCAGAGGCTCCAATCGATAGGGCTGACGAATGCCCAGTGGGCGCCGTTGCTCCGGCTGCATCTGGGGGGCACGGCGACGGTGGTCGAGCTGGCGCGTGGATGTCAGGTCGATGCAGGTGCGATGACGCGCATGCTCGACAGGCTCGAAGCCAAGAAGCTCGTCCGCCGCATGCGCGCGACAGACGACCGGCGTGTGGTCAATCTCGAACTCACCGCAGAAGGTGTGAAGGCCGCGCGGCAGATCCCGGGCGTACTGTGCGAGGTGCACAACGCCCATCTGTCGGGCTTCACGCGGGACGAATGGGAGGTGCTCAAGACCAGCCTGCGCCGCATGTTGGCCAACGCCGAGGCGTTGAAAGACGCCGAGCGCGGATGAGCGCGACGTCGAAGGCAGATAGGTCGGCTTGATCAAAATGCACACGCGAAGCGATTCACCTCCAAATCCCGAGCGATGCCATCTTGCGGCGCTCGCGGCGTTGTGCGCAGCGCTCGTGCTCGCCGGATGCGTCAGCAGCTCGGGCATTGAGCCGCATTCGCAGCGGATGAGCCCGGCCGGCGCCGGCGTCATCGCCGATTCGCCATCGGTGCCCGTTTCCGAGCGCTGGTGGACTGCGTTCGACGAGAAGCCGCTCGACGCACTCGTCGATGCGGCGCTCGCCGCAAACCCGAGCCTCAAGGTCGCGCGCGGCCGCATCGAACGCGCGAAGGCAGCGACCGACGCCGCGCAGGCGAACATCGGTCCGCGCCTCGACGGCGAACTCGACCTCACGCGCCAGCGCTACACGGAGAACGGCCTCATTCCGCCACCCATTGGAGGCTCGGTCGGCAACACCGGATTGCTGCAGTTTTCCGGCAGCTGGGAGATCGATTTTTTCGGCAAGAATGCCGCCGGACTTGCTTCCGCTCTCGGCAACCAGCGCGCGGCGGAGGCCGACGCGCAGGCGGCGCGCGTGCTGCTCGCCGCGAACGTCGCCCGCACCTATTTCCAGCTCGGCCGCTTGTTCGGGCAGCGCGAGGTCGCCCTGCGCACGCTCGCCCAGCGCGAGGAAATTCTGGCGCTGATCCGCCAGCGCGTCGAAGCCGGGCTCGACACCAACGTCGAATTGCGCCAGGGCGAGGCGTCGGTGCCCGAAACGACGCGCCAGACCGCGGTGCTCGACGAGCAAATTGCGCTGACGCGGCATTCGCTCGCCGCCCTCACTGCCCAGCCACCCGCTGCACTCGATGCGCTTCACCCGCGTTTGCGCATGGTGCGGGCAGTACCGTTGCCGGCAAACATTCCGGCCGACCTGCTCGGCAGGCGCGCCGACATCGAGGTCGCGCGCCAGCGCGTCGAAGCGGCGACGCAGGACGTGGCGTATTCGAAGACGCTGCTTTACCCGAACGTCAACCTCGTCGCCTTTGCCGGGCTGAGTTCGCTCGGCGTGACCCGCCTGCTCAGTGCCGGCAGCGAACAGTACGGCGCCGGCGTCGCGATCCGTCTGCCGATCTTCGACGCCGGCAAGCTGCGCGCCAACGTGCGCGGCAAGACGGCCGAACTCGACATCGCAGTGGACAGCTACAACGCGGCGCTGATCGAGGCGGTGCATGACGTGGCCGACCAGATCGCCTCCGTGCAGTCGATCGCGCGCCAGCGCACAAGCCAGGCCGAAGCCCAGATGCGCTCCGAACAGGCCTACGACCTGGCGGTGCAGCGCTTTCGCGCCGGCCTCGGGACCTATCTGACGGTGCTGAGTGCCGAGACCAGCGTACTCATCCAGCGCCGCCTCGGCGTCGACCTGAAGGCGCGGGAACTCGACAGCCAGGTGGCGCTTGCGCGTGCCTTGGGCGGCGGCTATGACGCCTTCGCGCAGGCGGAACTCTCGACCCACGCCATTGCTGCGCGCTGAGGAAGTCATGCCGGAACAAGCAGAGGACACCTCCACGGTCGAGCCGAAAAGGGCGCCGCGCACGCGAAGCCAGACGCGGCGCAAGGCGTTGTCGATCGTCGGCATCGGCATCGCGCTGGCGGCGATCGCGTTCACGATTCATCATTTCGTGATCGGTGCACGCTACGAGAGCACCGACAACGCCTACGTGCAAGGCAACGTGATCCAGATCACGCCGCAGGTAAGCGGCACCGTGCTCGCGATCAACGCCGACGACACCGACTTCGTGAAGGCCGGGCAGACGCTTGTCAGGCTTGATCCTGCCGATGCGCGCATCGCGCTCGAGCAGGCCGAGGCGCAACTGGCGCAGACGGTCCGCGAGGTGCGCACGATGTACGCCAACAACTCGACGCTGAAGGCACAGGTGGCGCTGCATGAGGCAGACGTGACGCGTGCGCAAAGCGACGTGCAGCGCGCGCAGGATGATGTTGCGCGCCGGCAGCCGCTGCTCGCAACCGGCGCAGTCGGTAAGGAAGAGTTCAACCACAGCATGTCGCAGCTTGCGGTCGCCAGGAGCGCACTCGCCGCCGCGGACTCGGCGGTCGTTGCGGCGCGCGAGAAGCTCGCGTCGAACCAGGTGATGACCAGCGGCGTCAGCGTCGACCGGCATCCGTCCGTGCAGCGTGCCGCGGCACGGGTGCGCGAGGCGTATCTTGCGCTGCGCCGTGTGGATCTGCCGGCGCCGGTGGACGGCACGGTCGCGCGTCGTAGCGTGCAGCTTGGCCAGCGCGTGCAGGCCGGCGCGCCGCTGATGTCGCTGGTTCCGCTCGAACAGGTGTGGGTCGACGCCAACTTCAAGGAGCCGCAACTGCGCCGTCTGCGCGTCGGCCAGCCGGTGTCGCTGGTGGCCGACCTCTATGGCAGCGACATCGTGTTTCACGGCCGCGTCGCCGGTCTCGGTGCGGGCACCGGTTCGGCGTTCGCGCTGCTGCCTGCACAAAATGCCACCGGCAACTGGATCAAGGTCGTGCAGCGGGTGCCGGTGCGTATCGAGCTCGATCCGAAGGAGCTCGCCGCGCACCCGTTGCGCGTCGGACTGTCGACGACCGCAACGGTCGACGTGCGTGAGCCGGGTGGCAAGTCGCTCACCGAGGCGCCGCGTCCGAATGCGACCCACCAGACGAGCGCATTCGAGAATCTGGATGCCGAGGCGGCGGCCGACGCCGCCGTCCAGCGCATCATCGCCGGGCAGTTCGGCACCCAAGCCACGCGCGCCGGCACGCCGGCGGCCGTGGGCGCTGCGGCGCGCTGAGCGACGGCGGCAGGAGCGCTCGATTGGCTGTACCGCAAGCCGCCGACGGCACGCCGCAACCGCTGCACGGCGTACCGCTGCTGCTGGGTACCTTCGCGCTGTCGCTCGCGACCTTCATGAACGTGCTCGACAGCTCGATCGCCAACGTCTCGCTGCCTGCGATCTCGGGCGACCTTGGCGTGAGTCCGAGCCAGGGCGTGTGGGTCATCACGAGTTTCGCGGTCGCCAACGCGATCTCGGTGCCGCTCACCGGCTGGCTCACGCAGCGCATCGGCACGGTACGGCTGTTCACCGGCAGCGTGCTGCTGTTCACGATCGCATCCTGGATGTGCGGCCTGGCGCCGAGCATCGAAATGCTGATCGTGTTCCGCGTCATCCAGGGCGCGGTCGCGGGGCCGATGATTCCGCTGTCGCAGACGCTGCTCCTGCAAAGCTACCCGAAGGCGAAGGCCGGCATGGCGCTCGCCGTGTGGTCGATGACGGTGCTTGTCGCGCCGGTGCTGGGGCCGCTGCTTGGCGGCTGGATCACCGACAACATCTCGTGGCCGTGGATCTTCTACATCAACGTGCCGGTGGGTCTGTTTGCCGCGGGTCTGACGTGGAGCGTCTACCGCGATCGCGAGTCGTCGACACGCAGGCTTCCGATCGACGTCATCGGGCTCGCGCTGCTCGTCATCTGGGTCGGTGCGCTGCAGATCATGCTCGACAAGGGTCGGGAGCTCGACTGGTTCCACTCGGACCAGATCGTGGTCCTGGCGGTCATTTCGGCAGTCGCCTTCGCCGTCTTTCTGGTCTGGGAATTGACCGACGAGCATCCGGTCGTCGACCTGACACTCTTCAAGAACCGCAACTTCTGGACCGGCACGCTGTCGATCAGCGTCGGCTACGGCCTCTTTTTCGGCAATGTCGTCATGCTGCCGCTGTGGCTGCAGCTGTACATGGGCTACACGGCGACGGCAGCCGGCTGGGTGCTCGCCCCGGTCGGGGTGCTCGCGATCGCCTGCATGCCCTTCGTCGGCAGGAGCGTCGCCACCGTCGACCCGCGCAAGCTCGCGACCGTCGCGTTCGTCGTCTTCGCACTCGTGCTGTGGATGAGGAGCCTGTTCAACACGCAGGCCGACATCGAGACCATCCTGGTGCCGACGGTGATCCAGGGCATCGGCATGGCGTTCTTCTTCGTCCCGCTGGTCGCGCTGACGCTGTCGGGACTGGAACCCGAACGCATTCCCGCCGCAACGGGGCTGAGCAATTTCGTGCGCATCACGGCCGGCGCGATGGGCACGTCGATCACGACCACGCTGTGGGACGACCGCACCGCGCTGCATCACGTGCAGTTGACCGAGCAACTCGGAGACGCCACCGGTGTCGCCGCAGTGGACATGTTCGTCAAGCTGCGCTCGACCGGACTCGGTGCCGAGCAGATTGCCGCCTACACGAACCGCCTCGTGGACCAGCAGGCGGCGATGCTCGGCGCGAACGACATATTTGCCGGATCGGCGCTGCTGTTCCTGCTGATGATCGGCCTCGTCTGGCTCGCGCGTCCGACGAAAGCCGGCGGCACGGCTGACGCGAGTGCTGCGCATTAAAGCGGCCATCGGCGTAGTCGGCGGGCTCGCGCGCTCGAGTGCCCTATCCTGCGGTACGCTCGGGGTTTGGTACGCGGAGGCACGCCCGATGGCGCTCGAACCGAAGGGCAGTCAGGGTGCGGCGGCGCAGGTCGCGGCGATCGTCGCCGAGGCGCCCGAGCAGGAGCGGCTGGAGAGCTGGATCATGGGCGAAGTGGATCGTGGCGTTGCGCTGCCGGGACTCTATCCGCCGAATGCGGAAACGCTGGCGCGTTTCGGGAAGAGCGGCTCATGAAACTGGGAAGCGACGCGAAGGGTGTGTACGTGATCGCACCGACACCCTTCTACCCGGACGGACGCGTCGACGATGAGTCGATCGACCGCATGACCGACTTCTTCATCGAGGCAGGGGCTACCGGCATCACTCTCCTTGGCCAGCTGGGCGAGGCGCCGAAGATGACGCTCGACGAGTCGGTCGCAATCGTCCGGCGGGTGATCGGGCGCGCATCGCTGCCGATCGTCGTCGGCGTCTCCGCGCCGGGCTTCGCGGCGATGCGCGCGTTGACACAGGACGTGATGGACGCGGGTGCTGCAGGCGTGATGATCGCGCCACCTAACACGCTGCGCACCGATGACGCGATCGTCGCCTATTACGCCCAGGCATCGAAGGCGATCGGCGCCGACGTCCCCTTCGTGATCCAGGACTATCCGCTGACCTTCTCGGTACAGATGACCCCCGGCGTCATCCGCCGCATCGTGACCGAGAACGCTGCCTGCGTGATGCTGAAGCACGAGGACTGGCCGGGGCTCGAGAAGATCTCGCAGCTTCGTTCCTGGGAACGCGAAGGCTCCATGCGCCGTATCGCGATCCTCACCGGCAACAATGCGCTTTTTCTCGACTTCGAGATGGAGCGCGGCGCCGATGGCGCCAACACCGGCTACTGCTTTCCCGATATGCTGATCGACGTCGTGCGCTGGTCCGCCGCAGGCCGCCGCGACGAGGCGCACGATCTCTTCGATGCGCACCTGCCGCTAATCCGCTACGAGCAGCAGCCCGGCCCCGGACTCGCCGTGCGCAAGTACGTGATGATGCGCCGGGGCATCATCGCCTCCGACACGCTGCGCAGTCCTGGCGCCAAGCTGACCGCGGCGGCGCGCGGCGAGGTCGACTATCTGCTCGCGCGATTGGCGCGGCATGACCCGCGCGCGGCCTGCGGGCAGTCTTAGGCGTCGCGTGAAAATAACTTGACTATTTACGATTGTTGACTTTTAATGAGGATATGCAGGATGCGTCCGCGCTTCGCCAGATCAAATCGCGCTATCGAGCGCTTGCGCCGTTGATGGATGAG
>JADYZP010000003.1 GCA_020853025.1 Burkholderiales bacterium
GCCGCGCTCCCGTGCATCCCTGCGGAACTCGGACAGCTGATCGAGCACGTCGCGCGGGTTCACGCCCCTCTTGCGCATCACTTCGACCTCGGTCGCGAATCCTGCGCGCGTCAGTTCTTGCCAGGCCTTCGCTTCTTTCAACGGGTCGATCCACGGCATCGACTGCCCGATGCACAGTGCGTCATCTGCCAAGTCCGGCCGCATGCCGGCCGGCATTCGCACGACCCCGGACAGATCCGCCACACGCACAAATGTCTCCCAGACGGGGCGCACGAACATGCCTGCGAACTCGTCGGTCAGCGTGGCGTAGTTAACCCACTGCTCGACCAACTCCTGACGCTGGGCTGAGTACGTACCGTTGTAGTCCTTCGCACTGGAACTGTAGGAGACGCCGACGCCCGCAGCAATCGCCCGCAGCTGCCCCTGCCGCCACGCAACCAGGTTCGGGTTCGGGCGCTTGGAATCGATCAGCCCGATCTCCTCACCGACTCCAAGACCGTCGACGATCGTACCTGCCTCCAACCGCAGGTCGCGCGGCAGCGCGTTGCCCTCCGCGTCACGCGCCGCTGCATCACGGTTCGGGTCGAACATGTCCGGCGTGCCCTTGCGAACGTACGCGGTCAGGCGTGCTGCGATCTTCGCGGCGACGCGCTCCGACAGCTCATAATCCTTGAGGTCGTCCAGGCGCGTCAGGATCGCGGCGAACTCGCTCATTCCGCGCAGCTGGCCGATGCGATCGATGGTCGCAACCTGCATCATGCGCTCGGCCGGGACGCGCTTCAGGTCGCGGGCGTTGATCAGCGCCAGGCGCTCGGACGGATGCGTCTTGTGTACCCAGTAGGCCCGCGCACGGCCCCAGGCGTCGCGCTCGATGCCCTGGCGCACGCCGCGGGACTCGTCGTCGTAGTCGAGCGGAACCATGTCCGGCTCGAGAAGCTCGATCGAGTACGGCACGCGCGTACCGTGCTCAAGGCTTGGCAGCTTCCCGATCACGTCTTGCGCGAACGCTTCCCCGTCGCGCAACCACGTACGCGCAACGAGTCGCTGCACCTGGGCCCACCGCAGTTTCGCCGTGACCTCCGGATGACGCTGCCAGTCCTGCCAGGCCTCTCTCAGCGCCGCAGCGTATTCGGTCGCGACGGTCCCGTCGGCAAAGCGCGGCTGCGGTTCGATTCCGATGCCGGAAGGCCCGACCGTGTTGTTCACCAGCGTGCGCAGGATGCCGCGCGTCAGGTCGTCATTGCGTTCAAGGTAGCGGACCTGCGCGCGCGTGGCGACAGCAGACGACTGCACCAGATCGTTGATCGAACGATCCGAGCGCCGAGACTTTCGGTAGCGGGACGGCTCGGCGGATTCGTACGACGCGAGCGCGTCACGCGCCGACCGCCGTCGCAGCGCGACGACTGGATCCCACCATTCGACGATGCGGTCGATCGCGCTCAATCCATCCTCGCGACCGAGAAGCGCACGCCCCCGATGGTCGGAGCCCCAGCGGCTGTCGCGGATTCTGCCGCCACCCGCTGCTCCCAGTCGCGCCGGCCGGCGCGGATCTCTGGCAGGTCTTCACGACGCAGCATGCGGTCCTGAAATCGGACCTCTTTGCCCGCAAGTACGGAGGCCTCCGCGGCCAGATAGGCCGCCAACATGTCACTGGCAGTGCTCATCGGCGGGACACTACGCTGATGGATGTCCAGTTTCCACCCGGGCAGCTGGACGACGCCGCGCGAGGATCTCGTAGAACGTCGAGCGCGAGATCCCGAACCGCCGGCAGACCGCGTCTCGGTTGCGCCCATCGAATGCCTGCAGCACCGCCGCATCGCGAACCGCGCGCGGGCCAAACTTCGGCACGTACAGGGAGTCGCCGCCGCGGCGTCGCCGCAGGCCGCGCATCACCGCTTCGGCGATCTGCGACGCGAACGGTTCATGCAGGCCGACCTCCTCCCGCAAGATCGCGGTCAGCTCATAGTGCAGCGCGACGGCGCGGTCTTCGCTACCGCCGGGTGTTGCGTCCTGGGTCGTCATAGTCGATCACTCCAACCGGCAATGTAGAAATCGTTGCGGCGTGCTGGCGCGCGTGGAGGTTGCGCCGGCGGCTTCGATGGTGCTGCCGCCGGCGGATCGTCAGGGCCCACCTCTGCCGCCGCCAGCAGATCCGCCTGCCGCGGCGCGATCCGCTCGGCCAGGCGCTCCCACATGGACGCCGTGTAGCGCTCCAGCCCGAGCGCGTGGGCGGCGAACAGCGCGTACACAGCGCAGTCCCAGGCCTCGTTGCGCTTGCCCGGCGGGCACGCCCAGACCATGCGCACGCCGCGCGCCGTGCGCGCCTGCACACGCGACTCCACCGTCATCTGCTCGCACCACTCGGTCGCCACGTCGGCCGGCACGTGCACGAACCCAGGCCCGGGCGTCTCGTGGCGCAGACGCGCGTACCACCAGTCCTTCGCGCTGTTGGTGCCGACCATCCAGAGCATCACGCCGCGCTGCACGACCTTTCCGCGCCAGTTGACGTCGACCGGCGAGCCCTTGCCTTTGACCGGCATACCTGGACGGTCCATGCCCTTGATCGCGAAGACGCGCTGTACCCACGTGACACCGCCCGACTCGATGCGGCGGCCCGGCGAGCGATCGCGCACGTACTGGTACACGGTGTGCGTGAAGTGCCCGCCGGTGTCGAGCGCGACCGCCTCGATGCCCAGCGTGCCGCCGCGCAGGTGGCGGAAGCGCCCCGCCAAGTAGGCGTCGAGCTTCTCCCATAGGTCGGGCTGCGCGGGGTCTCCCGGGATCACCTGATGATCGACGAGCGCGACCTCCTCGCCCGGTCCCCAGCCGTAGACCCCCACCTCGAGGCGGTTGTCCTGGACGTCCACGCCGGCCGTCAGCGCACACACCATCTCCGGCACCTCGCGCAGCCGATGCGCACCGGAACGCTGCGCTCGCTCCCGCAGCGCATGCACCTGCAGACGCGCGCCCGGCTCGGCCCACGTCTGCGCGAGCCTGGTGTTGACCCAGGTCTTCATCGGCGCCGTCTTGCCGGCCGTCAGCGCGGACGCGGCCTCGAGGAACTCGCGAACGATCGTCGCCCACGACAGCCAGCCGAGCGGCGAGTACAGGCTCGAGAGGTGGTAGCTGCGGACCGTCGCGCCGGGGTTGTCCGCGATCCACTCGCCGCCGGCCAGCATCGCCGGCTTGTGGTGCTCGTCGATCTGCGCGCCGCAGTGCCTGCAGACGTAGTGCGCAGTCGACGGGTCGTTGCCAATCCACTTCAGTCCGTGCGCCTTGTCCTTGCCTCCCCATTCAAGGATCTGCCGCTCGCCGCAATGGGGGCACGGCACGTGGTACCGGTACCGCGTCCCGGCGTTGAAGCGATTCTCGATCGTCGAGAATCCCGGCGGACGCTTCGGCGAACTCGACAACAAGCGCTTTCGGCGGCTGAACGTATCCTGCCGCGCGGTGGCCAGGCCGAGCGGCTCGCCCTGGCCGTCGACGTCGTCCGGGTAGTCGTCGACCTCGTCGGCGTACAGCACGCGCGACGGCATCGACGCCAGACCCGCAGCGCTGTTCGCACCGGTGACCACCAGCAGGCCGCCCGGGAACTCCTTCACCATCGTGGTGTTGCCGCTGTCGCGCGACCGCGCCTCGCGGATCTTCGCGCGCAGCACCGGCGCCTCGCGGATCATCGGCGACAGGCGCTGCTTCGAGAACCGCTTCGCGATGTCAACGGTCGGCAGGATCAACAGCATCGGCCCCGGGTCGTGGTCGATGTTGTAGCCCAACCAGTTTAAGCCTGCCTCACTCTTACCCAACTGTGTGGCGAACTGCAGCGCGACCTCCTCGTAGGGCGCGTCGGCCGACAGGTCGGCCATGATCTGCCGCAGGTACGGCGTGCGATCCGTACGCCACGGGCCCGGCTCGGCCGACGTCTCGCCGGCCAGGACGCGGAAGCGATCCGCCCACTGATCGACGGACATGCTCTCGCGCGGCCGCAGGTACTCGCGCAGAAGCTGCGCGACCAGGTCACGCTCAGGCGAGCCCATCGTCATCCTCCTGCGATTCCTCGGTCGCTGCATCCAGGTCGATCCGCTCGACGAATGCAGCGAGCGCGAGACGATGCTCATCCCGCAGCAGCTGGCGACACCGGCCCGCATCCGCCTCCGCGGCGACCTGGGCGGACAGCCGATCGGCCAGCACCTCGAGCGACTCGCGCAGCGCCACCAGGCGCGATGCGAACTCGCGCTCGACGACGGCGCGGCGCACCAGGTCGCCCCGCAGCTCGGCCTCCTTCAGCTCGGCGATGCTCGCCTCGGCGACCTCGCGGCGACGGCGCGCTTCGTCGTATGAGATTTGCCCGACAGCGATCGGCGGCGCGACGATGGACGCGGCCGGGCGCTCAGTCGCTGACAGATCCTGGCGCTTCGCGCCCGCCCGCACGCGGGTGCCGCGCCGATAGAGCACCGTGGCGATCTCCGGGTCGACGGCTGAGTCGATCACCGGAATCCCGCAGCGCTTGACGGCCTGATAACCCGCCTGCTTGCTCATGCCCAGCGACGCGGCCCACTCCGCGACAGTCAACTTATTCATTCGTGTCAAGGCCGCAGTCAAGCAAGTTGACGCGCTGGCACTAGCGCGAAGTCGGGGTCCGCATTACC
>JADYZP010000004.1 GCA_020853025.1 Burkholderiales bacterium
ACTCGACGACCGTCTGGCATCTCGTCTGCGACCACCTGAAACTCATCCTCGCCGGTATCCGCTCACCCAATTCATCCCGACTCCTTGCCGATCACGCTCATGGAATCGGCTAACTGCGGTTTTTAGGTTAATTACAGCCTGCGCTGAAATCCGATAATCGGATTCGTGCGTTGTCGCACAGACGCTACGCACGGTCGCATGCGACAAAGCGCGATAATGCGTTCGAAACCGACATCACCGAAGGCGCATGTCGCCGGAGTCGTTCTGGTGGCATGTGCTACCGCCATTGCCTTTCCGGTGTTCGCGCAGTCAGCGGCTTTGGCCACGCTTACGGATTACTCGCTGCGACCGCTGAACCTGGTGCAGGCGATCGGGAGCGAGGTGGCGCCCAAGTACTCATACCTGTTCACACCCCCTGCGCGCTGGAAGTACACGGTGCGATGGAAGTACAACCCCGCCGGCGCGCCTGCACCGTTCGCCAACGACAAGGCGATCGTGATCGCGCTGCTGCAAAGCGCGCTCGACAAGTGGACGGCCCAATGCAACGTCGCCGGCGCATACGACGGTGAAACCCGGATCATTCCGGCACACACGTTCGACGAGTTCGGTACAGGCGCGCAATTGGACGGACTGACCATCGTCGGCTGGGGTTCGCTGGACCCGTCGATCGGGGGATGGACCTATGCCTGGTACACGCAGTTCGGCAACCAGCGGGAGCTCGCGGATGCCTACATCACGCTGAGCACGTCCAACGTGACGTCAATCGCCGAACTCGGCCGGTTGGCGACGCACGAGTGGGGCCACGCGTTGGGTCTTGACCATTCCAACCTCGATTCGGCACTCATGGCCGGTCCGCCGTGGACCCAATACACGTATTTTGATTCGCTTCAGGTGGACGACGTCCGCGGATGCCGCTGCCTCTATGGATTGCCTCCGGGTGTGAGCGCACCGCTCGTATGCTCGCTGCCACCGCAATTGCAGTTCGGCAGTATCGACGTCGGCGTTACTTCGCCACTGCAAGGGGTTACGTTCACCAACTCGGGCAACGCGCCCTTGGCCATCCGTAGCTCTTCCATCAACGACCCGGCATTCACGCTGGTGGCCGGCTGTGCACCGGACACGGTTGTCGTACCCGGAGCGAGCTGCACGGTGCAGATGACCGTCATGCCTTCCATGGTCGGCCCCATGACGGCGCGGCTCGCAATCGTCACGGACGACGGACTCTACGAGCTGCCATTGGCCGCATCTGGGTTCGATGGCACGGGGCCGGCCGCGGCAGCCGTGCCGCGAGGCGCGGTCATCGAGTTCTACAATCCCATGCTCGATCACTATTTTCTCACCTGGGTCACCGCCGAGATCGCGACGCTCGACGAGGGAATCGTCATCGGAGGCTGGAGTCGCACTGGCCGGGCTTTCACTGCGTACACGGTCGCGCAAGCTGGCGCGTCGCCGGTTTGTCGGTACTATATTCCCCCCGCTCTCGGCGACTCGCACTTTTTTGGTCGTGACGCGTCGGAGTGCATCGCTACCGGGCAGAACCATCCAGGCCTCGTGCTTGAAGAGTCGAATTTCATGTACATGATCCCGCCTGATGCCGGGTCATGCCCTGCCAACTCGGTTGCGGTCTATCGGGTATTCAGCAATCGAATCGACGCGAATCATCGCTACATGACCGACAAGACGGAGCGCGAGCGGATGGTCGCGAAAGGCTGGGTAGCCGAAGGCGATGGTCCCGATCGCATTGTGATGTGTGCACCCCAATGATCGGCGTCTTCGAACGTTAATCGACTGCGTGGTCGCGAAGTGCTCCCGCTTTGGCGGCAAGGTGGCGGTACCTCGCGCGCGGTCGCATAATTGTGCGCCTGTCGATTTCGCGCCGGATCGCGCGCAGAAATCCGCTTCCTCATTCTCCGGAGACCCGATGCCTTCGATCTACGATTTCACCGTCAACGACATCCATGGCAAGCCGGTCAAGCTCGGCCGCTACCGCGGCAAGACGCTGCTGATCGTCAACACGGCGAGCAAGTGCGGCTTCACGCCCCAGTACAAGGGACTCGAGGCGCTGTACGAGAAGTTTCACGGCAAGGGGCTCGAGATCCTGGGATTCCCGTGCAACCAGTTCGGCGGGCAGGAGCCGGGCAGCGAGGATGAGATCGCGCAGTTCTGCGAGCTGAACTACGGCGTGACCTTCCCGATGTTCGCGAAGGTCGCCGTCAACGGCGCGCAGACGGCACCCGTGTACCAGTACCTGAAATCCGAGCAGCCGGGGCTGCTCGGCAGCGAGGCGATCAAGTGGAACTTCACCAAGTTCCTGGTCGACCGCAAGGGCCGTGTCGTCCGTCGCTACGCGCCCAACGACACGCCGGAATCGATGGCCGGCGACATCGAAGCCGCGCTGTGATGCGCCTGCGGTTGCTGGTTGCGACCTGCGCCGCGGCGTGCGCGCTCGCCAGCGGAACCGCGTTCGCGCAAGCGGATCCGGCCAAGGTGCTGCGCGTCGCGTTCCTGATCGCCGAGACGGGCTTCGACCCGCAGGCTTCCTCGGATGTGTACTCGAACTACGTCAACCGGGTGATTTTCGATCCACTTTTTCGCTACGACTATGTGTCGCGCCCGCACCGGATCGTGCCCAATACCGCGGCTGCGATGCCGGAGATTTCCAAGGATGGTCTCACCTGGACGATCAGGGTCAAGCCTGGGACCTATTTCGCCGACGATCCCGCGTTCCGCGGCAAGAAGCGCGAGCTCACCGCCGCCGACTACCTGTACTCGTGGAAGCGCACGCTCGACCCTAAGATGCGCTCGCCGCAACTCGACCTCTTCGACCGCAAGATCGTGGGCATGGACGCGCTGCTCGTGAAGGCGAAAGCCGGCGGACGACTCGACTACGACGCGCCGGTCGAAGGCATGCAGCTCGTCGACCGCTATACGTTGCGCCTGAAGCTGACCTACCCGTCCTACGACATGCTCGCCGACCTGACGACGACGGGCGCCGCGGCGGTCGCGCGCGAGGTGGTCGAAGCCTACGGCGACACTTCGGGCTGGGTGATGGCGAATCCGGTGGGGACGGGGCCGTACCGACTCGCCGAGTGGCGCCGTGGCCAGAGGATCGTGCTCGAGGCGAGCCCAAGTTTTCGCGACGTCCGCTATCCGGAGTCGGACAGTCCGGCCGCGGCGCCGCTGTTGGCGAAGTTCGGCGGCAAGCGGATTCCCTTCATTGGAAAGATCGAGATTTCGATCATCGAGGAGGCGAATCCGCGCCTGCAGGCCTTTGAAAAAGCGGACCTCGATTACATCGAAGTGCCGGTCGACCTGGTTGCCAACGTGATGGAACCGGGCAACCGCTTGAAGCCGCGCTTCACCAAGGCTGGCGTCGTTCTCCAGCGCGGAATCATCCCCGGCATCACCTTCACCTGGTTCAACATGGAAGACCCGGTGGTCGGTGGCTACACGCGGGAGAAGATCGCGCTGCGCCGCGCGATCGGCATGGCGTACAACGTCGACGAAGAGGCGCGGGTGATCCGCCAGGGGCAGGCCGAGTGGGCGTCGCAGGTGATCCCGCCCGGCGTTTCGGGCCACGATCCGAAGTTCACCGGCAACACGCGCTTCGATCCGCAGGCGGCGAAGGCGCTGCTCGACCGCTTCGGCTACGTCGATCGCGATGGCGACGGCTGGCGCGATCTGCCCGACGGCAAGCCGCTGGTGCTGCGCAAGGGCACGGTGCCCAGCGCACTCGAGCGCCAGTACGACGAATTGTGGAAGCGCAACATGACTGCGGTCGGCTTGAAGATCGAGTTCGTCACGCAGAAGTGGCCGGACCTTCTGAAAATGGCGCGCGGCGGCTCGCTGCAGATGTGGCAGCTGGGCAACCGTTCGACGACGACCGAGGGTTACGGCTTCCTCGGTCTGCTCTACGGGCCCAATGCCGGCCTCGCCAACCTCGCCCGCTTCCACCAGCCCGACTACGACCGCGCCTACGACGCGTCGAAAAAGCTGCCGGACGGCCCGGAACGCGCGAAGCTCATGCGGCAGATGTCGGAAATCGTCGCCGCCTACGCGCCGTGGAAGATCAACGCCTACCGCTACGAAAACATCGTCCTCTACCCATGGGTCCACGGATACCAGCTCGACGTGTTCAACATCCACCCGTGGCAGTACCTGGACGTCGACATGAAGTCGCCGCGCATACCCGTACAGTGACCGCGCAGTTTGGCGGAGGATCAACGCCTACCGTATCGAGAACATCATCGTCTACCCATGGGTGATCGGCTTCAAGTACAACCCCTTCAACCAGCACCCGTGGCAGTACCTGGATATCGACACCCGGCTGCCGCGCAAGGCGGTCGAATGACCGACACGCCGGCCGCCTCGGCCATTCCGATCCCGAGTGGTTCGGTCATCGGCCAGCCAGCTCAAATCGTAGCAAGTTTCCGAATTTCAAGCCGTTGATATCGCGTCGGTTCGTACCGATATCGATAGTACCGGGCATCGCGGCCCCGAGCCGGGGCGGCGGTTGCCAACCTATCGAAAGGAGTTCGCCATGTACCGATCGCTTTTTTCACGCGACGTATTCTCCGAACTGGATCGCCTGCAGCGCGAGATCCAGGAGAGCTTCGACGTTTCCCCGAGCATCCGTGGCCTCGGCCGGGGCGGTTTCCCGGCACTGAACATCGGCGGCACGCCGCAGGCCGTGCAAATCTATGCGTTTGCTCCAGGGCTCGATCCGGCCAAGCTGGAAGTCGAACTGGACCGCGGCGTGCTGACCATCGCCGGCGAACGTCCGTCGGAGCTGCCGGCCAGCGACGACAAGGCTGCCGTTCACATCAACGAGCGCTTCGCGGGTCGCTTTCGACGTGTCGTGAGTCTTTCCGACGACCTCGATCCCAACGGCGTGACGGCGGACTATCGCGAAGGCGTGCTGCATATCGGCATCAAGCGCCGCGAATCGGCGCAGCCACGCCGCATCTCCATTCAATGAACCGCGGAGGATAAGCCATGAATGATACGACTGCAGTTGCCAGCAGCAAGACTTCCGTCCGCAACACGCCGGACACCACGTCGCGGGAGCTCAAACGCAACGACGCCGCGATGATGCCGCCGGTCGACGTGATCGAGGATGCAGCCGGCATCACGCTTCGCGCCGACCTTCCAGGAGTGGGCAAGGACAAGCTCAACCTGCGGGTGGAAGCCGACACGCTGACGATCGAAGGTGAAGTGAGCATTCCTACGCCCGAGGGCATGGAAGCGAGCTATGCGGAGGTCGGCTTGCCCCGTTACCGGCGGGTGTTCACGTTGTCCAAGGAACTGGATACCGCCAAGGTGGCGGCCGAGTTCCGCAACGGCGTGCTCAGCCTGCGAATTCCCAAGGCCGAACACGCTCAACCGCGCCGGATCGAGATCAAGGTCAGTTGACGAAAGTCTGCCGCTTCGTGCCTCGAGGCGGCGGTTAGCATTTCCTCTCAAGGCAGACAAGACTTCGTCTGCCTTGAGAGCCGTGACGGATCCGTGCGTGGGAGGCGCGAGCCGTCAGGCGTGAATTGCGGATGCGTGTGCCGGTCACGGCCGGCGTACCGATGTTCATTGCGAGCGCACGGTCCGGCTGGGCGATTGCTGGAACGCGTAGATGTTGCCGAGTCGCAGCAGGCCGGACAATTCGTCCAGCGCGCGGCGCGACTCGTCCAGGAGCGCCGGATCGGCCAGATCCTCCGCCGCCAGCCGGTCGCGGTAATGACGGCGTATCCATGCGTCGAGAGCTGCGGCCAGCGCATCGTCGAGAAGGACGTTGGCATCGACGGCGGCGCGCTCATCGGGGGTGAGCTCGACGCGCAGGCGCAGGCACGCGGGGCCGCCACCGTTACGCATGCTCTGGCGCAGGTCGAAGGTCGTGACTTCGGTGATCGGTCCGCCATCCGCGACTAGCGAGTCGAGGTAAGCAGAGACCCGCGGATGCTCGCGGCACTCGGCAGGTGCCACCAGCACGAGACCTCCGTCAGCGCCGTCGACCAGCTGGCTGTTGAAGAGATACGTGGCAATCGCCTCGTCCAGCGTCACCTCGGACTCGCGGACGATGAGCGGCATGAACAAGGATCCGACAGCGCTTGCGAGTTCCGCCAGCACCGCGTGCTGGTCGATGTAGGCACGCTCGTGACACAACAGCACGCGACCATGGCCGACGGCGATGACGTCGTTGTGGAACACGCCGGCATCGATCGCTGCGGGATGCTGCTGCGCGAAGACGGCGCGTGCCGGATCGAGGCCGTGCCGGCGCGCGATCGCCGCCGACGCTTCATGGGTCTGCCGGGCGGGGAACTTCGACGGCGCCGGGCCGCCGCCGTAGCTGCGCCTTCCGTAGACGAAGAACTCGATTCCCGGTGCATCGGCAACCACCGATAGCCGCGTGTGATTGGCAGCGCCCTCGTCGCCCAGCTGCGGTGCCCCGGGCAGCGGATCGTGGACGATGAAGCGACGCTCGTCGGCGAAGATCGCGCGCAGCACCGCCGTCGTCGTCGGCGCTTCCAGCGCCCGATGAAAATGCGCGGCGAGGTTGGCCGGCGTGAAATGCACGCGGCGATCGGCGGTGTCGATGGAGGGGCTGACCGTCGCCGCGTTGGCGGCCCACATCGCGGCAGCCGACGAGCATGCGGCGAGCAGTGCGGGGGCGTCGCGTGCCGCGCACTCGATCACTCGCGCGTCGCTGCCCGCAAAGCCCAGCGCGCGCAGCGCGTGGATCGATGGGCGCTCGTGCGGTGGCAACACCGCCTGCGGTACGCCGCGCGCGGCGAGCGAGCGCATCTTGGCGAGTCCCTGCAATGCGGCTTCGCGCGGATTCGCGATTCGCTGTGCGTGGCGCTCCGCCGCCAGATTGCCCTGCGCCAGACCCGCGTAGTTGTGCGTCGGGCCGGGAATGCCGTCGAAGTTGACCTCGCGCACCAATTCCCCCGGCGTGCTCACCAACGCCGCCTCGAGATGCTCATCGGTCGGCCGGCCGCAGCGGTACCGCGCGCACCGGATCGCCTTCGGCGACGCGCAGCGCGTCGGCGGCGTAGGGCTTCAGCGGAAAGCGATCGACCCGCGCCGGCGCGACGACGACGATGGCGCGGAAATCCGCAAAGCTGCGGTTGCCGACCAGCCACGGAATGTCGTCGGTCAGGCTGTCGGGCACCGGATCGTCCTCGTCGAGCGTGACCGCGAGCACACGCGATTGCCGGACCGCGTGGATGTCGCCGCGGTGGCATTCGAGTGTGGGCCCCGCGTCGAAGATGTCGATATAACCTTCGTAGCGAAAGCCCTCCTGCTCGAGCATCGCGCGCGCGGGTTGCGTGTCGACGTGCACGGCGCCGATCGCGTTGCGCGCCGCTTCGGACAGCAGGTTCGCGTAAACGGGGTGGCGCGGCATCAGCTCGGCGATGAAGGACTTCTGCCCGATGCCGGTCAGGTAGTCGGCGGCCGAGTACTCCATCGAGAAGAAATGCCGGCCGAGCCCCTCCCAGAACGGACTTCTGCCGTCGGCGTCCAGTCGCCCGCGCAGCTCGGCGATGACCTTCTGCGAAAAGCGCTCGCCGAATTCGGCGAGGAACAGGAGCCGGCACTTGGCCAGCAGCACGCCGTTCCTGCCCTGCCGGTACTCCTGGTCGAGGAACAGCGAGCACAGCTCGGTGTGGCCGGTGTGATCGTTGGCGAGGAACAGCGTCGGTGCCGCCGTGTACACGGACAGCGCGCGCGACGCGTGGACCAGCGTGCCGACACGGTAGTGGTACCAGGGCTCGGTCAGGCCGATTGCCGCCTCGATGGCGCTGATGCCGACGACGCGATCCGGTTTGTCGACTCCGCCGCGATCGGCCTCGCCATCGACGAGGACGAACATGTAGCAGGCGTCAGCCAGGCTCGCTGCGCCCGCAAACGACGCGAGCGAGCGTTCGATGCGCGACGCCAGTCGCTCGCGATTGGCAGGCAGCGTCGTCAGTCCGGTGCCGGTGCGCTCCGACAGCGCCAGGACGTGCGGCAGGTCGTCGCGCGCGATCGGGCGGATGTAGAACATCGGGGCCGCTGCGCTATCTTACCGGGAACGACGGAAAAAACGTCATGCGATGAGCAATGTCCAGTAAGGCCCGACCTTCGTTCGTTGCCGGGTCCTGGGATCCGGCTTCTTGCCGACGGCTAGGTCAGTGCGCGGCCGAGCGCGGTCTCCAGCCGCGCCAGCCCCTCCAGGATCTCGTCGAGCGAAATGACGAGCGACGGCGCGATGCGCACGACGTCGGGTCCGGCGACGAGCAGCATGAGACCCGCGTCACCCGCGGCGCGGACGACGTCCATCGATTTGCCTTGCCACGGTGCATCGAGTTCGCAGCCCAGCCACACGCCTTCGCCGCGCAGTTCGCGGAAGACGCGGCGGCGCACGTTGATCGCCTTCAATCCTTCCATGAACAGCGCATGCCGCGCCTTGACGCCGTCGAGCACTTCGATCGTGTTGACGACGTCGAACACCGCTCCGGCCACCGCGCAGGCGAGCGGATTGCCGCCGTAGGTCGTGCCGTGGACGCCGACACCGAACACGCTGGCGATTTCCGACGTCGTCAGCAAGGCACCGATCGGGAAGCCGCCGCCCAGGCCCTTGGCGCTGGTGAGGATGTCCGGCACGATACCCTTTTGCATGTACGAGAAGAGCGCGCCGGTGCGGCCCATGCCGCTCTGGATCTCGTCGAGGATCAGCAGCGCATGATGCGCGGTGCACAGGCGCCGGGCGGCGTGCAGGAACTCCTGCGTGCCCGGAATCATCCCGCCTTCACCCTGCATCGGCTCGAGGATGACCGCGCAGATGTCGTCACCCGCTGCCTCGAACTCGCGTTCCAGCGCCGCGACGTCGTTGTAGGCAATGTGCGTGATGCCGGCCGGATTCGGCCCGAAGCCGGACGCGTACTTGGCCTGCCCACCGGCGGTCACCGTGAACAGCGTGCGCCCGTGGAAGCTGTTGTGCGTCGAGATCACGCGGATCTTCTGGTCGCCGAAACGGTCGTGCGCGTAGCGGCGCGCGAGCTTCAGCGCCGCCTCGTTCGCCTCGGCGCCCGAGTTGCAGAAAAAGACACGCTCGGCGAACGTATGGTCGACCAGGCGCCGCGCGAGCCGCAATGCGGGCTCGTTGGTGAACCAGTTCGAAACGTGCCACAGCAAGCGCGCCTGGTCGGTCAGCGCACGGATCATCACCGGGTGGCCATGGCCGAGCGCGCTGACTGCCACGCCGGCGGCGAAGTCGATGTACATCCGCCCGTGCTGGTCCCAGACGCGCGACCCTTCGCCGCGCACCGGAACGAACGCTGCGGGCGCGTAGCACCCGACCATCAGTTCGTCGAACATCGCGCGCGTCACCGGCAGCGCCGATGCGTTGCCGAGGACGGCGGCGTCGCGACGCGCGGTGGCGGCGACGATCGCTTCGGGCGAGAGTTCGCTCATCGCGGTGCTCCGGTTCGCGGCCTTCAGCCAGGCGTCGTCGCGACGACCTGGATCTCGACCTTGTAATCCGGGTGTGCGAGTGCTGCGCCGACCGTTGCGCGCGCCGGCGTCTGGCCGGGCGTCACCCACGCTTCCCAGACGGCGTTCAGCGCAGGGAAGTCGGCCATGTCCGGCAGGAAGACCGTCGCCGACAACAACCGCGACTTGTCGCTGCCGACTTCGGCGAGCAGGCGGTCGATCGACGCCAGCACCTGCCGCGTCTGTGTGGTCATGTCGGCCTTGCCGTCGTCGGCAACCTGGCCGGCCAAATAGACGAGGCGTTCGCCGCCTGGAGTGAAGACGACGATCTGGGACATCCGCTTGCCGGTGTGGCTGCGTTCGATGGGCATCTTGGTATCCTTGGTCGGGTATCGTTTCCAGATCGGGATTCTAAAGGCAAATGACCGCTCGCCTGGCACTCACCTTCGCCGGATGGGCGGCGCTCGCGTGGCGCGTCGTCCGATCTTGAGTCCACGCGCGGGACGTAACGGACACCGGCTGGCGGGTTGCCGGAGCTGCGCGCATAATGACGGGTTGCGCAAATCCTCCGCGATCGCCGTAATCGGAGTCGCACCGCAAACCGCTCACCCAATTCGCCGTTTCCTGGTCGTTTCTCCGCAATGAAAAAAGCAGTTGCCGTCGTCACCATCGTCGCCTTCGTCTCGTTCGCCGCCGGCGGCGGCTATTGGTATGGCAAGTCGACCAGTCCGGCGGGCGGCGGCGCGGGTGCGCCGGGAGCAGGCGGCGTGGCCGGTGGCTCGGACGGAGCGGGCCGCCAGGCCAAAGGCGGCGCCGGCGGACCGGGCGCAGGCGCGCCGATGGTCGCTGTCGAAGTCGCGCCGGTCGTCGCGGCGGCGATGCCGCAGATCATCACCGCCGTCGGCAGCTTGCGTTCGGACGAATCGGTCACGCTGCGCCCGGAAACCGCGGGCCGGATCAGCGCCATCACGTTCAAGGAAGGCCAGCGCGTGACCAAGGGCACGCCGCTGGTGAAACTCGACGCGGCGATTCCGCAGGCGGAGTACCAGCAGGCCCGCGCGAACCTGACGCTCGCCAGGTCGAAGTTCGACCGCGCGGTCGACCTTGCCAACCGCAACTACATTTCCGGCCAGGCCAAGGACGAGGCCGAGAACAATTTCAAGGTCGCGCAGGCGGCGGTGGCGCTCGCCGAGGCCAAGCTCGCAAAGACCGACATCCGGGCGCCATTCTCCGGCATCATCGGCCTGCGCTCGGTATCGATCGGCGACTACGTGAAGGAAGGTGCGGACCTCGTCAACCTCGAGGCCATTGACCCGCTGAAGGTCGATTTTCGCATTCCGGAGACCTTCCTGCGCATGGTCCAGGCCGGGCAGTCGCTCGAGGTCTCGCTCGACGCGCTTCCCGGCAAGACCTTCGATGGCCGAGTGATCGCCATCAACCCGCTGATCGACGCGGCGGGCCGGTCGGTGGTGATCCGTGCGCAGGTGCGCAACCAGGACACGACGCTGCGCCCAGGCATGTTCGCCCGCGTGCGCCTCATCACGCGCGAGCAGAGCGATGCGTTGGTGGTGCCCGAGCAGGCGCTGGTGCCGCTCGGCACCGAGCAGTTCGTGTTCCGGGTCGTCGACGGCAAGGTCGCGCGTATCAAGGTGCAAACGGGCCAGCGCCGCGACGGCAAGGTCGAGATCGTCGCGGGACTCGCTGCCGGCGACATCATCGTGACGGCTGGTCAGTTGAAGATCCGCGACGGCGTCGCCGTTCGCGTCGCAGGCGACGCAGACACGAGCCCGCCGGCAAAGGCGCAGGCGGCGCCGATGTCCGGCAGCGCCGGGCCCATCGCTCCGGCCGTCGCCGCGCCAGTCAAGGCCGACGGCGCCGCCGCGCACCCGCCCAAGAGCTAGCGGCGCGCAAAGGAGCTTTCCAGCGATGACGCTGCCCGAGATCTGCATCAAGAGGCCGGTGTTCGCGACGGTGCTGTCGCTGATCATCCTGCTGGTCGGGTTGATTTCGTATCAGCGTTTGTCGGTGCGCGAGTATCCGCGCATCGACGAGCCGGTGGTCAGCGTCAGCACGACGTACCGCGGAGCGTCGGCCGAAGTCGTCGAATCGCAGGTCACGAAGATCCTCGAGGACTCGCTATCCGGCATCGAGGGTGTCGAGATCATGACGTCGCAGAGCCGGTCGGAGCGCAGCCAGATCAACGTGATCTTCCGGCTTTCGCGCACGCCCGACTCGGCCGCGGCCGATGTGCGCGACAAGGTCTCGCGGGTGCGCGCCAAGCTTCCCGACGCGGTCGACGAGCCGGTCATCGCCAAGGTCGAGGCCGACGCGTTCCCGATCATGTATATCGCGGTCGAGGCGGGCTCGCAGACACCGCTCGAAGCCTCCGATTACATCGCGCGCTACATCAAGCCCCGGCTGTCGGTGCTGCCGGGCGCGGCCGACGTGCGAATCTTCGGTGAGCGGCAGGTGTCGATGCGCGTCAATATCGACCGCACGCGACTTGCCGGCTACCGGCTCACCGTGCAGGACGTCGAGGATGCAATCCGTCGTCAGAATGCCGAGATTCCGGCCGGCCGGATCGAATCGACGACGCGTGAATTCACCGTCGTTGCGGAAACCGACCTGCAGACGCCCGAGCAGTTCGGCAAGATCATCATCGCCAACGTCGGTGGCTATCCGGTGCGCATACGCGATGTCGGCACCGTGGCGATCGGGGCGCTGGACGAGCGCGTGATCTCCCGCTACAACGGCAAGCCGTCGCTGAACATCGGAGTGGTCAAGCAGGCGGTCGCGAATCCGCTCGAGCTGTCGCAAGCGGTGCGTGCCGAAATCGCCAAGATCAACGAGAACCTGCCGTCCGGCATGCGGCTCGTCATCGCCTACGACACGTCGGTGTTCATCGACCGCTCGATTTCGTCGGTGTTCGAGACCATCGGCGAGGCGATTCTGCTCGTCGTCCTGGTCATCTTCTTCTTCCTGCGCAGTCTGCGCGCGACGATCATCCCGATCGTCACCATACCGGTCTCGCTGATCGGCGCCTTCGGCATCATGTATCTGTTCGGATTCACGATCAACACGCTGACGCTGCTGGCGATGGTGCTGGCGATCGGACTGGTCGTCGACGATGCGATCGTCGTTCTCGAGAACATCTTCCGCCACATCGAAGATGGCATGCCGCGAATAGAGGCAGCGATGCAGGGTGCCAAGGAGATCGCCTTTGCGGTGATCGCAATGACCTTGACGCTGGCTTCGGTATTCGCGCCGCTGGCCTTCGCCACCGGCCGCACGGGCCGCCTGTTCATCGAGTTCGCGCTGACGCTGGCCGGCGCGGTAGCGGTGTCAGGCTTCGTCGCGCTGACGCTGACGCCGATGATGTGCTCGCTGCTGCTGCGCCACCAAACCGGGCATTCGTGGATCTACAACAAGATCGAGCAGGGTCTCGACGCATTCACCGAAGGCTACCGCCGGCTGCTCACCGCGGTGTTGCGCGCGCGCTGGGTCGTCGTGCTGGGATGGGTGCTCACGCTCGGCGCCGGCGCCGCGCTGTTCATGACGCTGAAGTCCGAGTTGACGCCGATCGAAGATCGCGGCGTGATCTTCGGCGTGGTGACCGCGCCGCAAGGATCGACGCCGCAGTACACGGCAGACCAGTTGAAGCCGATCGAGGAGATCTACAGCCAGATCCCCGAGATGCAGGCCTATACGGCCATCTCGGGCTTTCCGACGGTCGTCGACGGCAACGCCGTGCTGCGGCTCAAACCATGGGAAGCGCGCACGAAGAAGCAGCAGCAGATCGCCGATGAGTTGCGCCCGAAGTTCGCAGCGATCCCCGGAGCGCTGGCGTTTCCGATCAACCCGCCATCGCTCGGCCAGCGCTTCCGCTCCACACCCATCGACTACGTGATCATGGCGCAGGTGCCGTATCCGGAGCTGCAGCGGCTGGTCGACCGCTTTCTGGACGAGGCACGCAAGATTCCCGGCGTGCAGAACCTGCAGATCGACCTGCGGCTCAACACGCCGGAGGTCCGCGTCAACATCGATCGCGACAAGCTGGGTGACATCGGCGTCAACGTGGACACCGTGGGCCGCACGCTGGAAACGATGCTCGGCGGCCGCCAGGTCACGCGTTTCAAGCGCGACGGCGAGCAATACGACGTCATCGTGCAGGTGGCGCCGCTCGACCGCAGCACACCCGCCGACATCAGCGAGATCTACGTGCGCGCACGCGACGGGAGCATGGTGCAACTCGCCAACCTGGTCGACGTCAAGGAAGGCGTCGCGCCGCAATCACTCAATCACTTTCAGCGCCTGCGCGCGGTCAAGGTGACCGGCACGCTGGCGCCCGGCTACACGATCGACGAAGCGCTGAAGGCCTTCGACGAGGTCGCCAGGAATACGTTGGGCGGCGCCGCGCAGACCGGTCTCGACGGTCAGTCGCGGGAGTTCCGCGCGTCGGGCGGCGAGATCTATTTCGTGTTCGTGCTGGCGCTGATGTTCATCTACCTGGTGCTTTCCGCGCAGTTCGAGAGTTTTGTCGCGCCGTTCGTCATCATGCTGTCGGTGCCGCTGTCGATGACCGGCGCGCTGTTCGCGCTGTGGCTTACAGGAGGCACGCTCAACATCTACAGCCAGGTGGGACTCATCACGCTGGTCGGCCTCATTACCAAGCACGGCATCCTGATCGTGGAGTTCACCAATCAGTTGCGCGCCAAGGGCGAGGACATGATGACCGCAGTCGTCGCTTCCGCGACGCTGCGGCTGCGTCCGATCCTGATGACCACAGGTGCGATGGTCCTGGGGTCGGTGCCGCTGGCGCTGGCCGTTGGCGCGGGGGCCGAGTCGAGGACGCAGATCGGCTGGGTGGTCGTCGGCGGCATGTCGTTCGGCACGCTGCTGACGCTGTTCGTGGTACCGGTCGCGTATACGCTGCTGGCGGGCAGGGCGCATATCGAGGCGCACGGGATGGAGGAGGTGCCCGCGGTGGTCCACGGGCACCTGCCGCATTCAGGCGCGGCGCTGCCGGGCGCCGGACGGGCCGACTGATTGCGCTGGGGGCCCCCGTCGCCTTGACCGATGGGCGCCGACCCGGGCGGCGATGATTCTGGTGACAATGGCCGCATTTGCAATAGAATTGCGGTCACAACGAGGCAGGCCCGTTCGCTTGGCAATCAGGAGGATTCGATGAACCGACTCTACAGCAGTCTCATGCGTGTTGCCCTTGTCGCCGCGGTTGCCGCCGGCAGCGTGTCGGCGCAGGCCCAGGTCGAGATCCAGTGGTGGCATTCGATGGGTGGCGCGCTCGGCGAAAAGCTGAACAGCCTTGCCACCCAGTTCAACGAGAGCCAGAAGGAGTACAAGATCGTTCCCACCTACAAGGGACAGTACCCTGAGTCCCTGACCGCTGCGATCGCCGCGTTCCGCGCTGGCAATGCGCCGCATCTGCTGCAGGTGTTCGAGGTCGGCACCGCCACGATGATGGCCGCCAAGGGCGCCGTCGTGCCGGTGGCAACGGTGATGAAGAACGCCAAGGAGCCGTTCGACCCGAAGGCGTACCTGCCCGCCGTGTCGGGCTACTACACCGATATGCAGGGCAACATGCTGTCGTTCCCCTTCAACAGTTCGACGGTGATGTTCTACATCAACAAGGACGCGTTCAAGAAGGCCGGACTCGACCCGAACAAGGCGCCGCGCACCTGGAAGGAATTACTCGCTGCGGCGGAGAAGCTCAAGGCGTCGGGCCAGGAGTGCGTGTACACGACCAGTTGGCCATCGTGGATGCACATCGAGAACTTCAGCGCCTGGCACAACGTGCCGATCGGCACCAAGCAGAACGGCATGGGCGGGCTGGACACGGTGTTCACCATCAACTCGCCGCTGCACGTCCGCCACATCACGATGCTGGCCGACATGTCGAAGAAGGGGCTGTTCACCTACGCCGGCCGGACCAACCAGGGCGACGCCAAGTTCTCCAGCGGCGAATGCGCGATGTTCAGCGGCAGTGCAGGCGCCCAGGCGGGGATCAAGAAGGCGGCCAAGTTCGACTGGTCGATCAACTTCATCCCCTATCACGACGATGTCCCGGGCGCCCCGCAAAATTCCATCATCGGCGGCGCTTCGCTGTGGGTGATGGGCGGCAAGGGCGCCGCCGAGTACAAGGGCGTGGCCAAGTTCCTGGCGTTCCTGTCGCAACCGGAGGTGCAGATGGATTGGCACACGTCGACCGGCTACGTGCCGATCACGCAAGCGGCGTATGACCTGACCCGCAAGTCCGGCTTCTACGACAAGAACCCCGGGGCCGACATGCCGGTGAAGCAACTCACGAACAAGCCGCCGACCGCGAACTCGAAGGGGCTGCGCTTCGGCAACTTCGTCCAGGGGCGCACGGTGATCGAGGAGGAACTGGAAAACGCATTCTCGGGCAAGAAGGAGCCGAAGGCGGCGCTCGACGACGCCGTGCGCCGAGGCAACGAGATCCTGCGCCAGTTCGAGGCGGCGAACAAATAAGCTGTTGATCGGAAAGGGCGCCACGGCGCCCTCTTTCCATGGAAAAGCGCGTCGTTTTCCGGTCGGCGTGGTTGCCGTACGCGCTGGTCGCGCCGCAGATCGCGATCACCGTCATCTTCTTCTTCTGGCCCGCGGCGCAGGCCGTCTGGTACTCGTTCCAGTTGCAGGATGCGTTCGGACTGAAAACGCAGTTCGTCGGACTGCAGAACTTTTTCCACCTGTTCAACGATCCGCTTTACCTCGACTCGTTCCGCATCACGGCGATTTTCAGCATCCTGGTTGCCGGCGGCGGCATCGCGATCGCGCTGCTGCTCGCCGTCATGGCCGATCGCGTGGTGCACGCCGCGGTCGGCTACAAGACGCTGCTGATCTGGCCGTACGCGGTGGCGCCTGCCATTGCCGGCGTGCTGTATTCGTTCCTGTTCGCACCGTCGATCGGCATCGTCACCTACGTGCTGAAGGGACTTGGCATCGACTGGAACTGGATCATCAACGGCAGGCAGGCGATGCTGCTGGTGGTGATGGCTGCGGTGTGGAACCAGATCAGCTACAACTTCCTGTTCTTCCTCGCCGGCCTGCAATCGATCCCGAAGTCGTTGCTCGAGGCCGCGGCGATCGACGGCGCCGGGCCGGGGCGCCGCTTCTGGACGATCGTCTTTCCGCTGCTTTCCCCGACGACATTCTTTCTGCTGGTGGTGAACATCGTCTTCGCGTTCTTCGGAACCTTCGGCATCATCGATGCAACCACGCAGGGCGGGCCGGGCACTTCCACGCTGATCCTCGTGTACAAGGTCTATCACGACGGAGTCAAGGCGGCGGACCTGGGTGGATCTTCGGCGCAGTCGGTGATCCTGATGTTCATCGTCATCGTGCTCACGGTGATGCAGTTCCGCTTCGTCGAGAGGAAGGTCAACTACTGATGGGCGCACCATGGTAGAGAACCGGCCGCTGCTGACCTTCGCTTCGCACGTCGTGCTGGTCCTCGGCGTGCTGGCGGTCGCCTTTCCGGTTTATGTCACCTTCGTCGCCTCCACGCTGACGCTCGACGAGATCATGTCGGTGCCGATGCCGCTGCTGCCGGGCGACCAGTTCCTGGCGAACTACTCGCAGGTGCTGACCGCCGGCTCGAACGTAGGCTCCAAGGCCCCCGTGTCGACGATGCTGTTCAACAGTACCGTGATGGCGCTGGGAATCGCCATCGGCAAGATCGCGATCTCGATCATTGCGTCGTTCGCCATCGTCTACTTCCGCTTTCCGCTGCGCATGTCCTTCTTCTGGATGATCTTCATCACGCTCATGCTGCCGGTCGAGGTGCGCATCATCCCGACCTTCAAGGTGGTGTCCGACCTCGGCATGCTCAATTCCTACCTCGGCCTGACGCTGCCGCTGATCGCGTCGGCGACTGCCACCTTCCTGTTCCGGCAGTTCTTCCTGACGGTTCCCGACGAGCTGACCGAGGCCGCGCGTGTCGACGGCGCCGGACCGATGCGTTTCTTCTGGGACGTGCTGCTGCCGCTTTCCAAGACCAGCATCGCTGCGCTGTTCGTGATCCAGTTCATCTATGGTTGGAACCAGTACCTGTGGCCGTTGCTCATCACCGGCGACGAGTCGATGTACACGGCGGTGATCGGCATCAAGCGCATGATCGTCGGCAGCGACGCGGCAAACGAGTGGAATTTGATCATGGCGACCGCGATGTTGACGATGCTGCCGCCCGCGGTGGTGGTGCTGCTGATGCAAAAATGGTTCGTCAAGGGCCTGGTGGATACCGAAAAATAGCGCGGTGATGAGTGCGTCATGAATTCAGCCGCCGAAGATGCGCAGCTATCGCACGAAGTCTCGCGCAATCGCGACGTGATGTTGCGGCTGTTGTCGGTGACGGCGTCGCTGGCGGGCCTGTGCATCGCGGCGTTGGGTTTCATGGAGTTCGGATCGCCCGAGGCCGCCTACCGGACGTTAGCCGACGAGGTGATCGCCTTCGACGCGATGCTTTTCGTCGGCTGTGTCTACCTGATTCTCTGGGCGCTGCGCACGCATTCCTTGCGGCGCGCCCGGATGCTCGGACGCGTCATCGACGGCGTGTTCCTGATCGCGCTGACGACGATGCTGCTGGCAGCCACGTACATTGTCTATTGGGTGCTGTGACCATGGCGAAAGTCGAATTCCGCGACGTCCGCAAGACCTACGGCGACCTGGAGGTGATCCACGGGGTGACCGCCAGCGTGATGGACGGCGAATTCGTCGTCATCGTCGGGCCGTCGGGCTGCGGCAAGTCGACGGTACTGCGCATGGTGGCGGGACTGGAGACCATCACTTCGGGTGAGATCGCGATCGGCGACCGGGTGGTCAACACGCTGGAACCCAAGGACCGCGACATCGCGATGGTGTTCCAGAACTACGCGCTGTACCCGCACATGAGCGTGTTCGACAACATGGCCTACGGGTTGAAGATACGCCGCTTCGCGAAGGCCGACATCAGGGCCCGCGTCGACCGCGCGGCGGACATCCTGGAGCTCGGTCCGCTGCTCGCACGCAAGCCGCGGCAGCTTTCGGGCGGCCAGCGCCAGCGCGTCGCGATGGGCCGCGCCATCGTGCGCGAGCCGGCAGTGTTCCTGTTCGACGAGCCGTTGTCCAATCTCGACGCCAAGCTGCGGGTCCAGATGCGCTTCGAGATCCAGGAACTGCACCGGCGGTTGAAGACGACGAGCCTGTTCGTCACGCACGACCAGGTCGAGGCAATGACGCTCGCGCAACGGATGATCGTGATGAATGCAGGTCGCGCCGAGCAGGTCGGTACGCCGATGGAGGTCTACGAGGATCCCGCCACGCTGTTCGTCGCCGGCTTCATCGGCTCGCCGGCGATGAATTTCCTGCCCGCGACGGCCGCGGGTGGTTCGCACTTTACGCTGCTGGCGGGAGGAACGATCAACGCCGGGACCGGTGTCGCCGCGGCGGGCAAGGCGGTGACGCTCGGCATCCGTCCCGAGCATCTGCAGGCATCCGAGCCTGCGCGCGCCATGCTGTCGGGGCCGGTGGAAATGGTCGAGCAGCTGGGTGCGGATACGCTCATTCATCTCGGCCATGGCGCTGATAGGATCGTCGCGCGCATGCCGCACGAGATTCGCTTCGAGGTGGGGGCGACGATTCATCTCACCGCAGACCCGAATCGGTTGTTCTTCTTCGACACTGAAACCGGAGCCCGGATCCGATGACGGCAGCACTCCCTCCGTGGCCCTATCCGCGTCTGTGTGCGCATCGCGGCGCCGGTAAGCTGGCGCCGGAGAACACGCTGACCGCGATGCGCGTCGGCCACGCTTACGGCTATGCGATGGTGGAATTCGACGTCAAGCTCGCCGCCGACAATGTCTCCTTCCTGCTGCACGACGCCACGCTCGAGCGCACGACCAGCAGTCGCGGTCGCGCCGACGCGTTGCTGTGGCGCGAGTTGTCACGCCTGGATGCCGGCGGCTGGCATTCGGCGAAATATGCGGGCGAGATGCTCCCCACCTTCGCGGCGATAGCCCGCTGGGCGCGTGCGCACGGCGTCGCGTGCAACGTCGAGATCAAGCCCACACCCGGACGCGAGCGCGAGACCGGCGCCGCCGTGGCGCTCGATGCCGCGTCGCTCTGGCGCGATGCCGAGGTGCCGCCGCTGCTGTCGTCGTTCGACGAGGCTGCGCTCGAGGCGGCGCGCGATGCCGCGCCCGCGTTGCCGCGCGCGCTGCTGGTCGACGAACTGCCGCCGGACTGGCTCGATCGCCTCGCGCGGCTCGAGTGCGTGGCGCTCGACGCCAACCATCGCGCGCTGACACGCGAGATCGTCGCGATTGCCCACCGGCGCGGGTACCGTGTCTGCTGCTACACGCCCAACGATCCGGCGTGCGTCGCCGGGCTTGCACAATGGGGCGTGGACACGATCATCACCGACGCGATCGACACCATCGCCGCCGACACACTCGATCAGGCGCCGGCGCGAACGTAACTTCCCGGCGCGGTTTCGAGCGGCGGATACGCGGCGTTACCGGTCGTGCGCGGCGCGCGGCGGCGTGCACCGCCGTGGCTTTGCAGCCAACGCGACCAATGCGGCCACCAGCTTCCGGGCACCATTGTCGCCCGGGCCAGCCAGTCGTCAGCGTCGTCGGTGACCAGATCGTTGATCCAGTGGCTGCGGCGCGGCGGCTGCGGAGGATTGATGACGCCGGCGATGTGCCCGGAGGATCCGAGCACGAAGGACACGTCGCCGCCGAAAAGCGAAGGAGTCCGGTACGCCGAGCGCCACGGCACGATGTGGTCGTCGCGCGACGCGTAAACGTAGGTCGGCACGCCGATGCGCGACAGGTCGACCTTCACGGCGCACATCGTCAGCGCGTTGCGTTCGCGCAGCAGGTTGTCGAGGTAGAGATTGCGCAGGTAGTAGACGTACATCGGGCCGGGCAGGTTCGCCGAGTCGCCGTTCCAGTACAAGAGGTCGAACGCAGGCGGCGTCTCGCCCTTCAGGTAGTTGCCGACGACGTAGTTCCAGACAAGTTCATTCGCGCGCAGGCTCGCGAACGCGCCGGCCAGTTCGCTGCCGTGCACGCGCTGCCCGGACATCAGGAGCGGCTCGCGCGCCGCGAGCATCTCGCCGGATATGTAGACGCCGATTTCGCCGGGATCGGCGAAGTCGAGCATCGTGGTCAGCAGCGTGGCGCTCGCGACGGGCGACTCGTGGCGTGCGGCGAGCACCGCCAGCGCACAGGCGAGCAGCGTGCCGCCGACGCAGAAGCCGAGCGTATTCACCTTCCTGCTGCCGGATATCTCGCGGGCGACCCGAATCGCGGTCAGCGGACCCTGCTCGAGATAGTCGTCCCAGCCAAGGTGCCCGAGTTCTGGCGGCACGTTGCGCCACGAGATCATGAACACCGTGTGTCCCTGTGCCACCGCGTAGGCGACGAACGAATTCTCGGGCTTGAGGTCGAGGATGTAGTACTTGTTGATGCATGGCGGCACGATCACCAGCGGCCGCTTGTGCACGGTCGCCGTTGTCGCGTCGTACTGGATGATCTCGATCAGGTCGTTGCGGAAGACGACGCTGCCCGGCGTCGTCGCGAGGTCGCGGCCGACGGCGAAGGCGCGCTCGTCGGACATCGTGATCCGGCCCTTGCGCGTATCGTCGGCGAGATTGCGCAGACCCTGCACCAGGCTTGCGCCCTCGGTGCTGATCGCCTTTTGCAGCACGTCGGGATTGGTTGCCGGAAAGTTGCTCGGTGCGATGGCGTCGAGGTACTGGCGCATCGCGAATTCGAGGCGCTGCTTCTCGTGGGCGGGGAGCGGCGCCAGCTGCGCGAGTTCGCGCAGGAACCGAGCGTAGAGCAGATACGACTGACGCAGCAACGAGAAGTAGGGTTGCTCGCGCCAGGCGACAGCCCGGAAGCGGCGGTCGGCGGGATCGGGTTCCAGGAGTTCCGGCAGGCGGTCGCTGCCGTCGGTCACCGCGAGTGCGGCACGCCACAACGCCTGCGCATCCGACTGGAATTGCGCACTGAGCCGCACCGCATCGTCGGGCGCCGACGCCTCGGGCGCGGGCACCGGTCGCGTAGCGGAGGATTGCGCGGCGCCTGTCGATTGGGTCGGCGTGCACCACCATTCGAGCCACGTGCGCTGCGCCTGCTGCCATCGGTTGACGAGATCGGACCAGGCCTGGGGATCGCGCGGATCGAGTGCAGCCATGTGGGTAGCCGGATGAGCAGAGACGAACGGGGGATGCCGGACACGTCGCAGGTTGCCGGCGGCGATGGGCGCCGGTGCCGGTACCGGCATGCGCCCGATGGTATCGTGAGTGCGCGTGCGGCTCAACGTTCGAGCAGGACGTGCACGCCACCGATGATTGCCACGCCGAGTCCGATCGCCAGCATTTGCCGCAGCGTCTCGGCGAGCTCGGATCGCCGATGCAGACTCGGGATCAGGTCCGCCACCGCGACGTAGAGCAGGCTCGCCGCCGCGACGGCGAGCACCGTCGGCAGCGCCTGCTGCATCCCGGCCAGCGCGAAATAGCCGGCCAGCGCGCCGGCCAGCGTGGCGGCGCCCGCCGTGACGTTGAACGCGAACGCGCGGCGTCGCGTGAAGCCCGAGTGGATCAGGATGGCGAAATCGCCGACCTGCTGCGGCACCGCATGCGCGACGATGGCAACGGTCGTCACGGTGCCCAGCCGCAGGTCGGACAGGAATGCGGCTGCAATCACGATCCCATCGCAGAAATTGTGCACACTGTTGCCGATCAGGATCATGAGCCCGGAACGCCCATGGTCGCCCTGCGTGCGTGCATGCGCGTGCAGCGCATGGCCGTGCTCGGTCTCTTCGAGGTCATCGCGATGTTCCTCGTGGCCGTGCGCATGTCGCCACAGCACGAGCTTTTCCAGCAGGAAAAACGCGAGCAGCCCGATAAGCACGGTGATCATCACCTGCGTCGGGCTCCCGGTTTCGAGCGCATGAGGCAGCATCTCGATGAACACGGTCCCCAGCAGCGCGCCCACGGCGAAGGAAACCAGGCGCGAGATCCAGCCGGCGTGCAACGCGAGCGTCGCCGCCGCCGCCAGAGTGGCAAGAATTCCGCCGGCGACGGCGGCGATGACGATGACTGCGAGCGTACTCATGCGGATCGGGCTTCAGTTCGACGCGATTGCCCGGCCATGCCCAAGCCTGACCCACAACGGCCGGCGACGCCGATGCCATAGCACCGGGATCGGCAACGGGCTTGCATCATAGCAGTGGCCGCACTCGGCGTATCATCCGTGCTCGAGCCATGCGACGAGCGCCATGCGTCCGCAGCGCGGGTCGCGCCGGTAGGAAAAAAAGCGCGCGACTTCCGTGTAGGTGCACGCGTCACCGCCTGCAACATCGCTGATGCCGCGTGCGCCGAGCCGCCGCCGTGCGAGTGCCGGCAGGTCCGCACGCCACTTGCCTTCGCGCAGCGGCTCGAAATGCACGGCAGCTCCCGGATCCGCCGTGCACAAGGCGGTATGCACGTCGGCGCCGACCTCGAAGGCCCGCGGTCCGATGCCGGGTCCCAGCCAGACGACTACCTCGTGTGCCGCGGCGGCCATCGCGTCGACCGTCGCTTCGAGCACGCCTGCGGCCAGTCCTCGCCATCCTGCGTGCGCGACACCGACGACGGTACCGGCGCGATCGGCGAGCAGCACGGGCAGGCAGTCGGCCGTGCGCACGGCGATCGCGAGACCCGGGGTACGGACGACGGCGGCGTCGGCCTGCGGTGGCGTCCTGCGCAGCTGCGCACTGCTGTGCGCGTCGACGTGCACGACGCCACGTCCATGCACCTGTTGCAGCCACACCGGGTCCGATGGCAGAAACGCGCGCAGCCGGCGGCGGTTTTCCGCGATTGCCGCTGCGCTGTCGCCGGTTCCCGGACGCGCCGGGCCGACATCCATCGTCGCCGCCGCACCGGTGCTCGCTCCGCCGTCGCGCGTGGTGAAGATCGCGGCGACGCGCGCAGGACCATTCCACTGCGGAACGATCCAGGCCGGATGTGCCGCGTCGAGTTTGCGGGGCAGGCTCGACATCAACGCACCTGTCCAGCGGACTGTGCGCTGTGCAGCGCGTCGATCAGCACCGCCATGTCTTCCGGGACCGGCGCGTCCCATTGCATCGTCGCGCGCGATTGCGGATGCACGAGACCCAGGCGTCGTGCATGCAGTGCCTGTCGCGCAAACGAACGCAGCGTGGGCGGCATCGCGATATTCGCGCCGCGCCGGCCGCGATAGGTGGGATCACCGACCAGCGGATGGCCGATGGCGGTCAGGTGGACGCGGATCTGGTGCGTGCGTCCGGTCTCGAGACGGCAGTGCAGCAGTGTGGCGACACCGAAACGCAGGACGACGTCGACGTGCGTGCGCGCCGGTTTGCCGGTGGCGACCACGGCCATCGACGTGCGCTCTCGCGGGTGGCGTCCGATCGGCGCGTCGATGATCGTCGCCCGCACGAGATCGCCGTGCACGAGCGCCACGTACTCGCGCCGAACCGTGCGCGCCGCCAGTTGCCGGACCAGATCGGTTTGCGCCTCCGGTGTCTTGGCGACGACCATGAGCCCGCTCGTATCCTTGTCGAGGCGATGGACGATGCCGGCGCGCGGCAGTGCGGCCAGTGGCGGCAGGTGATGGAGCAGCGCGTTCAATAGCGTGCCGTCGCGGTTGCCGCTGCCCGGATGCACGACGAGGCCGGCCGGTTTGTCGACGACGAGCAGCGTCGCGTCTTCGTGCACGATCGACAGCGGAATTGGCTGCGCGGCGGCATTGCCTCCGTGCACGGCGGCCGCCTCGATCACCCGCAGCATCTCGCCGCCACGCAGCCGGTAGCGGGGCACGGTGATGACGACGCCATCGACCCGGACCTGCCCGGTCTCGATCCATGCCTGCAAACGGCTGCGCGAATGCTGGGACAACAGCTTCGCGAGTGCCTGATCGAGGCGGGTGCCCGCCGCAGCCACGGGCACGATCAGCCGGTGCTCGGGGAGGGTCGCGTCCGATTGCGCCGGTGACATGGGACGGGAGTTATAATCGCATCCCGATGCATCGAGCGCGCGCAGGAGCAGGAACACAGGAGCGCTGTGACGATCGCTGTGTCGTTGCGCGGCATCGAGCCCCCGTTTCGGCGAGGGCGGTAGCGTCGAAACAGGACCGGAACTCGTGAATTGCCAATTTGATCGCTTTTCGCCGTGGCGCGCGCTGCTCGCTGTCGTCGTGCTCACCGTGGGACTCGCGGGCTGCGGCCTGTTCCCGGAGGTCAAGCAAGAGACGTCGGGCTGGTCGGCCGACCGCCTCTACCAGACTGCGCACGAGGCGATGCTGCAGGGAAATTATACACGCGCGACCAAGCTCTTCGATGAGCTCGAGGCGCGTTTCCCCTATGGGCGCTACGCGCAACAGGCGATTCTCGAGTCGGCGTTCGCCAACTGGCGCGCCAACGAGACGGCGGCCGCGATTGCTGCGGCGGACCGCTTCATCCGCACCTATCCCAACCATCCCAACGTCGATTACGCGTATTACCTGAAGGGCCTCGTGTACTTCCGCGAGGACCAGGGAATCATCGGCTATGTCTACGAACTCGACCTCGCCGAGCGCGACCCGAAGGAAATGCGCAATTCCTTCGCCGCCTTCAAGGAGCTGACCAGCCGCTTTCCCGACAGCCAGTACTACCAGGACTCGATCGCGCGCATGCGCTATCTGAACAATGCGATGGCGACCTACGAGGTCAACGTCGCGACGTACTACTACAATCGCGGCGCTTATGTCGCCGCGGTGAACCGCGCGCAGGCTTCGCTGATCGGTTTCCCGCAGACGCCGGCCAACGAACGCGCGCTGGGGCTCATGCGCAGCAGTTACGCCAAGCTCGGGTTGGCGCAGCTCTCGGAGGACTCCCAGCAAATCCTGGCCAAGACGTATCCGGACAGCCGGTACATTGCCGGTATTCCGCGGACGCCGTGGTGGAAATTCTGGACGCGGGAAGAGAACAGCTACGGCGTCGAGGCCACCGACCAGATGGCGGCCAAGCCCTGGTGGGCGTTCTGGGAATAGCCCGACAGATGTTCGCGATTCAGGTATTCGGCGCCAGCGCGCGAAGGAACTCTACCGCGTCGCTTTCCTCGCGCGTGCGCCGCATCGGCGGCAGCGTCTGCCAGATGCGCCGCCCGTAGGGCTTGTCGGTCAGCCGCGGATCGCAGATCGCCAGCACCCCCCGATCCGACTCGGTCCTGATCAGCCGTCCCGCGCCCTGTTTCAGCGCGATTGCCGCCTGCGGCAGCTGCCATGCCATGAACGGATTGTGGCCGTCCGTGCGCAGCCGCTCGAGCCTCGCGGCGAGCAGCGGATCATCGGGCGGAGCAAAGGGCAGCTTGTCGATGACGACCAGCGATAGCGCATCGCCGGGGACGTCCACGCCTTCCCAGAAGCTCGCGCTGCCCAGCAGCACCGCGTTGCCGAGCTCGCGGAAGCGCACCAGAAGTTCGGAACGCGAGCCTTCGCCCTGCCCCAGCAGCGGGAACGCCAGACCCTCGCGCGCGAACGTCGCGGCGAGCCGCTCGTGCGCATCCTTGAGCGCGCGCAGCGTCGTGAACAACAGGAAAGCGCGCCCGCCGGCCGCGCGTACCAGCGGCAGCACGGCATCGACCACGGCTTCGGTGTGCTCGGCGGTGTTGGGTGGCGGCAGTCCGCGCGGCACGTAGAGCAGGCCCTGCGTCGCGTAGTCGAAGGGGCTTTCCCATGCGCCGGTCGCGGCGTCCTCAAGTCCCAACTGCGACGTGTAGTGCGTGAAGTCGCGGCCCACCGCAAGCGTGGCCGAGGTGAAGATCCAGGCACGGGCGCTGCCCGCCACCTGCCGCCGCATCAGCGGCGCGACCGACAGCGGTGACGCCTGCAGTTGGCAGCCGTGCGCCGTGACGTCGACCCAGCGTATCCATTCCTGCGCGTCGCCGGGGTTGTCGGGAATCGCATCGAAGCCGTCGCGCCAGCGCGCTGCCAGGCGTGCCGCGGCGTCCGCGCGCAGCGCAACCTGTGCCAGGTCTTCGCTGCGCTCGGCGAAATGGCCAAGCTCGGCCGCCAACCGGTCGAGCGTTGCGGCAAGGCCGTCCAGCGCCTGCGCAAAACCCTCGCGCGACAGCGCGGCGTCGCGCGTGAACTTGCCTGGTACCTCTCCCGCGGCCAGGCGCAGCCTGCGGATCGCCGGCGCCAGTTCGCCGGCGGCGTCGGGCAGCTCCGGCACATCGCGCGCGGTGGTTCGCGCGGCCATCTCGGCGTCGCGGGCGAGTTCGGCGAGCTGTCCGGTCGTCAGTTGCTGGCCGAAAAACAGCGTTGCGGTGTCGGGGAGCTGGTGCGCCTCGTCGAGAATCACCGTATTGCAATTGGGAAGCAGCTCGGACACACCTTCGTCGCGCAGCATCACATCGGCGAAGAACAGGTGATGGTTGACGACGACCACGTCGGCATCCTGCGCCTCGCGGCGCGCCTTGAGCACGAAACATTCGGTGTGCTGCGGACAATTCTGGCCGAGGCAGTTGTCGCGCGTCGATGTGACCAGCGGCCAGATCGACGCCTGCTCGGGGACGTCGGCCAATTCCGCGCGATCCCCACTCTCGGAGGCGCGCGCGAACGCGATGATCTTCGGCAGGTAGCGCAGGTCGTCGCGCGACGGCAACCGGTCCTCGCGCGCCGTGCGTTCGAGGTGATGGTGGCAGATGTAATTGGCGCGGCCCTTCAGCAGGGCAATGGTGACCGGTGCGGCCAGCGCGTCGCGCACCAACGGCAGGTCGCGCTGGTAGAGTTGGTCCTGCAGCGTCTTGGTGCCGGTCGAGACGATGACCTTGCCGCCGTAGAGCAGCGCCGGGACCAGGTAGGCGAAGGTCTTGCCGGTCCCGGTGCCGGCTTCGGCGACGAGTTGCGTCCGGCCGTTAATCGCCTGCGCGATCGCCTGCGCCATCGCGAGTTGCTGCGGCCGGAAGCGAAAGCCCGGCAGCGCGCGGGCAAGCGTGCCGCCATCACGAAAGATGGCATCGAGCGCGGGATCGTCCGCCGGTACACCCGGCACGGCGCCCCGCGCAGAAGGCGCGGCAGCGTTCAACGGGCGCGAAGTCGAAACGCTAGCGAGACTTCGCGGATGCGCCAGCCCTGACCTTGGTTCCGGTCTTCGCCGTGCGCGCCGCCGGCTTCATCGCCGCGTTCCTCACCTTGCCTTCGGCGTCCGGCGGCGTGGTGAAGGCAACGCGCACGTCGTCGATCTTCCAGCTCAGCTCGTCGTAGACCTTGTTCACCCGGTCCTCGTAGACGTCGCCGGGTTCGCCAGCGCGCCAGTGCAAGTCGGCCATCGCGGCCAGCCAGAACTGCTGCAGTGTCCGCAGGTCCTCGACGGCTTCTTGCCAACCGGTCGCCTCGCGCAGCGCCGCCTGGTAAGGCCTCGTGATATTGATCCTCTGCTTGTCGACGCAATACTCGCTCTTGGCGCCGTTGACGCCTTGCTGCGCCTTGACGTACCCGAACTCGATGATCTCGATGCTCTTCACGTGCCGGCACATCGTGTACAGGTGGACGACAGCGTCGAGGTAGCAATCGAGACCGCTGGCTTCGTTGTTCGGGCAGACGTAGACGCTGCCGGCGTGGAATTTCTGGGCGGCGGCAGGCGTGGCGACGAAGGCGCAAACGGTGGCGGTGATGAGAAGCGTCAGGCGCGCAAACATGGGGCGATCCTCGGCAAACAGGTGCAGACGAGCCGTAATGCTACCCCGCGACCGGCGTTCGGGGGAAGTCCGCCGAAGGTCATAGGCGGCAATGCCGACCGTCAGCGCCGGCGGTAGGCAAGGGTTGCCGGTTGCGGGAATCGCCCTTCGCGGTCAGATCGTCACGCCCCCTGAAACTTCGATGACGGCGCCGTTGACGTACGAGGCCTCGTCGGAGGCGAGCCACGCATAGGTATTGGCGATTTCCTCGGGCTTGCCCAGCCGGCCCATCGGCACCTTGTCCTCGATCATCTTCAGGACCTTGGCGGGCATCGACGCCAGGATCGGGGTGTGGATGTAGCCGGGGCAGATCGCATTGGCGCGGATGCCCTTGCTGCCGAGTTCACGCGCCCAGGTCTTGACCATTCCGATGACGCCGAACTTGGTGGCCGCGTAATTGGTCTGGCCGAAATTGCCGTAGAGGCCGACGATCGACGATGCGTTGAGGATACAGCCGGAGTTCTGTGCAAGCATGATGTCGACGACGGCACGCGTGCAGTTGTAGACACCCTTCAGATTGACGTCGATGACGCGGTCGAACTGGTCTTCGCTCATCTTCTTCAATTGCGCGTCCTGCACGATGCCGGCATTGTTGACCAACGTGTCGACGCGCCCCCACTTGGCCATCACGCCTTCGACCATCTGGGTGATACTGACTTTGTCGGTGACGTCGACGCGGAAGCCCGCGGCTTCGCCACCCGCTTCCCGGATGAGCCTGACGGTTTCGTCGACGGCGGTGAGATTGACATCGCACACGGCGACCTTGGCGCCTTCCTTGGCAAACTTGATCGCCGTCGCCTGCCCGATCCCCTGAGCGCCGCCGGTGATGATCGAGACTTTTCCCATGAGCCGCATGACGATTCCTTCCTCGGTACCCGCCAAGCCTCGCCCGGGAATCCGGACGACGGCATCGGCGCTTGGAATATAGTCGCCCTTGGTGCATTGCACAAGGGTGAATTGTGAATCGATAGTGATCTGAATGTCAGTGATCACTTACGAAAAAACACATTATAAATCAACTTGGTAGATATTCAATCTCACGACGACCTTGCCATTTTCAGGCGTTGGTCGCCGCCGGTAGTCACGCCAATATGCTGCAACTTTGTGGTACGTCAACGTCGCCGGGGGTCGTGGCGGGTCAGGCGACCGGCAGCCAATGCTCGACGGTCAACTCCAGCGACGCGGTCCCCTGCCATTCGTTGACTTCCGGGCGGAACGCAGCGTGGATATGCGACGGCAGCGGGCTGCTGTGGCGGAACAGGATGGCCTCGAAGCGCTCGCCGCCGCGTTCCAGCGTCATCTTGGTGTGATCGCCGCCGACGATCCGGGCCGCCACGACCGCGAAGTTGTCGTCGAAGGTGGGCGCCGGCATCCCCTGGCCCCAGACGCGCTCGCGCAGCCTCCGCGCCAGGTCGAGCGTCAGCATCCCCTCCGGCAACGCACCGTCGGTCTCGCAGATCCGCGCGAGCTGCGCCGGCGTCAGCTGCTCGCGGGCGACCGCCTCGAAGGCATCCCGAAACGCGGGCAGCGCCGCCTCGGGCAATGCCAATCCGGCGGCGAAGGCGTGGCCGCCGAAGCGCAGGATGGTGCCGGGGGCGCGCTTGGTCACGAGATCGAGCGCATCGCGCAGGTGAAAGCCGGGGATCGACCGCCCGGATCCGCGTAACTCGCCATCACCGGCCCGCGCGAACACGAATGCCGGGCGATGGAAGCGGTCTTTGAGCCGCGACGCGACGATGCCGACGACGCCCTGATGCCAGTCGGGCCGAAACAGGCATACGGTGCACCGCTCGCCGGCCAGGCCGGCGCTCGCCTCGTCGATGTCGGCCAGCGCCTGCTCCTGCATGCCCGCCTCGATGTCGCGCCGTTGCCGGTTCAGGCGGTCGAGCTCGCGGGCAAGCGCGACGGCTTCGGCTTCTGAGTCGGCCAGCAGGCAGCGGATGCCGATGCTCATGTCGGCGAGGCGCCCGGCCGCGTTGAGCCGCGGCCCGGCAACGAAGCCGAGATCGGAGGCGGTCGCGCGTCGCACGTCGCGCGCGGCCACGGCGAACAGCGCGGCCACGCCTGGCTGCGCGCGGCCGGCGCGCAGCCGCGCTAAGCCTTGCTCGACGAAAATGCGGTTGGTCTGGTCGAGCCGCACGACGTCGGCGACGGTGCCCAGCGCGACCAGGTCGAGGAGCTGGCCCAGATTGGGCTCCGGGCGTCCGGCGAAGGCGCCTGCGGCGCGCAGCCGCGCGCGCGTCGCCAGCAGCGCGTAGAACATGACGCCGACGCCCGCGATGTGCTTGCTCGGGAACGCGCAACCCGGTTGGTTGGGATTGACGATGATCGCCGGCGCCGGCAGCGTCGGACCCGGCAGGTGGTGGTCGGTAACCAGCACGTCGATGCCGCGCGCCGCCGCGGCCGCGACGCCGTCGACGCTGGCGATGCCGTTGTCGACGGTGACGATGAGGCGCGGATCGCGTTGCGCCGCCAGGGCAACGATCTCCGGCGTCAGCCCGTAGCCGAACTCGAAGCGGTTGGGCACGATGAAGTCGACTTTTCCACCCATCGCGCGCAGTCCGCGCACGCCGACCGCGCAGGCGGTCGCGCCGTCGGCATCGTAGTCGGCGACGATCAGGATGCGCTCGCCGTTGCCGATGGCGCGGGCGAGGCGCGCAGCCGCGTCGTCGATGCCGCGCAGGCTCGAGTAGGGCGGCAGTGCGGACAGCGAGTGGTCGAGTTCCGCCGCGTGGCGGATGCCGCGCGCCGCGTAGATGCGCGCGAGCACCGGCGGCAGTCCTTCTGCGGCCAGCGACGCCGTCGCGGCGCCGACAGCGCGGCGGACGATGGCGATGGTCATTCGTCCAGGTCCGCCGTCGGCAGCGCGAACGCGGCAAGCGTGATTCGCGCGCGCAGCCGCGCCCAAGCGGATGGCGTGCGTGCCGTCCAGACAGCGGCGGCATCGCGGCCGTCGGCGATCAAAGCAAGTGCTCCGACGTCGCCGCGTTCGAGTGCGACGACCGCGGGTCCGAGCCATGCATCGGCGAGCGTGGCCAGATCGCGCGTGTCGATGACGGGGGGGCACACGACGATCGCGTCGGCGTCGTGCGGCAGCAAGGAAAAGCCGGCGGGCGTGGCGCCGGCCGTATGGCGCGAGCGGGACGCGAGTCCGCGTGCGACGTCGCCGCTACGCCCCGGTGGCGCGAAGATCCGCGCGTCGACGACCCCCGGTGCAGACGGTGCCCGACCGCCGCCCCAGAACCAGACGCTGGTGACCGGCAGGAGACCCGCGCGTTCGCGCTCGTCGTTGACCGCATGGCCGTGCAGCAGCATTTGCACTTCCGCCATCCAGCGTCGCCATCGGCCACCGAAGTCGCCGCGCGGCAAATGTGCGGCGATGGCGCCGCGCATCATCGGCAGCGGCGTCGCCTCCGCAGGCGCGACGTCGCCCGAGAGCAGAAACCATGTATCTGGGCGCGGCGCGGCAAAGATGAGGCCGTCGTTCGCGAAATGCCCGTTCAGCGTCGCGATCAGCGCCAGCGCCTGGGCCGGCGCGAGGTCGTCGATGCGTCCTTCGAGCAGCACGGTGTCGCGGCCGGCGACCAGCGCGACAGGATCGGCGAATTGCACGTTCGAGCTTCCCGGATCGAGGCCAGCGCCGAGTGCGGCGAGCGGCGCGGCGGCGCGCGCAGGCGCGCCGCCTGCGGCGGCAATCAACGCCTGCGCCAGACCCTCCGGCGCCGCGACAACGCAGTGCGCATAGGCGGCGATACGGGCGAGCGGGGCGATCGAGGCGAGTACCAAAGGCTCGACGGCGAGCAGTCCCGGGACGACGAGGGTGAAACGCATGGACACAATTCCCGCGGATGTCGCGAAACCGGCGGCGGGCGAGCGGAGTCTAGCATGCGATAATCATCCGCTTTCGCGAAGGCGAACGCGCGCCGCCATCCGCGAAACTCCCAGGAACCGGTCCCTTGTCGCCCTACGAGCTCGCCGTCGGCCTGCGCTACACGCGCGCCCGCAAGGGCTCGGGTCGCAACACCTTCATTTCCTTCATTTCGCTGATGTCGATGGCTGGCATCGCGCTCGGCGTCGCGGCGCTGATCGTCGTGCTGTCGGTGATGAACGGCTTCCAGCAGGAGCTGCGCAACCGCATCCTGTCGGTGGCGTCGCACATCGAGATCCGCGGCGTTCCGCAGCTCGCCGACTGGCAGTCGATCGCGGCGCTGGCGCAGACCCAGCCGCGGGTGCTGGCGGCGGCGCCGTATGTGCTGGGGCAGGCGATGCTCTCCGCCGGTGACGTCAACCGCGGCGTGATCATCCGCGGCATCGATCCCGCGCGCGAGGATACGGTGGCGGATATCGGACGCCACATGCGGCAGGGTGCGCTTCGCGACCTGAAGCCCGGAGGCTTCGGCATCGTCCTCGGCAGCGAGCTCGCGCGCGCGCTGGGCGTGGCGGTCGGCGATTCGGTGGTCGTGATCACGCCGCAGGGCACGATCACTCCAGCGGGTACGCTGCCGCGCCTGAAAACTTTCCAGGTGATCGGCGTGTTCGAAGTCGGCATGTACGAATTCGATAGCGGGCTGGCGTTGATCGACATCGAAGACGCGCAGCGTCTGTATCGCATCGCCGGAGTTTCGGGTGTGCGCCTCAAGCTCGACGACCTCTTCGCGGCGCCGCAGGTGGCGCGCGAACTGTGGCAGAAGATGCCGGTGCAGGCCGAGGTGCGCGACTGGACGCTCAACCACGCCAACTTCTTTCGCGCCGTCGCCATCGAGAAGCGCGTCATGTTCATCATCCTGACGCTGATCGTCGCCGTGGCCGCGTTCAACATCGTGTCGGCGCAGGTGATGGTCGTGACCGACAAGCAGGCCGACATCGCGATCCTGCGCACGCTCGGCGCGGCACCGTCGTCGATCATGGCGATCTTCATCGTGCAGGGTGCGCTGATCGGCATGATCGGCACCGCGATCGGCGTCGCCGGCGGCATCTTGCTGGCGCTCAACATCGGCACCGTCGTGCCGTTCATCGAGCGGATGCTAAACGTGCAGTTCCTCGACAAGTCGGTCTATTACATCAGCGACCTGCCGTCGGACCTGCAGCGCGGCGACGTCGTGACCATCGCCGGCATCGCGCTGTTCCTGGCGCTCATCGCCACGCTCTATCCGGCGTGGAAGGCCGCCCGCGTCAATCCCGCCGAGGCCTTGCGCTATGAATGAGCGCCGCGACGCCGCCGCGGGGGATTCACACCCGCCACCGGTGGTCGCTTGCCGCCGCCTAGCCAAGACGTACACCAGCGGTCCTGCACCCGTCCAGGTGCTGACCGGCGTCGATCTCGCCGTGCGCCGCGGAGAGCGCGTCGCGATCGTCGGCGCGTCCGGCTCCGGCAAGAGCACGCTGTTGCACCTGATCGGCGGACTCGACGCACCGAGCGGCGGCGAAGTGCGCATCGACGGCGCCGACGTCGCGTCGCTGTCTGAAGCCGAACGCGGCCAGCTGCGCAATCGCGCGCTCGGCTTCATCTACCAGTTCCACCATCTGCTGCCCGAATTCTCCGCGCTGGAGAACGTCGCGATGCCGCTGCTGATCCGTCGGATGTCGCCGTCTGCCGCGACGGCCGAGGCGGCATCGATACTCGAAAGGGTGGGACTCGGGCACCGGCTGGCGCACCGTCCCGGCGAACTGTCCGGCGGAGAGCGCCAGCGGGTGGCGCTCGCGCGCGCGCTCGTGACCCGGCCGCGCTGCGTACTCGCCGATGAGCCTACCGGCAACCTCGACCACAAGACGGCCGCGCAGGTCTTCGATCTGATGCTCGAGCAAAACGCACTCGTCGGCACCGCGCTGGTGATCGTCACGCATGACCAGGAGCTGGCGGCGCGGGCGGATCGTACGCTGCGACTGGTCGACGGACTTCTGCGCTGACGGCGGCGCGGACGACGAGACGGCGATCAGTACTCGACCGGGATCGGATCGAGCGAACGCCACAGATACCACGTCGCCACGCTGCGGTAGGGCGCCCAGCGCTCGCCGAAGGCGCGCAGTTCGGCCGGCGGCATGCGGTTGCCGGCATGATAGTGGAGGGCGACGGCCTTCTGCAGGCCGATGTCGCCGACCGGAAAGATGTCGGGGCGCAGCTCGTGAAAGATGAGGAACATCTCGGCGGTCCAGCGGCCGATGCCCTTGACGTCGACGAGACGTTCGATCAGCGCTTCATCGGCCAGCGCCGGCCAGTCGCGCGAATCGAGCGTGCCCGACCGGAAATGGCGCGCGAGATCGCGCAGGTACGACGCCTTGCGCTCGGAGAGTCCGACGCGCCGCAGCGTGGACATCCGAACGCGACCGACGCGTACGGGGTCGATCGCCACCGGCACGCCGGCGCCGCCGGTGGCGACCACCAGGCGATCCCAGATCGATTGCGCGGCCTTGACCGAGATCTGCTGGCCAACGATCGCACGCGCGAGCGTCGTGAAGGGATCGCCGCGACGGACAAGGTGAATGCCGGGGTGCGCGTCGATGAGCCGCCCGAGCACGCGATCGCCATCGGCGAGTGCGCGCGCGGCAACGTCCCAGTAGAGCGGCTTCACGATGCCTTCGCAATCGCGAGGGCATTCGTCCACCCCGTCGGGCGCGCACTTCGTTCACGCAGGAAGAGCGATGGGGTGAGGGTCCGTTTCATGCGTCTCCGACGGCGCGCGCAGCGCGGCGAACTGCTGCAATGCTACAGTAACAGGATTTGGTTTTCAGGCAGTCCCCGATGGTCGCAGCAGCGGAAACACAGGCGTGAAAGAGAGTAGTGCGGGAGGGTGCGGTACGGGCGGCAGCCTCGCGGACGACGATCCCGTGACCTCCCGGCGCGCATGGCGCAGTCGAACGCTCGCCTTTGCCCTTTGGCTGTGCGCGCTTGCCACGCCGGCCTTCGGTGCGGCGGACCCCGCAAAGGTGCTGCGCATCACCTTCGAGGTGGCCGAATCCGGGTTCGACCCGGTTCGCGTCTCGGACAACTATTCCGCCACCGTCAACGAAGCCATCTTCGAGAGGCTCCTGACCTACGACTACCTCGCGCGTCCGGCCAGGCTGGCGCCGATGACCGCCGAGGCGATGCCGGAGGTGGCCGATGGTGGCCGCACGTACACGTTCCGCCTGCGCCGCGGCATCCACTTCACGCCCGATCCGGCGTTCGGCGGACACCCGCGCGAACTCGTCGCGCAGGACTACGTCTACACGTTCATGCGCTTTCTGGACCCGAAGAACCGCGCGCCCTACGCGTTCCTGCTGGAGGGCAAGATCGAGGGCCTGGACAAGCTTGCGGCGGCGGCGAAGCAATCGGGGCGCTTCGACTACGACGCCAGGCTAGCCGATCTCGAGGCCGTCGATCGCTATACGCTGCGCATCAGGCTCGCGCGCCCGGATTTCAATTTTCCGTACATCGTCGCGCATACGTCATTCGGCGCCGTCGCCCGCGAAGTGATCGAGGCCTACAGCGGCCAGACCGACGCGCACCCGGTGGGCACCGGGGCCTACCAACTGAAGCAATGGAAGCGGGCATCGAAGATCGTGCTCGAAGCCAACCCCGGCTATCGCGGCTTCACGTGGGACTTCACCGGTAACAACGGCGACGCCTGGGATGCGGCGCTGATCGACGCGATGAAGGGCAGGTCGATGCCGCAGATCGGACGCGTCGAGATCTCGATCATGGAGGAATTCCAGTCGCAATGGCTCGCTTTCCGCCAACAGCAGATCGACCTCCTCAACCTGCCGTCGACCTTCCGCACCGACGCCTTCGGGCACGACGACCGGCTGAAGCCGGAATTCGTCGACCAACGCGTCTCGGTGTACAGCTTCATCGCCCCGGAGATCATCTACGCGTATTTCAACATGCTCGATCCTCTGGTCGGCGGCTTCGCCCGGGACAAGATCGCGCTGCGACGAGCGATGATCCTGGGTTACAGGCTCGAAGAGGACATCAACGTCATCCGACGCAGGATGGCGGTGGTGGCGGAAATGCCGGTACCCGTCGGCGTCGTCGGGCACGATCCTGCGTATCGCTCGATCAATCAGCGCGATCCCGCACTCGCCAACCGGCTGCTCGACCATTTCGGCTATGCGAAGGGGAAGGACGGCTATCGGACCACGCCGGACGGCAAGCCGTTGGTCGTCCGCTACGCCAACAGCGGCAGCGTCGTCGACCGCGAGCATGGCGAATTGTGGAAGAAGTCGATGGACGCCATCGGCATCAACCTGCAGGTCGACGTGGCACCCTTCGGCGAAAACCTGAAAGCGGCGAAGGCGTGCAAGCTGATGATGTGGGAGTCGGCGTGGGGTGCCGACTACCCGGACGGCGACAACTTCATGCAACTGCTCTATGGACCCAACACCGGACAGAGCAACAATGGCTGTTACCAGTCTGCGGCCTTCGATGCGTTCTACGAGAAGTCGCGGACGCTCCCCGATTCGCCGGAACGCAATCGGCTGTTTCTCGAAATGTCACGGCAGATGGAGGTCGACGGCGCGTGGAGCCTGCACCTGTCGCGCGAGCGACGCTGGCTGATCCGGCCATGGGTGCGAGGCTTCAAGCGGCATCCGATCCTCCATGCCGAGTGGCAGTACATGGATATCGAGAGATGAAGAACTCACGTACCGCGTATACCAGGGCCCGCAATCCAAATGCCGTCATCCCCGCGCTCGCGGGCAATGTCGTCATCCCCGCGCACGCGGGGATCCAGTGTCTTGCTCGGTACGCCGCTGGGTCCCCGCTTTCGCGGGGACGACGGAGGAATTTTGGCATCTATGCTCCGTATGCGAAGTCTCTGCTGATTTCCCTGCTCGCGGCGATATGCATGCTGGCGCAAATCAGCTCTGCGAAAGCCGCCGATCCGCGCAAGGTGTTCCGCGACGTGTTTCCGGTGGCCGAGACGGGCTTCGATCCGGCAGCCGTCCACGATCTGTACTCGGCGGGCGTCGTGCGGGCGATTTTCGAGACGCTCTACACCTACGACTACCTCGCCCGTCCCGCCAAGCTGGTGCCGCAGGCCGCCGACGGCATGCCGCAGGTCAGCGACGACGGCAAGACCTATACGATCAAGCTCAAGCGCGGCATACAGTTCGCCGCCGATCCGGCGTTCGGAGGCAAGAAACGCGAGCTGACCGCAGACGACGTCGTTTATTCGTTCAAGCGCATTATCGACCCGAAAATACGCTCGCCGTACGCATTCCTGCTCGAAGGCAAGATCGTCGGCCTCGACGACGCGGCCGCCGCCGCCAAGAAGTCGGGCCGCTTCGACTACGACAAAAAAATTCCCGGCCTCGAAGTCATCGACCGCTATACGGTGCGCTTTCGCCTGAACGACACCGACTACAACCTGCCGTACGTGCTGGCGCACGAATCAACGGCGCTGATGGCGCGCGAAGTCATCGAGAAGTACGCCGAGTCCGACGGTCGCGCGATGAGCAACCCGGTCGGCACCGGACCCTACAAGCTCGGCAAGTGGGTGCGCAGTTCGAAGATCGTGCTCGACGCGAATCCAGACTATCGCGGCTTCGTCTGGGACTTCGCGCCGCAATCGCCCGGCGACGACAAGCTGGTCGCGCAGATGAAGGGCAAGAAGATGCCGGCGGTCGGCCGCATCGAGATCAGCGTCATGGAGGAGGATCAGGCGCGCTGGCTCGCGTTCCAGGGCGGCGAGCTCGACACCATGAACATGGAGGGCCCGCTGGCGCCCAACGCGATCGGGCTCGACGGCAAGGTGAAGCCCGAACTCGCGGCTCGTGGAATCCGGGTTGACCACTACGTCGATCCGGAGATCCAGTACATCTACTGGAACATGCTCGACCCGCAAGTCGGCGGCCTCACAAAAGACAAGATCGCGCTGCGCCGGGCACTCGCCATGTCCTACGACGTCGACGAGGAGATCCGTGTCATTCGCAATGGACAGGCAATCGAGGCGGCGTACCCGATTCCGCAGGGGGTCGTCGGCCACGTGCCGAACTGGAAAAGCACGATCAAGTATGATCCGGCCGCCGCCAACGCTTTGCTCGATCGCTTCGGCTACAAACGCGGCGCGGACGGCTGGCGCACCTGGCCCGACGGAAAACCCATGACGATCAAGTACGCGTCGCGGCCGGACACGCTGGGTCGGCAGCAGGAGGAACTGGTGAAGAAATCCTACGACGCCATCGGTGTGCGGATGCTGGGCGTGAAGGACAAGTTTCCGGAACTGCTGAAGCTCGAGAAGCAGTGCAAGCTCGAGAGCCGCACCGCGGCATGGATCGCCGACTATCCGGATGGCGACAACTTCATGCAGCTCTTCTACGGACCGAATTCGTACCAGAGCAACAACGCCTGCGCGACGATTCCCGAATACGATGCGCTGTACAGGAAGTCGGTGAAGACACCACCCGGCCCCGAGCGCGACCGGATGTATCGGGAGATGACGCGGATCCTCGAAGGCTACGCGCCGCACCGGATGACCACCAGCCGCTACCGCAACCAGCTGATCCAGCCGCGTGTCGAAGGCTATCGCAAGCATCCGATCCTGACGTCGACGTGGCAGTACATCGACGTCGCGCCGGATCGCAACTAGCGGCCGCACAAGGGGACGAGGCATGTGGGCCTACATCGTTCGCAGGCTGTGGCAGATGCTGCCGACGCTGCTCGGCGTCGTCCTGCTGGTCTTTGTCCTGTTCAACCTTTTCGGCGGCGATCCGGCGTACGTGCTCGCCGGCAAGATCTCCAATCCCGAGCAGATCGACAACATCCGCCGGCAGTTGGGCGTCGATCAGCCCTACTACGTCCAGCTCGGCATTTTTTTGAAGCAGATCGTGACCGCCGACTTCGGCGCGTCGTGGAGCACCAACGAGCAAGTTTCGCAGATCCTGGTCACGCGGCTGCCGCCGTCGCTTACCGTGCTGGTTCCGCTCCTGTTCCTGGAGACATTCATCGCGATCGGACTGGCGCTGGCCGTCGCCTACGTGCGCGGCTCGCTGACCGACCGCGCGGTGATGATGGTCTGCACGGTCGGGCTGTCGATCTCGATCCTCGTCTACATCATCGTCTTCCAGTACGTGTTCGCCTACAAGCTCGGTTGGTTTCCGGTGCAGGGCTGGGGCAACAGCCTGTGGGAGAACCTCACCCGGTACGCGCTGCTGCCGATCATCATCGCGCTGGTCGTCAGCATCGCGCCCAACCTGCGCCTGTTCCGGACCTTCGTGCTGGACGAAATCAACCAGGACTACGTACGCACGGCGCGCGCGAAAGGCGTTGGTGAGAACCGCATCATGTGGGTGCACGTGCTGCGCAACGCGTCGATTCCGATCATCACCCACGTCATGTCCGCGCTGCCGAGCCTGCTGATCGGCGCCTTCCTGCTCGAGCGCTTTTTTTCCATTCCCGGCATCGGGCGCGAGGTGATCCTCGCCGTCGAGCGCTCCGACTTTCCCGTCATCAAGGCGCTCACCGTATACGTGGCGATCGCGACGATGGTCGTCAACCTGCTGGCCGACCTCATGTACAAGGCGGTCGACCCGCGTGTGCAGCTGAAATGAGCGACTTGGCACTCAAGCCGCCGGCGGCCTCTCGGCGCGTAATTCCGCATACGGTGTCGCCGGGCCTGTGGACGCTGGCCTGGCGGCGCCTGAAGACCGACAGCGTGGCGATGGTCTCGATGGCCATCGTGATCGCCTTCGTCGTGCTGATGATCCTGTCGGGCCTGGGCCTCGTCGCCCGCGACTGGGCGCGCGAGGTCGGCGTCAACTACGCGCCGCCACCGTTCGTCGGCGCCCCCGAACTTCCCGGCACGCCGGGCGTCGAGAACAAGGTCGACGCGCCCGCCGTACCCTCCGCTCCGACGCCCGGCTCCGCCTTCGAGTCGACGGTCGTCGACCCGATCGGTGACGTGATCTCCGAATTGCGTGCCGAATCCGGACGCGGTGGAAAGGGCGCGCCAGGAGCCACGGCGGCTTCGCCTGGCGCCCCCGCGGCTCCCTCCACCGAGGGCGGCTTCGTCGATCCGCTGGCCGATGTGATGAAGGAAATCGAAGCGCAGAAATCCGCCGCCGCAGCACCTTCGACCACCGTCGATCCATTGGCCGACGTGATGAAGGACATCCAGGCCGGCAAGGGTGCCGGACCCGCGGCCGACCAGCGCCGCGCGACGCTTCCCTTCGGCGCCGACAAGTGGGGCCGCGACGTGATCGCGAAGACGATCAAGGGCTCCGAGACGTCGATCTTCGTCGGGCTGGCCGCGGCCATCGTCGCCACCTTCATCGGCACCGTGCTCGGCGCGCTCGCCGGCTACTACGGCCGCTGGGTCGACGATGCGCTCAACTGGTTCTACAGCGTATTCAGCTCGATTCCCTACCTGCTGCTGATTCTCGCGGTGGCGGCGGTGCTGCAGCACAAGGGCACGCTGACCATCGTGCTGATCCTGGGACTGACCGGGTGGACCGGCGTCTTTCGCCTGATCCGCGCCGAGTACTTGAAGCACAAGGGCCGCGAATACGTGCAGGCCGCCGACGCGATCGGTGCGTCGAATGCGCGGCGGATGTTCCGGCACATCTTTCCCAACGTGTCGCACGTCGTGCTGGTGCAGCTGTCGATACTCGTCGTCGCCTTCATCAAGTCCGAGGTCATCCTGTCGTACCTGGGCTTCGGTGTGCCGGTCGACGTCGTATCCTGGGGTTCGATGCTGAACGAGGCGCAGAACGAACTGTTGCTCGGCAAGTGGTGGCAGCTGGTCGCTGCCGGCGGCACGATGGCCGTGCTGGTCACCGCATTCTCGCTGTTCACCGATGCGCTGCGCGACGCGCTCGATCCGAGGCTCAAGGGTACGGCGGGGCATTGATGGAAGCGACGACGAATACCAGCGACCCGCTGATCAGCGTGCGCGACCTTTCGGTTTCGTTCCGGCTCGACCGGCGCACGACCTTCGAGGCGGTGACGAGCGTCTCCTTCGACGTTCCGCGCAACGCGACGGTAGCGCTGGTCGGCGAGTCGGGCTCGGGCAAGTCGGTGACCGCACTCGCGCTCCTCGGTCTCCTGCCACGCGAGAACTCCATCGTCGACGCCAAAAGCCGGATCATGTTCGGCGGACGCAACCTGGCGCAGCTCTCGTTTCGTGAAATGCAGGACGTGCGCGGCGCCGAGATCTCGATGATCTTCCAGGAGCCGATGACGTCGTTGAATCCCGTGTTCACCGTCGGCTTCCAGATCGAGGAGGCGCTGCGGCTGCACATGGGCATCACGGGGGCGAAGGCGCGCCGCCGTGCAATCGAGGTGCTGGCCGAGGTCGGCATCCCCGAGCCCGACCGGCGCATCGACATGTATCCGTCGCAGATGTCCGGTGGCCAGCAGCAGCGCGTGATGATCGCGATGGCGATCGCCTGCGAGCCCAAGCTCCTGATCGCCGACGAGCCGACGACTGCGCTCGACGTCACGATCCAGAAGCAGATCCTCGACCTCATCTCCGCGCTGCAGAAAAGGCGGCAGATGTCGGTGCTGTTCATCACCCACGACCTGGCCGTCGTCGGCGAGATCGCCGACCAGGTGATCGTGATGCGCAACGGCGAGATTCGCGAGCAGGGACCCGCAAAGCAGATCTTCGAGCAGCCGCAGGACACCTATACGCGCGCGCTGCTGCAGTGCCGACCGCAGCTCGACCGGCGGCCGCAGCGGCTGCCGGTCATCGAGGATTTCATGGGCAGCGGCGACGGGCCTGGCGACATTCCCGACCGCGTGCGCGGCGTGTCCGCCGGCGACGCGATCGTGCTGCGCGTGCGCGATCTGGGCAAGAGCTTCTACTCGCGCGAGGGACTGTTCGGCAGGCGCGAATTCAAGGCGGTGCGCAACGTGTCCTTCGACCTGCCGAAGGGCAAGACACTGGGCCTGGTCGGCGAATCGGGTTCGGGCAAGACCACCGTCGGGCTGACGCTGATGCGGCTGCACGAGGCGACCACCGGCGAGGCGCTGTTCGAGGGTCGCGACATCCTCGGCATGTCGGCGAAGGAGTTCCTGCAGTACAAGCGCCGTATCCAGATCATCTTCCAGAATCCGTACGCATCGCTCAACCCGCGCTTCATCGTCGGCCAGATCCTCACCGAGCCGATGGAGATCCACGGCATAGGATCCTCGGCGCAGGAACGCACCGAACTCGCCTTCGAGCTGCTGGCCAAGGTGGGGCTGCCCGAGGTCTCGTTCTACAAGTATCCGCACGAGTTCTCCGGCGGGCAGCGCCAGCGCATCGCGATTGCGCGCTGCCTGACGCTCAAACCGGACATCCTGATCTGCGACGAGTCGGTGTCCGCACTCGACGTCTCGGTGCAGGCGCAGGTGCTGAACCTGCTGGGCGACCTGCAGGCCGAGTTCGGCCTCTCGTACATCTTCATCTCGCACGACCTGGCGGTCGTCAAGTACATCTCCGACCAGATCATGGTGATGAACGACGGCGCGATTGTCGAGATCGGCAACTCCGACGACGTCTACCGCAACCCGCGCGAGGAATACACGCAGCGATTGCTGGCGTCGATTCCGAAGGGCTGGCAGGGGTCGCGCGCTACAGCGTAAACGCGAGCTCCGACAGCAGCGCCCCGGGCAGCCGCAGGCTTGCGAGCTGGCGCGACTGGTAGGTGCCGGCATCGAGGATGAACTCGGTCTCCCGGGTGAGCGCGTCGAGCTTGGGTCCCAGCATCCGGTAGATCGTGTCGTCGAAACGCAGCACGTCGACCGGAGCGACGACCTTCCCGTTTTTCACCCAGAACGTCGCGAAGCGCGTCATGCCGGTGATGCGGCCTGCCGGCCGGTCCGAATAGTTGAGGTAGTGCAGGTTGCCGATCGCGAGCCCGGTGTCGAGCGCGGCGAGCGCGTCGTCCGCTTCGAGCGTTCCCCCGGCCATCGCCAGCGACTCGGGCATTTCCGCGCTATTGGCGCCGTTCTGCGCGACATCGAACTCGCGCGACGTGCGCGGACTCACCATTGAGCCCACCAGCGTGCCGCGCTCGACCAGCGCAACGCGCGCGGGTCGCGCGAAGCCTTGCGCCTGGAATCCGGGTGCGACGCCGCCCTCGGTGTCCTCGGTCAGCGTGATGCGGGCATCGAGCGCTTCGCCATCGCGCATCCGGGTGAGCGCGCTCTGCTTGGTCGTGAGCGCTCGCTCGGAGAACCCGCCCCAGCACAATAGCGCGGCGATTTCCTCCATCGCCGACGGTGCGAGGTAGGCGCGGTACCTGCCGGGGGCCAGCGTGCGTGCGGGCCGGCTGATCAGCGCGAGATCCTCGCGCGCCTGCGACATCTTGCGCGCCAAAGCCGACTCGTCCCACGCGAATCCGGCGTAGCCGGACTTGACCGCCTTATCGGCACGGCAATAGAGGCTCCACTGCAGGTTGAACGCCGTCGTCGCGTGCCAGTTGCGCTGGCCTTCCGAGTTGGCGAAGCCGCGCCACACCGGGCCCGACGCGTAGATGCCGACGAGGTCGAGTCCCGCTGCGGCGGCCAGCACCTCGTCGATCACCGCCTCGGATGGAGGAAGCGACCCGGCGCGCACGTCGCTGCTCGAACGCACGTCGGTGGGAAGCAGCAGCAGCGAATCGTCGGCCAGATCCGGCAGCACGGCGCGCAGCCCGGTCACCGCAGCGCGAACCGCGCCGCCGTCGCGGCCGAGATCGCCCGACAGCGACAGCGTGTGCTCGGCGTGCCGCTTGCCGTCGATCAACCGCACCGACAGGTAGCGCTGCGTCACGGTGCCCGGCTGGCGAACCTTGCCGCGGTTCATGCGGACGAAATCCGTCTCCTCGGCGTCGAACGTCGCCGTGTAGCGCTCACCGGCGTGAAGCGCCTCCTGGACGATGTTCGCCAGCGATTCCAAATAGGCTTGCATCGGTGTCGGAGTGACGCTCATCGGAGACGAGCTAATCGGTCCGCGGCCACCGTTGGCGAGCAAGAAACCATATGCCCGGCGAGTCCGTTTGAGCGCGTGGTTAGCGGGGTAATCGGTCGAGGCCGCAAATCGTCCGAAAGTCGCTCAGGAAAATGCATTGCAACTCAATCACTTATCGGGAGCGACTTGAGAGACCCCAACACGGATAAGCGCGCGTGGCTGAATCAATGGGAGCGCCGCAAGCAGATCGGGCACAAGTTCGCGCAGCGTCTCGATGCGATTGCTCTTTGCCGCGATGACTACCACTGCGATCGGTAACCTGTCGACGTTTTGCTGGTACGGCAAATTCTGATCCGCGGTCAGGATAACGTCGAATTTTTCGGCACTGCGGGCGAGCAACTCGCCGTTCTTGAGCCCGGACCATCCCATTTTCTGGACCGAATTGACGTCGTGCTCGGATAATTCGGCCGCCAATTCAATGGGGAGCGATTCGTCAAGCAGGATGCGCATCCGGGGCAAGCACTTCACGCGCAAGTTCTAGCGCCGCCACGGCCTGATCGCGCGACACAGACGGAAACGACGTCAAGAAATCGTCAAGCGAGTCGCCCGCTTCAAGGTAGTCGAACAAATTCTTGACTGGAACACGCGTCCCCACGAAGACGGGGGTGCCACCAAGGATTTCTGGGTCGCGATGAACCACCGGCTTGTCCATTTGAAGCCTCATCTGCAGCGGAAACGTTCATGATACGCCGGCTTATTGAGAGTTACGGAAATGCATGACACAACTTCGTCGTCCCCGCGAAAGCGGGGACGACGGGAGTTTTGTGAACGCGATTATCGCTCGACTCGACGCGGGTGCCCGACTATTCTTCCCCGCCGAACACGTCGACGCCGGTGAACACGCAGGCCGGCGACGCATGGCCAACACGGATCACCTGCGACGGCTCGCCCTTGCCGCAATACGGCGTGCCCAGTACCTGCAGGGTTTCCGCATTGCCGACGCGCGCGAGGCTGCGCCAGAAGTTGGCCGAAATGCCGCGGTAATTCGGGTTCTTGACGACGTGCTTCAGCGCACCGTTCTCGATCACGCGTGCGCGCTCGCAGCCGAACTGGAACTTGTTGCGCGAATCGTCGATCGACCACGAGCAGTTGGTTTCCAGCAGGACGCCGTGGTCGATGGACGCGACGAGGTCGTCCATAGAAGCGTCGCCGGCTTCGAGGTTCAAATTGGCCATGCGGTCGATCGGTGGGCGGTTCCAGTTGTCGGCGCGCGAGTTGGCCACCCCCGGAATTCCGGCGCGTGCCTGCGAAATCGCGCCGCCCAGCGGCCGCTCGAGGATGCCGTTGCGGATCAGATATTCCTTGGTCGCCGCCGTTCCGTCGTCATCGAAGGCGTAGCTCGCCAGCTCTTCCGGCCGCGTCGGGTCGAAGGTGACGTTGAGCAGGTCGGAGCCGTAGCGGTAGCTGCCGAACATGTCCGGCGTGACAAAACTGGTGCCCGCGAAATTGCGCTCGTCGCCGAGGATGCGGTCGAGTTCGAGCGGATGCCCGATCGACTCGTGGATCTGCAGGATCATCTGGTCCGGCATCAGCAACACGTCCATGGTGCCGCTGGGGCAGTTGGGTGCCGCAAGCAGTTCGAGCGCCTCTTCCGCGATTCGCCGGCCCGCGGAGGTGAACCCGAACCGCGCCAGCACCTCGACGCCGCCCTGCTGGCAGATGCCGCGATAGCCGTTGAGCGACCGGGTTTGCGTCACGCCGTCGGCGTGCGCGATGACCGACAGGCCCGGCATCAGGAAGCGATAGCGCTGGACGACGTCACCGCCCGCGCTGGTGACCAGCCGATGCGTCGCAGTGCGGACTTCGATGCCCGCTTCCCAGTCGACGATGCGCGGGTCGCAGCCGGCGGCAGCCGATTCGACGCGCAGCAGGTCGTACCACTCACGCCGCGACGGCGCGGCGGCAGCAAGCGACGGCGACTCGTAGCTGCCGTGCGGGACCACCGCCGGTAGCGTGCGCGTATCGAACAGCGCGTGTTTCGCTGTCGCCCGCGCCCAGGCGGCGGCGCGCTCCAGCGCGGCGCGCAGGCCGGTCGCCGAGGTGTCGCCGGTCGCCGCGTAGCCGTAGCCGCCTTCGGCGTACACGGTGGCCATCGCGCCGCGGTCGGTGGACGCGACGTAGGGCATCGCGACGTTCTTGCGCACGGCAAAACTTTCGCTGCGTTCGTCGACGAAACGCAGCGACCAGAAGTCGGCGCGGACGTCGAACGCGGGCAGGGGACCGTCGAAGGGCATCAGGAATCCGGCAGGTCCGGCAGGGCCGGTCCCGGGCGCGGCTTGCCGTAGTCGCCGGACTCTACCACCAGCACGATATCGCCGCGTTGCGCGAAGCAATACATGGGGACTCAGGCCGCCTCGAATTCAATATGGACCTTGCGGCCGATGGCGGTGGCGATGTTGACGAGTGCGTCGAGCGAAAAGCGCGATACGCGACCGCGCAGCAGGTCGTTCATACGGGGTTGCGTCACGCCGCATCTCCTGGCCGCCTCCGCCTGCGTCCAGCCAGCGTTCTTCACGAGCGCGGCGATCATTTGCATCAGTTCGGCGCGCGCGCGCAGGTTGGCGGCCTGTTCGGGCGTATCGGCGATCGCGTCCCACACGCTTGCGTACGTTTCGGACTTCCGTTTCATAGCTGCCCTTTCATGACCTGAGCCAGACGCTCCCTGGCGATCGCGATATCGCGTTTCGACGTGACCTGCGTCTTCTTGTGAAAGGCATGCAGCACGTGGACGGCGTTATCCGTGCGAGCAGTGTAGATGACACGGTAGGTCCCCGAGTCATCCCAGATCCGAATCTCTTCCACACCCTTTCCGATCGACGGCATCGGTTTGAAATCGTCCGGCTGCATGCCACGCTGAACCCTGTCGAGTTGATACCCCGCGTCATGTCTGACACCTTCGGGGAATTCGCGCAGGCGCTTCAGCGAGTCGCCAGCGAACCGTACAGGCTTCATGACAAATATTATACTTGATCGGATATAAAGCCGCACTTCTGCTCGGCTGCTGCACGTTCAAGCGTGGAACCGGCACAGGAACGCCCGTCCCGGCCATCAACGCAGATCGCTTCGGCCGAACTCCTGCAGGTTCTTTCCCGTCACCCGCACGATCCGCCAGTCGGGCAGCAGCGTCGCCCCCATCCGCTGGTAGAAGCCGATCGCCGGCGCATTCCAGTCGAGAACCGTCCATTCGAAACGCCCGCATTGCCGGTCGCGGGCGAGTACTGCCAGATCGGTCAGCAGCCGGCGCCCGAGTCCGCGCCCGCGGTACTGCGGATACACGAACAGGTCCTCCAGCCAGAGTCCGCGCTGCCCCAGAAAAGTTGAAAAAGTATGAAAAAAGAGCGCAAATCCGGTAGCAGCGCCATTTTCCCCCGCTTCCCGCGCAATCAACGCCTCCGCGGCCGGCCGCTCGCCGAAGACGGCCGCCGCCAGTCGTTCTTCGTCCGCGACCACCAGGTGCTCGAGTTTTTCGTACACGGCCAGCGCCCGGATCATCTCCAGCAGCGCGGGCAGATCCGACGGCGTCGCCGTCGCTATCGACCACGAGTCCGCGCCCACCGGCGGTACCTGGCGACGGCGGCCGCTCATCCGATGCGTCGCCCGAATATGGCGAGATCGCGCTCGGCGCCTCCCAGCTCGGCAACGCGCGGCAGCAGGCCCCACGACGCGAATCCGGCCTGCTGCAGCAGCGCTATCGACGGCGCGTTGTGGCCGAAGACGAAGGCCAGCATCGTGCGGATGCCCAGCGCCGGCGCGTGCAGCAGCGCGTGATCCAGCAAGCGCCGGGCGATGCCGCGCCGCTGCGCCACCGGCGCGACGTAGACGCCTATTTCGACGGTCGCATGGTAGGCGGGCCTGCCGTAGAACGAGCGCAGCGACAGCCAGCCGTCGGCCGGCGCGGCGTCCGCGGTACAGTGGACCCACAGGGGACGCAGCTTCGGATCGAACTCGCGAAACCAGTCCTCCCGCTGCGCCAGCGTCACGGCGGCGGTGTCCGCCGTCGCCATGTGCCCGGGGATCGAAGCGTTGTAAATGGCAACGATTTCCGGCAAATCAGTCGTTTGCGCGTCGCGTATCGGCACGTTTGGCTAAATTGCAACAAACTCGGCACGCGCAGTGTAACAAATGCCGGGGTTTCGTTGCCCGCGAAAACACCGCTGTTGTAACGTGCCGATGTGTGCCGGAGGGCGGACCTGAAGTCCGTTCGGGGGGCATCCACCTTTTCTGGGGGTTTTGATATGAAATTTCAGCGGAAGAAGGTCGCGATCGCGCTGGGCATCGGCGGCGTCGCGCTGGTCGCTGGCGGGACGGCCGTCGCGCAGGACATCCGGGTCGACGTGACCGGCACCAACATCAAGCGCGTCGACTCGGAAACTGCGGCGCCGATCCAGACGATCACACGCGAGGAAATTCGCGCCTCCGGCCTGCAGACGATCCAGGACGTGGTGCGGCAGATCACCGCCAGCAACAACGGCGGCATCGCCCCGTCGTTCACCAACGGCTTCTCGGCCTCCGGCGCCGCGGTTTCGCTGCGCGGCCTCGGCCCCAACAACACCCTGGTGCTGGTCAACGGCCGCCGGCTCGCCAACTTCGGGCTGGCCGACGACGGCCACGCGTCGTATCCCGATCTTGGACAATTGCCGTTCGACGCCGTCGAGCGCATCGAAGTCCTGAAGGACGGCGCGTCGGCGATCTACGGCTCCGACGCCGTGGCGGGCGTGGTCAACGTGATCCTGCGCCAGCAATTTTCCGGCTTCACCGCCACCGCGACCGGCGGCACGACGACCGGCGGCGAGGGCAACAACTACAAGGTCTCGGCCACCGGCGGCTTTGGCGACCTGACCAAGGACAAGTACAACGCCTTCCTGTCGCTCGACTACCAGAAGCAGGACGCCTTCGCGAGCAACAACGCGCGCGACTACATGGGCACCAACCAATTGAGCGCCCCGTTCGGCGACCAGCGTTACGGCAATCCGTTCCTCATCGGCGCGTCGAGCCTGCTCGGCAACACGCGGCCGGTGAACCCGGTCACCGGCGCCGCACTGGCCGGAAGCGCCTCGATCGTGTCCAACCCGGGCAACTGCCCGGCGGGCAACGTCAGCGAGCGCCAGGGGCCGGGCGACCCGAACGACAAGTTCTGCGTCTGGGACCCGAAGGACTGGACCGACATCACGCCGGAGATCGAGCGCTTCAACGCCTACGCGCGCGGCCAGTACAACTTCACTCCCAACGTCACCGGCTACACCGAGCTGTCGTACTTCCAGGTCAATACCAACACCCGCGACACGCCGAGTGGTTTCCGTGGCAACTGGTACCAGGCGTCGAACAATACGATCCAGTCGTCGGTCAACATCTTCCTGCCGGTCGGCCACCCCGACAACATCTTCAACGCGCAGAACGCCGGTGGGCGTGCGTACTACACCGACGGCGCGCTGGGCGGCCGCGACGGTCAATACGAAACCGATACGCAGCGCTACCTGCTCGGACTCAAGGGCACGCACTACGGATGGGACTGGGATTTGGCGGGCCTGTACATCCGCAGCGACACCGACGTCACCCGGCAGAACTTCTACCAATACGACCGGCTGCAGCAGGGAATCGCCGGCACCAGCCCCTACGGCTACTACCGGATCGGCGCGAACTCGAACCTCAACAACCCGGCGATCTACGACTGGATCGCGCCGGACCTCGCCTACAGCATCAAGTCCGAGAACACGATCGTCGACGCCAAGGCGTCGCGCGACATCTACAAGCTCCAGGGCGGGCAGATGGCGCTGGCGGTCGGCTACCAGTTCAACAAGGAAGAGCTGAGCAACCCGGGCACACCCGGCACGTATACCGGCAACATCGTCGGCCTCGGCTACTCGGCGGCGTTCGGCTCGCGCGACATCAACGCGCTTTTCGCCGAACTCTACGCGCCGGTGCTGAAGAACCTCGAACTCACCGCCGCGATTCGTTGGGACGATTATTCGGACGTCGACTCGACATGGAACCCGAAGATCGGCGCCAAGTGGACCGTGGTGCCGCAACTGGTGCTGCGCGGCACCTGGGCAACCGCGTTCCGCGCACCCGGCCTGTACGAGACGTCCACCGCCAACGCGACGGCGGGCTACACGGTCGCGACCGACCCGGTCCGCTGCCCGGTCACCGGACTCGCGGCCGACTGTCAGGTGCAGGTGCTCGGCATCAACACCGGCAACCCGTACATCAAGCCCGAGACTTCCGACACCTGGACCGTCGGCGTGATCTGGGAGCCGGTACCCGGACTTTCCGGAACACTCGACTACTGGAACATCAAGACCGACGACCAGATCACCATCGGCTCGGTACAGGCCGTGCTGACCAATCCGGGCAACTTCCCGGCGGCGACCGTCGGCCGCGACACCAACGACCTGCCGGGCATCCCCAACTCGGGCACCGTGCTCTACGTGTCGACACCGTTCCAGAACGCGAACACGGTGAAGACCGACGGTATCGACCTCGACATCGTCTGGCGGACGTCGCTGAAGGAATACGGCAACCTGACCACCGAGTTCCAGTGGACGCACATCTTCAACTACAGCCAGACGCTGGGCGGCACCGAGTACAAGTACGCCGGCACCAACGGCAACTACGACGTGTCCTCAGCGCAGGGCACGCCGGAAGACCGCTGGAACCTGATCCTCGGCTGGACACGCGGTCCCTGGACTGCGACCGGCACCGTCCGCTTCGTCAGCGGCTACGACGAAGTGCCATGGTCGAACCAGCCGGGCTCCGAAATGCCCGACGGCTGCCTGTGGACGCCGGTGGACGGCACCCCGATCGACAGCTGCTCGGTGGATTCCTTTACGACCTTCGACCTGTCGGCGTCGTATAAGGGCTTCAAGAACTGGGAGATCTTCGGCTCGGTCCTCAACGTCTTCAACCAGAAGGCGCCGTTCGCACCCGCCGCCGCGTACGGCAACGTCAACTACAACTACAACTACGCGCTGTCCGGCGCACTCGGCACGCAGTTCAACCTGGGTGCGCGTTACACGTTCAAGTAAGCTGTCGGCTGTCGATGCAGAAAAAAATCCGGCGGGGCAACCCGCCGGATTTTTCGTGTGGTCTACACTTCCGCGTGAAGGCAGGCACTTCGCGATCCGGCAGCGGGCGATCGCCGACGCGGCCGGTGTCGCCGAGGTGCAGGCGTCGCGCGCGGAGGCGCAGAAGGGCAAGTGCGCGCTGGTCGCGCTGCCGCTGCGGGAGAAATAGCGGCTGCGGTGTCGGGACTGCAGGCGGCACGAAGTGTCGGGTGCCCCGCGACGACAGAACTGCCTCGCCCTAGGCTGACGGCTTGCAGGGCCTCGATACGTTACCCAACGCCCACGCGACGTCGGGCACCGGCACACCGATGACGTCGATGCGCGCCGGACTGATCGCGATCTCGATCGGCGCGGCGGGCGCCGCCGGGGCGGAGGTCAGCGTGGTCGCCGGGGCGAAACCGGAATCGAAGTGCGCCGGGATGACCACCAACACGCCGAGCGTGATCGCGCTCAGTGCGAACGCGGCAGTCGCAAACAGCGCTCGTGGTGCCTCGGGTTCGTAGCGGTTCATTTGGTTGCTCCTCGTGAAATGGTGGTTTCTTCTGCCGGCACTCGATTCGCCGTTACACGGTCGACCATCGAAGCCGATGGGGTGGATCGTAGGCAGGTGCGTCATGGCCCTCAAGCGCGATGCGACGAACCGGGCGAAACCGGGTCCCAAGCGCGCGCGGTTGGCGATGAAGCGGATGCCTCTTCGCTTGCGGTTGCACGGATTCCGCGGTGTGACGGCGTATGCGCATGGTCACGTCCTGCCTCGTGAAGCTTCACGCAGGCCGGGTGCTTCGGGCGTGCGCAGAGGTTGCGCTCCGCGGTCCCCGCCGGTGCGGCCTGCGGCACCGGGTGAGCTCAATATAGGTGTCGCGAACGGTCGCCGAAAGCGGAAATGGCGAGTGCGCGATGCCGAATATTCGCGCTCGCTGCGGGTGCGGCGGCAAGCTCCGGTGGCGCCGCCGACCGACCTGTCGTGCGTGTTCGTCGCAACGCGCGGGTGGACTTTGTGATCAAAGTGTGTAAAATCCCGCAGCTTTCGCAACAAAATCTGGCCCTGCCTCGGCGGGGCCAATGCGTTTTGGCGCATGTGCGCAAAGGGCCTTGCGGCATCGAGCACCGCCGCCCGCCGCCACCGGGTGTTCCGGAAGGCAGCGAGCGTCAGGGGACGAAGCTGCGACCGGGTTCCGACGTCCGCCCAGGGTTACCTGTCCGAAGGCGGATCGGAATTGCCGGCGTGCCGTTGGCCGCGTCCGAACACTAAGGACCGTTCGCCAATTTTCTGACTGAACAACCCTCTGTCTGGAGACCACATGTTGAACAAGAACCGGTTGGCCGCCGTGGCCGCGGTGATGCTGATTGCCGTGGCGTTCGCGGCGGTGCCGCAGCCGGCGCAGGCCCAGCCCGCAGCGCCCGCTGCCGCCCCCGCAGCAGCTCCCGAACCACCGCCGGCGCCGGTACCCGTGGCGAAGGCGCCCGCCAATGCCCCGGAAGCTCTGGACAATCCCTACGGCCTCGAGGCGTTATGGAAGGGCGGCGACATGGTCGCCAGGATCACGCTGGCCATCCTGGTCATCATGTCGATGGGCACCTGGTACATCATCATCACCAAGATCTACGAGCAGTATAAGATGGGCAGGCAGGCCAAGGATGCGAACAAGAAATTCTGGAAGGCGGCTTCGGTGCGCCAGGGTGCCGAGATGCTCAAGAAGAGCAGTCCGTACCGCTTTCTCGCCGAATCCGGGCTCGAGGCGACCAGCAAACACGAAGGCATGCTCGGCAGTATCGACTTGAACAACTGGATCGCGATGTCGATCCAACGCGCCGTCGACAACGTGCAAAGCCGCACGCAGGACGGTCTGGCGTTCCTTGCCACCGTCGGTTCGACGGCGCCGTTCGTCGGCCTCTTCGGCACCGTGTGGGGCATCTACCACGCGCTGACCGCCATCGGCATCGCCGGCCAGGCGTCGATCGACAAGGTTGCGGGTCCTGTAGGTGAGGCACTGATCATGACCGCCATCGGTCTTGCGGTCGCCGTCCCCGCGGTGCTCGGCTACAACTGGCTCATCCGCCGGAACAAGGCAGCGATGGACCAGGTCCGCGGCTTCGGCGCCGACCTGCACGCCGTTCTCCTCAGCAACAAGATTTCCCCGGAAAAGGCCTAAGCGCCATGGCGATGACCACCACCGGTCCGGGCCCGAGCGAGGAAGGCGAGGTTGTCTCGGCCATCAACACCACGCCGCTGGTCGACGTGATGCTGGTGTTGCTGATCATCTTCCTGATCACGATTCCGGTGGTCACTACTTCGATCCCCGTGCAGTTGCCGAAGGAGCGCAACGAGATCCGTGAAACCAAGCCGGAGAACATCATCCTGTCGGTTGATGCGAAGGGGGGCATCTACTGGAACGACCTCAGGATGCCGAGCACCAGCGCGCTGATCGAACGCCTGAAGAAGATCGCGGTTCTCGATCCGCAGCCCGAAGTGCAGATCCGCGGCGACGGTGCGGCGGACTACGATTCGGTGGGCCGCATCATCTACGCGCTGCAGCGTGCCGGCATCGCCAAGGTCGGCTTCATCACCGAGCCGCCGTTGCGCGGCGGCGGCAGCTAGTACGACCGCCTGCCAGGAGGTATCGACAGCATGGGAATGAACGTTGGAACGGGCGGCAGTTCGCAGGACATGGAGGTGATGATCGACATCAACACGACGCCGCTGATCGACGTCATGCTGGTGCTGCTGGTGATGCTGATCATCACGCTGCCGATCCAGCTGCACTCGGTGAACCTCAACATGCCCACCGGTAATCCGCCGCCGCCGCTGGTCAAGCCCGACGTGGTCAAGCTCGATATAGACCCTGGCAGCGTCGTCTACTGGAACGGTGACGTGGTTCCCGACCGCGCCGCACTCGAGGTCAAGTTGAAGGAGGCCGCAGCGATGGCGGTGCAGCCGGAAATCCATTTGCGGCCGGACAAGTCGGCCAAGTACGCGATCGTCGCCGGTGTCATGGCGTCGGCGCAGCGGCTCGGCCTTACCAAGATCGGGATCGTCGGCAGCGAGCAGTTCATCAACGAATAGGTGGTCGCCAGCAGCGCCACGAGCGCTGCCCGGCATGCGGAGTCGACACGACATGGATTACGCACGACAGCAGAGAGACCCGGCCCGGCACGTGCTCGGCATCGGCTTCGTCATCCTGGTGCATGCGCTGGTGATCTGGGCCTTGCTGTCCGGGCTCGGGCAGAACGTGATCAAGATCATCAAGAAGCCACTGAACGCGACGATCATCGAAGAGGTCAAGCCGCCGCCACCGCCGCCGCCGCCGCCACCGCCACCGAGGAAGATCATCGAGCCCCCGAAGCTGCAGCCGGTGCCGGTCGAAACCTACGTGCCGCCCCCCGACATTCCGGTGGTGGCACCGACCACCGCGCCGGTCATTTCCGCCGTCACGCAGACCGCTCCCACGACGCCGCACGTGATTGCGCCGCCGGCCCCCGTCGTGAAGGCGCCGCCGGCACCGCCCAAGCCTGCGGTCCGGCGTGGCATTGTCCGGATTTCCGGCGACGACCCGAGCTATCCGCGGGATGCGATTCGCGCCGGCGTCGCCAAGGGTCGCGTGGTCGCGCGGCTGCAGATCGACGAAAAAGGCAACGTGACCGACGTCAACATCATCGTGTCCGAGCCGCCGCGCGTCTTCGACCGCGAAGTGCGCAATACGCTGGCGGACTGGAAGTTCAAGGCCGACGGTGAGCGCTACGTCGGCGAGGTCGAGATCAATTTCACGTTGAAGGATTAGCGCGATTCCGCGGCGCGGCTCGGCAAGGCAATGGTTGGCGTTGGCGCGTCGCCGGGGAACCGATTACCGGTGAGCGAAGTGGACGAAATCTGGGCGCGCGCGGCGAAGCTGCATCAGGACGGCAGGATCGACGTTGCCTTCGAGGACTACGAGGCCATCCTCCGCGCACAACCGCAGCATGCCGCCGCACTGCACTATTCCGGCGTCGTGCTCTACCAGCGCGGAAGCCTCCCCGCCGCGGCCGAGCGCATCCGCGCATCGCTCGCCATCGATCCCGGCAATCCAGACGCGTGGTCCAACCTCGGGTTGGTGCTGAAGACGGCAGGCAACCACGAGGCTGCGCTCAACGCATTCCGCGAAGCGGCAGGGCGCGGTCCCGATGTGGTCGAAATCCTGTTCAACCTGATTGCCGCGCAGGTCGAGGCCGGCCTGTTCGCGGACGCGGAAGCCACCGCGCGACGGCTCGTCGCGCGCGACGCTACACACGCTGCCGGCTGGTTCAGCCTGTCGCTTGCGCTGCAGCCGCAGGGACGCATGCTCGAAGCGCTGGAAGCCGCCACCCGCGCGGCAGGTTTGGCGCCGGACCAGGAGGCCTACGCGGGCGTGAAGGCGCAGCTCGAAAATGGCATCGGCGCGCCGGAGAGGGCGCGACAGACGCTGGAAAAGGCGCTGGCGCGCAACCCGATGTCGGCGGCGTTGCGCTTCGAACTGGCGAGCCTGCTCGAAAACAAGCTCGCGCTGTTGCCGGACGCGGCCGTCGCCTACGAACAGGTGCTGCAGATCGACCCGAACCACGGTGCGGCGCTGTCGCAACTCTCTTTCCTGCGCGGCAGGCTCGCCGACTGGCACGATCGGCGCTCGTTGTACGAGCGGTTTCGTTCCGGCGTTCTGGCCGCGACGCCGATGCTGTCGCCCTTCGCGTTCCTGTCGCTGCCGTCGACGCGGGCCGAGCAGCGACTATGCGCGCAGAACTGGATCGCGCCGCTCGCGGGTGTTCGCGTCATGCGGCGACGCCGGGTGCGCAGCGCCGGCTGCATGCGAATCGGCTACCTGTCCGCCGACTTTCACGCGCACGCGACCGCGTTTCTCGCCGCGGGTCTGTTCGAGCAGCACGATCGCGCGCGTTTCGAGGTCATCGCCTACTCGCTCGGACCCGACGACCGCTCCCCGATGCGCGCCCGATTGACCCGCGCCTTCGACCGTTTCGTCGACCTTCGTGGACGTGATCCGGTGGCCATCGCCACGGCGATCCGCGGCGATCTGGTCGACATTCTCGTCGACCTGAAGGGCCATACGCAGGACGCGATGCCGATGGTGCTGGCGCAGCGCCCGGCGCCGATCCAGGTCCACTATCTCGGTTATCCGGGAACGCTGGGCGGCAGTCTCGTCGACTACCTGATCGGCGATCCGTGGGTCACGCCGGAAGCGCACCTGGCCGATTATGCGGAAGCGGTCGCCGTGCTTCCGGACAGCTACCAGGTCAACGATCGCGAGCGCCCGATCGCGGCGGCGCCGCCGCGCGACGCACTGGGTCTGCCCGAGCGTGCCTTCGTCTTCGTCAGCTTCAACCAGACCTACAAGATCAATCCCGGCGTGTTCGACGCGTGGATGTCGATCCTCGCGGCGGTGCCCGATTCGGTGCTGTGGCTGCTGGCGAAGGCCGACGACGACCCGGCGATGGCAAACCTGAGGTGGGAAGCCGAGGCGCGCGGCGTCGCCAGCGACCGCCTGGTGTTTGCGCGCCATCGTCCAAACCCCGAATATCTCGCGCTATACCGGCATGCCGACCTGTTTCTGGACACCTGGCCGTACAACGCGCACACCACAGCGAGCGACGCGCTGTGGGCCGGCTGTCCGCTGCTCACGGCGCCGGGTGCGACGTATGCGAGCCGCGTCGCGGCGAGCCTGCTGCACGCGGTCGGCCTTCCCGAACTGGTGATGGAATCGACTCGGGCTTACGTTGATGCGGCCGTCGCGCTCGCCCGCGATCGCGCCGAACTGGCGCGCCTCAAGGCGTATCTGGCCGGTCCCGGCCTGGATAGTCCGCTGTTCGACACGCGGCGCACGACGCGTGCATTGGAAGCCGCCTACATCACGATGGCGCAGCAGTATCAAAGCGGCGTGCGGCAGACGTTTCGCGTCGAGGCTTGAGGCGGCGCCGGCGCCGTTCCCGCAGCCGCCGAGTCAAACGCCGGAAACCCCATGCTATTATCGGCCGCGACGAATTCTCGCGGTGACGAGGGGTGCGGGTTGTGAGGGCGTATGGCGCCTCGCGAGATTGATTCGAGGACTCCATAGCACCGTGCTGCCGTTGCCGATGCCCGCCAAAATCGCCTTCCGGGCGCGCTCCTCGCCATCTCCCATTTTGCACCGTGGCAGCGCGGCGGCTGCGCGCTGGCTTGCCGGTGCGCTGCTGGCCCTGCTGGCCGTGCTGCCGGCCGCCGGCGGCGACGACACGGTAACGCTCAATTTCGTCAACGCCGATATCGAAGCGGTGGTCAAGGCCGTCTCCGATATCACCGGCCGCAATTTCATTCTCGATCCCCGGATCAAGGGGACTGTCAACATCATTTCGGCGCGGCCGGTCGCTAAGAGCCTCGTCTATCCGACGCTGTTGTCGGCGCTACGGTTGCAGGGCGTCGTCGCGGTCGAGGGCAACGGCATCACCAAGCTCGTCCTCGAGACCGACGCCAAAATGCACGGTATGGAGGTCGGGCAGGGGGCGGCGGGCGGCGGCGACCGTCTGCTGACGCAAGTGGTCACGCTGCAGCATGAATCGGCGCAGCAGCTCGTCGCCGTCCTGCGGCCATTGATCACGCCGAACAACACGATCGCCGCCTTCCCCGGCACCAACTCGCTGATCATCACCGACTACGCCGAGAATCTGCGACGCATCCTGAAGATCATCGCGTCGCTGGACCAGCCGCCATCCGACCAGCCGATGCTGGTCACGCTGAAGCACGCATCGGCACTCGACATCGTGCCGCTGATCAACCGGCTGTTGGGCGCGGAGACCGCGCGCGCGGGCGCGCCGCCGGGCGACACGCAACAGAAGGTGTCGCTGGTCGCCGACCCGCGATCGAACAGCATCATGCTGCGCTCGGAGAATTCGGTGCGCGCGGCGCGCGTGAAGGCGATGATCGAGCAACTCGACACGCCGGGCCGGCCAGGCGGCAACATGTTCATCGTCTACCTGAAGAATGCGGAGGCGGCGCGCGTCGCGCAGACGCTGCGGGCGTTGCTGGCCGGCAGCGGCGACACCGGGTTGCCGGCGACGACGACGAGCGCGTCTTCGGCCATTGCCAACCAGCTCGGCACGTCGACGCCCCCCGGCGGCGCGCAGGCGACGCCGACTTCGGCCGCAGCTTCCGCCAGCAACCCTTTCACCGGCGGCGGCAATGGCGGCGGTGCGCTCCCCGGCGGCCTCACCATTCAGGCCGACACTGCGAGCAACGCTTTGATCATCATGGGTCCGGAGCCGCTGTACAACAACCTGCGCACGATCATCGACCGGCTCGACGTGCGCCGCGCGCAGGTGTTCGTCGAGGCGCTGATCGTCGAGGTCGCGGCGGACAAGGTCGCCGAATTCGGCATCCAGTGGCAGATCCTGCAGGGCATCAACAAGTCCAACGTCCAGGGTTTCGGTGGCACCAACTTCGGCACCCGCGACAGCGGCAACAACATCATCTCCGGCTCGCTTAATCTGGGTGCGCTGGGTCAGGGCTTGAACGCCGGCGTGATCAACGGCACGATCTACGTTCCGGGCCTCGGCACGATCACCAACCTGGCCTTTCTCGCGCGTGCGCTCGAGCAGGACGCCGGCGCCAACATCCTGTCGACGCCGACGCTGCTGACGCTCGACAACGAGGAGGCGCGCATCATCGTCGGCCAGAACGTGCCCTTCGTCACCGGGCAGTACGCGACGACCGGCTCGTCGTCGACGGTGCAGCCGTTCCAGACCATCGAGCGGCGCGACATCGGCGTCATGTTGCGCGTGAAACCGCAGATCACCGAGGGCGGCACCGTACGCCTGTCGATCTACCAGGAGGTGTCGAGGATCGAGTCGTTCAGCACGACGACCGGGCTCGTGCTCTCCAAGCGTGCGCTCGAATCGTCGGTGATCGTCGACGACCAGCAGGTCGCCGTGCTCGGCGGCTTGATCCAAGACAGCTTCACCGACGGCTCGGACCGGGTGCCGGTGATCGGCGACCTGCCGCTGCTCGGCGCGTTCTTCCGCTACGACGCGCGCAAGCGGCAGAAGGTCAATCTTCTCATCTTCCTGAAGCCGACCGTGGTACGCGGCGATGCGCAAGGCCGCGCGCTGACGTCGGAACGCTACGACTACATCATGGGCGAGCAGGACAAGAGCCGCCCCGAGAAGCGCTTCTTCTGGGACGACCAGACGGTACCGACGCTGCCGCAGGTCGGAGTGATGCCGGGTACACCCGCCGGGATGCTGCCCAGCATGATTCCCAGCGATGCGTCAGCGCTGCGCCCGCTGGTTCGGCCGCCGCAGCCGCAGCCGCAGTTGCCGGTGCCGGCACCGGCACCGGCACCGGACGCACCGAGATAGGCGGCGCATTCCGCGTCGCCTGGTCGCGATGACCGCACGCCCGAGCCTGCCGGCGTCCGCAGCGACTTTCGCCGCGCAGATTCCCTACGCCTTCGCGAAGGCGCATGGCGTGCTCGCCGCCGGCACCGACGGCGACGCGGTGCTGGTGCTGACGCGTCCCGACGCCACCGCCGACGGCCTGATCGAGATCAAGCGCGTACTCCAGCGACCTCTGGTGACGCGCGCGGTCGACGCCAACGAGTTCTCCAGCGAACTGGCGCGCGCCTACAACCAGGCCGCACCAGGCGCTGCGGCAACGCTGGTCGGCGACCTGGCGCGCGAGACCGATCTCTCGCGGCTGATGCAGGACATGCCGGTGACCGAGGACCTGCTCGACAGCACGACGCAGGCGCCGGTCATCCGGATGATCAACGCGCTGCTGCTGCAGGCGTTGCGCGAACGCGCGTCCGACCTGCACTTCGAGCCCTACGAGGCGCGCTCGGTCGTCCGCTTTCGCATCGACGGCGTGCTGCGCGACGTGATCGAGCCGCCGCGGGCGCTGCACGCGGCGCTGGTGTCGCGGCTGAAGATCATGGCCAGCCTCGACATCGCGGAAAAGCGGCTGCCGCAGGACGGGCGGATTTCGCTCAAGCTGGGCGACAGGGTCGTCGACGTTCGCGTGTCCACGCTGCCGACGGGCCCGGGCGAGCGCGTCGTGCTGCGTCTGCTCGACAAGGACTCGGCGCGGCTCGACCTCGAGGCGCTGGGCATGGACGAGGCGACGCGCGATGCGATCGATCGCCTGATCCGCGAGCCGCACGGCATCGTGCTGGTCACCGGTCCCACCGGATCGGGAAAGACGACGACGCTGTACGCGGCGCTGTCGCGGCTGCCGCGTGGCGCCGTCAACATGATGACGGTCGAGGACCCGATCGAGTACGCGCTCGACGGCGTCGCGCAGACGCAGGTCAATCCGCGGATCGAGCTCGACTTCGCGCGCACGCTGCGCGCGATCCTGCGCCAGGATCCGGACGTGATCATGATCGGCGAGATCCGCGACCTCGAGACCGCACAGATCGCCGTACAGGCATCGTTGACCGGGCATCTGGTGCTGGCCACGCTGCACACCAACGACGCGACCTCCGCGGTGACGCGTCTTGCCGACATGGGTGTGGAGCCCTACCTGCTGGCGTCGAGCCTGCTGGCGGTCGTAGCACAGCGGCTGGTGCGCACGCTATGCCCGGTGTGTCGTAGCACGCACGAGCCATCGGCGGGAGAAGGCCGCCTGCTGCACGACCTGCGCTTGCCCGCGTCGCAGCGGGTGTCGACGGCGCCGGGCTGCGACGCCTGCAACCAGACGGGCTTTCGCGGGCGCACCGGTGTCTACGAACTGCTTCTGGTCGACGATTCGATTCGCCGCCATATCCACGATGGCGCTGCCGAGATGGCGCTGCGCGAGACCGCGGCGCGCTCAGGGATGCGGAGCCTGCGCCGCGACGGCGCGCGCTGGGTCGCCGGCGGCGTCACGTCGCTGGCCGAGCTGCTGCGCGTCACCCGTAACGCCTGAGCACCAGCGCATGACGACGACGTCCGAGTATCGCTGGGAGGCCGTCGACGGCCAGGGCAGGTTGCGACAGGGTGTGCTCGATGCGCCGACACCGCGCGCGGTACGCGACCAGCTCCGCGCCGAGGGCCTGACGCCGACGGCGGTGACCACCGCCGCGTCGCGCGGCGACCGGTTGACGGGTATCAGGCTGTCCGCACCGCTGCTCGCGCTGACGACACGGCAGCTCGCGACGCTGACGCTGTCGGGCATGCCTCTCGACCAGGCGCTCGCCGCGGTGGCCGAGCAGGCCGACGACGCGCGTGCCGCGCAACTTGCCACCGAATTGAGAAGTCAGATCGCCGCCGGCGAATCGCTGCCTGCCGCGCTCGCGCGCTATCCGCGCGCGTTCTCGCCGCTGTATTGCGGACTGGTCGGCGCCGGTGCGGAGACTGGCCGGCTGGCCGAGGTGCTTGCACGGCTTGCGGACTATCTCGAGGCGCGCGAAGCGCTGCGGCAGAAGATCGTGCTCGCGCTCATCTATCCGGCGATCGTGACGGTGATTGCGCTGGCGGTGATCGCCGTGCTGCTCGCCTACGTCGTGCCGCAGGTCGTCTCCGTCTACCAGCAGAGCCGGCAGACGCTGCCGTGGCTTACGCAGGCGCTGATCGCGACCAGTGCGTTTTTCCGGGCGACCGGCGGGTTGTGGCTCGCCGTGCTTGTGGTGACGCTGGCTTCATTTGCCGTTGCCTTGCGGCGTCCGGTGCTACGCGCGCGCTGGCATGCCTTTCTGCTGCGGCTGCCGGTGGCCGGTCGCCTGTTGCGCAGCCTCGACACCGCCCGCTTCGCGAGCACGCTGGCGATCCTGACCGGCAGCGGCGCACCGCTCCTGCGCTCGCTCGACGCCGCGGCCGAGGTGGTGCGGATGCAGCCATTGCGCGCGGCGTCGCTCGCTGCCGCGGTGCTGGTGCGCGAGGGTGTTCCGTTGTCGCGCGCGTTGCGCGAGCAGCGCGTGTTTCCTCCGGTGCTGATCCACCTGGTCGCCAACGGCGAGCAAAGCGGGCGCCTGGCGCCGATGCTCGAGCGCGCAGCCGGCGAGCTGGAGCGCGACGCCGAGCGGCGGCTGGCGTGGCTCGCGGCGCTGCTGCAGCCGGCGCTGATCGTGGTGATGGGAGCGATCGTGCTGGTGCTGGTGCTGGCCGTCATGCTGCCCATCGTGTCGATGAACCAACTCATTCGTTGAGGTCAGGCTGAGCCGCTGCTTCCGTCCTGCGCTGCTGCTGGTGTGCGCGCTGCTCTTGCTGAACAAGGGGGCGCCGGTCAAGTGACTACTGCCAACTGCCTGCTAAGTGCCCACTGAGTGCCCACCGAGTGCCCACGCCACATGCTCGCGCACCAGCGGCGACGCATCTTCGGCCCGCCGTTGCAGCGCCGTGATCACGGCATCGCTGCGCGGCGCGTTGCCCAAGCCGACGGCCAGGTTACGCGACCAGCGTTCGTAGCCGATGCGGCGGATGGGGCTACCCGCCATCCGCGCGTTGAATTCGTCCTCGGTCCAGGCGAAGAGATCGACCAGCGTCGCTTGGTCGAGACCGTTGCGGACGGCGCGGAAATCGTGCTCGGCAGCGGCCTGCGCGAAACGGTTCCACGGACACGCGAGCTGGCAGTCGTCGCAGCCGTAGACACGGTTGCCGATCTGCGGCCGCAGGTCCTCGGGGATCGATCCCGGCAGCTCGATGGTCAGGTAGGAAATGCAGCGCCGCGCGTCGAGCTCAAAGGGCGCGACGATGGCACCGGTCGGACAGGCGTCGATGCATGCGCTGCAGGTGCCGCAGTGGTCGGCGACCGGTGGCGTCGGTGGCAGCGGCAGGTCGGTGTAGATTTCGCCCAGAAAAAAATAGGAACCCAGCTTGCGCGTCAGGAGCAGCGTGTGCTTGCCGCGCCAGCCGAGTCCCGATTTGGCGGCGAGCGCCACCTCGAGTACCGGTGCGCTGTCGGTGAACACGCGGTAGCCGAAGTCGCCGACCTCGACCTTGATCCTGTCGACCAGCCGCGCCAGTCGCGCACGCAGCACCTTGTGGTAGTCGCGGCCGAGCGCATAGCGCGCGACGTAGGCGCGTTGCGGATCGCCGAGCACGGCACCGGGTGCCATCGCTGCGGGCGGCCAGTAATTCATTCGCGCGGTAATGACGCGGATCGTACCCGGCACCAGTTCGGCTGGACGTGAGCGCGCGCTGCCGTGACGCTCCATGTATGCCATCGCGCCATGCCGGCCCAAGGCGAGCCAGCGCTGCAACCGCTCCTCGGCCTGCGACAATTCGGTGTCGGCGACGCCGATGTCCTGGAAGCCGAACTCGCGTCCCCAGGTTCGGATGTCGTCGACGAGTTGCGGCCAGTCGCATTCCGGTCGGGCAGGGAACCAAGCGTCGGTCATCGTGCGTCATCGTATCGCGGTTATGCTTGCGCTTCCGATAGGCGCCGATTTGTCCCGCCCACCGTCATGACCGCTTCCCTCCATCTACCCGACGCTTCCGCCGCCGAAGCTGTCGGTGCGGCGATGGCCGGTACGCTGTCCGGCGGCATGGTGGTGGCGCTGCACGGCGACCTGGGAACCGGCAAGACGACGCTGGCGCGCGGCGCCTTGCGGGCGCTGGGCTGGACCGGGACCGTCAAGAGCCCGACCTATACATTGGTTGAATATTATCCATTTTCGAGTTTATACTTGTATCACTTTGATTTTTATCGGTTCGCCGATCCAAGCGAATGGGAAACGGCGGGACTCGCAGACTGTTTTCGCAGCGACAGCGTCTGCCTGGTCGAATGGCCGGAGCGCGTTGCCGGACTGCTGCCCGTTGCCGACCTCGACGTGGTCCTGTCGTACCCGGCGACCGCAGACGGGCGCGACCTCTTGTTGCGTTCCTCGACGGCGGCGGGTGACCGATGCCGCGCCGCGATCGAAGCGCTCTTTCTGCCCGCTCCCGGCTGACGACGATCGGCTGGCAGCGCCGTCGGTTGTGCCGATGGCTGGTGCTGCCGGCCTCGCAGCTGCTGCTGCCGGACGCATGGGCGGAGATGGCGCGCATCGCCTCGGCGCGGGTGTGGCCGGCGCAGGAATACACGCGCGTCATCGTCGAATCGAACTCGCCGCTCGCGCATCAGCTCGTCGTGCTCAGAAATCCGGACCGACTGGCGCTCGACATCGACGGCGTCGACGCGTCTTCGGAATTGCTGTCGCTGCCTTCGCGCGTGAACGCATCCGATCCCTATATCGCGTCGATTCGCCTCGGCCGGCAGTCGGCGAGCGTGATGCGCGTGGTGCTCGACCTCAAGGCCGAGGTGCGGCCCGACATCTTCGCGCTGCGGCCGGTCGCCGAGTTCGGGCACCGGCTGGTGCTCGACCTCTATCCGCTCGTACCGCTCGATCCGCTGATGGCGCTGCTCGAAGGCGAAAGTCACAAAGGCTCGCCGTCGCCCGGATCCAGCGTCGCGGATGCGCAACGCGAAGCTGCGCCCGCACCGCGCGCTGCGGAAAAGGAGACTTCACGCCGCATCACGATCGCCATCGACCCCGGCCACGGCGGCGAGGATCCGGGTGCGATCGGCCGCCGCGGCACCTACGAAAAACACGTCGTGCTGGCCATCGCGCAAAAGCTCAAGGCGCGCATCGACACCCAACCCAACATGCGCGCGATGCTGACGCGCGATGACGACTACTTCGTGCCGCTCGCGCAGCGTGTCGCCAAGGCGCGGCGCGTGCAGGCGGACCTGTTCATCTCGATCCACGCCGACGCCTTCCGCGATCCGGCTGCGCGCGGCTCGTCGGTCTTCGCGCTCTCCGAGCGCGGCGCGACCAGCGCGGCAGCGAGGTGGCTCGCGAACCGCGAAAACCGGGCCGACCTGATCGGCGGCGTGGATCTCGACCGGCGCGATCCGGTGCTCGCGCGCACGCTGCTCGACCTGTCGCAAACGGCGCAGATCAGCGACAGCCTGAAGGTCGGCCAGCGCGTGCTCGACGGCATCGGCACGCACAATGCGCTGCACAAGAACAGCGTCGAGCAGGCCGGCTTCGCCGTGCTCAAGGCGCCCGATATTCCATCGATCCTGGTGGAGACGGCGTTCATCTCCAATCCGGACGAGGAACTGAAGCTGCGCAGTGCCGGGCACCAGAGGAAGTTCGCCGATTCCATACACGAAGGCGTGCTGCGCTACTTCGCGGACAATCCGCCGCTTGCCCGGGCGTGAGCGGCGCGCGCGCCTGACCGCTCCCGATCCGGGAATCGCCGTCGCGTCTTTCCATCCGCCACACAGATTCGATGCCCGTAGAATCGCCGCATGGCCCGCTTTTTCGTCCTCTTCATCGTATTGCTCGCGATCCTCTTCGGGCTCGAGTTGACGCCGTGGGGGCAGCGCCTCGTCGTCGTGCCGTGGACCAACGCGCTGGCGGCGATCGCGACGTCGATCGTCACGCTGTTCGACGCGAATGTCGTCGCCTCGGGCAAGGTGATCCGCAGCGTGGGCAACGGCTTCGCGGTGTCGATCGAGGCCGGTTGCAACGGTGTGGAGGCCACGCTCGTTCTGTTCGCCGCGATCCTCGCTTTCCCTGCGCCGTGGAAGCACAAGGTGCTGGGGCTTTTGATCGGCACGCTGGCGGTGCAACTGCTCAACATCGTGCGGGTCATCAGCCTCTTCTACATCGGGCAGTGGAACTTCGACGTCTTCGAGTGGGCGCACCTGTACGCCTGGCAGGCGCTGATCATGCTCGATGTGTTGGTCGTCTGGCTGATCTGGGTGCGCCGTGTGCCGCGCGACGACGATCGCGCGCCACCTCCGGCGCTGGCTGCGCGCTAGACCTCGGGCACGGCACACGATGAAGAGTCCTCTGGCCCGGTTCATCCTGCTGGTGCTGGCGTGGCTGCCGGTGACCTTTGGCGTGTGGTACGTATTGGCGCCGATCATTCTCTGGCCGGTGCAGCTTTTCACCGCCGTCATCGGCAATCTGGGACTGCGCGATCTCGTCGTCGGTGTCGATGCACGCGGGGCCACGCTCACCTTCGTGACGACGCTGAAGCCCGGCAGCGTCGAGGCCGGCGGAGTCCTCAGCGTCGACGTCAACATGCTGCTCTACGCCTTCGGTCTGCCGCTGTTCGCCGCGCTGACGCTCGCTGCGCACGAGCCCGGATGGTGGCGGCGCCTGCTGATCGGCTACTTTGCGATGCTGCCGTTCATCCTTTGGGGCGTCGTCGCCGACTTCCTGAAGAACATCGCAGTCACTGCGTCGCCGCTGGTAACATCGCAAACCGGCTTCAGCGCGCTCGACCGCGATATCATCGTCTTCGCCTTTCAGTTCGGGTCGCTGATCCTGCCGGCTGTCGTTCCCGCAATCGCGTGGGTGCTCACGCATCGTGCGTTTCTCGAGGGCCTGCGCGGGCCCCGCAGCGGAGTCAACGGCGCGTAAGTGCACGGTCGGGTACTCCCCGATGTTTGTCGTGCCGCGGATATTGGGGGGTCTATGGCGCAGCAGTTACTGATCGTGGTCCTGGTTGCGGCCGCCTATACAGCATTTGGCGCGCTTTCCTCGCTGGTCGCCTATGCACCGACCGACGCGTGGACGGTGTGGCTCGCCAGCGGCGTCGTGCTGGGATTGCTGCTGTCGCTTCGCCGCGCGCGCTGGGCTGCGGTGCTGGGCGGCGGCTTCGTCGGCGCCACGGCCTTCGCGTTCAATCTCGGCAGCGCTGCGTTGGAGGCGGTCGGCTATGGAGCGATCGAGGTGCTGGCATCGGGCGCCGCGGCGCTTCTCGTATCGCGGCTTGCGGCGCTGCCGCTGCGCTTTCATGCCGTACGCGATCTCGGCGCGCTGATACTCGCCGGCGCCGTGCCGCTGGCGCTTGTCGGGGCCGTATTGGCCGCGGCATGGCAGCTCGCGGCGGGCGGCACAGGTTTCGGAACGACGCTACGCGTCTGGTTCATCTCCAACTTCATCGGCACGCTGCTGGTTGCGCCGGTGATCATCAGCTGGGCGCAGTTCCGCGTGCGGCGCTCGGGCGGGATGACGATGCCGGCTTTCACCTCCGGCGCGGTGGCCTGCGCGCTGTTCCTGGGTACGCTGTGGTTGCTGTTCAGCGGTTCGGTCGCCCAGCGCTTTGGTGGTTCGGTCGGTGCCGCACTCACCTACCTGCCCATCGTCTTCATGTCGCTGGTCGCGGTCCTCTGGGGTGCGCGGGGTGCGACGCTCGCCGGCTTCGTCGGTGCGCTGATCGCGATGGTCTGCACGGCGCAGGGCAACGGCCCGTTCGCAGGCGTCGAAGGTTTCCTCGGCGAGGCCCAACTCGAAGTCGAAGCTTATGCGCTCGCCATCGCGCTGCTGGGATTGCTGATCGCGGTACTCGGCGCGGCGCAGCGGCAGGCGGCGCACGTGGCGCGCGAATGGCAGACGCGCTTCGAGGCGGCGATCGGTGCCCACCGCCTGCTCGCCTACGAATGGGATCCGGCGAGCGACCGCATGCTGGTCACCGGCGATACGCTGCAGCTGCTCGGCGTGGCGCCCGAGCGAATCGCGATGCTCGCCGACTGGCTGGCGCTGGTGGCCGCCGTTGAACGGGATGGCGTAGCGGCCCGGTTCGACGAGCGCGTGCGCGGCCGCGGGGAGGCCGACACGCTACGCTACGCGCTGCGCGGCAGCGCAGGTGCGACGCAGGCCGCCACCGACGAGGCGCGCGCGATTCGCGACCACGACGGCGCGCTGCACCGGATCGTCGGCATTGTGCGCGTGACTGCCGGGCCCGTGGAATCGTCGGCATGACCGAGAGCACCACCACCGAGCGCCCTGCTGCAGTCGAGGTGCCTGCGCAGGATGCAGCCACGGATACACCCGATGGCGTTTTCCTGATTCACGGCCTCGGCGGCACGCAGTACGACCTGGGGTCGATGCACAAGCGATTGAAGAATGCCGGCTTCGTCACCCATTCATTGACGCTGCCCGGGCACGGCACGCGTCCGGAGGACCTGGCCGGCGTGACGGCGGAGGACTGGATCGGCGCGGTGGTTGCCAAATACCACGAGGTGCGGGCGCTGCATCCTCGCCTGCACCTGATGGGCATGTGCATGGGCTCGCTGCTGGCGGCCGTACTCGCGCAGCGCGAGCGGCACACGCAGGGCCAACTGGTGCTGTTGGCACCTCCCGTCTACATCGACGGCTGGGCGACGCCGTGGTACCGCGGATTGCGCTCGCTGCTCTACGCGATCCCCGGTGTCGGTCGCACGATGAAGGTCGAGGAGGAGGACCCCTTCGGCATCAAGAACGAGCAGCTGCGCGCGATCGTCAAGGCGAAGTTCGAGCGTGGCGAGAATTTTCACTATCGCTGGGTTCCGCTGGAATGCATTCGGCAGGTCGATCGGCTGCGCGCGATCCTGATGCAAGGCGCGAAGGAGATCCGCTGCCGGACGCTGGTCGTGCACGCGCGCGAGGACGAACTGACCAGTCTCAAATCGGCCAATTTCCTGGTCGAAGCGATCGGCGGCGGCCGCGCGCGCATGGTGGTGCTCGAAGACAGCTATCACATGATCTGTGTCGACAACGACCGCGAGATCGTCGCCAGGAGCGTCCTCGAGTTCTTCGGCGCCGCGATGCCGGGGGCGACGACGGCGCTGGCCAACGAGCCGAAGATGTCGCCCGAGGCGCTGGCCGCGGCGGTGACGGCAACGATCGCGAAGCTCGGCGCGGGTGATCTTGCGGGGCTGCGCGAGCTGGCGATCCCCGACCTTGCGTGGGTGCAGCCCGGAATCAACAGAATGTCGGGTGCGCATTCAGGGAAATCCTTTGCGGCCTTCGCCGGCAAGCTCGTGCAAGGTGGCGCGCCGCGGTTCACCGCCTTCGGCACGCCGGTGTTCAATCGCGGCATTGCGCTGGTACCGGCGACGCTGGTCGCGCAGCGTGACGGCGCGCGGCTCGAGTCGCAGGGCGCGCTGCTGCTCGCCTTCCACGGCGGCAAGCTGCTCGAAGTCCGCTGGTTCGCCGACGAACTGGAAATCGAGGACGCGTATTTCGGTGCGGCGCCGCCGGAAGCGCCGGGCACGATCTCACTCGATGCGGCGTTCGATGCAGCGGTGCTCGCCTCGAAGACGCTGCGCCGCGCACCCGACAACGACACGCTGCTGGCGCTCTATTCGCTGTACAAGCAGGCGTCGGTTGGCGACGTTGCCGGCGAGCGACCCGGCGCGCTCGACATGGTCAACCGCGCGAAGTTCGACGCCTGGTCGCAGCGCAAGGGCATGGACCGCGAGAGCGCGATGCAGGCCTACGTCGATCGGGTGTACCAGCTCGTATCATCCGAGGCGCGATGACCTGCGTCTGCTGTCGTGAAGCGAATCGAAATTCGCAGCAGATCTCCGGCCGTCATTCCCGCGACAGCGGGAATCCAGTGTCTGTCGTCGTACGCTGCCGGGCCGCCGCTTGCGCGGGGACGACGAGATCGGCGTCGAGTCTGACCCCACTTACTGCGTGTGCTTGCGCGCCTGCTCGCGTTCGCGCAGCACGACGCGCTGCACCTTGCCGGTGGTCGTCATTGGCAGCGCGTCGATGAATTCGATCTCCTTCGGATATTCGTAAGGAGCCAGGTAGCGGCGCACGTGCTGCTGGATTTCGTCGACCAGCTCCGGTGACGGCGCATGGCCTGCGGCGAGCACGACGAAGGCCTTGACGACGTTGCCGCGTGTTTCGTCGGGCGAAGGCACGACGGCGGCGTTGGCGACCGCCGGATGGCGGACGATGCAGTTTTCGATCTCCGAGGGCCCGATGCGGTAGCCGGCGACCTTGAACACGTCGTCGGCGCGACCCTGATACCACAGATAGCCGTCGGCATCGACGGTCGCGACGTCGCCGGTGCGGCACCAGTCGCCGATGAATTTGCGCTGCGTGGCTTCCGGGTTGTGCAGGTACTCGAGAAAGAACACCGGGTCGGGCGTGCCGTCCGGCGCGATGCGGTGAAGCGCGACGTCACCCGGCTCTCCACGCGGCACTTCGCTGCCTGCGTCGTCGATGACTGCGACACGGTGCCCCGGATACGGCCGGCCCATCGACCCCGGCTTCGCCGGCCACAGCCGGTGCGAGTTGCCGACAATGTAGTTCATTTCGGTTTGTCCGAACATTTCGTTGACCGTCGCGCCCAGCGCTTCGCGCGTCCACTCGAATACCGTGGTGCCGACCGACTCGCCGGCGCTCATGATGCTGCGCAGGTTGACGTCGAAGTGCTCGCGCGGCCGCGGGTAGGCTTTCATCATCAGCTTGAGCGCGGTCGGAAACAGGAAGGCGTTGCGGACCTGGTACTTCTCGAGCAGCCGGAACGCGCGCTCGGGGTCGAAACGGCCCCGGTAGCCGACGATCGGCTGGCCGAAGTAGAACGTCGGCAACAGCGCGTCCATCAGGCCGCCGGTCCACGCCCAGTCGGCCGGCGACCAGAAGACGTCGCCCGGCTGGGGAAAGGCGTCGTGCGAATGGACGAAGCCGGGGAGATTGCCGAGCAGGCAGCGGTGCGGCATCAAGGCGCCCTTCGGCGGCCCGGTGGTACCGCTGGTGTAGACGACGAGTGCGGGCTCCTCGGCGCGCGTGGTGGCCGGCGCGAATTCCGGGCTCGCAGCAGCGACGACCGCGTCGTAGTCGATGCGTTCGTCGCCGCCGGCGCCGGCGCCGGCGCCGGCGACGCCGAGCACGTGCGTCAGCCCCGGCAGCTGCCCGCGAATCGGCGCCAGGTTGGGTGCGGATTGCGGATCAACCAGTGCGACCTTGGCGCCGGAGTCGGCGAGACGGTACGACAGTGCATCGGGACCGAACAGAAACGACAACGGCACCGCGACGGCGCCCATCTGGTAGACGGCGATATGCGCGACCGCCGTCTCGCGCCGTTGCGGCAGTATCAGCGCGACGCGGTCGCCCCGCGCCACGCCGAGGCCGGCGAGCACGTTCGACAGGCGATTGGCTTCGCGCTGCAGGTCCCAGAAGGTGTGCGCGGAGGCGGCACCCGACTCATCCTCCCAATACAGCGCGAAACGCGTGCGGTCGGCGGCCCAGCGGCCACAACAGGCGTGCGCGATGTTGAAATCGGCGGGGACATCCCACCGATGACCGGCATGCACTTCCGCGTAACGGTCGACGGGCATGGCCCCGCCAATCTACTCGTTCGCGGCCGCCGGGGGAATCGTCTGGTGCATGATCGTGCTGATCGAAGGCAGCGGTGCGGTGAGGTCGAGCGGCTCGACGGTCGCCCATACCCAGTCCGGCTGCTGCTCCAGCAGCCGGCCGAAGCGGATCGGGTTGATGGCCATCGTCGTCATCAGCTTCAGGCGCTTGGCCGGCTGGTATTCGACGGCGGGCACGATCAGCGATTGCACCGGGTTGTCGGCTTCGCGCTTGCGCAGCGCCAGGAAGAGTCCGTGGAAGGTGCGGCCGTTGACCGTCGTCGCCTCGCCGTCGACCGAGTAATCGGCTTCGTGGCTCTTGCGCTGCTCGACCAGGTCGACGCCGATCAGCGTATTGGCGATCACCTGCAATCCGATTTCGCCGCGATCGGCGGTCAGGCGTTTCATCCGGCGGACGATGCCGAGCGCCCACGGCGTCTGGCCGTGCGGGCGGATTGCCGCGAGCGTCCCCAAGGTCACCATGTTGGCCACACTCATCGGCGCGAGCAGCCGGAAGCCGGTTTGACTGACGTCCTTCACCTCCCACGGACCGCCGGGCGCGGCGAAGTTCGCCAGCCGCCGACGCGCGAGTTCGACGCGGCGGTCGGTTTCATTGCGCATGCGACCGAAAACCGCGAGTTCCATGGTGCCGCCGAAGCTCTTGCCAGATTCGACGGTCGGCAACGGAGTCTGCTCCTCCTCGTGCAGGTAACCGGAAATCCTGGCGAAACCGACGATGGCATCGACCATACCCGCGGCGGCCATTCGCTCTCCCCGGCGCGCGAAGGGCTTGAATTCCGGGTCGACCTGCGACGCGAGCTTGGACAGCAAGCCGAGCTGCTCGCTGCGCTTCGGCGTGCGGTCGGACAGCGGCTGGCCGCGAATCTTCTGCTCCAGCATGATGACGTTGCCCATCAGCACCGAATGCAGCGGGCGGGTGTCGAGAAACAGTACCCGGCCCTCGAGCGGCGCGGGCGTGCGCCGGCGCAATCCTTCACGGGCGTCGAGGTCCACGAAGAAAGATGTCGCCGACGACGGCTCCAGCGACAGGCGCAGCGGCGCGCACCATTCGCCCAATTCGCCGGCCACCCATTCCAGATGACGCGCGGTCATGTTGCCGGCGTTCATCAGCTGCAGCAGCAGCGTGTACAGATACTCGTGCTCGATCGTCGTCGAGCCTCGACCCGGTCCCAGCAGCAGCGGCGCGCGTTCGAACTTGCGCGAGCACGCCAGAGAAAACGGCTCGTGCAGTTCGGCCCATTTCGCGGGTATCCACTGCTCGTAGCGATACAGCCGGATCTTCGCGTCGAGTCCCATGTGGACGATCTGCCGGCAGAGCAGTTCCGGCAGCTGCTGCTGCCACTTGGCACTTTGCGCGTGCATCGACACCTCGCGCGCAAACGCGTAGTAGGCGACCAGAAATGCCTGCGTGAGATCGAACAGCGCCGACCATAGCTGGTGTTCGATTTTCGAGCTGCGTGTCGCGTGCTCGATGTATTGCGCGGTCAGGCTCTTGCGCAAGCCGGCGCATTGTCCATCGGCAAAGCAAACCGCCTCGAGACCCTGCGGCGTGCGCCTGGCCGTGGGCTGCGCGACGCGTCCCAGCACACCCAGGATTTCGGCGTGCATCGCCAGCGGATCGTTGGCGGGAAACGACGCGAGCCATCGCTCGGCCGACTTGATGTCGGCGAGCGGTTCGCGAGCGGTCTTGCCGAAGCCGAACATCAGCCGTGATCTCCGTGTGGTTGCAATGTTTCGACAAACGCAAGAAGCAGACCTACCCGCCGATCATGGCGCAATCTCCGTCTTGCGGCAAGCGCGGCTGCACGATCTGGCATGCATCGTGCATGCACGAATAGTGCAGCACAAGGTGGCGGCGCTCCTTCGAGCCGGCCCAGTCACCGCGAACAGAGCAGGCGATCCCTAGCGCTATAATTGTGGATTACAGCCTGCGCAGTTGAACCCTACGCACAGGAACGACAACGATGGGCATTCTGATCAAGGCACCCGCCCGCCGCCGGGAACCGACGCTGGCGCCGGTGGATGCGCAAGGCGAAACCAACGAAACACGCAGTGCGCTGCACATTCGTGAAGTCGTGCGGATTACCGGCCTGCGCCGCGAACAGCTCTACATGTGGCAACGCCGCTACGGCTTTCCGTCGCCGTTGCGCGATGCCTTCGGTGATCGCGTCTATCCGCCGGACCAGGTCGCACGGCTGAAGCTCATCAAGCAGCTCTTGTCGGAGGGCTGGCGCGCCGGTGCCGTAGTGCCGCTCACCGATTCCGCGCTGCAATCGATGCTCGGTCTTGCCGTCGACGAACCGGCGCCGCTGCCGGCAGAGATCGAAACCGCCGTCAAGCTGCTCGCGCAGCACCGGATCGGCGAGATGCAGAACCATCTTTCCAAGCTGCTCGTCGGTCAGGGCCTGCGCAAGTTCCTCGAGCAGACGCTGATACCGCTCAACGAGGCCGTGCACGAACACGTCGTCCGCGGCGAAATGCAGAACTTCCAGGAGCTGCGCTTTGCTGACCTGGCGCAGCGGCTGCTGCGCGACGTGACGCGGCTCGTCCGTCCTACGCGCGATGCGCGGCACATCCTGCTGGCGACACCTCCGAACGATCCGAACCAGCTTGGCCTGGCGATCCTCGAACTGCTGTTGTTCACCGAAGGTGTCAACTGCCTGACGCTGGGCACCGGCGTCCCCGCGCAGGAAATCGCCGGCGCTGCCTCCGCGTACAAGGCGGCGTTGGTCGTGCTGCTTTTCGACCGGGGTATTTCCGGCAAGATCGCCGGCCAGGAAATCCGCGGCCTGCGTGCCGCATTGCCGGCCGACATGCCGCTGGTGGTCAGCGGACGTGCCGTGAATCTCCTGGCCAAGCCGATCGCCGATGCGCATACGGCGGCGGATTTCAGCTCGGTGATGGCGAAGATGCGCGCGCTGGGTGTGCTTTCGACGACTCCGGTGTCGCTGGTCGGCGTCTTGCCCGACCTGCCGCAGCGGGCGTAGCATCGGTCGGGTGGCGACACCCGACGATCTCCAGACCGACGCCGCCCGCGTTCCTGCCGCGGGCGCGCGTCGCTTCCTGTCACGGCGCACGCTCTGGCATACGGTGGGCCTGCTGCTCGCGGCGGCGCTTGCGTGGCTGATCCTGCGCGCCTATCGCCAGCCGGAGTTCATGCTTGACCTGGTGAATCTGCGCCTGTGCTGACCGGAGCGGCAACGGATGCGTGGGCTTGAAGCGCTCGCCGCCGACGCGCGCTGCCCCGCCCCGATCGCCTCCGCTGCGAAGCTGCGGGTCTTGTAAAAGCGCGCGGCCCACAGCCGCTTGCCGAAGCGCAGGCGTTCGCTTGTCTCCGCGCAGCGGAGGCTCGTCACGTCGGCTGCAGTTTCACCGAATACAGCGTCAGCGGCAGCGCCGAGTTCCTGTCGAACAGCGCGCCCGCCTCGAGCCCCGCCCGGGCGACCGCCTCGGCAGAAGCGACCTGCGGATACATGACGTGCATCGCGCCGAGCGCGAATTCGCGACCCGAGCCGGCTGCCCAGAATTGCGTGTATTCGAAAACCTCGCGCATCGAGAACACGCCAAAGATGCCGTGCGGATTGGCGATCAGCGCCGTGACCTGCGTCGACTCGTAGGGGTCGTCGTCCTCTTCCTTCGGATTCAGGAAGTGCTGCTCCTTCAGGATCGGGTGCAGCATGCGAAACGTCTCGAAGATCCCGAACTTGTTCGAGAAATCGAGATTGTCGTGCCGGCGCAACAGGCTTTCGAACACCAGCTGATGCGCCGCCGAGCCGCACAGGCCGATATGGCTGTCCCGGTAGTGGACGATCTTGTCGTAGCTGCGATCGTGTTCCGCTGCGAGGCGGGTATCGCCGAAGGTGGTCAGCGAGTCTGCGGCGATGGCGACTTCGTCGCCTTTGCGGGCGACAACGAGTGTGGTCATGGGAAGACAGAGCCTTGCGGGCGAACACAGGGAGCAGCCCGATGAACGGCGTGCTGCGCGGCGGGGAGATTATACGCGCGCTGAAACGCTCACCCGCCGCGCGGTGCCGGCAGCATCGGTACGGGCGGTAACCGGACGCGCGACCAGGCGCGCGTGGCGAAGGCGAGAAAATCGGCAACCGTCGCCGGGGCCGCCTCGGGCATCGGCTGGTCGAGAAAGCGCCACGCCGCGAGCAGTGCCGGCAGCGGGTTCTCGGGCAGTGCGCGCGCCTGCGTCTGCTTGGACAGCTTCTCGCCCGTGGAGCCGATCGCGACCGGCACGTGCAGGTACTCCGGCGCCGGCAGCTGAAGCCGCCGCTGCAGAAGGATCTGCCTTGGCGTGGACGCGAGCAGGTCCGCACCACGCACGACGGTGCTGATCTCCTGCAGCGCGTCGTCGACGACGACGGCGAGCTGGTAGGCGAAGAGCCCGTCGCTGCGCCGGACGACGAAGTCGCCGACCTCCGACGCCAGATCCTGCCGCTGCGGGCCCTGCAGCAGATCGACGAAGGTCACGACGTCGGAGTCGACACGCAGGCGCTGCGCGCAGCGTGCGCGGGTGCTGCGCGTGGTGAGCGACTGCGGCAAGCCGTCGCGGCAGGTGCCCGGATAGACGCGTTCGCCGGCCGCACCCATCGGCGCCGACTCGAGATCGCGCCGCGTGCACGTGCAGTCGAAGATCGCACCTGCCGCACGCAGCCGTTCTAGCGCATCGGCGTAGATCGCTTGGCGCTGCGACTGGCGAAGGATCGGACCGTCCCACACGAATCCGCAACGCGCCAGCGCGGCGACGATGGCCTCCTCGGCGCCGGCACGGCTGCGCGGGGTGTCGACGTCCTCGATGCGCAGCAGCCACTGTCCGCCTGCGGCGCGGGCGTCGCAATAGCTCGCCAGCGCGGCGACCAGCGATCCGAAATGCAGCGGCCCGGTCGGCGACGGCGCGAAGCGGCCGCGATACGCGATCGCCGATGGCGTCATGGCGCCATCCGCGCTGTCAGCGGGGGATCGAGGCGCCGGCAGCGGTCGCCGCAGTCGCTGCCGTGGCGGCGACCGGCGTATAGGAGAAGTGCCGGTTGAGCGCGGCCATGACGGCCTGCGGGTACTCGGCGCGGCCGAGGCTGCCGTTGTAGCGGCCGAGCGCGCGGTAGTAGTCGCCGCTCTCGATGTCGAGATAGTGGCGCAGGATCACCGTGCCGTAGCGCAGGTTGGTGCGCAGGTTGAAGAGGTTCTGATCGCTGGCGCCGATCAAGCCGACCCAGAACGGCATCACCTGCATGTAGCCGCGCGCGCCTGCCACCGAGATGGCGTACTTCTTGAAGCCGCTTTCGTGGTAGACGACGCCGAGCACGAGCTGCGGGTCGAGCCCCGCTCGCGTGGCCTCGTAGTGCACTGTGGCCAGCAGCTCGCGGCGTTCGCGCTCGTCGGCGACCCTGTGCGCGATGCGCCGCGACATCTCGGCGAGCCACGCCTGCAGCACCGGCCGGTTGACATAGCTGGCCGGTGCCGGTGCATCGGCAATAGCCTTGGCGAGTCCCGCCACTACCGACGGCGCCAGCTGCTCCTCCTGCTGCGCTCCGGCGTGCGCAAGCGACGTTGCGGCCAACAGAGCCGTGGCCATCGTCAGTCGCGTTGCCAAGCGTCGCTTCATCCGTTCGCTCCTATGCCGCGCCGGGGAGCCGGGTACGCAGAAAAGCGGCGATCTCGCCTGCCGGCACCGCGGTGGCCGCGGTTTCCCGGCGGCCCTGATACTCGACCGTGCCGTCCTTCAAGCCGCGCTCGCCGATGGTGATCCGGTGCGGGATACCGATGAGCTCGAGGTCAGCAAACATCACGCCAGGGCGCTCGCCACGGTCGTCGAGCAGCACCTCGACGCCGGCGGCCTCCAGTTCGTCGTGCACGCGGTCGGCCAGCGCGCGGACCGCGTCGCTGCGGTCGTAGGCGACCGGTGCGATGGCGACCGCGAACGGCGCCAGCGGCTCCGGCCAGACGATGCCGCGCGCGTCGTGGTTCTGCTCGACGGCGGCAGCGACGACGCGCGTGACGCCGATGCCGTAGCAGCCCATCTGCAGCACCTTCGACTGACCGTCCGCGGCAAGGAACGTTGCGCCCAGCGCCCTCGAATACAGCGTCCCCAGCGCGAACACATGGCCGACTTCGATGCCGCGGACGATGTCGAGCGTTCCCTTGCCGTCCGGCGACGGATCGCCGGGAACGACGTTGCGGATATCCGCGACGACGTCCGGTTCGCGGCAGTCGCGTCCGAAGTTGACGCCGCGCAGATGGTAGTCCGGCTCGTTGGCGCCGCAGACGAAATCGCCCATCACCGCGACCTCGTGGTCGGCGATCAGCGGCATCTCGCGGGCGATTCCCACCGGACCCAGGTAGCCGGGTTTGCAGGCGGTGGCGGCGACGATCTCGGCGTCGGTCGCCCAGCGCCAGCCGTCGAAGCCCGGCAGCTTGCCGATCTTCACCTCATTGCCCATGCGATCGCCGCGCAGCAGCAGCATCTGCACGCGGCCGTCGGCCCAGACCATCAGGCATTTGACCGTGCGCGACAGCGGCAACTGCAGCAGCTTTGCGACCTCTTCGCAGGTCGCCATTCCGGGTGTGGGCACGCGTGATAGCGCCTCCATCGGCGCCGGGCGCGCGAGTCGCGGTGCCAGCGCCGCGGCCGTCTCGAGGTTCGCAGCGTAATCCGATTCGTTACTGTAGGCGATCGCGTCCTCGCCGGTGTCGGCCAGCACCTGGAACTCGTGCGATGAAAGCCCGCCGATCGCCCCCATGTCGGCGTCGACCGCGCGAAAGCGCAATCCCATTCGCGTGAAGATCCGTGTGTAAGCGTCGAACATCGCCTGGTACGAGCGCAGCATGCCGGCCTCGTCGATGTCGAACGAGTACGCATCCTTCATCACGAACTCGCGTGCGCGCATGACACCGAAGCGCGGCCGGATCTCGTCGCGGAACTTGGTCTGGATCTGGTAGAAGTTGACCGGCAGCTGCCGGTAGCTCCTGATCTCGCGGCGCACGATGTCGGTGATCACCTCCTCGTGCGTCGGGCCGACGACGAAGTCACGTTCGTGGCGGTCCTTGAGGCGCAGCATGTTCGCGCCCATCTTTTCGAAGCGCCCGGTCTCCTGCCATAGTTCGGCCGGTTGGATCACCGGCATCACGACTTCGAGCGCACCCGCGCGGTTCATCTCCTCGCGGACGATCGCCTCGACCTTGCGCAGCGTGATAAGCCCGAGCGGCATCCACGTGTACAGCCCGGCGCCGAGGCGCTTGATGAGCCCCGCGCGCAGCATCAACTGCAGGCTGGCGATGTCGGCTTCGGCCGGCGCCTCCTTCAGTGTCGACAGATAGAACTTAGAAATGCGCACGATGCTGTTTTTGTTCGAAAAAACAGCAATTGTACCCGACCGGTGCGGCGGTCGCCGCAGCGACGCGCCGTGACCGGATCGAAGTACGCGCCGGGTGTGCGCTCGGCGTCTATCTGACGACGAGCACCGGGATCTTGCTGTGCGTAAGCACCTTGGTGGTCTCGCTGCCGAGCAGCAGGCTGGCCAGCCCGCGACGGCCGTGCGAGGCCATGACAATGCCGTCGCACTTGGACTTCTTCGCACTGGCGAGGATCGCCTCCCACGGCGCTGCCGCGACGACGTGGACGGTGTCGCAGTCCACGCCTGCCGCCTTGACCTTGGCCGCGCTGCGATCCAGGATCTTGGTCGCCTCTTCCTTTGCGCGCTTCGTGTACTCGCGCCGGGACACCATTTCGACCGAGACGCCTTCGGCGTAGATCGGCATCGGATAATCCGCCGATGCGTGGAACAGCGTCAGCTTGGCCTTGAGCGGCTTCGCCAGCGCGATTGCGCTTTTCACGGCCTTGTCGGAGAGCTTGGAGCCGTCCGTCGGTACCAGCAGGTTGGAAAACATCAGCTTCCCCCTTGATTGTGTTGATATCCTCCTATCATACGCATCCCGTTGGGCGAGCGCTTGACCCACGTCAACGGGAAACTCGAGCCGCATTGACACAGCGTGCGATTTTACCGCGCGCTTGATCCTGCTGCCTGCGCGCTCCTACACGCTATGATGCAGCGGTCCGCGCCACAGGATTACCGAAATGTCGGCTTCAAGTGCACTTCCTGCCGCCGGCCCGGCAGTGGCGACGCGTGAGGCGGCGGCGAACTCCACCTGCTATCACTGCGGCGCGCCGAACCCCGCGCGCGGGCGATGGCGCGAGATCATCGCGGGGACGCCGCGCGAGTTCTGCTGTGCCGGCTGCGTCGCCGTCGCGCGAACCGTGCATGCCGCCGGGCTCGATTCGCTTTATGCCGGTCGCAGCGCGCCTGCGTTGCGTGCGGATGCCGCCGCTGACGACTGGACCCGCTGGGGCGACGCGGCCGAAGCCGGCGGACTCGTCCGCAGCCTTCCCGACGGGTACCGCGAGGCATCGTTGCTGATCGAGGGGATGAACTGCGGCGCCTGCGTGCCGCTGGTCGAGTCCTGGCTCGCGCGGCAGCCGGGCGTCGCCGGCATTGACGTCAACTACGCCAGTCGACGGGCAACCGTACGCTGGCATCCCGACCGCACGCGGCTGTCGGCGCTGCTGCGCGCGATCGCCGCGGTCGGCTACGCCGCCTATCCCTACGACCCGGCGCGCCGCGAGGCGCTCGCACGACGCGAGCGGCGCGCGCTGCTCACACGGATGGCGATCGCGCTGCTCGCTATGATGCAGGTGATGATGTTCGCGCTGCCGCTGTACCTGTCCGCCGACGACGTGGCACCCGAGCATCGCCGGTTGCTCGACTGGGCGAGCCTGGTGTTGACGCTGCCGGTGCTGGTCTTTTCGGCGTCGCCGTTTTTTGCCGGCGCCCGGCGCGATGTGCGGCATCGGCGCCTGGGCATGGATATTCCGATCGTAATCGGCGTCACTGCCGCGTTCATCGCGAGCGCATCGTCGGTGCTGCGCGGCGACGGTCCTGTGTATTTCGACTCGGTGACCATGTTCATCGCGTTGCTGCTGGTCGCGCGCTACGTTGAACTGATCGCCCGGCAGCGAGGTGCCTCGGCGATCGAGGCTGTTGCGCGCGCGCGCGCCGATACGGCGCTGCTGCTGCCGCGCTGGCCGTCGGTGGCAGACCCGGACACCGTCGCTGCGGCGACGCTCGAGCCGGGCGACATGGTGCTGATCCGGCCGGGGGCGCTGGTGCCCGCCGATGGCGAGGTCGTCGACGGCCGCTCGCAGGTCGCCGAAGCGATGCTCACCGGCGAAAGTGTTCCGGTGTCGCGAGGTCCCGGGGATTCGTTGTGGGCGGGTGCGGTGAACGGCGCCGACGCGCTGGTCATGCGGGTGCGTTGCGCGGGCGAAGATACGCGACTCTCGGCGATCCTTCGCCTGAGCGAGCGTGCGGCGAGCGCGCGTCCGGCGGTTGCCCGCACTGCGGATCGGGTAGCCGCGTACTTTGTCGGCGGACTGCTGGTGCTCGCGGCCGGCACGGCGGCGTATTGGCTGCAATCGGATCCGGCACGCGCGCTGCCGGTGACCTTCGCGGTGCTCGCGGTTTCGTGTCCCTGCGCACTGGCGCTGGCGACACCGGCGGCACTCGCTGCGGCGGCGGGTGCGCTTGCGCGCAGCGGAGTCGTCATCGCACGCGCCGATGCGCTGGAGACGCTGGCCCGCGTCACGCACGTCGTCTTCGACAAGACCGGGACGCTGACCGAGGGCCGCATCCGCCTGACCGGCGTCGCCACTCCCGGTGACGGCACGCGCGCAGATGCATTGCGCCTGGCGGCGGCGCTCGCCACGCGTTCGGAGCACCCGCTCGCGCGCGCACTGGCCGACGCGGCGCCAGGCGATGCGCCACACACCGCCGACGCATTGCGGCAGACCGCGGGAGAAGGCATCGCCGGATGCATCGGCGACGCCGAACTGCGCCTGGGCCGGCCCGAGTTCGTCGCCGCGCTCGCCGGCCCGATGCCCGCAGCGCTGGCCGAATGCGCGCGCCGTTGCGCCGACACGCTGGTGGCCCTGGGAGGCAACCGGGGCTGGCACGCGCTGTTCACGCTGTCCGACACGCTGCGCCCGGGTGCGGCGGAGGTGGTCGCGCAGCTCGATGCGATGGGCATCGAGACACTGCTGCTGTCGGGTGACCGGCAGGCGAGCGTGGCTGCCGTCGCGCGCCGCGTCGGCATCGGCGATGCGCGCGCGCAGTTGCGCCCGGAAGACAAGCGCGACGCGATTGCCAGGCTGCAGCGCGAAGGCGCCGTCGTGGCGATGGTCGGCGACGGCATCAACGACGCGCCGGCGCTCGCACAGGCGCAGGTGTCGGTCAGCCTGGGCAGCGCGGCGCCGCTCGCGCAGTGGACCGCCGATGCGGTGATCCTCTCCGATCGCGTCGAAAGCATAGCGCTGATGTTGCACGATGCGCGCCGCACGTTCCGCATCATCCGGCAGAATCTCGGCTGGGCGCTGATGTACAACATGGTCGCGGTGCCGGCCGCCGCATTCGGGCTGGTGACCCCGTTGCTGGCCGCTGCCGGCATGTCGTTGTCGTCGCTGGTGGTCGTCGGCAACGCATTGCGCCTGACGCGTCCGCGGATGCTGCACTGGTCGGGCGCGGCAGTGACCGATATCGACGCGCCGGAGGCGGCGTGGAAGTCCTGATGCTGCTCGTTCCGCTGTCGGTGCTGCTGGTGCTTGGCATCGGTGCGCTCTTCTGGTGGAGCGTGAACAGCGGGCAGTTCGACGATCTGGAAGGGCCGGCGCACCGGATCGTTGCCGACGACGATCGACCTGATGCAGATCACAATTTACGGTCTTGCGCCTTGATGTCGATCAATTCCTCAAAAGACGAGGAACGGTAGCATTGCGGCGGCGCAACAAGCCTTGCGCAGGGCAGTCATTCGAACCAAGGGAGCGTACGACGATGGTGACATCGACGGTGGCAACATCAGTTGCGGCAACGGGGACGGCGGCGACTTTCAACTACAAGATCGTCCGCTGGTTCGCGATCATGTCCGTCGTCTGGGGCGTCGTCGGCATGCTGGTCGGCGTCATCATCGCCGCGCAACTCCTCTGGCCGGCGCTCAACTTCGACATTGCCTGGCTCACCTACGGCCGGCTGCGGCCGCTGCACACGAACGCGGTGATCTTCGCCTTCGGCGGCAGCGCGCTGTTCGCGACGTCGTACTACTGCGTCCAGCGCACCTGCCAGGCGCGGCTTTATTCCGACGCGCTCGCCGCGTTCACCTTCTGGGGGTGGAACGCGGTGATCGTGCTCGCCGTGATCACGCTGCCGCTGGGCATCACGTCCAGCAAGGAATACGCCGAGCTCGAATGGCCGATCGACATCCTGATCACGCTGGTCTGGGTCGCCTACGCCGTCGTCTTCTTCGGGACCATCGCCCGCCGGACCACGCCGCACATCTACGTCGCCAACTGGTTCTTCGGCGCCTACATCCTGACCATCGCGCTGCTCCACGTCGTCAACAGCGCGGAGCTGCCGGTCTCCTTCGTCGGCTGGAAATCGTACTCGGCCTACGCGGGCGTGCAGGATGCGATGGTCCAATGGTGGTATGGCCACAATGCCGTGGGCTTCTTCCTGACCGCCGGCTTTCTCGGGATGATGTACTACTTCGTTCCCAAGCAGGCGGGGCGCCCGATCTACTCGTACCGGCTGTCGGTCGTGCACTTCTGGGCGCTGATCTTCACCTACATGTGGGCGGGCCCGCACCACCTGCACTACACGGCGCTGCCCGACTGGACGCAGTCGCTCGGCATGGTGTTTTCGCTGATCCTGCTCGCGCCTTCGTGGGGCGGCATGATCAACGGCGTGATGACGCTGTCGGGCGCCTGGCACAAGCTGCGCGAGGACCCGATTCTCAAGTTTCTCATCGTCTCGCTGTCGTTCTACGGCATGAGCACCTTCGAAGGACCGATGATGTCGATCAAAACGGTCAACGCACTGTCGCACTACACGGACTGGACGATCGGTCACGTGCATTCGGGCGCGCTGGGCTGGGTCGCGTTCATTACCATCGGCAGCCTGTACTACCTGTTGCCGCGGATGTTCGGCAAGAGTGAGATGTGGTCGATACCGCTCATTACCGCGCATTTCTGGATCGCGACCATCGGTGTCGTGCTCTACATCGCGGCGATGTGGATCGCCGGCGTCATGCAGGGCCTGATGTGGCGGGCGACCAACGCCGACGGCACACTCACTTACGCATTCGTCGAGAGCGTCAAGGCCACGTATCCGTTCTACGCGATCCGCCTGGTCGGCGGTTTGCTGTTCCTCGGCGGGATGCTGTTGATGACCTACAACATGATCCGCACCATCGCCGGCAGCAAGCCCTACGACGCGCCGATTCCGGCCGGCATCGTCGCGCACGCCTGACCAGGAAAGGAACGCTGCGATGAAACTGAGTCAGGAGCACGTCGAGAGCAATCTGCCGTGGCTGATCATCCTCGTGCTGCTGGTGGTAAGCGTCGGGGGGCTGGTCGAGATCGTGCCGCTGTTTTTCCAGAAGTCGACGACGCAGCCGGTCGCCGGCCTGAAGCCGTACACGGCGCTGACGCTGACCGGGCGCGATATCTACGTCCGCGAAGGCTGCTACAACTGCCACTCGCAGATGATCCGGCCGTTTCGCGCCGAAACCGAGCGCTACGGTCCGTACTCGGTCGCCGGCGAGTTTGTCTACGACCATCCGTTCCAGTGGGGAAGCAAGCGCACCGGACCCGATCTCGCCCGCGTCGGCGGCCGCTACTCGGACGACTGGCATCGCGTGCATCTGAACAATCCGCGCGACGTCGTGCCCGAGTCGAACATGCCCGGCTATCCGTGGCTTGCGAAGACCCCGGCCGACGCTGCGGTGATCTCCGCGAAGATGAGGACGCTGCGTGTGCTGGGCGTGCCGTACACCGACGACGAGATCGCCAAGGCGCCGGCGGCGCTGAAGGACAAGACCGAGCAGGACGCGTTGATTGCGTACCTGCAGGCAATGGGCATCACGATGAAGAACGCGAGATAGCCATGACAACATCGATCTTCCTGTCGAGCCTGATGACGGTGATCTCGTTCGTCACCTTCATCGGCATCGTGATCTGGGCCTACAGCCGCAAGCGCAGGCGCGCCTTCGACGAGGCGGCCAACGCTCCGTTCATGCTGCCGGACGACGCGGGTACCGAAGCGCAACGGCACAACGGCGGGGGATGCAGGCCATGAGTGATTTTGTCTCCAGCTTCTGGAATCTCTACGTCATCGTGCTGGTCGTGGCGTCGATTGCCGGTTGCGCCTGGCTGCTGCTGGCCACCGGCAGGATCAAGGTGGCGTCGAAGGACACCCCGAAGGACGCCGCCGGCAAATCCGCGGTCGGCGTGACAGGCCACGTTTGGGATGACGACCTTCAGGAATACAACAACCCGCTGCCCAAATGGTGGTCGAACCTGTTCTGGATCACGATCGTCTTTGCCGTCGTCTACCTGATCCTGTATCCGGGTCTGGGCACCTTCCGGGGCGTTCTCGACTGGACGTCTTCCGGCGCCTATGCGAAGGAGCGCAGCACCTTCGACGAGCGCTTGGCGCCGCTGTACGCGAAGTACGCGAAGATGGACGTCGAACAGATCGCCGGCGATGCCGCCGCGCGACAGACCGGCGAGCGCATGTTTCTTAACTACTGCTCGCCGTGTCACGGCTCCGACGCCGGCGGCAGCCGGGGATTCCCCAACCTGCGTGACCACGACTGGCTCTACGGTGGCGCGCCGGAGAAGATCATCGAGACCGTCACCGGCGGCCGCATGGGGGTGATGCCCGCGTTCGGGCCGGTGCTGGGCGACGATGGAGTACGCAACGCCGCCGCGTATGTCCGTTCGCTGTCGGGCCTCCCGCACGACAACCTGCGCGCGCAGCTCGGCCGCGCGGTGTTCGCGCAGAACTGCGCCGCCTGCCATGGTGCGGACGGCAAGGGCAACCAGGCGCTGGGTGCCCCCAACCTCACCGACGACATCTGGATGTTCGGCAGTTCGGAGCAGACGATCGCCCACGGCATCACCGATGGCCACAACGCGGACTATGCCGGCGGCCCGACGCCGATGCCGGCGTTCAAGGACACGCTCTCCCCCGCGCAAATCCGCGTGATCGCCGCCTACGTCTGGAGCCTGTCCAACGCGCCGGCACACGCGAAGTGATGCGGTATTCACGCCACCGGCGCGGCCGCGAAGCGCGTCAATGACGCCGGTGGATACGCGCACGATTCCGATCGCGCCGGCGCCGCCCGACGGCGACGACGTCGGCCTCTACGAGATCCGGAAGAAGATCTATCCGCGCGCCGTCACCGGACGCTTCCGGAACTGGCGTGTCGCACTGGTCATCGCCACGCAGGTCGTCTACTACGGCCTGCCGTGGCTCGAGTGGAACGACCGACAGGCGGTGCTCTTCGACCTCGCGCTGCGCAAGTTCTACATCTTCGGCATCGTGTTCTGGCCGCAGGACGTCATCTACCTGGCGGTCCTGCTGATCTTGAGCGCTTTCGCGTTGTTCCTGTTCACCGCGGTCGCCGGCCGCGTATGGTGCGGATTCGCCTGCCCGCAGACCGTGTACACCGAGATCTTCCTGTGGATCGAGCGCAGGATCGAAGGCGATCGCCTGGCGCAGATGAAGCTCGACGCTGCACCGAATTCTCTGCGCAAGATCGCCGCGAAGACCACGAAGCACGCTGCGTGGATAGCGCTCTCGCTGTGGACCGGCTACACCTTCGTCGGCTATTTCACGCCGATCCGCGATCTCGGCATCCGCATTGTCGGTGCCGACCTGGGTGGCTGGGAGACCTTCTGGGTGTTCTTCTACGCCTTCGCAACCTACGGCAACGCCGGATGGATGCGCGAGCAGGTCTGCAAGTACATGTGTCCCTACGCGCGTTTCCAGTCGGTGATGTTCGACCAGGACACGCTGATCATCGCCTACGACGTTGCGCGCGGCGAGCCGCGCGGCGCGCGCGGCCGGAAGGTCGACCACAAGGTCCGTGGCCTCGGCGATTGCATCGACTGCAGCATCTGCGTGCAGGTCTGTCCGACCGGGATCGACATTCGCCACGGACTGCAATACGACTGCATCGGCTGCGCGGCCTGCGTCGATGGCTGCGACCAGGTGATGGACAAGATGGGCTATCCGCGCGGGCTCATCCGCTACGCGTCGTCGCGTTCGATGGCCGAAGGCAGTTCGCACCGCGAGATCTGGCGGCGCGTGCTGCGGCCGCGCACGCTCGTCTACTCCGCGATCCTGCTGGCGATCGCGGTGGCCGCAGGCGTGTCGCTGGCGCTGAAAAGCCCGCTGAAGGTCGACGTAGCGCGCGACCGCGGCGCACTGGCGCGCGAGGCCGCGCCCGGCGTCATCGAAAACGTGTACCGGTTGCAGATCATGAACACTGCGGAGGCGCCGCGGCGGTTCCGGATCTCCGCCGTTGGCCTGCCGGGGATCGAGGTGGCCGGCATCGAGCAGCCTGTCGAAGTCGGCGCGGCGTCGGCGCGGCTGGTCCCGTTGCGCTTGCAGGTCGGCGCCGAGGCGGCAGCTCCCGGCACGCACCGGATCGAGTTGCAGATCGAGGCGGTCGACGATTCCCGCGTCGCGCGCCACGAGAGTACGACCTTCATCCTGCCCAGGCCGTGATAACGTGAGCTTCGCTTCCATGCCTGCCGACGACGTCCCTGCCATGCACGACTCCATGCCGCGCGAAATCCCGTGGCATCGCCAGCGGTGGCCGTGGCTGCTGATGCTGGGGCCCGGCATCGTGGTCGTCGCGGGCATCATCACGCTGTGGCTTGCCGTGGCGAGCGACGACGGACTGGTCGCCGACGACTATTACAAGCGCGGGCTGGCCATCAACCGCACGCTGGCGCGCGCGGACCGGGCGGCCGAGCTGGGCATGGCCGCCACGGTCGACGTCGACTCGGCCGGCCGTGCGCGGGTCGCGCTGCGCGCCCGCGATCGCGCAGCACTCCCGGTCGCGATCAGGCTCGCAGTGCTGCACCCGACGCGCGCGGGCGCCGATCATCGCGCCGTGCTCGTGCGCGGACCGGACGGCGATTATGTCGGCTCGATCGCGCCTTTGACGTCCGGTCGCTGGCTGGTCGCGGTCGAGACCGACGACTGGCGCCTGCCGATCGTGGAGGTCGACGGTCTGGTTCGGGCGGTGCGCGTCACCTCCGGCGCTCGGTGACGGGCGGGGAGGCGTCGCGATGACGACCCGCCGATGGCTGACCACGCAACGACTGATGTGGATCGTCTGGCCGGCGTTCCTGACGGCCGCGGTCGCCGAGCTCGTCTTTTTTTCTATTTTCGACCCTTTCGATCTGCATTTCTTCGGCGCGCCGCTCGACATGTCGCGCGAATCGATCTACGCGATGGGGTTCTTCGGCTTTTGGGCCCTGGGCTGCGCGTCTTCGGCGCTGACGCTGTTTCTCGAACGTACGCCGGAAGCGGATATGGGTGCGGATGCCGGTCGCGGCAGCGGCGCCCCGCCGCGCTAATGCACTCCGGCGAGCTTCTTCAGCGTCGGCAGGTCGACGATCTTCACCGCGCGGCCCTGCACCTGCACCAGGCCTTCCTCCTGGAAGCGCGAGAACAGCCGGCTCACCGTCTCGAGCTTCAGGCCGAGAAAACTGCCGATCTCCTCGCGCGTCATGCGCAGCACGAACTCGGTCGACGAATAGCCCCGGCGGCGGTAGCGCTCGGACAGGCTGAGCAGGAACGCCGCCAGCCGCTCCTCGGCACGCATGCTGCCGAGCAGCAGCAGCTGACGGTGATCCTGACCGATCTCGCGCCCGACCACGCGGTGCAGGCTGTGCTGGAGGGCGGGGATCTCGCGCGCAACTTCCTCCAGGCGCTCGAAGGGAATCAGGCAGGTCTCGGTGTCCTCCAGCGCGATCGCCTCGCATTCGTGGCGGCCGGAACTGATGCCGTCGAGGCCAAGAATATCGCCAGGCATGTGGTAGCCGGCGATCTGCTCGCGGCCGTCGTCGGACAGCATCGTCGTCTTCATCGAACCGAGGCGAATCGCAAACAGCGCGGAGAACGCGGCTCCGTTGCGGAACAGCGCTTCGCCCTTCCTGAGCTTGACCCGGCTGCCGATGATCGCAAAGAGCTGCTCGATTTCGCCCGAACCGAGCCCGAAGGGCAGGCACAACTCGCGCATGCTGCAGGAGCTGCAGTGCGCGCGCAGGTCGTCGATCGAGACGATGCGGGCCGAGGGCGACGCGGCGTGGCTAGACCCGGGAATGGCCATGGGGCGACGGGGGCGCGGTCGTTGCCGCGAGAATTTGCAGACGCGGCAGAGTCTAGCGGTATTGCCGCTATTTTGCACTTGGCGACCGGGACGTCGAACGGCGAGCCGTTCGGCACTTCTGGCGCGCGCCGATGCCCCAGTCCGCGCTGATCGGCGCGCTTCTCGCCGGATTGCTCGGTGGACTGCATTGCGTCGCCATGTGCGGTGGTTGGCTGGCGGTCACCGCGCGTCCCTCGACCGCGGCCTTGCTGCCTGCGCGGGCGCTCGTCCTCGGGCAACTCGCGAGCCACGCCGGGCGACTTTCGACCTACGCGATATTGGGTGCGCTATTCGGTGCCGCCGGCGGCGCGGCGCTTGCGGCTGCGATTGGCCCGGTCCAGCGCGCGCTCTACGTCGCGGCCAACGTGCTGCTGCTGCTGCTCGCGGTGTCGATCGCCGTGCGCGGCATCGAGTTCGCGGGTCTCGAACGTGCCGGTCTCGCCGTATTCCGCCGCTTGCTGCCGGTGGTCAGCCGGCTCGCGCCAACGGAGGGTCCCGGCAGCCGCTATGTCCTCGGCATGGTCTGGGGACTGACGCCCTGCGCGCTCGTCTATGGCGTGCTGCCGGTCGCGATGCTCGCCGGCGGTGCGGCGGAGGGAGCCGCGGTGATGCTCGCCTTCGGCGCCGGAACGCTACCGAATCTGCTCGCCGCCGGGTGGACGTTGGCGCGGCTGCGGCACGCGTTCGCGCGGCCCGCCGTTCGTTACGCTGCCGCGGCAATCGTCGCCCTGTTTGCCCTGGTCGGGCTCTATCGCGCGGGGTTCGTCCCCGGCACCCTCGGACAGGGGCCGTTTTGCCTCATCCCCTGAACTGATTCCCTGTTCGGACCGCGTGCGACAATCGGCGCTCTGCCTGTCGACCCCGATGGACGATCCCCGCCTCTACCCCGCCGCCGCCGCAGCGCCGGCCGATGCTGCGCGCCTGCACCGGCTGGCGGAAGACAGCCTCGCCGCCGGTACCGGCGCCGAGGCTGACGCGTTCGACTCGGCACTCGGGGAGGCGATCGACGGGCTGCTCCAACCCGGGTACGGCGAGGCGCTGGCCGCGCTGTTCGATACCACGTCTTCTGCGTCTATCTACCGTCATTTGTGGCGTATCCTCGTTCAACGGGAACGAACAGGTGCGCCGGACCCTTCGCAGCTCGTACGGCTGTTCGCGTTGCCGATCGTCGTCGTCGCCGGTGTGGAAGGCGCGCGTTCCGTCGGCAAGACGTATGAACTGCCACGCGCGATGGCCGATGTCCAGGCGTTGACCGCGATCCTGCGCGACCACCACGCGCTCTCCGGCAACACGACCATCGCGCTGGGCGACGCGCTGGTCGGTGCCGAGTCGCTCGAGATGGCGAGCTTGCCGGAACTCTTCGCGTGGCGTCGCCTGAGCGGGATGCCCTTGGCAGCGCGCTCGATCGCCACGTCGCCCATGGTCGTGGCTGTCGGGGTCGAAGGCGTCCACCTGCGCTTCCTGGTCGGGTCGCTGCTCGCCGCACCCGGAGCGGATCCGATGCTGTCGGCGGACGTCGGCCGCTGGGGGACGCCGCTGGCGCAGGTGCTCGGCCGGCAACTGGCCCGTCCCGGCGTGACGGTGCTGGCGCTGCCGCGTGCGCCGCAGCCGTTGGTCGCCGCGCTCTGGCAGGGGCGGCAGGCGCAGCGCGAAGTCGGTGCCCAGATCTTCGCGAGCAACGCGGTCCGCCGGCTGCGTGCGGCGACCGGCGAACCGACGGCGGTATTGAGCATGCATCGGACATCGGTGCCCACCGGGAGCGGCGAGTTGCGGCTATCGCTGTCTTCGCCCTTCGACCCGCGGCAGGCGGAGGGCTTCCGTTGTCCATTGCTGCCGCTGGATCGCGTCGACGACGTTGTCCGGATGCTCATGACGCTGCTCAAAGATTGCCGCGTGACCGACGTGCGCGTCGTGCCCGGTGTTCACGCCGATCGCGATTCCGGCACCGGCATGCCGCTGCTGTTCAAGGGCGACGCAGTGTCGCCGTCCGCAGTTCGCCACTGATCGTTGGCGATCGCCACCGACCTCCGCGAACGTCCTGCCGCGCGCGGCTATTGAACGAAGGCGATCGCGATCGCCAAACCGGTGCCATCGGTGCGCCCGGACACGGCTGGCAGCCAAGAGGAAATTACGGCGACGAAAGAAAGCGGATGTCGCCGTACCAGGCTTCGACCGATGCGCCGGTGTTGTCGGTGTCGGTCAGCACACCGAAGTCGGTCAGCAGCCCGGGTTCCTCGCCGAAGGCGCGGCGGAAGTCCTCGACGACGTTGCGCTTGACCGTCACCCACTTGCCGACGCTGGCGCCGCCGCTGACCGCAACGATCATTTGCACGCGTCGCGTATGTGGATTGGCAATCACGGTCCCTACGGTTGCGGTGTTCGCCCATATATACACGAGCTGCGCATACGGCAGGTCACGGCCGGTCGCCTGCCTGGCGATCAGCGACGCGGTCCTCTCACTTAGCGAGAGCTTCGACCGGTTGCCGTCGAATCCAAGCGTCACGCGCACCGGCGAGTCTTCCTTGGCGGCGATGCGGTTGTCGGCGTCCTCGATCAGGTTCGAGATCTTCCAGCGAAACTGGATGTACGGTGCGCTTCGGATGTCGAAACGAACCGGATGGACGAGTCCGCTGGCCGCCGCATTGGCCTTCGCGTGCAGGACGACTATGCCCGCATCGTCGACGAGACGGTACTCGGTCGGCGACTTCAGCGGGCCGAAGAGGAGCGGCTCCCAGCCGGAGGGAGGCTTCGTTCCTGGTCTGGCGGCGGAGAAGGGCGCCACCAGCGCCGCGGACTCCATCTGCGGCGGTTGCGCCCAGGCCGAGGCGACGAAGGCGAAGCCGATCGCCAGAGGACAGGCGCAGCGCAAGGTCGACTTCACGGAACGATTGGCGACGTGCAACGACACTCCAGCCGAGCGCTGGCGACGCTCGCTCTGCAATAATGTACGCCTGTTGCGTCCCCTCTCGAAAGTCCCGACGATGAGCCTCGACCGCGTGCCCGCAGGCACGGACATACCCAACGATTGCAACGTGATCGTGGAGATACCGATGCGGGTCGACCCGATCAAGCACGAAGTCGACAAGGCAACCGGGGCCGTCTTCGTCGCCCGCTTCCGGAAATCGACGCGACGCGCGAAGTCGTGACCACCGGCGTGCGCGGCGCCGCGTTGTTTCCTGCACTTTTCGTCGTGCTCTGGAGCACGGGATTCATCGCCGCCAAGTACGGCCTGCCGTACGCGCCGCCTTTTTCGTTCCTGTTCTATCGATTCGTGCTCGTGGCGGCGCTGATGACACTGGTCGCGTTGTCCACGCGGGCACCCTGGCCGCGGTCGTTGCGCGAATACGGCCACGTCGCGGTGGTGGCGATCTGCGTCCACGCGCTCTACCTGGGCGGCGTGTTCGTCGCACTCGACAGCGGGATGGCGGCCGGCACCAGTGCCATGCTGGTCGGCCTGCAACCGGTCCTCACCGTGTTGCTCGCGTGGCTTGCGATGGGCGAGCGCGTGAGCGCCCGCCAGTGGGCCGGCCTGGCGCTGGGCCTCGCGGGAGTCTATTGCGTCGTGCGGCTGAAGGTCGAATTCGGCGGCGACCATGCGGGATTGGTGGCATCCGTGGTGGCGCTGGTGGGAATCAGCGTCGGTACGCTGTACCAGAAGCGCCACTGCGCGCGCGTCGACCTGCGCAGCGGCGCAGCGGTGCAGTACATTGTTTGCGCCGTCGTGTATGCGCCGCTCGCCGCGCTGACGGACGCGCCGGCCGTCGAGTGGGCGCCTTCGTTCCTGTTCGCGCTCGGCTGGTCGGTGCTCGTGCTGTCGGTAGGCGCAATCACGCTGTTGCTCTGGCTGCTGCGGCACGGCGCCGCCGCCAACGTCGCGCGCTTGTTCTACCTGGTGCCGCCGGTCACCGCGCTGCAGGCCTGGCTGCTATTCGGCGAGACGCTCGACGCATTGGCGCTGGTCGGCATGGCGCTGATCTGCGTCGGTGTCGTGCTGGCGCGGCGTGACGCGCCATGACGGTCCCGGCTCCGCTGCACGGCAGTGCTCGGTCGCGACGCGTTTCGCATCCCAAGCGGTCAGCGACACACGAGGCGTGTGCCCATCACGCGGTCGTGCAGAAACTGGCGTGCTGGATCGATGAAGGCCCAAAGGAAATTGAAGGCGACCAGCCATGCCGCAAGCGCGTCGAAACCGCGACCTTGCAGCGCCGCGTAGGTGGTTACGGCCAACACGGGTCCGATCCACGTTGCGAGATAGCGGCCAAGCGCCGCCTGGACAGGCACTGGCGACGTGCCGTCGGCCATCACCAGGCGCAGCTTCCAGGTCTTCATCGGCAGAGTGCGGCGTCCGCCGGACCAACTCCAGACGAAATACGCGGCGGCGACCATGAACAGCAGGCAGGCCAGCGCTACGCGCTGCGACAGCGCCGGCACCGTCAGCGTCGTCGCGTTTTCCATCGGACCGGGAGTGATCAGCGGCAACAGTACGAAGCCCGCAACGAAAACGATCGCGACCAGCAGCAGCAGTTCATAGGCGAGCGAGGCAAGGCGTCGCAAGAGGCCGGCCAGTGGCGGCGCTTTCGCTGCCGGGGGAATGGCGGTCAACGGGGAACGTCGACTTTCGGCTTGCGGTGACGGGAGCCGTCCGCAGGCGCGCTAGCGCGTCCGATTCATTTCGGTCGACGCCGGGGCCGGCGGTGCCCCGGCCGAGGACGGCGGAGTCATCGGTGGAGCCGGCGTGCGCGTCGACGCCGCGGCGTCCGGCTTAGCCTGCGAGGCCAGTTCCCGCTTGCGCTCGGGCGAAAGATCCTGGTACTCCTGCCACTTCTGTCGGACTTCGTCTTTTTTTTCCGGTGGCAGTCGACGTAGCGACTTGTACTGCTCGCGCGCCGCGGACCGCTGCTGCGGCGTCAGCGTCGCCCACGACTGCATTTGCTGCTGGATGCGCTTTTGCTCGGCGCTGCCCATCTTCGGGTAGCGCTGTGCGATCTCGCGCCATTTCTGTTTACGCTGGGCGTCGAGGTTGTGCCAGTCCGACGCGAGCGGTGCCAGCACGGCGCGCTCCTGCGGCGGGAGCTCGGACCAGGCCGGTGAGCGCATCGGCAGCTGGGCGTAGGCGACGGAAGGACCGAGAGTCGGGACGAGCGCCAGCGCGCAGATGAGCAGGGTGGCCCGGATCACGGCTCGTAGCGCGTGAGCCAGGACTGGAAGCCGCGATCCAGGTAGGCGTCGATCGGCAGGTCGGACGACAGGATCTGGACGTCCAGATCCGCGATCTCGCGTGTGTGCTGGTAGAACTGCCACTGCTGGTAGCCAAACACCGCCGCCGCCAGCAACACGAGGCAAAGCCCGAACCCGACGCTTCGCCGCCAGCTTCCGCCAGTCTTCCTGGTCGAGCCTCCGGCCAACGCATGGACCAGCCGGGACTCGCGCGCGGGCAGCGGCTGCGACAGCCGTGCCAGCGCCTGGCTCCGGGCCTGCTGCAGCCTGTAGGCGGTTCCGGCGCGCAGTTCCGCCGTACCGCAATCGAGGTAAGTCGTTAATTTTTTTGCGAAATCTGTTTCGTCATTCATAGCTTCAGCCCCTTGGCTTCCAGCATGACGGCAAGTGCGTGAACGGCGCGGGAACAGTGGGTCTTCACACTACCTTCGGAACAGCCCATCGCGGATGCGGTCTCCGCCACGTCCAACTCTTCCCAGTAACGCAGCAGAAAGGCTTCGCGTTGACGCGGCGGCAGCTTGGAAAGCGCCAGTTCGATCGATCGCAGAACCTCAGCTTGTTCGAACTGCCGCGCGGGATCTTCCGCGGCGCTCGAGGCGGATTTTGCCTCCAAAGTTTCGAGTGGGTCGTAATCGTCGTCTTTTCCATCACCTTTGCCGAACGCCGAGAGCAGCGTCGTCCACGTATTTCGTACCTTTTGCCTGCGGAAATGGTCGTGGGTGCTGTTGCGCAGGATACGGGCAAACAGCATCGGCAGCTCGGTGGGAGGCTTATCAGCGTAGTTTTCCGCAAGTTTGAGCATCGCCTCCTGGACGATGTCGAGTGCTGCGTCTTCATCGCGTGTGGCAAACATCGCCTGCTTGAAGGCGCGGCGCTCGACCCCGGCGAGAAATCCAGAAATTTCCTGTGGCGAGGCCAGTGTGAAGTGTCCGCGGCGAGAATGGAATGCGATCGATTATAGGACACTACCTGTCCACACTTGCGCTGGATTGCCCCGGAAAGACCATGTTGCAGAACAGCATTCGCCGCTCGAAACGCAGTGCCGCATCGAGTCGCCTCCTCGCCGGTGCTTGACCACCAAGGGTATAAAACGCTAATCTTCAGCGTCGCGGCCAGTTCGAGGCTGCGATGCTGTGATGCACAAACGGCCGTTTGCGATCCCTTCGGCGAAGCCACGAGCATTGCCGTAGATTCCCCTGGCGCGCAGGCGGTGTTTTCCCGGAAGCGGCTGTCTACCCGATCGAGCCCTGCTGGTCGTGCGCCACCACCGACGGCGTGCCTTTAGCGTTTTGCGATGAGCCGGGACGGCCCATGCGCCGGTCCCGGTTTGGTTCTCAAATCCAACCAGGGCGTCAAACATGCAACTCACGGGTGCGGAAATCACCATCCGCTGTCTCCAGGAAGAAGGTGTCGAGTACGTCTTCGGCTATCCGGGCGGCGCGGTCCTCAACATTTACGACGAATTGTTCAAGCAGAACAAGGTCAAGCACGTGCTGGTCCGGCACGAGCAGGGTGCCGTGCACGCGGCCGATGGTTATTCGCGCTCGTCGAACAAGGTCGGCGTCGCGCTGGTGACGTCGGGACCGGGCGTCACCAACGCGGTGACCGGCATTGCGACCGCGTACATGGACTCGAGCCCGATGGTCGTGCTGACCGGGCAGGTGCCGACGCACGCCATCGGTCAGGACGCGTTCCAGGAATGCGACGCCGTCGGCATCACGCGACCCTGCGTCAAGCACAATTTCCTGGTCAAGAACGTGGCCGACCTGGCGATGACGATCAAGAAGGCGTTCTTCCTCGCGGTCACCGGCCGCCCCGGGCCGGTGCTGGTCGACATTCCCAAGGACGTGACGCAGGCGACGACGGAATTCGCCTACCCGAAGACAGTCTCGCTGCGCTCGTACAACCCGGTCACCAAAGGCCACACCGGCCAGATCAAGAAGGCCGTGCAGCTGCTGCTCGATGCCAAGCGGCCGATGGTCTATGCGGGCGGCGGCGTCGTTCTCAACGACGCGGCGCCGCAGCTGACGCGCCTGGTGCGCCTGCTGGGGTTTCCGTGCACCAACACGCTGATGGGGCTGGGCGGCTTTCCCGCCACCGATCCGCAGTTCACCGGCATGCTCGGCATGCACGGCACCTACGAATCGAACATGGCAATGCAGCACTGCGACGTGTTGCTCGCGGTGGGTGCGCGCTTCGACGACCGCGTGATCGGCAATCCCGCGCATTTCTACCGCAGCGACCGCAAGATCGTCCACGTCGACATCGACCCGTCGTCGATATCGAAGCGCGTCAAGGTCGACGTACCGATTGTCGGCTACGTTGCCGATGTGCTCGACGAAATGGTGAAGATCATCGAGTCGTCGGCGCAGCGTCCGGAACCCGCGGCGCTCAAGGCCTGGTGGGCCGAGATCAAGGAGTGGCAGCGCAAGGACTGCCTGAAGTACGACGCCAAGAGCAGCCTCATCAAGCCGCAGTTCGTGATCCAGAAGCTCTACGAATTGACCCACGGCGACGCGTTCATCACCTCCGACGTCGGCCAGCACCAGATGTGGGCCGCGCAATACTACAAGTTCGACAAGCCGCGCCGCTGGATCAATTCCGGAGGCCTGGGTACGATGGGCTTCGGCCTGCCGGCGGCGATGGGCGTGCAGCTCGTCAATCCCGGCGCCACCGTCGCCTGCATCACCGGCGAGGCGTCGATCCAGATGTGCATACAGGAGCTGTCGACCTGCAAGCAGTACCACTTGCCGCTCAAGCTCATAAACCTCAACAATCGCTACATGGGGATGGTGCGGCAGTGGCAGGAATTGTTCTACGGCAACCGCTACGCCGAGTCGTACGTCGATGCGCTGCCCGACTTCGTGAAGCTGGCCGAAGCCTATGGCCACGTCGGCATGAAGATCGAGAAGCCCGGCGACGTCGAGGGCGCGCTGCGCGAGGCGCTGAAGCTGACCGACCGGCTGGTATTCCTGGACTTCATCACCGACCAGACCGAGAACGTGTTTCCGATGATCCCCGGCGGCAAGGGCCTGACCGAAATGATCTTCGCGGAGGAGTTATGAGGACCGGTAGCTCCAGGTCGTCGCAAGGCTCTCGTTCCGGCGTCGTCGGGGGAGGCCTGCAATGAGGCATATCCTTTCCATCCTGGTCGAAAACGAGGCGGGTGCGCTGTCGCGAATCGCGGGACTGTTCTCGGCGCGCGGCTACAACATCGAATCGCTGACCGTGGCGCCGACCGAGGATCCAACGATGTCGAGGATGACCATCGTCACCTCGGGATCCGACGACGTCGTCGAGCAGATCACCAAGCAACTGAACAAGCTGGTCGAAGTGGTCAAGGTCGTCGATCTGACCGAGGGCAGTCATATAGAGCGCGAGTTGATGCTGGTGAAGGTGCGCGCGTCGGGCAAGGATCGCGAGGAGATGAAGCGGCTGGCCGACATCTTCCGCGGCCGCATCCTCGACGTCACCGACAAGTGCTACACGATCGAACTCACCGGGACCGGCCATAAGCTCGATGCCTTCCTGCAATCGATAGAGCCCGGCGTCATCCTGGAAACCGTGCGCACCGGAGCCTCGGGCATCGGCCGCGGCGAGCGCGTGCTGCGAATCTGATTCCTTCGCGTCGAAACAACCTCGAACTGGAACACCACCACCACCACCACCACCACCACCGTCGTCCCTGCGAAAGCGGGGGCTCAGCGGCATGCTGATCAAGACACGGGATCCCCAGGTGCGTGGGGATGGCGACACGAGAAAAAGGGAAACGAGAATGATGAAGGTCTACTACGAAAAAGATGCCGACCTGTCACTGATCAAGGGTAAGAAGGTCACGATCGTCGGCTACGGCTCGCAGGGTCACGCGCACGCGCAGAATTTGAACGACTCCGGCGTGAAGGTCACCGTCGGCTTGCGCAAGGGCGGCGCGTCGTGGGGCAAGGCGAAAAAAGCGGGTCTCAAGGTTGCCGAGGTCGGCAGCGCAGTCGCCGGTGCGGACGTCGTAATGATGCTGATGCCCGACGAGAGCATCGGCGTCGTCTACCGCACCGATGTCGAGCCCAATATCCGCAACGGCGCGATGCTGGCGTTCGCGCACGGCTTCAACATCCACTACGGCCAGGTCCAGCCGCGTGCCGATCTCGATGTCGTGATGATCGCACCGAAGGCGCCTGGCCACACGGTGCGCTCAACCTACGTCGCCGGCGGCGGCGTGCCGATGCTGATTGCCGTGCACCAGGACGCGTCGAAGAAGGCGCGCGATGTGGCTTTGTCCTATGCTGCCGCGATCGGCGGCACGCGTGCCGGAGTCATCGAGACCAACTTCCGCGAGGAAACGGAAACCGACCTCTTCGGCGAGCAGGCGGTGCTGTGCGGCGGCACCGTCGAACTCATCAAGGCCGGCTACGAGACGCTGACCGAGGCGGGCTACGCGCCGGAGATGGCGTATTTCGAATGCCTGCACGAACTGAAGCTGATCGTCGACCTGATCTACGAGGGTGGCATCGCGAACATGAACTACTCGATCTCGAACAACGCCGAGTACGGCGAGTACGTGAGCGGGCCGAAGGTCGTCAACGCCGAGAGCAAGAAGGCGATGAAGGACATGCTCACCCGCATCCAGACCGGCGAGTACGCCCGCGACTTCATTCTCGAGAACCGGGCGGGTGCGCCGACCTTGCTTTCGCGCCGACGTCTGATGGCCGAGCACTCGATCGAAGTTGTCGGCGCCAAGCTGCGTTCGATGATGCCGTGGATCGGCAAGAACAAGCTGGTCGACCAGGCGAAGAACTGATCCCGATTTACGGACGCGAGCAGGCGGCAGCGGGAGGCGGCGATGAACCAACGCATCGGCAGGCAGGGCGGCTGGGTGGGCATGATCGTGATGTTGCTGGCACTGGCGATCGTCGTCTGGCTGGCGAAGGACGCGCTCAAAGGCTACGGTCTGGTGCCGGACGCCGAGACCACACTCAAGCGCGCGAGTACACCGGGCGAGCGAACCGGATCCGCTGCGGCGGGCGCCGTCGAGCACCTCGATCCGACGACCGCGACGCCTGCACCGACTTCGGCGATCGAGCGTGCACGCAGTGTCGAGGGCATGCTTCGCGAGCAGGAAAGCAAGCGCAGCCTCGGCTATTGACCGGTCGGGCGGTTTGCGTTGCGGACCGGACAGCGCCCGGTAGGGCATAATCGCGGCGTTGCCACCGCTTGCACGCCGGCTGCATGCCCGACGACTACCCGCATCCGATCATCGCGCGAGAAGGATGGACGTTTCTCGCGATCGCCATCGTCGTTGCGGCGTTGCTGACGGGTTGGGGTCATTGGCTCGGGGCACTCGTCGCCTGGCTCGCCGTCGCGTTCATAGCGCAGTTCTTCCGCGACCCGGCGCGGCGCGTACCGCAGCAGGGCAACGCGGTGCTCTCTCCCGCCGACGGACGCGTCGTCAAGGTCGAACGCACCCGCGATCCCTACCTCGATCGTGACGCGCTGAAAATCAGCGTCTTCATGAACGTGTTCAACGTCCATTCGAATCGCAGCCCGGTCGACGGCGCCGTCGTCAACCGCTGGTACCACGCCGGCAGTTTCGTCAACGCAGCGCTCGACAAGGCATCGCTCGAGAACGAGCGCAACGCGCTGCAACTGCGCACGCAATCCGGGCAGGACGTCACTTGCGTGCAGATCGCCGGTCTCATCGCGCGGCGCATACTCTGCTACGTCGAGCCGGGTGCCGCGCTGCGCCGTGGCCAGCGCTACGGCTTCATCCGTTTCGGTTCTCGGCTCGACGTCTACGTGGACCCAACGGCCACACCTCGGGTAGCCGTCGGCGACAAGGTCGCTGCAACCGAGACCATCCTCGCCGACCTGCCCTAGCGCTCCACTCCCGCCGACATGCTCGACTACGACCAGGAACGCGCGGCGCTCAAGAACCGCGTCCGCCGCCGCGGGATCTACATCCTGCCCAACCTGTTCACGCTCGCCAACCTGTTCGCCGGCTTCTACGCGATCGTGCAGGCGATGAATTTGAACTTCGATCTGGCGGCGATCGGGATCTTCGTGGCGATGCTTCTGGACAGTCTTGACGGTCGCGTCGCACGGATGACCAAGACGCAGAGTGCTTTCGGCGCGGAGTTCGACAGTCTCTCCGATATGGTGTCGTTCGGCGCGGCACCGGCACTGGTCATGTACGAGTGGGTGCTGCGCGACGTCGGCAAGCTGGGCTGGATCGCAGCGTTTCTCTATTGCGCATGCGCGGCGCTGCGTCTGGCGCGCTTCAACGTGATGCTCGACGTCGCCGACAAGCGCTGGTTCCAGGGTCTTCCCAGTCCCGCGGCGGCAGCACTGGTCGCCGGCTGCATCTGGATCGCCGACGACTACGACATCGATCCGGCGTCGATCCGCGCCTGGGCCGTGTTCGTGACCGTCTTCGCCGGCCTGACGATGGTCAGCAATCTCAAGTACTACAGCTTCAAGTCGATCAACCTGCGCAAGAGCGTTCCGTTCTTTGTCGTACTGCTCGCCGTCGTCATCGTTGCCCTGACGGCGTTGCAGCCGGCACTGGTGCTGTTCGGCGGTTTCGTCGCCTACTCGGTTTCCGGTTACGTCGTCTCGGCGTGGTTGTACCTGCGCCGGCGCCGCGCCGGAGGCTCGCGTTGAGTGCCGCGTCGTTCGTGCCGCCGCCTCGCGTGGCGGTGCTCGTGCCCTGCTACAACGAAGCGCTGACCGTGGCGAAGGTCGTCACCGATTTCAGGGCGGCGCTGCCCGGCTGCGCCGTCTACGTATACGACAACCGCTCGACCGACGGCACCGGTGACGTCGCGCGCGCGGCCGGCGCGGTCGTCCGCCGCGAGGAGCGTCGGGGCAAGGGTGGCGTCATGCGCCGGATGTTCGCCGAAATCGACGCCGACACCTACGTCGTCACCGACGGCGATGCGACTTACGACGCGACGCGAGCGCCGGAGATGGTCGAGCGCCTTCGACGCGACGACCTCGACGTCGTCACCGGCGTGCGCGATCACGGCGACCGCGATGCCGCGTACCGCCGCGGTCATCAGTTCGGCAATCGCATGTTCAACGCATTGCTTGGGTTCTTGTTCGGCCAGCGTCCGACCGACATGTTCTCCGGCTACCGCGTCATGTCGCGCCGCTTTGTGAAGTCGTTTCCCGCGGAGGCGCGCGGCTTCGAGATCGAGACCGAACTGACCGTGCACGCACTGGACCTGCGCGTGCCCACAGCCGAAGTCGTGACCCGTTACTTCGAGCGTCGGGCCGGCTCGTCCTCCAAGCTCGCCACCTACGGCGACGGGCTGCGCATCCTCGGCACGATGGCGCGGCTGTTCCGAGACGTGCGTCCGCTGCCGTTCTTCGGCGGGTTCGCCGCGCTGTTCGCGGTCGTCGGCTTGGCGCTCGGCAGCGAGGTGGTCGTCGAGTTCCTGCGCACCGGTCTCGTCCCGCGGCTTCCTTCCGCGGTGCTGGCGACCGGGCTCATGCTGCTCGCGTCGCTGTCGCTCGTCTGCGGGCTGATTCTCGACAGCGTCGCGCGCGGCCGGCGCGAGGCGAAGCGCCTCGCCTACCTCGCCGCCGGCGCGCATGCGGCCCGGCCGGGTGCTTGCCATGCCGGCTGAACGCGATTACCTTTCGGCCGCGGATCCGGCGCCGCCGCATTGCAAGCGGCGGTTGCGACCGGCCACCCCGACCCCGCGCGCTGACAAATGCCGATCCATTCGATCCTGCTGACCTTGTTCTGTGTGCTGCTGATCGCGGTCGGCCAGTTGCTGTTCAAGGCCGCCGCGGCGCAATGGAAGATCGACGGTTGGTCGTGGGCGACGATCGCCGGATTTCTCTCGCCGGTGATGCTGGTGGCGCTCGCCGTGTACGGCTTCGCCACGTTGCTGTGGGTCTACGTGCTGCGCACGGTGCCGCTTTCGGTGGCCTATGCGCTTTTTTCGCTGGCGTTCCTGATCGTTCCGCTGCTCGCGTACTTCGTCCTCGGCGAACGCATCGGCGCGAATACGCTGATCGGCGGTGCGATCATCGTCGTCGGCGTCGTCGTCGCGGTGCGCTGATGACGGGCGCTTGGTGCCCGCCGACTCCGTGGAGCCCGGGCGGGTGCCGCGGGCCGGCCTGGCGGCGCTGACATGGCAGTCGCGACCGCCCCGCGCATCGCCGTCGTCGTTCCGAGCTTTCGCGTCAGCCGGCAGATCATGGACGTGCTCGCGCGCATCGGCCCGGAGGTCGCGCGCATCTTCGTCGTCGACGACGCCTGCCCCGAGCGCACTGGCGACCTGGTCGAACGCGAATCCACCGATCCCCGCGTCAGCGTCCTGCGCCATCGGGTCAATGGCGGCGTCGGCGCGGCGATGGTGACCGGCTACCGAGCGGCGCTCTCCAGCGACGCCGACATCGTCGTCAAGGTCGACGGCGACGGGCAGATGGATCCCGCGTTTCTGCCGACGATGATCCGGCCGATCGTGACGGGCCGCGCCGACTATGCGAAGGGCAACCGCTTCTACGACCTCGAGCTGCTGCGTGCGATGCCCTGGATGCGTCTTTTCGGAAATTCGGCGCTTTCGCTGGTCAACAAGGTCGCCAGCGGCTACTGGGACGTCATGGACCCCACCAACGGATACACGGCGATCCACCGCACGGCGCTGTCGAGGCTTCCGCTCGACAAGCTCGACCACGGCTACTTCTTCGAGTCCGACATGCTCTTCCGTCTGTACACGATTCGTGCCGTCGTCCACGACGTGCCGATGCCGGCGAAGTACGAGGACGAGACGAGCAGCCTGCGTATCGGGCGCGTCGTCATGGCGTTTCCCTTCAAGTACCTGCGCGCGGCGGCGAAGAGGATGTTCTACTCGTATTTCCTGCGCGACTTCAACGCGGCGACGGTCCAGTTCCTGCTCGCGGTCGTGCTGGGTGTCGCAGGCGCCGCTTTCGGCGCCGCCAAGTGGATCGAGTCGAATGCGACGGGGTTGCCGGCGACGTCGGGAACGGTGATGCTCGCCGCGCTGCCGGTGCTGGTGGCGATCCAGCTCCTGCTGGCGGTGCTGCACTACGACATCGGCAACGTCCCGCGCGAGCCGCTGCAGCGGCTCGCGTAGCGACTCAGCGTCGCGGGTCGATGGTCGCGACGACGAAATCCTGGAACCTCCACAGGGGCGTCAGTCGGGACTGGCGGAATTCGCGGACGGCGGGCGTGTCCATCTGCGCGTTCGCGGTGCGGTACACGATGTGCGTCAAGCCGTAGCGTTGGACGAGCGTGTCGATGTCCGCGGCGCTGTCGGCGGCCGCCACGCCCTGGAAGAAGGTGTTGTCGTGCCAGTTGGCTGCGCGCGAGTAGCCGACATAGCCGGCCGGGCTGGGACCGTTCAGCATCAGGAATCCGACGCGGGCGTCGGGCAGCGTGCGATTCAGGTAGTCGGCCACGATGCGGTCGCCCATGTAACTCGAGGCGAATTCCCTGCGCTTCTCCGCGTCGAAGGCGCAGCCGATGCAAAGCTGCGCGTTGGCCCAGGCGCCGGTGTGCATGAGCCTGACGTGCAGCACGCAGAGCAGGCCGCCGGCGACGAGCATTGCGATGCGCGTCGGGAGTCGCTCGCCCAGCTCGGTCGCGGCCCACCCGCCGAGCACCGCGAGCAGCATGAAGGCCGGGAACAGGTAACGCAGGTACGCCTGCTGCGAATAGACGGCGACGAAGAAGATCGCGGCCAGCGCAGCGCACACCCAGAAGTCGGCGTGGCGGCGCCGCAGCGCCGCGACGACGATCAGCGCGATCAGCAGTAGCCAGTGAAAGCCGGCGGCGCCGTTCGCGCCCTCGATGAAGCGGTGGCCGTCGGTCAGCACCTCGTAGAGGCTCCACGGCCGCAGCGGGATGGCGTAGACCGGATTGGTGAACGAGGTCGCCGTGTCGGCGAGCGGCGAACGAAAGACGGAGTTCATGAACGGGAATACCGGGTTGCCGGTGCGCAGCCAGGCGTTGACGTAGGGCCAGGCGGCAATCGTCGCGGCGATCGCGACGAGCAGCATGCCCCGGGCGCCGGGCATGCGCGGCGGCGGCCGGCGGCTGCAGACCAGCAGCGCGTAGGCCAGCAAGGGACCCAGCCACAGCACTCCGATCACCTTGGACTGCATCGCGCCGGCCGCGAGCAGCGCAAGCAGCGGCCAGCCGGCGCTCCAGCCCAGCATGCCTTCGCGCAGCCGCAGCGTGACCAGTACTGCCGCCAGCAGGAATGCCGACCACAGATTCTCCACGTACAGCGACCCGGTCTCGGCGAAGGCGATCGGGATCGACACCAGCATGCAGACGCTGGCCAGCGCCAGTTCGCTGCGAGCGTGGCGGCGGACGAGCTGGTAGACGAGCGCAGCGGCCAGGATGCCGAAGGCGAGATTCGCTGCGCGCGCGGCGTTCTCTCCTCCGACCACATAGGCGGCGGCATAGGCCCAATCCGCGCCCAACGGCATCACCGCCCACGCGTAGCGTCCGACGTCGAATCGCCAGCGATGGGCGTCGTTCACCAGCGCGGCGAACTGCAGGTGCATCGTGCTGGCGTCGTAGCCGACCTCGGGCCGCGCGACGATGAAAAGGTGCAGCAGCAGCATGGTCAGCAGAAGCGCGATCCATCCGCGCTCGGTTCCCGAAAACGAATCCCGCGCCGACATGAAGCTGCCAAGCCGCGCGAACGCGGCCATCGTGTCGGGCCATCCGTAGGCGAGCGGTCCCAGCAGCAGAAGCGCATAGACCGGTGCGTAGTGGATCTTGAACGAACCGGCGGAGGCGAGCAGTCCGATCCAGACCGCGCAGCCGACGAGCACCGGGATCGTCCACGGCAGCGGTGCGTCCCGGCCGCCGGGAACGCCCGCGAAGCGAAGGAGCCGCGTGCCGACGACGTGCGCGTTCAGCATGGCCAGCGCTACGACGGCCACGGCTCCCGGGGTCAGCAGCGCGGCCGCGGCTGCCACCGACGCCGCCATCGCGATCATCCGCGTGCGCTGTCCGAACCACGCCAGCGCGCCGCAGCATGCGGCCAGCGAAACGAAGGTGACCAGCGCGAATTCGCTCCATCGGTGGTCCTCCCGGTAGATGGCGAGGGGACCGGCGGCCGCCCAGACCAGGATCGCTGCGTGGACGGCGAGCAGGACCAGAAGCAGGAGCAGCAGGCGACTCGGAAGCGGGCGGGCGGAAGGGTCGTTCATCGCGCTCCCGCTCCGTTCGCGATGCGCCCGACGCGGCACAGCTCGAGTGGCGTCGCCGCCATGTTGGTCGGCACCGCCACGCAGGTTCCGCTGAGCTTGGCCAGTCCGCGGGCGCGCAGCGTCTCGACGGCGGTTCGTGGAGAAGTCGACAGCGAGTAGATCGGGCCGTCGTGGTCCCGGATGATGCGGACGACCTCGTCGTCGAGCCGGGTCCTGCGCCGCGCCTCGACGATGTTGTTTGCGATGCCGACGCTGCGCGCAGGCGCGGGAACGATAAGCGGCAGCGCGTAGGCCATCGGCTCGTCGTTCGCGAGCACGACCAGCGCATCCGGTTCGAGCTCGGGGAGCCGGACGTCGAACCAGCGGCTGCCGAAGCCGATCCGTCCCCACGACGCATGGCCCGTGGAAAGGACCAGCACGGTGGCGACCGTGGCGACGATCGCGCCTGCGTGTCGCGCCGGGAAAACGCGACGAATCAGCGCGACGATCAGTGCGCCGGAGAGGAGGTCGAGCGTGACCAGGTAGCGGTAGTTGGAATGCTGCGCCGTCCAGAGCAGGAAGGAAACAATGAAGAAGATCCCGATCACACGCCATGCTCGATCGGCGCCCGGATCCGCGATCGGCGGCAGGCCGCGGGGGCCGAAGGCGCGCCTGGCGAGCCAGGCGATGCCGGCGGCCAGCGCCAGGGCGTACAGCACAGGCATCCGTGCATCGCGATAGCGAACCTCGGTCGCGAAAAAGGGTGGCGGCTGCAGCAGATCGAACGGGAACCGCAGCCACGCCTCGAGCGTATGCGGCCCGAAGCGCCGGCCGATGATCGGCGCTTTCGACCACCAGGGCGAGTCGATCCATTCGTTGCCGTAGGGAAAGACCGGGCTCGCGTAGTGAAGCCACAGCTGGTAGCCCCATGGTCCGTAGGCAAGCGCGAGTCCGGCCAGCACCGCGAGACCGAAGATCAGCGCGTCGCGCAGTGACCGGCGCAGCGCGGCGGCCGAGTACGGACCGCGCAGTGCCAGCGCGACACACAGCGCCACCGCGAAGGTGGCGGCCGTCAGCTTGGCGCCCGACGCGACGCCGCACAGCATTCCGGCGGTGGCCGGGACCGTCCATCGCAGCGGGCGATCGGCGCCGGCGACCAGTGCGCGGGCGAGCAGCCAGAGCGCGGCGATGGTGAGCGCCGCGAGCGGCCACTCGTTCATCGTCGTGCCGAGCGTCGCAACGCCCATCGCCGACGTGACGCCAACGGCGAAGGCCGCCACCACGGCCACGACGCAATCGCGGCGCGGCAGGCCGGAGAACAGCAGCGGCAGCAGCTTGGCGAGAAAGAACGCCGCGAATCCCGCGGGAGCCGCGAGCACGAACGCTATCGCGCGCGGTGGCCAATCGGCGGCGACCATCGCGTAGAAGGGCAGGTCGGGCAGCGGATTGTGGAACGTCTGCAGCTGCGCGGGCGCGACGTCGCGATCGAAGATCCGTCCGTTCCACCACGCCCAGGGGTTGTAGTGGTGGTAGTTGCGCAGGTCCCAGTTGCTGTCCTGTCCGAGCAGCAGGCCGATGCCGCCCGCTGCGACGACGCAGGCGGCGAGGGCGGCGCCGTCGGCCAGGATCGCCCGCCGCATTCCGTCCCTTCCGGCGGGTTGGCGCAGGGCCGGGGCGGGCGCGGGCGGCATGATCAAGACGCGAAGGTCGGCGAACGCGAGCCGGGGCTTCCGATTCCCGGTGGCGCCGCATTATGCCATCACCGGCGAAGCGAGCGGCCCCTCCCTCTTGCGGCGGTGCCGCATTTCGGTTAAGGTTCACGCATGAGCAGCTTTCCCCCATCCGCCATCGGCGCCCGGACGCTTTTGCTGTCCGCATTCGCGCTGCTTTCCGGCGGACTGCTGCTGCGCCCCGCGCGCACATAAAACCACCTCCCCAATTCGAGCAGTGCCCGCGCCATCCAGCAGAACCGGATGGCCAAGTTCCATGCCCCACGCGGCTTGACCTCTGGCGCCGCGAAAGGAAGCCGCTATGAACATCGATCCTTCCGTCAAATACCCGCCTTTCGCGCCGATCGCGCTTGCCGACCGCATGTGGCCGTCGCGGGTGATCACCAGCCCACCCATGTGGTGCAGCGTGGACCTGCGCGACGGCAACCAGGCGCTGATCGAGCCGATGGACGCCGAGCGCAAGATGCGGATGTTCCGGCTGCTGGTGAAGATGGGCTACAAGGAGATCGAAATCGGCTTCCCGGCGGCGTCGCAGACCGACTTTGATTTCGTCCGCAAGCTCATCGATGAGCGCCTCATTCCCGACGACGTCAACGTGCAGGTGCTGACCCAGGCGCGCGCGCCACTGATCGAGCGCACCTTCGAGGCGCTGCGCGGCGCGAGGCGTGCGATCGTCCATCTGTACAACTCGACGTCGCCGACGCAGCGGCGCGTCGTGTTCGGCATGGATCGCGCCGGCATCCGGGAGATCGCGGTCGACGGCGCCCGCCACATGCAGGAGTGCGCAACGAGGTGGCCGGATACCGAGTGGACGTTCCAGTACTCGCCGGAGAGCTTCACCGGCACCGAGCTCGACTTCGCGAAGGAGATGTGCGACGCGGTGCTCGACGTTTGGCAGCCCACGTCCAAGCGCAAGGTCATCGTCAACCTGCCGTCGACGGTCGAGATGACCACGCCCAACGTCTACGCCGACCAGATCGAGTGGATGAGCCGCAACCTCGCGCGGCGCGACAGCATCGTGCTCTCGGTGCACCCGCACAACGACCGCGGCTGCGGCGTCGCCGCGACCGAGCTCGCGCTGATGGCAGGAGCGCAGCGCGTCGAGGGGTGCCTGTTCGGCAACGGCGAGCGCACCGGGAACGTGTGTCTCGTCACGCTCGGGCTCAACCTGCTGACGCAGGGCGTCGATCCGGGCATCGACTTCTCAGACGTCGGCGAGGTGATCCGCACCGTCGAATACTGCAACCAGCTGCCCGTGCATCCCCGGCATCCGTACGGCGGCGAACTCGTGTTCACGGCGTTCTCCGGCTCGCACCAGGACGCGATCAAGAAGGGACTCACCGCGCGTGCCATCGAGCTCGAGCGCGGCAACGCCGTCTGGGACGTGCCGTACCTGCCGATCGACCCAGCCGACCTCGGCCGCAGCTACGAGGCGGTGATCCGCGTCAACAGCCAATCGGGCAAGGGCGGCATCGCCTACCTGCTCGAACGCGATTACGGGCTCGCGCTGCCGCGCCTGCTGCAGATCGAGTTCAGCCAGGTGATCCAGATGATGACCGACGCCACCGGCAAGGAGCTCACGGCAACGCAGATCCACGCGGCCTTCGAGCGCGAATACCTGTCCGCGACGCAGCCGGTGACCTACACCGGACATCGCGCGCAGCATAACGGCACCGACGGCACCGTCGAGCACCTGGCAGCGCATCTGTGCATCGACGGCGTCGAGACGGTGATGCACGGCGCCGGCAACGGGCCGGTCGACGCCTTCGTCGCCGCGGTGCGCAGCGGCCTCGATCTGCCCATCCACGTCATCAACTACCACGAGCACGCGATCGGCGCCGGCGAGGACGCGACCGCGGTCGCCTACGTGCAGCTGCGCATCGGCAGCGACCGCACGATCTACGGCGTTGGCCGCGACGCCAACATCGTGACGGCGACGCTGCGCGCGCTGGTCAGCGCGATCAATCGCGGCCTGCGCAGTGGTGCGCTGAGCCTGCCGGCCACGCAATCGGCAGCGGCCTGACGGCGGCGCCGGCCGCTGTCGCCGGGCAAGCCTCTTTGGCGACCGATGGCGCCACGGCGCCCTCGTACGTATCCGTACGCGTGGCGCGCGACGTGCGCCTGTCGCGAGATGCATCGCTCGGTATACGGTTTGCGCTGCCCCCGGCGTCGGCGGTACAATTTACGTTTGTGAAAACGACTTTCACGTTCGCCTGGCCCCGCCCGGCGGCCGCAACTTTCTGAATTGCGAGGCCACGCGATGAGCACGTCCAGCTTCGGTCCCGGTGTCGAGATCACCGGTCGCATCACCCCCGGGTACGGGCAGATCCTGACGCCGGACGCCGTCGCCTTCGCCGCCAAGCTGCAACGCGCCTTCGGCGGCCGCCGCGAAGAGCTTCTCGCCAAGCGCGCGCAGCGCCAGGCCGAGTTCGACGCCGGCAAGCTGCCGGACTTCCTGCCGGAGACGCGCGCGGTCCGCGAAGGCGGATGGACCTGCGCGCCGGTCCCGGCGGATATCCAGGACCGCCGCGTCGAGATCACCGGGCCGGTCGACCGCAAGATGATCATCAACGCGCTGAACTCCGGCGCCAGCGTGTTCATGGCGGACTTCGAGGACGCCAACACGCCGCGCTGGGACAACAACATCCAGGGCCACATCAACCTGCGCGACGCGATCCGCCGCAGCATCGACTTCGTGTCGCCGGAAGGCAAGGCCTACAAGCTGGGCGAGAAGACCGCGACCTTGTTCGTGCGTCCGCGCGGCTGGCATCTTCCCGAGAAGCACGTGAGCGTCGACGGCTCGCCGATCTCCGGCGGCATTTTCGATTTCGCGCTCTACGCATTCCACAACGCGAAGGAACTCGTCGCGCGCGGCAGCGGGCCGTACTTCTACCTGCCCAAGCTCGAGAGCCACCTCGAGGCGCGGCTGTGGAACGACATCTTCGTGATGGCGCAGCAGGACCTGGGCGTACCGCAGGGATCGATCAAGGCGACCGTACTGATCGAGACCATCGTCGCCGCCTTCGAGATGGACGAGATTCTCTACGAACTGCGCGAGCATTCGGCGGGGCTCAACGCCGGGCGCTGGGACTACATTTTCAGCTGCATCAAGAAATTCCGCAGCAACCACGACTTTTGCCTGGCCGACCGCGCGCTGGTGACGATGACCACGCATTTCATGAAAAGCTACGCGGAACTGCTGGTCAAGACCTGCCATCGACGCAACATCCACGCGATGGGCGGAATGGCGGCACAGATTCCGGTGAAGAACGACGAGCGCGCGAACGCGGAAGCCTTCGCCAAGGTCAAGATCGACAAGGAGCGCGAAGCGACCTACGGGCACGACGGCACCTGGGTCGCGCATCCGGGCCTGGTGCCGGTCGCGCTGGAGGCCTTCAACCGGCTGATGCCCGGGCCCAACCAGATCGCGAGCAAGAAGCGCGACGACGTGAAGGTGACTGCCGCCGACCTGCTGCGTTTCGAACCCGAGCAGCCGATCACCGAAGCCGGGCTGCGCCTCAACATCAACGTTGCCATCCAGTACATCGGTGCGTGGCTGGCCGGGCAGGGCGCGGTACCGATCTTCAACCTGATGGAAGACGCGGCGACCGCCGAGATTTCGCGCTCGCAGGTCTGGCAATGGATGCGCTCGCCGAAGGGTGTGTTCGACGACGGCCGCAAGGTGACCCGCGAAATGGTCGCGGCGATGATCCCGGAAGAAATGCGCAAGATCCGCGACCTGCTGGGCGTGGCGTACGGCGACGGCATGTACGATGACGCCGCGAAGATATTCGCGGACCTGGTCGACGACGATACTTTCGTCGAATTCCTGACGCTGCCGGCGTACGAGCGGATCGACTAGCACTTCGCGCAGCAGCGGTGGGCGCAGGCGACTCGAACCCCGAAGCCATTCGCCCGCCAGCAAGGAGTCGAAATCACAGGCGAACAGCCGCCGGTCCGAGCCAGAGGCCTGCGGCGATCCGGTGTCTGCCTGCGATCGACTCAGCCTATCGTGGACATTGGCATAATCAATTAGACGCCGCCCGCCCGTTCGCGCAGAATGGGTTCATCGTCGGCACGCGCGGGCGATCGAACCAGCGGTTCCGTTGCAATTCAAGAGGAGATCACGATGAAGAGCCTGAAAGACACCAAGACCCACGAAAACCTGAAAGCCGCGTTCGCCGGCGAATCGCAGGCGAACCGCCGCTACCTTTATTTCGCAAGCAAGGCGGACGTCGAAGGCCAGAACGATGTCGCCGCGCTGTTCCGGTCGACGGCCGAGGGCGAGACCGGGCATGCGCACGGCCACCTCGACTACCTGGCGCAGGTGGGCGATCCGGCGACTGACCTGCCGATCGGCTCCAGCCGCGACAATCTGAAGTCCGCCGTCGCCGGCGAGACCTACGAATACACCGACATGTATCCGGGAATGTCGAAGTCGGCGCGCCAGGAGGGCTTCGAGGAAATCGCCGACTGGTTCGAGACGCTGGCCAAGGCCGAGCGGTCGCACGCGAACCGTTTCCAGAAGGCGCTGGACGCACTGGCGGACTGACCGCCTGCGGCATGAGTCGGGCGCCGCGCAATGCGCGGCGCCCGGCGCCCGAAGCTGCATGCCCTCGTTTGAACGCTCAAACACCCACGCTGACCAGGACCCCGTAGCGGCATGACCACTCGCGAAGGCAATCTCGAAGCCCCCACGCGCCATCCGCTCGACTGGCGCAATCCGGAGTTCTACGACCACGCGGCGCTCGACGGCGAGCTGGAGCGTGTCTACGACATCTGCCACGGCTGCCGCCGCTGCGTGAGCCTTTGCGGCGCGTTTCCGACGCTGTTCGACCTGATCGACGAGTCCAAGACCGGAGAGGTCGACGGGGTGGCGAAGGCGGACTACGGCCGTGTCGTCGACCAGTGCTACCTGTGCGACATCTGCTACATGACCAAGTGTCCGTACGTGCCGCCGCATCCGTGGAATGTCGACTTCCCGCACCTGATGCTGCGTGCGAAGGCGGTCAAGTTCCGCGATGTCGGCGCCCGTTTTCGCGACAAGTTGCTGACCGGCACCGACCGCCTGGGCAAGCTGGCAACGATTCCGGTCGTCGTGCAGATGGTCAACAAGGCGAACACGACGCCTGCGGTGCGCAAGGTGATGGAGAAGACGCTCGGAGTGGCCGCCGGCGCGCAGCTCCCGCCCTACGCCGCGCATTCGCTGCGCAAGAGCTTCGAATCGAGCGTGGCATGGCCGGTGCGCGACGGGCAGCGCACGCCCGGCAAGGTTGTCGTCTTCGCCACCTGCTACGTCAACTACAACGAACCCGGCATCGGGTACGATCTGCTGAAGCTGCTCGCGCACAACGAGATTCCGTATCGTTTCGCGGAAAAGGAAGCGTGCTGCGGCATGCCCAAGCTGGAGCTCGGCGATCTCGAGTCGGTCGAGCGGCTGAAGAACGTCAATATCCCGCCACTCGTCGCGCTGGCGCGCGACGGCTGGGCGATCGTGACGCCGGTACCGTCGTGCACGCTGATGTTCAAACACGAGCTGCCGTTGCTCTTCCCCGACGACGCCGACGTGAAGGCGGTCGCCGCGGCGATGTTCGATCCCTTCGAGTACTTCGTCGAGCGCGACCGCGACGGGTTCATCAAGCGCGACTTCACGCAGCCGCTGGGCAAGGTCAGCTACCACATTCCCTGCCACGCGCGCGTGCAGAACGTCGGCCAGAAGACGCGCGAGGCACTGCAGTGGGTGCCGGACACCGAGATCAACACCGTCGAGCGCTGCGCCGGACACGACGGTACCTGGGGTGTGAAGGTCGAGTTCTTCGCCGAGTCGATGCGCATCGGCAAGCCTGTCTTCGCCCGCATGGGCGACACCGATCCCGACTACCTCTCCTCCGACTGCCCGATCGCGGGCCGCCGCATCCTGCAGGGCATCGAGGAAAAAAGCGGTCCGTCGCGCGCGCGCAAGGAGCACCCTCTGACGCTGCTGCGCATCGCCTACGGAATCGAATGATGACGACTGCACGCATGACCGCACCCAACAAGATCACCCGTGAAAGCCTGATGACGCTCGAAGCCTACGCGAAGGCGAGGCAGCAGTTCCGCGCGCGCGTGCTCGAGCACAAGCGCCCGCGCACCGTCCACCTGGGCGCGCACCTGATGCTGATTTTCGAAGACGAGCTGACGCTGCGCTACCAGATCCAGGAGATGCTGCGCATCGAGAAGGCCTTCGAGGAGGCCGCGATCCAGGACGAGCTCGACGTCTACAACCCGCTCGTCCCCGACGGCTCGAACTTCAAGGCGACGATGATGCTCGAGTACGAGGACGTCGAAGAGCGCAAGCGCGCACTTGCCAGGTTGAAGGGCATCGAGGACCGTGTGTGGGTCCAAGCCGAAGGCTGCGCAAAGGTGTACGCGATCGCCGACGAGGACCTCGAACGCGAGAACGAGGAGAAGACCTCGGCCGTCCATTTCCTCCGCTTCGAGCTGGCGCCGGACATGGTCGCTGCGTTGAAGCGCGGCGGAACGCTGGGCGTCGGCGTCGACCACCCGGAGTACCAGGCGCAGATCCCAACGGTCGGCGCCGACACGCGGGCGGCGCTGATGGCGGACCTGGCGTAGAGAGGGCTCTCTCCATGGGGGATTCGCGCGCCCCGCGCGGGCGTGCGCCAAGCCTGGCCGCGAGCCAACTTCTGCCGCGAACCGAACACCGCTCGCTCGAGGATCTGCTCGTGGCTGTGCGCGCGTGCCGCGCCTGCGCGGATCAGCTGCCGCTCGGACCTCGTCCGGTGCTGCGCGCGCATGCAGCAGCCCGCATTCTGATCGTCGGGCAGGCGCCCGGCCTGCGCGTGCATACGACCGGCATTCCTTGGGACGATCCAAGCGGCGCGCGATTGCGCGAATGGATGGGCGTGGACGAGGCAACGTTCTATGACGACTCGCGCATCGCCATCATTCCGATGGGTTATTGCTATCCGGGTCGAGGCGACGGCGGCGACAAGGCGCCGCGACGCGAATGCAGCGAGCTATGGCTCGACCGCCTACTGGAAAAATTGCCGCGGCGCGAACTGACGTTGCTGATCGGAACGTATGCGCAGCAGCATTTTCTGGGCGGTGGTCGCAAACACTCGCTGGCCGAGACCACGCGGGCCTGGCGGGACTATGCTCCTGACTACATTCCGCTGCCGCATCCGTCGCCGCGCAACCAACCCTGGTTCAAGCGCCACCCGTGGTTTGAACAGGACCTCCTACCCGTGTTGCGCACGCGGATCGCAGCGCTGGTCGCTCGCTGAGTCGTATCGTGCTCGCCTATGCGCTACGCGCGCCGGGCTCCGCTGCTTCGTCTTGTTCCGGCTGGTAGAGCAGTTGCACGACACGAAGGTTCCGCGTAGAGCCGTCGGGGAACGGCCACAAAATGGATTCGCCCTCCGACAGACCCAGCAAAGCGGTGCCGATCGGCGCCAGCACGGAAACCCTGCCACGCGAGGCGTCCGCCTGGTCGGGGAACACGATGGTGACATCGCGAATCACGCCCGTGCTCTGATCCTCGAAGCGAACCCGTGAATTCATGGTCACCACGGTAGCCGGAATTCGGCGAGAATCGATGACGACCGAGCGGTCGAGCTCCGTTGCCAGCGAGGGGTGACTGCTGAGTTGGCGCAGGCGAGCGAAATCGCTGTTGGTAATGAAGATCGAACGATCGTTTGACATGGCTGTGGGCCTTTGAATGGACTTCGCTGAACCTGGGAGCGACGATTCTCGTGGCGCTTCGAGCCTATCCACCATACTTCGTATACATGGGGAGTCGACTCATTCGGGACAAGCTCCTGCCATCGATGGCATAAAGTTGCAGACTGCAAGAGCCGAACGCTATCCGCATGTTATTCCCGCAGATGGGCGTTGAGTAGCCACGGGTCGTGCAAAACACCGTTTCTCTCCAGGCAACAACAACGAGGACGTCGGATGGATAACCTGACCGCCATGGCCGTATTCGCAAAGGTAGTGGAGCAGAAAAGTCTTTCCGGTGCCGCGCGAGAGCTTGGTCTGTCGAAGTCGAGCGTCAGCAAGTTGGTGGCGCGGCTGGAGAAATCCCTTGGCGCCAGATTGTTGAATCGCACGACGCGTCAAATGAGCCCCACCGAGGCCGGCGCGGCATTCTACGATCACTGCGCGCGCATTGTCGAAGCCATGGAAGAGGCCAAGCTTGCCGTGAGTCGATTGCATTCGGAACCGCGCGGCGTGCTCAAGATCAGCGCCTCGGTCGCCTTTGGCACCCTGCATGTCGCGCCGCTGCTCGGCGACTTTCTGTCACGTTTTCCGGAAGTCAAGATCGACATGACGATCAACGACCGCTTTGTCGACCTGGCCGACGAGGGCTACGACGTGGCCATACGCATTGCCAAGGATCCTGGCCTCAACATCGTCGCGCGCAAGCTGGCGCCCATTCATCGCAGGATTTGCGGCGCTGCCGAGTATTTCGCGCGCCGCGGTGTGCCGCAAAAGGCCGCGGATCTCGCAGACCACAACTGTCTCACGTATACCTATATGCATCCAAAAGACCTTTGGCGCCTGCGAGGGCCCGAAGGGGCCCTTTCAGTGCCCGTGTCGGGCAATCTGAGGCTCAACGACGACGAAGCCTTGTCGCAGGCAGTATTGGGAGGGTTGGGCATTGCCATCCTGCCCACGTTCATTGTCGGCCGCGACCTGCAGGCGGGTCGATTGCGTACCGCATTGTCGGATTACACCCTCCCCGAACAGGATGTCTACGCGGTCTACCTTCCCACCCGCCATCTATCCGCCAAGGTCAGGGCATTCATCGACTTTCTCCTCGAGCGCTTCGGCCCGGAGCCCTATTGGGATCGATTCGACGTTGCGGCCGGACAGCAGGCGGATATTTCGCCTGCAGCAAAGCCGTGAGCGCCGCCGACGCGGATGCAGTCGGCAGAAGATAGACGCGGCTTCCGCCTGAACTGTGCACATGCGGATCGGAGTCATCGTGTCCGCGCAGAAACAGTGTTGTTCGGTGGTCGCGGCTTATCAAAGGCGACCGCGGCCCCCATCATCCATGTAGCTGGTCATGGGATTCACGTCGAGTCCCTGCTGCGCCGTGGAGGCCTATCATGCAGAACCATCACCACTTGTTCCTGACCGAGGGGGATTTCGTGCGCGTCATGGCGTTGCAGCCGCATCCGTCGTTGCGCGCGGAACTGGAACGCGCAATCGTGGTGCCACCTGAGGCCATCCCGTCGAGCGTGGTCGCCATGAACTCGAAGCTTCGCTATCTGGACGAGGCCGCCGGCGTAAGTCGGCAGATTCAGATTGTCTATCCGGAAGACGCGAACGTCGCGCATGGAAAGATCTCGGTATTGGCTCCGGTCGGTGCGGCGCTGCTCGGGCTCGAGGTCGGCCACGCCATCGACTGGAATTTTCCGAACGGCGAGACCCGCCGGCTGCGCGTGGAGGAGGTTCTCCAACAGTTCGAAGCCGACGCGAACGACGAGGTTCGAGAGGAGCCGCTGCCGAATTCCAGCTCTCGAACCTCCGAGCTTCACGCCGTCGTCTAGACCGGGTGTGGAATCCGCTTTTGCGTCGGCGCAGTGACCCTACGCGCTGCACGCAGGGATGTTCCACCGGATGCGGAGGGTAGGATATGGACACTAAACTTCTGGTTGAACGCAGGCAGGCGCTGGAGGAATGGCATTTCGTCAAGCTCAACCGCGAGATTCTCGAACTCATGTGCGCGGCAGCGCCGGGCTCGACGCAATCGAGTGCGCCGCAGGCCATCGTGGAGGAAACCGAAGATGCTCTCCCCAAGTGATACCAGGATTGCCGCTTCCGAGCACCGAGAGGTGCCGATGCTTTGCCGTCCGCCCAATCAATGTGCCTCGGGTCTTGAAAGGCACGGTGAAGTCCGCAATTCCCGGCCATCGCTCTTCGGGCTTGGCCGCATCGGCGGGCGCTCCTATCCGAGCGAGTTGACGGAGGAAATCGTGCTCGCCGGCCGGCGAGTGACGCTGCGGCCGATTCATGACCGTGACCAGGCCCGGTACGACGACTTTCTCTCCCGAGTCGAGCCTGAAGATCTTCGTTTCCGTTTCGGCAGTGCGCTGGGTGAGGTGCCCCGTTCCGAGCTCGCCCGCATGACCGATGTCGACTACGATCGCGAAATGGCGTTCGTCGCCGCGACGCAGGTAGACGGCGGGAGCTGGGAAATCGTGGGCGACGTACGCTCACATGCGGACCCCTACGGTTCCCGCTCCGAATTCTCGATCGTCGTGCGTAGCGATGTCCAGCGGCTGGGGCTGGGCCGAGCCCTGCTCAGGAAACTCATCGCCTACTGCCGGGCACGCCGCGTGCGGCTGCTGTACGGACTCGTGGCCCCCTCCAATGCCGGGATGCTCGGACTTGCGCGCGAACTCGGCTTCGAGGTCGATCACGTGCCGGGCGGCGGGACCGTGGTCGTGTCGATTGATCTGCGGCGCGACCCGAAGCCGTCGCTCGCTCAAGATCGCGCAGTCGAGGGGGAGACGGAAAGCGCTAAACTTCGCGCATCCTAGTTGCTCCACCGTGCGCCGCACGATAGGCATGCCCGACTACAAGACCATCCTCGCGGCCACCGACTTCTCGCGGTCGGCCGCCATTGCGGTATCGCGCGCGGCGCATCTCGCGCGCGCGGCAAACGCACGTCTCGAGCTCGTGCACGTCATGCCCCCCGAGCCAGACTCGACGAGCTGGCCGGCGTTCCGGGGCCTACTCGGATTCGATTGGAAGCGCACGAGTGTCGACGCGATGGATCAGTTGCGTCTGGCGGCGGAGCGGATAGACGCCGAGTTCGAGCTGCAGGTCGAGTCCCGGCTCATCGAGGGGAAGCCGCACCAGAAGATCGCGGCTCGTGCCATCGAGATCGATGCGGACCTGGTCGTGGTGGGGGCGCACGGCGAGCATTTCGTGCTCGATGTGTTCACCGGCACGACAGCACATCGCGTCCAGCGTTTCTCGACGGTGCCGGTACTCGTGGTACGGCAAGCATCTCTGCATCGTTATGAACAGGTGCTGGTCGCTACCGATTTCTCGGTGGCGTCGGCGGCCGCGGCAAAGGCGGCCTTGCGCTTCTTCCCGGGCGCAATGTTTCACGTGTTGCACGCGTTCGAGGTGCCGTTCACCGGCCGTCTCGCGTCGGTCGGAGTGAACCAGACTATAATCGACGACTATCGGCGGCAAGTCGGCGACCAGGCGCTCCGGGAACTCGAGGCCTTCGTTCGCGAAACCGGACTCGAGGGCAGTGCGGCGTCGGTTCGCGTGCAGCACGGCTATGCTCCGGCGCGAATCAGGGAGCGGGCTGCCGAGTTGGACGTCGACGTCGTCGCGCTCGGCACCCAGGGCAAGTCGTGGCTGGAAATCGGGTTTCTCGGCAGCGTCACCGAGCACGTGGCCACGGAATCACCTGCCGACGTTCTGCTGGTCAGGCCGCCCGCCTGAGTCTTTCCGGCCGCGCGCGACTGCGCCACGGCTGCTTTCGATCTTCACATCCGTAAAGCTCGGCCGCGCCACGCCCTTGGAAACCCTGAACCAGTTCCTGCTGATCGGTGCGACGGTGATGTTCGCCGGCATTTTTTTCGCCGCGTTCTCGTCGCGACTGGGCATTCCCTTTCTGCTCGTCTTCCTCGTCGTCGGCATGCTCGCGGGCGAGGACGGGCCTGGCGGGATCGTTTTCGATGACTATCGTTTGAGCTTTCTGGTCGCGAACCTGGCGCTCGCCATCATCCTGCTCGATGGGGGTCTGCGAACGCGGCTCACGTCGTTCAAGGCCGCCCTCAGGCCGTCTCTCGCACTCGCCACGGTCGGTGTGGTCGCCACCGCGGTCCTGACGGGACTCTTTGCAGCGTGGGTGCTCGACGTGAACTGGCGGTTCGGGTTGCTGCTCGGGGCGATTGTGGGATCGACCGACGCAGCGGCGGTGTTCGCGCTCCTGCGCGCCAGCGGAACGAGGCTCAACGACCGCGTCGCCACGACCCTGGAGATCGAGTCGGGGATCAACGACCCGATGGCGGTGTTCCTGACGGTCACGATGATCGAACTCGTTTCCCGGGGCGGCGAACTGCTGGTCGCCGATATGGCGTGGTCGCTCGCGGTCCAATTCAGCATCGGCGCCATAGCGGGCATCGCGCTCGGATACCTGTTGAGCGAGGTGCTGCGGCACGTACGGGTCGGCGGCGGTCTGCAGGCGCTGCTCCTGAGCTCGGGTGGGGTTGCGATCTTCGGCATCACCAATCTCGTCGGCGGGAGCGGCTTTCTTGCCGTATATCTCGTCGGCCTGGTCATAGGCAACCGTCGCCAGCGCACCAGCGAGGACGTGCTGCGCGCAATGGACGGCATGGCGTGGCTCGCGCAGTCGAGCATGTTCCTTCTGCTCGGCCTGCTTGTCGCGCCAGGCGATATCGTGGAAGTCGCCTGGCTGGCGCTCGCCGTCTCGGCCTTCCTCATGTTCGTGGCCCGGCCTGCCGCCGTCTGCGCGATCCTGCTGCCGCTCGGCTTTGCGTGGCGCGAGGTTGGCTTCATCGCCTGGATGGGACTGCGAGGTGCCGTCCCGATCGTACTCGGAATGTTTCCGCTGATGGCGGGGCTCGAAGGCGCGGGTCTCCTGTTCAACGTGGCCTTCGTCGTCGTGCTCACGTCGCTGTTGTTCCAGGGCGTCTCGATCGGTCCGACTGCACGGTTGTTCCGGGTCGCATTGCCGACTCGCGCCGAACCACTGGCCCGGTCCTATCTGGAAGGAAGCGCCGATCCGCCTCTCGAGCTGGCGCAATTCCGGCTGGAACCGGAAGCCGCTCTGGAGGGGGGCGACGCAGGGTCGGTCGAATTGCCGGCACCTGCCCGGCTGCTAAGTGTGCTGCGTGATGGACAGGCATACGACATCGAGACCGCCGGCGCGCTTCGTGCCGGCGATGTCGTGACCCTCGTCGCACCCGAGGCTCAGGTCGACCGTATTGCCGGATGGTTTTCCCGTGCAGCACGTGCCGCGGTGCCACGCGTGCGCAAGACGCATGGCGAATTCGTGCTCGACGGCTCGGCCGAACTCGACGAAATCGTCGCCCACTATGGTGGCGCTCCACTCGATCCAGCGCTGCACGGGCGGACCCTCGACGAGGTCATCCGCAGCCGGTTGCCGCTCGGACCCGTCGAGGGTGACGCAGTGGAGGTCGCGGGTCTGCGCTTCACCGTGCGCACGGTCAGCGGCTCGCGGATCGTCCAGGCGGCAATCGCTCTGCCTGGCGCTCGGCGAGGGCCTGAGCGGCGTTGAAGTGGGAAGGAGTCGATAGCGAAGACGTGCACTGCAACTGGCGCATGACCAGGAAGTGCCGATTGTGTCCGAAGCAGCCACAGTGTTTTTCGGGTGCGCGCGCTTATCAAAGGCCTCGACGTCGCTTATCCTCGAGTTCAAGTGAAACATTGCTGATGCATGCCGGATTCGACCGGCGAAATGGAGGCTCGAGTGCAGACCCAAGTGCTGTTCATGACCAACGATGATTTTTCGCGCCTCATGGCATTGCGACCCGATCCGCAATTGCGGAAGGAACTGGACCGCGCGACGGTCGTGTCGCGTGATGCGATCGCATCGAGTGTCGTGACCATGTATTCACAGCTTCGCTATCGGGACGAGTACTCCGGCGAATGTCTGCAGGTGCAACTCGTCTTTCCCGAAGATGCGGATGCCGATCAGGGAAAGATCTCGGTGTTGGCGCCGGTCGGTGCGGCGCTGCTCGGACTTGCCGTCGGGCAGGCGATCGATTGGGATTTCCCGGACGGACAGGTCCGGCGCCTGCGCGTGGAAGAGATCCTGTTCCAGCCTGAAACATGGCGGCGCGAGACCCGGGAATGGTGCAATCGGGCCGTCGAGGAGGTCGGCGGTTGCGCTTGGTGACAGAATCGAGGTTCGCGATAATGCATCCCTGGACCTCGACATGCGCTATCTGGCTCTGGCCACCGACTATGACGGCACGCTCGCCACCGACGGCGAAATGTCGGCGACCATGGCTGCGGCGATCAAGCGGCTGCGAAAGTCCGGGCGCCGGACGATACTGGTAACGGGAAGGCGGCTCGACGACCTGCTGGCGATCTGCCCGTACGTCCACCTTTTCGACTATGTCGTGGTGGAAAACGGAGCGGTCGTCTACGCGCCGCACACGCGGCGGACAACGCTGCTCGGCGACCGACCTCCTCCGGCATTCACCGAACGACTGGCGCAGCTTGGCGTCGATCGAGTCGAAGTCGGACAGGTCATGCTTTCGACCTGGCTGCCGCATCACACGACGGTGCTCCAGGTGATCCAGGAAATGGGACTGGAACTGCTCATCGTCTTCAACAGGTCGGCGGTCATGGTTCTGCCTGCGGGTGTGAACAAGTCGACGGGTCTCGACTACGCACTGCGACAACTCGGCCTGTCCTTCCATGAAGTGGTGGGCGTCGGCGATGCCGAGAACGACCACTCCTTTCTCCAGCGGTGCGAGTGCCCAGTGGCGGTAGCGAATGCCGTGCCGCCCATTCGACAACTCGCCGCCTTTGTGACGCAGGGCGAGGCAGAGCGAGGCGTGATCGAGTTGATCGAAGATCTGATTGCCAATGATCTGTCTGGAATGCAGTGCAGGATGCCGAAGAGCCGGATCGCGATCGCCTCGCGCGCGGACGGCGCTTCGGTCACGATCTCGCCGTATGGCATGAATATCCTGATCGCCGGACCCTCCGCGAGCGGCAAGTCGACGATCGCTGCGGGCATCGTGGAACGTCTGATCGAGCATGCCTACCAGGTATGCATCGTCGACCCCGAGGGTGACTACGGGACGCTGCAGGAAGTGATCACGCTTGGCAGCGCACGTCATCCAGTGAGCCTGAACGAAGCGCTGTCCCTCCTCGAAGATCCGAAGGTCAATCTCAATATCAATCTGCTGGGAATAGCACTCGCCGATCGACCCGCGTATTTCGGACAGCTCCTGCCAAGCCTCAGCACCCTGCGAACCCGCACCGGCCGGCCGCATTGGATCGTGCTCGACGAAGCGCATCATCTGCTGCCTGCCGAATGGGGACACCTTCCCCAGGCGCTGCCACAGAAGCTCGGGGAGGTCGTGCTGGTGACGGTTCACCCCGACCATCTGCCGCGCGCAATCCTTGTGATGGTCGATCTGGTGATCGCGGTTGGACCAGCACCCGACACGACGTTGCGCGGTTTTGCCAGCGCCGCAGGGCACGCCTTCACCTGGCCGGATGGCCTGTCGCGGGAGGACGAACAGATTGCCTTCTGGTTCCCCGGCGGTGAGGACGCGGCGTTCCTGGCGCACGCCATTCCTCCCAGCCGCGATCGCATCCGCCATCGCCGGAAGTACGCGGAAGGCAATATGCGCTATCGAAGTTTCTTTTTTCGTGGGCCGGGCGATCGACACAACTTGCGGGCTCAGAACCTGGCTTTGTTTTCGCAGATCGCGGAGGGCATCGACGAAGAGACCTGGCTCTATCACCTGCACCGAGGCGATTACTCGCGATGGTTTCGCGATGCCGTCAAGGACCGCTATCTCGCCGACCAGGCCGAGCGCGTCGAGCAGAGGCAAGCGCTGCTGCCCACGGAGTCCCGAAATCTCATACGCAATCTCATCGATACTCGCTACACACTGCCCGAATAGTCGGTCGCGCAAGGAGGAGTCCCCGAACGTCCGTCCAATCATAGGCGACAACTTCACGTTCGAAGGTGACAGGGTTGCCGCGGTATCGGGTGCACTGACGCTGCTCGGCAGGACGCAGCCGGTGCAATTGATGGCGACGCGTTTCAATTGCCACGACAACTCGAGACTGAAAGCGCCCGACATGCGGCGGCGATTTCGTCGCTACCCTCCGGCGCAGCGCTTGCGGAATGTCCTTCGGTCTGCCCGGAATCCCCGACGACGTCCACATCGTGGTTCGGGCAGAAGCTCTCAGGCAGTCGCGCAAGCCTAGTCGCGGAAGTTGTTGAACTGCAGCGGGAAGTCATCGACGGATTTCTTCACCAGCGCGATCGCGTTCTGCAGCTCGTCGCGTTTGGCGCTGGATACACGTACGGCGTCGCCCTGGATCGAAGCCTGCACCTTGAGCTTGCTGTCCTTCAGTGCGCGGACGATCTTCTTCGACAGTTCCTGCTCGATGCCGGTGCGTACGGTGATCGATTGCTTGACCTTGTTGCCGGAGACCTTTTCGACGTCGCCGTACTTGAGCGAGCGGATGTCCACACCTCGCCTGGTCAGCTTGCCGGTCAGGATGTCGGTGACCTGCGAGAGCTTGAAGTCGTCGTCCGCATAGAGCGTCAGCACCTTTTCCTTGTGCTCGATGCGCGCGTCCGAACCCTTGAAATCGAAGCGCGTCGACACTTCCTTGTTGGCCTGGTCGACGGCGTTGTTCACCTCGACCTGGTTGACTTCCGAAACGATATCGAATGAGGGCATGGCTGTTCGGATTCCATTGAATGCGGAGTGGTAACCGGGTCGTGACGCCGGTCCTTGTTTGCGTACGGTGCCAGCTTTTGGTTCCTGGTCATCGGCACCGGGATACTTTCCCGTGCCGTACAGCTAGAATAGCGGATTCCGCGTGCAAAGCCGGGCGCTCGAGCTCATGTCGCACATCCTGCAGTCTATCCCCGTCGGGCAGAAAGTGGGCATCGCCTTCTCCGGCGGCCTCGACACCAGCGCTGCGCTGCACTGGATGAAGGCGAAGGGCGCGCTGCCCTACGCATACACGGCGCACCTGGGCCAGCCCGACGAGGCCGACTACGACGATATTCCACGGCGGGCGCTGCGCTACGGCGCGCAAGGCGCGAAGCTCGTCGATTGCCGGGCCGCGCTGGTCGGCGAGGGCATCGCGGCGCTGCAGGCCGGCGCGTTCCACATCGCGACCGCCGGACTCACGTATTTCAACACGACACCGATCGGCCGCGCGGTCACCGGAACGATGCTGGTGATCGCGATGCGCGAGGACGACGTCCATATCTGGGGCGACGGCAGCACGTTCAAGGGCAACGACATCGAGCGCTTCTACCGCTACGGGCTGCTCGCCAATCCCGAACTGCGCATTTACAAGCCGTGGCTCGACGCGGCATTCATCGACGAACTGGGCGGCCGCACGGAGATGTCCGAATACCTGGCCCGCGCCGGCTTCGACTACAAGATGAGCACGGAACGCGCGTATTCGACCGATTCCAATCTGCTCGGCGCGACGCACGAGGCCAAGGATCTCGAGTTTCTCGACAAGGGCATGCGCATCGTCGAGCCGATCATGGGCGTCGCGTTCTGGCGCGACGACGTGGTGATCCGTCCGGAGACGGTGAACGTGCGCTTCGAGGATGGCCAGCCGGTCGCGCTGAACGGCCAATCCTTTGCGGACGGCGTGGCGCTGCTGCTCGAAGCCAACGCCATCGGCGGCCGCCACGGCCTCGGCATGAGCGATCAGATCGAGAACCGCATCATCGAGGCGAAGAGCCGCGGCATCTACGAGGCGCCGGGACTCGCGTTGCTGCACATCGCCTACGAACGGCTGGTCACCGGCATCCACAACGAGGACACGATCGAGCAGTATCGCGACAACGGCCGCAGGCTGGGGCGGCTGCTCTACCAGGGACGCTGGTTCGACCCGCAGGCGATGATGCTGCGCGACACCGCGCAGCGCTGGGTCGCGCGAGCGATCACCGGCGAGGTAAGCATCGAACTGCGGCGCGGCAACGATTACTCGATTCTGGCAACGACGAGTCCCAACCTTACCTACACGCCGGAGCGGCTGACGATGGAGAAGGGTGCGGCGTCGTTCACGCCGCAGGACCGCATCGGCCAGCTGACGATGCGCGAACTCGACATCGCGGACACGCGCGAAAAGCTCGTTACTTACGTCAAGACCGGCCTCCTGCGTGCCGCGGACAATTCGCCGCTCGAGCGCCTGACCGGCAGCGGACCGACGCCGGAATAGCGGATCATCCGGCGGCGGACGCGCGGCTGCGCGGGCGCCCCGAGCCCGCCGGATATGCCGGCCCTGGATGGAGAGTGGAGTGCTGTGTCGTGCGGTCGCACTCGCGACGTTAGGAATCGACGCGACCGCAGACCAGGTATTCGAGCAGCGCCTTCTGCGCGTGCAGGCGGTTCTCGGCCTCGTCCCAGACCACGCTTTGCGGTCCGTCGATCACGTCGGCGGCCACTTCCTCGCCGCGATGCGCGGGCAGGCAGTGCATGAACAGCGCATCCGGCTTCGCTTGCTCCATCATCGGCGCGTCGACCAGCCAGTCGGCGAAGGCACGTTTGCGCTCCTCGTTCTCGGCTTCGAAGCCCATGCTGGTCCAGACGTCGGTGGTGACGAGATCGGCACCGCGGCAGGCCTCCATAGGATCGGCAAAAGATTCGTAGTGGTCGCTGTTGTAGATCCCTGCGCGTTCCTGTTCGACCTCGTAGCCGGGCGGCGTCGAAACGTGCACGTTGAAATCGAGGATCGTCGCCGCCTGCAGCCACGTGTTGCAGACGTTGTTCGAATCACCGATCCAGGCGACGGTCTTGCCTTTGATGCGCCCGCGGTGTTCGACGTAGGTGTAGAGGTCGGCGAGGATCTGGCAGGGGTGATACTCGTTGGTCAGGCCGTTGATCACCGGCACGCGCGAATGTTCGGCGAAGCGCTCGATGATCGTCTGCTCGAAGGTGCGGATCATCACGACGTCGACCATCCGCGAGATCACGCGCGCGACGTCCTCGATCGGTTCGCCGCGCGAGAGCTGCGTGTCGCCGCGGTTCAGGTTGATCGCGCTGCCGCCCAGCTGGCTCATGCCCACTTCGAAGGACACGCGCGTGCGCGTGGACGCCTTTTCGAAGACCATCGCCAGCGTGCGGTCACGCAGCGGCTGGTAGAGTTCGTAGCGCTTGAAACGATCCTTGATCCAGCGCGTGCGCTCGAACAGATAGCCGAGTTCGTCTCTCGAAAGGTCCTTGAACTGCAGGAAGTGTGAAGGCGGCGCGGCGGACATGACCTGCGGACCGCCGCACTGCTTGCATGCCGGCGGCAGCTTTGGGCTAGGCGAGCGCCTTGATCGCCGACGACAGCCGCGATTTGGTACGTGACACGAGGTTCTTGTGCACGATCTTCTTGTCGGCGATGCGATCCATCACCGCCTGCGACTCCTGCATCGTCTTCGCCGCGGCCGTCTTGTCACCGGAGGCGATCGCCTTCCGCACCTTCTTCACCGACGTACGCAGTTCCGACTTGAGGCTCGCGTTGCGCATGCGCGTCGCTTCCGCCTGCCGTGCACGCTTCTTGGCTTGAGCCGAATTGGCCATGGGGCTTGGCTTCCCTGGGTTCTAAGGGCAGTCCGCGATTGCGGATTTCTGCTGCCGGGTGGAAAAATCGTGTTTAGCCGGTAATATTAACGTAATTTCGCTTTCCCGGCAAGGGATTGGCGTCTCGCTGGGCACGCGAGACACGAGTCCGCGCCTTGGCGGGGACGCCGTCGCGCCCATCCCCGATCCCGTCTCCTTGAACCTTCTTCGCGCCCTGTTCACCGTCAGCGGGATGACGCTCGTCTCCCGCGTCACCGGGCTCGCCCGCGAAAGCATCAAGGCCGCGGTGTTCGGGGCCGGGTTGCAGATGGACGCCTTCGAGGCCGCGTTCAGGCTGCCGAACATCCTGCGCCGGATGTTCGCCGAGGGCGCCTTCTCGCAGGCCTTCGTGCCGATCCTCTCCGAATATCACCGGCAGCGCGGACAAGATGCGACGCGCGACCTCGTCGGCCGCGTTGGCACGCTGATGGCGGTCGCGCTGCTCGGCATCAGCGTCGTCGGCGTGCTGGCGGCGCCGTGGCTCGTCTACCTGCTGGCCGGCGCCTTTGCGCGCACTCCCGGCAAAGTCGAGCTTACCGCCGACATGATCCGCATCGTCTTTCCGTACATCCTGTTCGTGTCGCTGGTGTCGCTGGCCGGCGGCGTGCTCAATGTGTACCGGCGCTTCGCGATTCCCGCGTTCACGCCGGTGCTGCTCAACGTGTCGATCATAGGCGCCGCGATCTTCCTGTCGCCTCACTTCGATCCACCGATCGTGGCTCTGGCGTGGGGAGTGTTCATCGGCGGCGTGATGCAGCTTGCATTCCAGATCGCGCCGCTGGTGCGGCTCGGGATGCTGCCGCGCCCCCGCTTCGACTGGCGCGACGACGGCGTACGCCGCATTCTGCTGCTGATGGGACCGGCGATCCTGGGTGTGTCGGCGGCACAGATCTCCGCGTTGATCAATACGCAACTGGCTGCGCTGCTCGGCGATGGTCGCATCTCCTGGATCACCTTCGCCGACCGGCTGATGGAATTTCCGAGCGCGCTGCTGGGCGTGGCACTCGGCACGGTGCTGCTGCCGTCGCTGGCAAAGTTCCATAGCGACCGCGACCCTGCAGGCTACTCGGCGCTGCTCGACTGGGGGTTGCGGCTCGCTTTCCTGCTCGCGCTGCCCGCGGCCTTCGCGCTGTGGCTGCTCGCCGTGCCGCTGATCTCCACGCTCTACCAGTACGGCAAGTTCGGCGTCAACGACGTGCTGCAGACGCGCGCAGCACTCCTCGGCTACAGCGTCGGGCTGCTCGCGCTGATCCTGGTCAAGATCCTGGCGCCCGGCTTCTACGCGCGGCAGCAGATCAAGACCCCGGTGAAAATCGCGTTTCTGACCGTGCTGGTCACGCAGGCGCTGGCGGTGACGCTGATGTGGCCGCTCGGCCACGCGGGACTGACGCTGGCGACGAGCCTGGGCGCGTGCGTGAATGCGGCGCTGCTGTTCTGGTTCCTGCGGCGCAGGGGCCTCTACACGCCATCCCCCGGCTGGTTCCGTTTTCTGTGCCGGTTGCTGGTGGCACTCGGTGTGCTGGCCGCCGTGCTCCACACGCTCGCCGGGCCGGCGGAGTTCTGGCTCGCCTCCGGGCTGTGGGTGAAGGTCGGCCGACTATCCGCCGTGGTCGCCGTCGGTGCCGCCGCCTATTTCGGCGCGCTGTTCCTGGTCGGGTTCCGGATCGCCGATTTCAACCGGCGCGATTGAACGGCGTCGGTCAACCCCGATCGTCGCCTGCCTTGCGGTGCGGACAGCGCGGCTTGGTGCAATCGGCGTACAGGTAGAGCGCGTGCTCGCTGATTTCGAAGCCGCGCTCGCGGGCGATCTTGATCTGCCGGCGTTCGATATCGGCGTCGTAGAACTCCTCGACCCGCCCACACTGCAGACAGACAAGATGGTCATGGTGCGTGCCGGCGTTCAACTCGAACACCGCCTTGCCCGACTCGAAGTGATGGCGGACCAGCAGGCCCGCCTGTTCGAACTGCGTGAGCACGCGGTAGACGGTGGCCAGCCCGATGTCGAGCCCCTCGGCCAGCAACAGCTTGTAGACGTCCTCGGCGGTCAGGTGCCGGATCCTCGACGACTCGAAGAGATTGATGATCTTGAGGCGGGGCAGCGTCGCTTTGAGGCCGGCGCTCTTCAGATCCTGGGGCGAACTCATGGGCGTGGTTGGAAGCGGGCCAATGGCTATAATAGCGCGGAAGACCTCCAGGCGCCGGTAGCGGCCAGCGAGCCCGCAGAGGCTCTCGCCCAACGCCGGTGCTGCGATTCGCACCTGTCGCCATCCCGGATATTCCAGTGCCACGTCCATTACGCCGTTCCCGCCGGTTCCCGCGCCTGCCGCTGCTGGCGCTCGTCGCGCTCACCGCGTCCGGCTGCGCGCAGATGAGGCAACCCTTCGAAGACTTCATTCCGATTGTCACCCAGTTCGGCGTGTACAAGCTCGACATCAACCAGGGCAACTTCCTGTCGCAGGACATGGTCGACAAGCTGAAGGAGGGGCAGACCAAGACACAGGTCCGCGCGTTGCTCGGGACGCCGCTCATCGTCAGCGCGTTTCGCGACAATCGCTGGGACTATGTCTACGTGTTCAAGCGCGGCGGCCGCGTCCGCGAGCATCGCCAGTTCACCGTCTATTTCAACGACGACCAGCTGGCGCGCTGGGAGGGCGATGAAATGCCGCAGTCGGCGCAGGAATTGAACCGCATAGCGGCGACGCGTGCGTTACCGGAGGATCCCTACGGCCAGGACGCGGGCTTCCTCGGCAAGGTTCTCGACTTTTTCAAGAAAGTCGGCGATCCCGCGGCCGCGTCCGTTCCATGATGGCGGACGCCGTGCGCGTAGTCGTCGCCGGTGCCGGCGGGCGCATGGGCCGGGCGCTGATCGAGGCGGTGCTGCACGACCCCCGATTGGCGCTGTCGGCCGCGCTCGACATCCCCGGCAGCGAAGCGCTGGGCCACGACGCCGGCACGCAGTGCGCGAAGACGACGGGGGTTGTCGTCGGCTCCGACCTGGACGCCGCACTCGCGGTGTCGGACGTCCTGGTCGACTTCACGCGCCCGGCCGGCACGCTCATGCACGTTGCAGGCTGTGTGCGGCATGGTGTGGCCGCGGTCGTCGGCACCACCGGACTCGACGCTGCGGAAAGAGCGACGCTCGCGCAAGCCGCGCAGCGGATTCCGATCGTCTTTGCCGCCAACATGAGCGTAGGCGTCAACGTGCTGCTGTCGCTGGTCGAGGACGCCGCGCGCGCGCTGGGACCGGGCTACGACATCGAGATCGTCGAAATGCATCACCGCCACAAGGTCGACGCGCCGTCGGGTACGGCGTTGCGCCTGGGTGAGGCAGCGGCCGTCGGGGCTGGCCGCGCGCTGGCCGACAGCGCAGTCTACGCGCGCGACGGCGGGACCGGAGAGCGACGCGCAGGTACGATCGGCTTTGCCTCACTGCGCGGCGGCGACGTCGTCGGCGAGCACATGGTGGTGTTCGCCGGAGATGGCGAGCGGGTGGAGATCGTGCACCGGGCGACGTCGCGGCATTTGTTCGCGGCAGGCGCGCTGCGTGCCGTCGAGTTCGTTGCCGGTGCGCGCCGCGAAGGCAGGGCAGGCATCTTCGACATGAGCGACGTGCTCGGACTCCACACGCGTTCCGCCTCGCCTGCGACCCACTGAATTCCCGGCATCCGGCAGGTCGAGTCCGCAAAGTATTCTCCAATTTGTCCGCGTCTGCGAATCGCGGTATCATGGCTGCGGCAAAAGCGGGGAAGGCGACGAGCCTTCCCCGTTTGTACGTCCGCGTGTGGATCCACCGCCTGTTCATTGCACGTTGGACCCCGAACTCGGCGCGGACAGGACACGCCTGTTCTCGTGCATCGGGTGCCCAAGCAAGCCGCCGACCCCAGCCGCCATGACCACCTCCGACACCGACACCGCCGCGCCCGAACCGCTGTTTCCTGCGGTCGTTCCCGCGCGCCTGGCGCTCGCCGACGGCACGGTCTTCCGCGGCCGCGCGATCGGCGCGATGGGGACGACGGTCGGCGAAGTGGTGTTCAACACCGCCATGACCGGATATCAGGAGATCCTGACCGACCCGTCCTACGCCGGGCAGATCGTCACGCTCACGTATCCGCATATCGGTAACGTCGGGGTCAACGCCGAAGACGTGGAATCGCGCCGCGTGTTCGCTGCGGGGCTCGTCATCCGCGACCTTCCGCGGTTGGCGTCGAACTGGCGCAGCCAGAACGACCTTGCCTCGTATCTCGATGCGAACGGCATTGTCGGCATCGCCGACTTGGATACCCGCAAGCTCACGCGCATCCTGCGCGAGAAGGGTGCGCAGTACGGCTGCATCGCTGCCGGCCCGGACGTCGACGACGTGGTGGCCGCACGCGCGGTCGCCGCCGCGCAAGCCGCGCCGTCGATGGTGGGACAGGACTTGGCACAGGTCGTGAGCTGCACCGAACCCTACGCATGGACGTCGTCGACCTGGGCGCTCGGCGCCGGCTATCGCGAAATGGGCGAGCCGCACTTTCACGTCGTCGCCTATGATTACGGCATCAAGCACAACATCCTGCGTATGCTCGCCGCGCGCGGCTGCCGGCTGACCGTGGTTCCGGCGCGCACGCCGGCGCGCGACGTGTTCGCGCTGCAGCCCGATGGCATATTACTTTCCAACGGCCCCGGCGACCCGGAACCTTGCGACTACGCCATCGCGGCGCTCCGCGAAATCATCGCCAGCGGCATTCCGGCTTTCGGCGTCTGTCTCGGGCAACAGCTGCTGGCGCTAGCCGCCGGTGGCCGCACGCTGAAGATGAAGTTCGGTCATCACGGCGCCAATCATCCGGTGCTCGACCGCGACACCGGACAGGTGCTGATCAGCAGCCAGAACCACGGCTTCGCCGTCGATCCGCTGTCGCTGCCGGCGAATCTGCGCGTGACGCACGAGTCGCTGTTCGACGGCAGCCTGCAGGGGTTCGCATGGACCGACCGGCCGGTATTCTGCTTCCAGGGTCACCCCGAGGCGAGCCCCGGGCCGCACGACGCCGCTCATTTGTTCGACCGTTTCGTGAAGCTCATGGAAACGAGCAAGCCCCCGGCGTTGCAGGAAGTCGCCGCTTAACGTCATCATGCCCAAGCGCACCGACATCGAGAGCATCCTCATCATCGGCGCCGGCCCGATCATCATCGGGCAGGCGTGCGAGTTCGACTATTCCGGCGCGCAGGCGTGCAAGGCGCTGCGCGAGGAAGGCTATCGCGTCATTCTCGTCAACAGCAATCCGGCGACGATCATGACCGACCCGGAGATGGCCGACGTCACCTATATCGAGCCCATCACCTGGCAGATGGTTGCGACGATCATCGAGCGCGAGCGCCCCGATGCATTGCTGCCGACGATGGGCGGGCAGACGGCGCTCAACTGCGCGCTCGACCTCGCTCGCGAAGGAATTCTTACCAAATTCGACGTCGAGCTGATCGGCGCATCGAAGAAAGCGATCGACAAGGCCGAGGACCGCGAGAAATTCAAGGCGGCGATGACGCGCATCGGCCTGGACTCGGCGCGCTCCGGCATCGCGCATAACCTCGAGCAGGCGCTCGAGGTCCAGGCGACGATCGGCTTCCCGGCGGTACTGCGCCCATCGTTCACGCTGGGCGGCACGGGTGGCGGCATCGCCTACACCAAGGACGAGTTCGTCGACATGGTGAAACGCGGGCTCGAACTGTCGCCGACGCACGAGATGCTGATCGAGGAATCGCTGCTCGGGTGGAAAGAGTTCGAGATGGAGGTCGTTCGCGACAAGAAGGACAATTGCCTCATCGTCTGCTCGATCGAGAACTTCGATCCGATGGGCGTGCACACGGGAGACTCGATCACCGTGTCGCCGGCGCAGACGCTGACCGACAAGGAATATCAGATCATGCGCAACGCGTCGATCGCCGTGCTGCGCGAGGTCGGTGTCGATACGGGCGGATCCAACGTCCAGTTCGCGATCAAGCCCGACGATGGACGCATGGTGGTGATCGAGATGAACCCGCGCGTCTCGCGCTCGTCGGCGCTGGCGTCGAAGGCCACCGGCTTTCCAATCGCCAAGATCGCCGCGAAGCTCGCGGTCGGCTACACGCTCGACGAGTTGAGCAATGACATCACGGGGGGACAGACGCCGGCGTCGTTCGAGCCGACGATCGACTACGTGGTGACCAAGGTGCCGCGCTTTGCATTCGAGAAATTCGGGCAGGCCGACGACCGGCTCACGACGCAGATGAAGTCCGTGGGCGAGGTGATGGCAATCGGCCGGACGTTCCAGGAATCGCTGCAGAAGGCGCTGCGCGGGCTCGAGTCGGGAGTCGACGGATTCAATCTCAAGACCGTCGATCCGGAAACCATCGGCGACGAACTTGCCTATCCGCGCGCCGAGCGGCTGTGGTACGTCGCCGACGCATTCGGCATCGGAATGACGATCGGGGAAATCCACGCGTACACGAAGATCGATCCGTGGTTCCTGGCGCAGGTGAAGGAGATCGTCGACCTCGAGTTGAAGCTCGAGCAGCGCACGCTCGACGCGCTGACCCGCGACGAGTTGCGCGAGTTGAAGCGCAAGGGTTTTTCCGATCGCCGGCTCGCGCACCTGCTCAAGGTTTCCGAGGGCGACATGCGTGCGCGCCGGCATTCGCTCGGACTGCGGCCGGTGTACAAGCGCGTCGATACCTGCGCGGCCGAGTTCGCGACCCGGACCGCCTATCTGTACTCGACCTACGAGGAGGAGTGCGAGGCGGAGCCCACGAACCGCCGCAAGGTCATGGTGCTGGGCGGCGGGCCCAACCGCATCGGCCAGGGCATCGAATTCGATTACTGCTGCGTGCACGCGGCAACGGCGCTTCGAGACGACGGATTCGAGACCATCATGGTCAATTGCAATCCCGAGACGGTGTCGACCGACTACGACACCTCGGACCGCCTTTATTTCGAACCACTGACCCTCGAGGACGTGCTCGAGATCGTCCATGTCGAAAAGCCGTGGGGCGTGATCGTCCAGTTCGGGGGCCAGACGCCACTCAAGCTCGCCCGCGATCTCGAAGCCTGCGGTGTGCCGATCATCGGGACGACGCCGGACATGATCGACATGGCCGAGGATCGCGAGCGCTTCCAGCAGTTGCTGCACCGGCTCGATCTCAAGCAGCCGCCGAACCGCACCGCCCGCACCGAGGCGGCGGCGATCGCCGCCGCCGCCGAGATCGGCTATCCGCTGGTGGTTCGTCCGTCGTACGTGCTCGGCGGACGCGCGATGGAGATCGTCCATGAACAGCGCGAACTCGAGCGCTACATGCGCGAGGCGGTCAAGGTCAGCAACGACTCTCCGGTGCTGCTCGATCGCTTTCTCAGCGACGCGATCGAGGTCGATGTCGACGCTGTCAGCGACGGCGTCGACGTCGTGATCGGCGGCATCATGGAGCATATCGAGCAGGCCGGCGTGCATTCGGGCGATTCGGCCTGTTCGCTGCCGCCACATTCGCTTTCGCAGGACCTGCAGCGTCAGTTGCGCGAGCAGACGGTAGCGATGGCGAAGGGTCTGTCCGTCGTCGGGCTGATGAACGTCCAGTTCGCGATCCAGTTCGACGAACGGGGGATCGGAACCGTCTATGTTCTCGAGGTCAACCCGCGTGCGTCGCGCACCGTGCCTTACGTCTCGAAGGCCACCGGTCGCCCGCTGGCCAAAATCGCGGCACGCTGCATGGTCGGAAAGTCGTTGGCGGAGCAGGGCGTGGTCGGCGAGATCGTCCCGCCCTACTACTCGGTGAAGGAGGCAGTGTTTCCGTTCATCAAGTTTCCCGGCGTCGATACGATCCTGGGGCCGGAAATGAAATCGACCGGCGAGGTGATGGGCGTGGGCGAGTCCTTCGGCGAGGCTTTCGTGAAAAGTCAGCTCGCGGCGGGTGTCACGCTGCCCGAATCGGGACTCGCGTTCATCAGCGTCAAGAACAGCGACAAGCCGCGCGCGGTCGAGGTGGCGAAAATGCTGGTCGAGTTGGGCTTCGATCTGGTTGCCACCCGCGGCACCGCGGCGGCGCTCAACGCCGCCGGCGTCGAGGCGGCAACGGTGAACAAGGTCGCCGAAGGCCGGCCGCACATCGTCGACATGCTGAAAAACGACGAGATCGCGCTGGTCGTCAACACCGTCGAGGAAAAGCGCGCGGCGATCCAGGACAGCTACCAGATCCGCCGGGCCGCGCTGGTCGACCAGGTGCCGACATTTACGACGCTGGCCGGCGCCCGGGCAGCGGCGATCGGGATTCGCGCCATGCGCGGCCTGGCGCCCTATGCGATCCAGGCGTTGCATACGCGCCTGCGATGAACATTTTGCAAACCCGAATTCGACAATGAGTACCGCCATGAGCAAAGTACCGATGACCACCGAGGGCGCGCAGCGCCTGAAGGCCGAACTGCATCGATTAAAGACCGTCGAGCGTCCCGCGGTCATTCAGGCGATCGCCGAGGCGCGTTCCCACGGCGACCTGTCCGAAAACGCCGACTACGACGCGGCCAAGGAGCGTCAGGGCTTCATCGAGGGCCGCATCGCCGAGGTGGAGGGCAAGCTCGTCAACGCGCAGGTCATCGATCCGTCCTCGCTCGACGTCGCGCACGTCGTCTTCGGCGCGACCGTCGAACTCGCGGACAACGACAGTGGCGAGCACGTCAGCTACCAGATCGTCGGCGACGACGAAGCCGACATCAGGCACGGCAAGATTTCGGTGAACTCGCCGATTGCGCGCGCGCTGATCGGCAAGGGTGAAGGCGACACTGCCGACGTGCAGGCGCCCGCCGGCGTGCGCAGCTACGAGGTGCTCTCCATTCGCTACGGCTGAGCGTGCTGCCGCGCGGTGCCGGGGCAACCGCGCGCTTGTAGTTCCGGCTTCAGCCGGACGCGCTTCGGGCCTGGAAGAATCTTAAGGCTCAAGCCTGACTTATCACGATCACCGCTACTATGACAATGTTCTAGAATGGTTCGCCGATGGCAGCAGGTGCTATGTTGTGCTCGACAAACGCATTATTGTGCAAGTGGAAAATCGCTTGCGGCGATGCGTCGCCGCTGCTAGTTTGAATTCTTGATCAGATAGATCGTGCTGTTCCGGGCGCCTCGTTCTAGTGGGCAAGGCGACTATTCCGGGGGGTGCGTTTTCATTCACGGCGCAGGGAGAAGCATGGCGCAATCGTCGGGTCGGATCATCGTCGTCAGTCCATTCGAGCACCCGGACGTCGCGCTGGTGGTGGCGGCAGCGCGCGCCGGAGCGCTCGGTGTACTCGACATAGGGCGCGATCCGCAGGTGGCGGCGCAGGCGCTCGCCACACTCGCGAGGGTGACCGACGGCGACGTCGGCGTGCGCGTGCCGCAGGGCATTCGGATCGGCGCCGCCGCGTTGCCGCGCAACATCGGTACCGTGATCGTCGACGCTGGAGAGGCGCTCGACGCATGGCGCGGCCGGCGCGTACTCGTCCAGGTGACCACCGTCGCCGAAGCGAGGATCGCGCACGCCGGCGGTGCGGCAGGCTTGATCGCCAAAGGCAATGAAAGCGGCGGACGCGTCGGCGCGCAGACATCGTTCGTGCTGCTGCAGGCGCTGGTCGATGCGGTCCCGTTGCCGGTCTGGGTGCAAGGAGGTGTCGGACTGCATACGGCGGCAGCCTGCATCGCCGGGGGCGCTGCCGGCGTCGTCCTCGATGCGCAGGTGGCTTTGGCGCGCGAATCGACGTTGCCGCCGGGGGTGAAAAACGCGATCGCCGCGATGGACGGCAGCGAGACCATCATGATCGACGGCCATCGGGTGTACACGAGACCGGATCTTCCGGTGGGCGAACTCGCGCGCATGGGCGCCGTGCACGAGCGGCTGGGCGGCGCCGACCTGCGCAGACAGTTGCTGCCCGCGGGTCAGGAGGCCGCATTTGCGAAGCCGCTGGCCGAACGTTACCGCACGGTGGGTGGGATCGTGCGCGGCATCGGCAGCAGCATCGAACACGCGCTCGTCCTCGCACGCCGCCAGCGCGCGCTGGCAGAGAACTCGCCGTTCGCCGTGACGCGCGGAATCCGCTATCCGATCTGCCAGGGACCGATGACGCGGGTCAGCGACCGCGCGTCTTTCGCCGAGGCCGTTGCGAACGCGGGCGGCCTTCCGTTCCTGGCCCTCGCACTGATGCGCGGACACGAACTGGAAGCGCTGCTCGCCGAAACGTCGGCGCGCCTCCAGGGCAAGCCTTGGGGCGTCGGCATCCTCGGCTTCGTTCCCGAGGCACTGCGCGCCGAGCAGCTCGAAGTCGTCTGCCGCTTCAAGCCGCCCGTCGCGCTGATCGCGGGAGGGCGCCCGGCGCAGGCGAAGCCGCTCGAGGATCTCGGTACCGCGACCTTCCTGCATGCGCCGTCGCCGGGACTGCTCGACCTGTTCGTCAAGCAGGGCGCGCGGCGTTTCGTCTTCGAAGGATCGGAGTGCGGCGGACACGTCGGCCCGCGCTCGAGCTTCGCGCTGTGGGAGGCGCAGATCGAGCGATTGCTCGCGCATCCTGCGCCGCAGGAACTGGAGATCGTCTTCGCCGGCGGCATCCACGATGCGCGGTCGGCAGCGATGGTCGCTGCGATGGCTGCGCCGCTGGTCGAGCGCGGCGCGGCGATCGGCGTGCTGATGGGCACCGCGTATCTGTTCACGCAGGAAGCGGTGAGCGCCGGCGCGATCCTGCCGGATTTCCAGCAGGTGGCGATCGAATGCACGACGACGGCACTGCTCGAGACGGCACCGGGCCATTCGACGCGCTGCGCCGAAACCGAGTACGTGCGTCGGTTCCGGGACGAGCGCGAAAGGCTGCAGCGCGAGGGCCTGCCGGCGCAGGAGATCTGGCAGAAGCTGGAGGAATTGAATCTCGGCCGTCTGCGGGTCGCCGCCAAGGGCAAGTTACGCGATGGCGACCGGATCGTGGACGTCGATGCCGCCACGCAGCGACGTGAAGGGATGGTCATGCTGGGCCAGGTTGCCGCGCTACACGCGACGACGACCACGATCGCCCGATTGCATCGCGACGTTGGCACCGGATCGGCAACCTACCTCGCGACGCTGCCGGATACGCGCGCGCTCCACGCTGGCGCGTCGACCGACATTGCGATCATCGGCATGTCGGCGATCATGCCGGGCGCGCCAGACCTCGAGGCGTTCTGGACCAATATCGTGCATGGGGTGAACAGCATCCGCGAAGTGTCTGCGGATCGCTGGCGGGTCGAGGAATTCTATGACCCGCAGTCGATCACCGGCGAGATGACACCGTCAAAGTGGGGCGGGTTTCTCGATCCCTCTCCGTTCGACCCACTCGTCTATGGCATCCCGCCGATGTCGCTTTCGGCCATCGAGCCCGTTCAGTTGCTGGCACTCGAAGCGAGCCGCCGCGCGCTCGCCAACGCGGGCTACGCCGAGCGTCCGTTCGACCGCGAGAACACCGCGGTGATTTTCGGCGCGGAGGCGGGAACCGACCTCGCCGGTGCGTACGGCTTTCGCGCACTGTGGCGACAATACATCGGAGACTTGCCGAAGCCGCTCGCCGATGTGCTGCCGTCGATGACCGAGGATTCGTTCCCCGGCATTCTCACCAATGTCATTGCGGGCCGCATCGCCAACCGGCTCGACCTCGGCGGTACCAACTACACCGTCGACGCGGCGTGCGCGTCCTCGCTCGCGGCGGTCGATCTCGCCTGCAAGGAACTGGCGGCGGGCACGAGCAACATGGTGATATGCGGCGGTGCCGACGTGCACAACAGCATTGTCGACTTCCTCGCCTTTGCGAGCGTGCACGCACTTTCGCCAACGGGCCAGTGCCGCACCTTCGATGCGGCGGCCGACGGCATTGTGCTCGGTGAAGGCGTCGCGGCAGTCGTGCTGAAGCGGCGCGCCGACGCAGAGCGCGACGGTGACCGGATCTACGCCGTCATCAAGGGCGTGGGCAGCGCGAGCGACGGCAAGAGCCTCGGCCTGACTGCGCCGCGGGCGCAAGGTCAGGCACGGGCGCTTGCGCGGGCGTACCAGCGCGCGGACGTCGATCCGCGCGAAGTGGGCCTGGTGGAGGCGCACGGCACGGGCACCGTCGTTGGCGACCGCACCGAACTCGAGACGCTCAACGGCTTCTTCGGACGGGCCGGTGCCGCCGCCGGCGGTATTGCACTGGGCTCGATCAAGTCGCAGATCGGCCACACCAAGTGTGCGGCCGGCCTGGCGGGCATGGTCAAGAGTGCACTCGCGCTCCATCGCGGCATTCTGCCGCCGACGCTCAACATTTCGACACCGAATCCGGCATGGTCGCCGGAATCCCCGTTCACGCTGTCGCATGTGGCACGGCCGTGGGCGACTCGCGGCCGCAAGGTCGGGGTGAGCGCATTCGGCTTCGGAGGCACCAACTTCCATGTCGTGCTCGCCGAGCACGAAGCCGAGCCGGCGACGAGCGGCCTCGTGCAGTGGCCGGCCGAGCTCTTCCTGTTTCGCGGGCGTGATCGCGGCGAAGCGTTGCAACGCGTCGAACAGTTGGCGAAGCTCGTCGAGCGACGCGACCTGCCGCTACGCGATCTCGCGCGCGCGACGAGCGAAGGCAAGGCCAAGGTGTGGATTGCGATCGTGGCCAAGGACGTCGCCGACCTGGCGGCGAAGCTCGAAAAGGTCCGCACCGGAGAGACGAAGGTGCCCGGCGTATTCACCGCATCCGATGCGCCGCTTGCGGGGCAGGGCACGATGGCCTTCCTGTTTCCCGGCCAGGGGTCGCAGCGTGTCGGCATGCTCGGCGACCTGTTCGTCGCTTTCCCCGAACTTGGGCGTTACCTGGAACTCGGCACTCGTTGGCGCGGCACGCTCTTTCCACCGTCCGCTTGGCGCGAGGGTGACGCGGCAGCGCAGCAGGCGGCGCTCACCGATACGCGGGTCGCGCAGCCCGCGCTTGGCATCGTCGGACTCGCCATGGCTGCGCTGCTCGGCAAGGTCGGTGTGCGGCCGGCGATGCTCGCCGGCCACAGCTATGGCGAACTGGTTGCGTTGTGCGTTGCCGGCGCGCTACCGGAATCCGCGCTGTTGCCACTGTCCGCGCTACGCGGTGAGCGCATCCTGGAGGCCTGCGCCGATGCGCCGGACTCCGGGACGATGGCGGCGGTGGTCGGCAGCGCCGACGCCGTGCGTACGCTCGCCGCGGATCTCGTCGACGTCGTCGTCGCCAACGAAAACTCTCCCGAGCAGTCGGTTATCTCGGGGCCGCGGGTTTCCGTGGCCGCTGCAATGGAGCGGCTGCTGGCGGCGGGCCTGGCGGCGAAGGAAATTCCCGTTGCCTGCGCCTTCCACAGTCCGCTGGTACGCGCCGCCTGCACGACCTTCGCCGCCGACCTCGCGGATATCGACGTCGCGCCACCGGCACTTCCCGTCTATTCGAACACGACGACCGGAATGTATCCGGATGCGCCGGACGCCATCCGTGCGCTGCTCGCCGAGCATGTCGGGATGCCGGTCCGGTTCGCGGCTGAGATCGAGGCGATGTACGCCGCTGGCGCGCGCATTTTCGTCGAGGCGGGTGCCGGCCGCGTGCTCACCGGGCTCGTCAGCAGGATTCTCGGCAAGCGGCCGCATGTCGCGGTCGCCTGCGATCGTCCCGGCGAGGAAGGCATAGCGCAGTTCCTTGCCGCGCTTGCCCGGCTCGCGGTCGAGGGCGTGCCCGTCGATGTCGTGCCGTTGTTCGACGGGCGCAGCACCACCGGTTTCGCACTCGACGCGCCGCCTGCGCCGGTGAGCTCCGGGAATGCGTGGTGGGTCGACGGCCAGCGCGCATGGCCGATGCGCGGGGAACTGCCGCCTCACGCGCTGCGGCCGATCACGGCGCCGGTGCCGCTGCCATCGCTCGATGTGTCTGCAGGGCGCGCCGGTGACGCCCGGGAGGAGGTGGTGCTCGAGTACCTGCGCGGCATGCGCGACATGGTCGAAACGCAACGCCGCGTCATGATGACTTATCTCGGCGGCGCAACGACGGAGGAACGGTCCGCGATCGAGGTCGAGGTTCCCCGCATCGCGGCGCCGGCGGCGTCGGCGCAACTCGCCGCACTCGAGGCGATGCAGCCGGAACGCTTGCCGGAGGTCGCGGCAACCGTCGATGTTGCGGTGCTGCTGCTCGAAATCGTCGTACAGCGCACCGGCTATCCGATCGAGATGCTCGACCTCGACCTCGATCTCGAGGCCGATCTTTCCATCGATTCGATCAAGCGGGTCGAGATTCTCGGTGCCATCGCCGAGCGGCTGGGCGCGCGGGATAGCGGGCGCGGCGAACTGCCGGAAAATATCGTCGCCATCAAGACGCTGCGCGGCATCATTGTTGCCCTGCAGGCGTTGGTGCAGAGCGATTCCGCGGCGGCGGCGTCCGCCGAGGTGCCCGCCGCGACCGACCCGGTCGGCGCGTACGACGTTGCGGCGCACGTGTCTCGATACGTGGTCGAATTGCAGCCGACGCAGCGCGCGAACGGAGCATGGGGACTCGTCGACCGCGATGTCGAAATCGTCGGCGCGCCGCCGTCGCTCGAGACGGCACTGCTCGGCAGCCTTGCCGCGGCCGGGAGCCGCGGCAAGGCCGTGAACGGCGAGGCAGGAACGGTCGGTGCGGCCGCTTTGGTCGACCTCACGCCTTTGCGTAGCGACTGGGCCGCGCGCGATGTGCAGGCGCTGTTCGGCCGGATGCGCACCGCGCTGATGGGTGGCGTGAGCCACGTGCTCGTCGCCGGAATGGCGCTGGACGACGGCGACGCCGAAACCGACGGTGCTCGGCCTGTGCCGCCCTCCGGGGGTGTGTCCGGCCTGGTCAAGAGTCTGCGCAAGGAATGGCCGGACCGTCATATCCGCGTTGCGAACTTCGGCGCGCAGTTCGATACCGCCACGCTCGCCGAATTGATCCTGAGCGAGCTCAATTGCGCCGATGCGTTCACCGAAGTCGACTACACGAACGGCTCACGGCGCGTGCCGTTCGTGATCCCGGCGGAACGAAACGGCGCGGCGGAGGCGGCGGGCACCATCGCCTTGGATCGCGATAGCGTTGTCCTGCTGACCGGTGGCGCGCGCGGCATCACCGCGCGTATTGCCCTGGAGCTTGGCGGCCGTTACCGGTGCAAGCTCGAGCTTGTCGGACGCACACCGCTACCCGAGGCGCCGGAGGACGCAGAGCTCGCCGGGGCACGCGACCAACGCCAGATGCGCACACTCCTGGCGACCCGGCACCCGGGAATGCGGCCGGCCGAGATCAACGCGCTCGGCGCGCGCATTCTGGCGCAACGCGATGTCGTGGACACGCTCCGCGCGCTGCAGGCAGCCGGCGCCAGCACCGTCTACCATTCCCTCGACGTACGCGATGCGTCGGCCATGGCGGCGCTCTTCGCCGATATCTACCGGCGCCACGGCCGTCTCGATGGCGTGATCCATGGCGCGGGTGTGGTCGAGGACAAGCTCGCCTGCGACAAGACAAGCGAGTCGTTCGCGCGCGTATTCGAGACGAAAGTCAATGGCGGGCTCGCCATCGCCGAGAACGTTCGCGACGACGTCTCGTTCATCGTGTTCTTCTCGAGTATCGTCGCCACTTTCGGCAACCGCGGGCAAAGCGATTACGCGGCCGCCAACGATTTCCTGGACCGGCTCGCGCACCGGCTGCGGCGCAAGTTGCGCGCGCGCGTGCTGTCGATCAACTGGGGGCCGTGGAACGATGCGGGCATGGTGTCGCCGGAACTATCGCGCGAATACGCGCGCCGGGGCATCGCGCTCATCGAGCCCGAGGCGGGCGTGGCGAGCTTCCTCGACGAGCTCCTGCACGGCTCGCCGGAGGATGCACAGGTGATCCTGATGCGCGGCGACCCGTCGGCCCTGCGCTGACGGAAGGAGCGAGCCTCCGTGGCCGAGCGCGACGTCGCCATCATCGGGATGGCGTGCATATTTCCCAAGGCGCCTGACCTCGCCGCCTTCTGGCGCAACGTGCGCGATGGCGTAGACGCGATCACCGAGGTCCCGCCGGCACGCTGGGACCCGCTCTATTACGACCCGGCGTCGACGGCGCCGGACCGCTTCTACGCGCGACGCGGCGGCTTCATCGACGAATACGCGGAGTTCGACCCCACCGCCTACGGCATCATGCCGGTGGCGGCGCAGGGCGCGGAGCCCGACCAGCTGCTCGCACTCGACGTCGCCGTCGCGGCCATGCGTGATGCCGGATACGACGAGCGTCCCTTTGCGCGGGAGACGACGAGCGTCATCGTCGGCCGTGGCAACTATCTCGGGCCCGGCATCGTTCGCCTCGTCGATATCACGCGCGGCGCCCAGCAGCTGATCGACGCGCTGACCACCCTCGTTCCCGGCCTGCACGCGGCGCAGTTGGCGCATATCAAGCAGGCTTTCCAGGCGCGTTGCGGCGTTTATGGCGCCGATACCGCCATCGGACTCGTGCCGAACCTCGTCGCCTCGCGCATCGCCAACCGACTCGATCTTGGCGGTTCGGCCTACACGGTCGACGCGGCTTGCGCGAGCACGCTGGTGGCGGTCGACCACGCGTGCCGCGAGCTGCGCGAGGGTAGCGCCGACCTCGCCATCGTCGGCGGCGTTCATCTTTGCCACGACGTGGCCTTCTGGAGCGTGTTCTCGCAGCTTGGCGCGCTGTCCCGGCGGCAGCAGATACGCCCGTTCGACCAACGCGCGGATGGCCTGCTCATCGGCGAGGGCGTCGGCATGGTGGTGTTGAAGCGCATGGCCGACGCGCGCCGCGACGACGACCGCGTGTACGCGGTGATCCGCGGCACGGGGGTCGCGAGCGACGGGCGCGATGTGAGCCTGCTCACCCCGCGCGTCGACGGCCAGCTGCTGGCGCTCACGCGCGCCTGGAAGGCGGCGGGACTCGATCCGGCGACGGTCGGGCTTGTCGAGGCGCACGGCACCGCGACCAGCGCCGGCGATGCCGCGGAAATCGAAACGCTTTCCCGGTTCTTTGGGGCTGCCGATCCGCATCGCGATCGAGTGCCGCTCGGTTCGGTGAAGTCGATGATCGGCCATGCGATGCCCGCCGCCGGGGCCGCCGGCCTCATCAAGGCGGCACTTGCGGCGTACCACGGCGTGCATCCGCCAACGCTGCACTGCGACGATCCACTTCCGGCCATCACGGCGACCCGATTCCGCATCCCGTGTGCGAGCGCGCCGTGGGACGACGGGCTCCGCCGTGCAGCGGTAAACGCCTTCGGCTTCGGCGGCATCAACGGGCACGTGATTCTCGACGGGCCGGAAGCGTCGAGGCCGCACGGGCGCGCCCGGGCGAGCGCCGCGGACGGCGCGCATGCGCTCGTCTGTGCGGCGGCGACGCGCGAAGAACTCGTCGCGGCACTGACCGAAGGCCGAAGCGGCGGTGCCGGTCCGTGGCGCGCGGCGGTCCTCGATCCGACGCCGGAGCGCGTTGCGAGCGCTGTGACGGCGGCGCAGGCCGGCCGCGCCCGGCGCGGGCGCGACGGCATCTACGTGGCACCTCGCGGCCTCGTCGCCCAGGGCGGCAAGGTCGCGTTCCTGTTTCCTGGCGTGGAGGCGGGTTTCGCGCCCAGGGTGGACGACATCGCGTCCCATTTCGGGGTCGCCATGCCGGCCCTCGCCGCGCCGGACCTCGAGCATCAGGGCGCCGCGGTGATCAGGCTCAATCACTTTCTCGCGGACGTGCTTGCACAATGCGGCATCCGCCCCGATGCCATCGCCGGCCACAGCATTGGCGAGTGGTCGGGGATGCTCGCGGCGGGAATGGTCGATGGCACCCTCGACGCGTTTGTCGCCGAACTCGAGCCGGGGACGCTCGAAGTCGCGGCGGTGAGCTATCTTGCGGCGGGCGCCGGTGCCGATCGGCTGCGCGAGCTGACGGGTGACGTGCCCGAGCTCTACGTGTCGCACGATAATTGCGCTCATCAGGCGATCCTGTGCGGTACACCGGACGCGATCGACGACGCGGCGCGGCGGCTGCGCGCTGCGCGCATCCTCTTCGAGATCCTGCCGTTTCGTTCCGGCTTTCACTCCCCGGCGCTCGCGGAGCACGTCGGCTTCTACATGCGGCAGATGCAGCGCTTTCGCTTCCGGCACGCAGCCGTCCCGATGTGGTCGGCGACGACCTGCAGTCGGTATCCGGCCGACGAAGAGGCGGTGCGCGCGTTGGTTCGCGACCACCTGCTGCAGCCGGTACGCTTCCGCGAGCTCGTCCTGGCGCTGTACGCCGATGGCGTTCGCGTCTTCGTGCAGGTCGGCATGGGTAGCCTTTGCGCGTTTGTCGACGACGTCCTTGCGGCGCTGCCGCATCACGCGATCAGCGTCGTCTCACCCTACCACCCGGGCATGGCGCAGCTCGAGCGCGCGTGCGCCGCGTATTTCGTCGAAGGCGGCAATGTGGATCTCGCCCGCGCCGGTCTCGTGCCGCACCCGTCGACGCGGGCACGCAAGGCGATGCCGCTCGCGCTCTCCGTACCGCGCATCCTGCTCGACCTGCCTCCGCTCGCCGCGGCGTCGGTGCCGGAGAGCGCGCCAGGTATGGCGGCGCGGGAACCGCGCGATCGCGTCGCGGCGGCGTTCGCCGGCAATTTGCGCGAGATGGCCGCAGCGCAGGACGCGGTTGCCGACATGCTGAGCCGGATCGCCACGGGTCACGACGGCGCGCTGGACACGCTATCGGCGCCGGCCGGCGCACTGGAGCGCAGCGAGGATCTCGTGCTGTCCCGCGCCACGTACCCGGAGCTCGCCGACCACTGCCTGATTCCGCAGCCTCCTGGCTGGAGTGACTTCGAAGACTGCGCGCCGGCGGTACCGATGACGATGTCGGTCGCACTGATGATGGAACTCGCGCAGAAGCTCGATCCCACGCGCATTCCGGTGGCCATCGAGAACGTGCAGGCGATGAAATGGCTGCACGTCGAGCCGCCCACACGCGTGGCGACTACCGCGCGCTTTGTCGACCGCGATCGCGTTCACGTGAAGCTGGGCGCCTTCGTCGAAGGCACGGTCACGCTGGCCGATCACCATCCATCGCCACCGCCTCGGGACGAGGAGCCGCTACGCGATCGCAGGATATTTCCCGTTGCGGCGGAGGCGATCTACCGCGACGGCTGGCTGTTCCACGGTCCGCTCTACCGCGGCATCGAAGCGCTGACGGATTGTGGCGACAACGGCCTGGCAGGGACCCTCGTCACGCTGCCGGCGAAGGGAGCCTTGCTCGACAACGCGGGCCAGCTCGTCGGTCTCTGGCTCATGCAGGCAGTCGCGAGCGATCGCCTCGCGATGCCGATTCGCATCCGGCGCATCGACTTCTTCGCGCCGGAACCCCCGCCGCAGACGCGGGTGCATTGCATCGCGTGGATTCGCCATCTCGGACGCCATGAGGTGCGTGCGGACCTCGAGCTTGGCGTCGACGGCCGCGTGATTGCGCGTATCACGGGTTGGGAAGACTGGCGCTTCCAGACCGGCGGCGGCATGTTCGAGGTGATGCGCCAACCGGGCCATGTGCTCCTTGCCAAGGAGGATCCGGAAGGATTCGTCGTCGTCAAGGACCCCGGGTGGTCGTCGGCGGCGACCGAGTTTCTCGTGCGTCGCTTCCTCAACCAGAAGGAGATCGCGGGTGTGGGCGGCGTGCGTGAGGCGCAGCGGCGAACGGAATGGCTGTTCGGGCGAATCGCCGCCAAGGACGCGATCCGCCGGCGGGTGTTCGCGCGCGGCGCAGCGCCGCTGTATCCGGTCGAGATCACGATCGAATCCGGTGATGATGGCCGGCCCAAGGCGCGGGGACCCTATCGTGGCGACCTGCGCGTGTCGCTCGCGCACAAGCCAGGAATGGCGGTCGCGCTTGCCGCGGAAGGCGCGGACGTGGGCATCGACGTCGAGGAGATCGTGCCGCGCGGCGACGAGTTCGTGCGGCTGGCGCTTCGGCCCGAAGAAGTCGCCTTGCTTCCGGCCCTCGATAGCGATGAGTGGCTGACCCGCTTCTGGGCGGCGAAGGAAGCGGCAGGCAAGGCCCGCGGCACCGGTCTTGCCGGCGACCCGCGCAGTGTGACGATCGACGGCGTCGACGGCGAGCGCGTGCGTGCCGGTGGCTGCTGGGTCGAGACGCGCCGGCGCGACGGATACGTCGTCGCATGGACAGTACAATCAATCGATCTGCGCGGCGGCATCGTCGCGCAAACCAGCAGGGGGTAGGCGCAATGGCGATCAGGCAATCGCGTGGAGTGTCAAGGCGATGACGGCAACGACGATGGACGAACGCCGCGCGGAGCTTCTGCGCCAGGTGGGTGCGATGATCGGCGACGTGATCGGCGAAGAGTGGGTGCGTGAAAAGCCCATCACCGCCGGCACCAAGTTCAGCCAGGACCTCGAGATGGAGAGCATCGAGCTCGCCTCGCTTTCCGAGAAGCTCCAGGCGCACTACGGCGACACCGTCGACTTTCCGGCGTGGCTGTCCGGCATGGAGCTCGACGACATCATCAATCTGACCGTGGGCCAGCTGGTCGACCACATCGCAGCATGCCAGTCGAAGACTACGACGGGCTGACGCTGCACACGCAGGCGATGGGTAGCACCGGTTCGACAATCGTCCTGCTGCACGGACTCCTCGTTGGATCGCTGTCCACCTGGTACTTCGGGGTGGCGCCGGCGCTCGGGAAGGCGCATCGCGCGCTGATGTTCGACCTGCGCGGCCATGGGCTCACGCCGGCGACCGCGGACGGTTATGGCGTGCGCTCGCAGGCTGGCGACCTTGGCCGCGTGATCGATCGTCATGCAGCGTCCGCACCCGTCGCGCTCGTTGGCCACAGCGCGGGGGGCGCCATCGCGCTGCGCTATGCGCTCGATCATCCGGAGCGCGTCTCGCAGCTCGTGCTGGTCGAAACCCCATTGCCGCTGATGACGGCCGAGTGGCTCGAACGCATGCGCAGCGCCTCGCCACTCGACCTCCTGAAGTTGCTGCCGATGATACGGCATGCGAGCGCCGAGCGTGGTGGGCGGCCGTGGAAGCGGATGCTCGAACAGCTCGCGCATCTTGCCAACGCCACTCCGCTCTTCGCCGACCTGCTCGCCGAGCCGGACTTCGGCGATGACGAGCTCGCCGCACTCGCGCCGCCGCTGCTGCTTTGCTACGCGACGCGGGGCGGGCCGGTGGTCACGTCGACGCGCGAGCGTCTCGCCGCCCGCGTGCCCGGTGCGCGCCTGCGCATGCTCGAAGGCGGCCACGCGCTTCCGGTGGAGTCGCCGGGCCCGCTCGCCGCGGCGATTCTCGACTTCTGTCATGGCTGACGTCGTCGCACGCGGCGTCCGCTTCAACGTGGTGCGCATGGGCGAGGGGCCGGTGCGCCTGGTGCTGATCCACGGTCTGGTGATGGACAGCCATGCGAGCTACTACCTGTCGATCGCGCCGGCGCTCGCGCGCCGCGGCGGCGTGCTGCTCTACGATCTGCGCGGCCATGGCCGCAGCGAGCAGCCGCCGGCCGGCTACACGATGGGCGATATGGTCGACGACCTCATCGCGCTGCTGGGCGCGTGCGACGTCATCGCGCCGGTCGTGCTTGTCGGCAACAGCTATGGCGGCCAGGTTGCGTTGCGCGCGGCCGTGGCCCGTCCCGACCTCGTGCGCGCGCTGGTGCTGATCGACCCGCAGCTCGGCGTTCCCGATTTCCGCCAGGAGCTCGAGGAAGTGCTGGCCGCCGATCCGGAGGAGCGCGACCGAATGGCCTACACGCTGTTCGGTCGCTGGCTGGCGGAGCATGCGGCGCAGCGCGATCCGGCGGCCCGAGATACGCAGGCGCATGCGGCGCAGCGCTCCGCGACCATCGACGAGGTGATCCGGCATCGCAAGCGACGCCGCAGTCCGGGTGTCCGCACCGCTGTCGGCCTCGCGCGCGACACCTCGCTGATCGCCGATCTCGCCCGCGAGAGTGCGATGGGCGACGACGCCATTCGCCGCATCGCGTGTCCGGTGCTCGCGGTGTTCGGAGAGAAGTCGGACTTGCGCGCCGACGCCGATCGGCTGGCGTGCGTGATGCGTGATATCGAGCTCAGCTTCGTTCCGGGCATGGGGCATACGGTGCTGCTGGAAGCGCCCGCGCCGCTCAAGGACATCCTGTTGGACTGGCTTGCTCGCCGCAACCCGTGAGCCGATTTCTCTGCATCGCGCCTCCCTACGCGGGCCACGTCTTTCCGCTGGCGTCGATCGGGTCCGAACTCGCGCAGCGCGGCCACGCCGTCGCTTGGCTTTCCTACGCTGCGGCGCGCGCCTACCTGCCCCCGGATGTGCCGTTCTTCGAGGTGCCCCACGACGACGTAATGCAACGCTCCGACGACGCGGCGCGATCCCCACGCCCCCGTTTCCTGGCGTCCGAGTTCGCCTACTTCTACGGCGAACTCGTGGTACCGATGGCGGCGGCCATGCTGCCGCACGTGGAGCAGGCCGTAGCGCAATGGCGACCGGACGTCGTGCTCGCGGACCAGCATGCGCTTGCCGGAGCGATCGTCGCGCGCACGAGGGGGCTGCGCTGGGCGACGTCGGCGGCGACGAGCCTGCTCCACGCGCAGTCGATCGACAGGCATGCGTCGGCACGGCGTTGGCTTAGGGATCTTCTGGCGCACACGCAGCGCGAGCTCGGCGTGCCGGTCGTCGATGAGCCGGACGTTTCCCCGGAGCTCGTGCTGCTCTACGTTTCGCGCGAGCTCGCAGGGCCCGGCAAGCGGTTTCCGGAGCACTATCGCTTCGTCGGCCCGGTACTCGAGCATCGCCACGAGTCGACATCCTTCCCGTGGCATCGGCTGCTGCGACGGCCGCGCGTCGCGGTCTCCCTCGGGTCCGTCGTGTCCGCACACGGCGGCCGATTCCTCGAGACGGCGGTGGCGGCGCTGCGCGACGAGCCGGTCGAAGTAGTGATCGGCGCACCGGACGGTGCGTTGGCCGAAGTTCCCGCCAACTTCGTCGCCTGGCCCTGGTTGCCGAATCTCGCTCTGCTGCCGAAGGTGGACGCCGCCGTCTCCCACGGCGGCAGCTTCGCTTTCGAAGCGTTGGCGTCCGGTGTGCCACTCGTCGTCGCTCCGTTCTGGACCGACCAGTTCGCCACGGCCGGCGAGATCGTGGCGGCGGGAGCGGGCATCCGGGTTCGCTACGGGCGCGTAGGTGCGAAGGAGTTGCGCGAAGCCGTCTCGCGCGTCGTGCACGACCCGTCCTACCGGCGGTCCGCGATCCGCGTGCAGGCAGGATTGCGCGCGGCGGGAGGAACGCGGACGGCTGCCGACTTCTGCGCGGGGCTTGCCGCCGGCACCTCCAGCGCGCAGACGGAGGCTTGACCGGGATGCGCAATGCCGTTGTCTCGCGCGCGCCATGGAACGCCGCGCTGCATATTGCGCAGGTGCTGGGCTACACAGGCGCGCGAGTCGACGCCGAGACCCTGCTCGCCCGTGCCGCGCGGCGCACCGGCCTCGACGACTTCGGCGATCCGGAATTCGTCGTACCGCTCGAGCTGATGCTCGGCGACTTCCGACGCCATACCCCGGCGGACATCACCGGGCGCCAGGTCTTCGCCGCGATGATCAACGCCGCGCTGGAGAACCGTTTGCACGTCCGCGAGCATTTGCGGGTGCACCCTGACATCGCAGCCGTACCGATCGTCGCGCCCATATTCATCGTCGGCTTGCCGCGCACCGGGACGACGCTCTTGCAGCAGCTGCTTGCGTGCGTACCGGGAATGCGCACGCTGCTGGGGTGGGAGGCCCTGATGCCGGCGGTACTTCCCGCGCTCGCCTCGCCGCGCGCGCTCGCGCTGCACCGCAGCCGCGTCGAGCGCCAGATGCGCTTTGCCTTCCGGCTCTCGCCGCTGCTGACGGCATCGCACACGTTCGGTGTCGAAGAAGTCGAGGAATGCAATACGTTGCTGCTGGCGTCGATGCGCGCGTTGCGGACGGGCCTCCACGCCTGCCCGAACTACGAGGACTTCCTGTACGAGACCGGGCTTCGCGGCAGCTACGATTACCACAAGCCGCACCTGCAGGTCCTGAGCTACCGCGCGCCGCCGGCCACCTGGGTGCTGAAGGCGCCGGCGCACATGGCCGCACTTCCGGAACTGCTGAAGGTCTACCCGGATGCGCGCGTCGTGTTCACTCACCGCGATCCGGTCGAGTCCGTGCCGTCGACGGCGGGCCTCGTCGACTGCATGAACGCGCTGCTTTCTCCCGTGCGCGATCGCGAGGCGATCGGCGCACGCGTACTCGCGATGCTTCGCCGCATGCAAGGCGCGGCACGGGTCGCACGCGAGCGCTGGCCCGCATCGGCCACGCAGTACATCGACATCGACTATGCCGAGTTGGTCCGCGCGCCGCTGGCTGCGGTTCGATCGATTCTCCTTCATTTCGGAATTCCGGAGCCGGAAGGTACCGGTACCGCGGTGCTCGGGCACCTGCGCCGGCAACGCCGCACGCGTGCGCCGCCGGTGCGGTACACGTGCGCGCAATTCGGAATTCACGCGGACGCCGCCGCGTCGGTGCTGCAGGACCTCGCCGCGCCGGATGCAGTGCCGGGAGAAGGCGGTACGCGACCCGCGACTCCATCGCGGGAGCTGATTGCAGGACAATCCGGAGACGACGAACAGTGAATGCTACGAACGACACGCAAGCGCAGGGTCGCGACGAACTCGCCGGACGTGTCGCGCTGGTCACCGGCGCCGCGGCAGGCATTGGTATCGCCTCGGCGCGGCGCATGTCGGCGGCAGGAGCGGCCGTCGTGCTTGCCGATCGGGATGAGGAGGGCGGACGGGCAGCGGCGGCCGAGCTCGTCGCCGCCGGCAGGCGTGCGCATTTCGTGCGCGCGGATATCACCCGTGACGACGAGGTGCAGGCGCTCGTCGCGGACACCGTCGCGCACTTTGGCGCGCTCGACGCGCTGTTCAACAACGCCGGCGTCAATGGGCGCGAGATTGCGACGTCTGAGGTGTCGCTCGACGATTTCGAGCGGGTGCTCGCTGTGAACCTCACGGGAACGTTCCGCGTCATGAAGTACGCGATCCCGGCGATGCTCGCCGGATCCGGCGGTGCCATCGTCAACAATGCGTCGATCGCCGGATTGGTCGGTATCGCGCATCGCGCGGCCTACTGCGCCTCGAAGGGCGGCGTGATCCAGCTCACGCGCGTAGCCGCGCTCGAATACGCTTCCCGCGGCATCCGCGTGAACTGCATCTGCCCGGGCCTCGTCGACACCGCCATGCTGAGCCATACGAAGGGCAACCCGGCACAGGCGTTCGCCAAGGTGCTCGTACCGATGGGACGGCTCGCGACGACGCAGGAGATTGCCGAGCTCGTATGCTTTCTTGCGTCCGACCGCGCGTCGTACATGACGGGTGCCGTCGTGCCGGTGGACGGCGGGTACGGTGCACGCTGATTACGCCTGCGCTGCGCTGCGGTCGCAATACCGAACGTCAGTCAGTCTTGACGACGTTGGCGCATCGTGGGAGGCTCGGCCGAATTGCCGCATCCGTAGATTGCACAATGGAGGAGCACGATGTCGACTTCTGTCTGGAACGTGACGCATTGGCTTGTGCGTTACAAAGTTCTTTCGCTCGTGTCATGGTTGGCAATCTGTGCAGTGTTCGCGTTTCCGGCGCGTGCCGCCGATCTGCTCACCGGCAATCAGGACTTCAAGCTCCTGGCTAGCCAGGGATTTCAGCAGGCCGTCGATGGCGCGCATCCGGAGGGAAGCGAAGACAACGATTACGCGTGGTCGATGGCATGGTTCCGCGGCAAGCTGCTTGTCGGCACCGGACGTTTTCAGGTCGATCCGGCGACCGGGCAACCCAAGGCAGGCCAGATCTGGGCGTACACGCCAGGCGGTGCCAACGGCGCCAACGGAACCTGGGCGCTCGTCTACGAGTCGCCGCAGTTCCTTTTCGGTGGCGGGCCACGCGAGTTCGGGTATCGCTGGATGACGCAATGCCGGTTGGGGAGGACGGACTACCTGTTCGTCTCGACGCTCGGTACCGTGCAGGGCAATATCCTGTACACGACGGACGGCGTCAACTTTGCGCCAGTGTCGCGCTTCGGCATTCCCTTTCAGACCGTAGGCTTTCGCACCATGGTCTGCTTCACGGAAGAAAGCGGCCGCCGGATGCTGATCAGTTCGCCGGTCGGCCGCGCGGGCGACGTCGACACCTTCGACTCCGACCGCACCGACAATCCCATCGCGCTGGCACTCGACGATCCGCAGGGCAGTTGGCGCAATTACAGCTTGACCGGCATGGGCGAGGCCGACAATGGATCGTTTTTCTCCATGTACGAGTCCGGCGGCTGGCTGTATGCAGGGGTCGGCAATGAAGTCACCGGCGGTCAACTCTGGCGCACCCGCGGATGCCGGTCGGCGCGCAGCTCCTGCATCCCCGATTGGGTGAAGATGATCGATCGTGGTGGCGGCCGCCCGCCCAAACAGCCGGGCTTGGTCGGCAACAAGGGCATTTCCGACATGGTCGCCTTCGGCAATGCCTTGTACATGGGCGTCAGCTCGCCGGCGCTCGACGGCGATAGAATTCGTGCCGAGATGTGGCGATTGGCGGCCGACGGTACCTTCGAGGTGCTGATCGGAGAGCCGCGATTCAATTTCGGACCCAATCCGAACGCGCCACCTACCAACCCCGCGTTTCCGGCCAACCTCCGCTGCGGCGTCCCGCTCGAGGATCTCGACGGCGTCGGAGGTGCCAACGACTGTCCGCCGACGACGCGGCGCGGTGCGGGTTATGGCGTCCCGGGCAGTCAGGCGACAGGCTACCCTGACGGTGGGCAGTTCTATTTCTGGCGGGTCTTCAACTACGCGTATGACCCGACGACAGCACCGCTCGGCGACGACCGCCTTTATGTCGGCACGCTGCACGGTTCACGTTTCGTCGCTGACGATGGCGTTGGATTCAATGTCATGGCGACCACCGACGGGGTCAACTGGGTCGACATCACGACCGACGGTTTCGGCGCCCAGCAACAGTGGGGGATGCGCAGCATCGCGGCGACGCCGTACGGACTCGGCGTCGGCGGCACGCATTTCCGCATTGGCTTCGACGGCGAGGTGCACGGCGCCAACGTCTGGCTCGGCGCTCCGGTTCCCGATGGCGTGGCGCCGGTGACGACCATCGCGTCGCCGCCGAGCCCCGTCGAGGGCGCCACACTCGCGGTACGCGACGTGACCTTCCAGTGGTCCGCCGTCGACACGCCAGCCCCCGGCAGCCTGCCGCTGACTTACGCGACCCGGCTCGAACCTCTGGAGTCCGCGTTCGGCGCGTTCGGTGCGGGCGCGAGCAGGAGCTATGCGAACCTTCCCGACGGCAACTACACGTTCCACGTGATTGCCCGCGACAACGCCGGCAATACCGAGTCCCCGGGTGCCGCTCCGGGAGCGGCCAACCGCCGCAGCTTCTCGGTTGCGGCACCCGACCTGCCGCCGTCGGTCAGCATCACTGTCGCGCCGGCAACGCCCAATACCACCGGCAACGTCAACTTCGCCTGGCAGGCGACCGATGACGTCACGCCCGCCAGCGCCTTGCTGTACAACCGCTGGCTGGAACCGCTGCAGACGGACACTGGAAGCTTCGCCGCCGGCACGACCGCAAGCTACACCGGACTCGCCGACGGCGCCTATACGTTCCACGTCAAGGTGAAGGACGGCGGAGGCAACGTCGGCGCTGAAGCGACGGCGAGTTTCACCGTCGCCGTGCCGCCGCCTCCGCCCGGACCGCCGGCCGCGCCGTCGTCGGCGACGGCGACGTTGGTCGGCCCGCGTCTTGTTCGGGTCGCCTGGACCGACGTCGCCGCCGAGACCCGCTACGAGGTCCAGCGCTGCTGGCTCGCGCCGCGCGGCTGCATTTATGCGGTCGTAGTTGCATCTCCCGCCGCGGATAGCACGTCGTACGAGGACCTGATTCCCGGCGGCAGTCCCGCGGGCAATTACCGCTACCAGGTACGCGCGTGCAATGCGTTGAGTTGTTCGGCGTGGGTCGCGACGGCTCCGGTCACGCTGCCGTGACCGGTTGACGCGCCCGGCCGCGAACGCGGCCGGCGACGCGGATCGTCGTCAGCCGCGCCCGCGCCGCTGGCGCGTGCCGGCCGTTGTCGCCGGCGGCGGTCTTTCCCACGCGCTGCGGGGATTGGGCTTCGCCGAATGCGACTTCGGCTTGGTCTTCGGCGTGAACGAGGATTTCCGGCGCTCTACGTCGGCAATGGCGGGTGCATCGCCAACGCGCGGCGCAGGAGCATTGCGCGCGGCGCCTCGCGTGCCCTTGCCAACCGCGATGACGGCGCGCTCCGCCTGCGCTCCGCGGCGGCGTTCGCGCACCGGATCGACAGGCTTGCGCGGGCCGCCGCCCGTGGCCATGGCGCGGCGACCGCCGGGCGGCTTGCGGCCGCCTGTTGCGGCGACCGCCGGTGCCGGCTGCGGCCGGTCGGGATTGGGCCGCCAGAGGACCAGAACCTTGCCCAGGTGCTGGACCGGCGCGCAGTGCATGGCGGCGCAGATCTGCACGAACATCGCGTTGCGGACAGTGCGGTCGTCGCTGAACACGCGCAGTTTCACGAGTTCATGGGCCTTGAGCGCGACGTCGATTTCGTGCAGCACCGCGCTCGTCAAGCCATGCTGGCCGACGCTCACGACTGGATCGAGGTGATGTGCCTGCGCGCGCAACGCCCGGCGCTCGGCTGCGGTTGGCATGTTCATCGGACGGGAAGTGTACGCGATGCTCCGGTGTCGCGCAGACTTCGATTAGCATGCCAGCTCGCCGCCACGAAGTCCGCACATGGTTCCTCCGCTCAATCCGTCGAGAAAGAAGCACCGGTTCGACAAGGCGTGGATGCACGAGCACGTCAACGATCCCTACGTCCGGGAGGCGCAGCGGCGAGGCTATCGGTCGCGTGCTGCGTTCAAGCTGATCGAAATCGCGCAACGAGACCGGCTGCTGCGCTCGGGAATGACCGTCGTCGATCTGGGAGCCGCGCCGGGCAGCTGGTCGCAGGTGCTCCGCGAACGACTGGGATCCGGCGCACGCATCGTCGCCGTCGACCTCCTGCCGATGGAGCCGATTTCCGGCGTTACCCTCGTCCAGGGTGATTTTGGCGATGACGCCGGTCTGGCGGCGATCGAGCGCGCGTTGCAAGGTGCGCTTGTCGACCTTGTGATCTCGGATATGGCCCCCAATCTTTCGGGCATCGACGCGGTGGATCAGGCACGTAGTGTGCGTCTGGCTGAACTCGCACTCGAATTCGCGATCAGTCATCTGCGCCCGGGTGGCGATTTGTTGGTGAAAGTGTTCCAGGGCGCCGGCTTGCCGGAATTGCAGCGTTCGATAGGCGCCCACTTCACCAACGTCTACCTCCGCAAGCCCAGGTCGTCGCGGGACCGGAGCCGTGAGACCTTCGTCGTCGGCAAGGGAATGCAGGCTTGAATGCGGCGATGGGGGTCGTTCGAGTCGACGGTATTGAGGCCGTTTTTGCCGTTTACGCGCTATTTCGTCCGGAATCCTGTACCCATTTTGTTGTCGAAACCGCTTGGGGCCGGGGTTCGGGGCTAAAATTCATCCGTTCGTGCCGCCCCCGGCGATCCGGGGTCGGGTCATCGGTCCGCGAGTCGCCGTCTTTTTCAAGGCCCGCAAGGAGCTTGGTTTGAACAATATGCTCAAGAACGTCGGCATCTGGCTCGTCATCGGGCTGGTGGTGCTCACCGTCGTCAAGCAGTTCGACTCGCGCCAGGCGCCGCGCGACTCGATTCCCTATTCCGAATTCATGGATTCGGCACGCAGCGGGAAAGTGACCTCCGCCACGGTGGAAGGCCGGACGATCAAGTGGATCAACAACGACAACAAGCGCTTCACCACCTACAGTCCCGGCGACATCTGGATGGTCGGCGACCTCGTCAAGTACGGCGTCAAGGTGGAAGCCAAGCCCGAGGAGGAGCAATCGTTCCTCGCGCAGATTTTCATCTCCTGGTTCCCGATGCTGCTGCTGATCGGCGTCTGGATCTTTTTCATGCGCCAGATGCAAGGCGGGGGACGCGGTGGTGCGTTCTCCTTCGGCAAGAGCAAGGCGCGGATGATCGACGAGGCCAACAACACGATCACCTTCGCCGATGTCGCAGGTTGCGATGAAGCGAAGGAGGAGGTTGGCGAACTGGTCGAATTCCTGCGCGACCCGTCGAAGTTCCAAAAGCTCGGCGGACGCATTCCGCGCGGCGTGCTGATGGTCGGCAGCCCCGGTACCGGCAAGACGCTGCTGGCGAAGGCCATCGCCGGCGAAGCCAAGGTGCCATTTTTCTCGATCTCCGGCTCCGACTTTGTCGAGATGTTCGTCGGCGTCGGCGCGGCGCGCGTGCGCGACATGTTCGAGCAGGCGAAGAAGAACGCGCCGTGCATCGTCTTCATCGACGAAATCGACGCGGTCGGCCGCCAGCGCGGCGCCGGCCTGGGCGGCGGCAACGACGAGCGCGAGCAGACGCTCAACCAGATGCTGGTCGAGATGGACGGCTTCGAGACCAACCT
>JADYZP010000005.1 GCA_020853025.1 Burkholderiales bacterium
CAGTCTCCTCGATGTAGCGAATGCATTCGACGGGGAACCAAGCGGGTCGATGCGGTACTCCGCCGGAGCGAACCGCGGCGTCGAACATGCGCATCGTCCACGGCTTCGATGCTATCGCCGGCCCACCGGGGGCGGACATCGGCAAGTCCTGACAGATCGCGTACGGATTTCTCGACGCGGCGAAGCATCGCTTCGGATGCGCGATCGCACCGGCGCGATGTCCCTCATGAGTCGTCGAGCATGGCCGATCGCCGCGTGCGCCGGCGTCCGCCAGCACCTCGTCGATCGATGCCGCGCGCAGGCAACCATGCCGCGCCCGGCCCGACGGAGCCGACGACGAAGGAGCCGTCCACGCGTCGCGGTCGACGGCAGCCCGACGGGCAAGGATCAGTCGAGCTGCGTGATCCCGTGCTGGATCGCGAACTTCACCAGTCCGGGGAGATCGCCGATACCGAGCTTGTGCATCATCCGGCTGCGATAGGTATCGACCGTCTTCGGCGACAGGAACAGCATCTTCCCCACCTCGGCGCTCGATTTCCCCTCGGCGATCAGCTGGAGGATTTGCCGCTCGCGGCGGCTCAGCGTCTCCAGGGGAGTGGTCCGGTGGCGCTCGGCGACGTAGTCGTCGATCACGCTCGCTGCGATCTTCTGGCTGAGATAGCGCCGGCCCGCATGCACGACACGCACCGCCTCCGCCACCTCGGCGCCGGCCGATTCCTTCAGCAGGTAGCCGCGCGCGCCCGCCTGAAGGGCACGGAAGATGTGCTCGGTGGTCGAATGCATGGACAGGATGACGATCTGCGTCGATGGACAAGCATCCTGCATCTGCAGCGTCGCCTCGATTCCGTTCAGGTGCGGCATCGCGATGTCCATGACGACGACGTCGGGCCGCAGCTTCTGCGCTTCCCGCACGGCGTCGCGTCCGTTCGAGACGTCGCCGACCACGTCGATTTCCGGTTGCGCCTTGAGCAGAGCACGCAAGCCGTCACGCACGACGGCGTGATCATCCGCCAGCAGAACCCTGATCATGTGCATTCCCATCCAACGTTATGACGACCCGGGTTCCATGCCCGGGAGCCGATTCGATGCTCAATTGCGCGCCGATCGCCGCCGCGCGCTCACGTGTGATCATCAAGCCCCATCCGTGATCGCGGGCCGGTTTGCCGACCGTCGCCGGATCGAAGCCGTAGCCGTTGTCCGCCACGATCAGGCAAGCCGAATGCGGGGTCGTTCGAAGCGTCACCACAGCCTTGGCGCCGCTTGCGTGCTTGGCGACGTTCGCGAGCGCGTTCTGCGCCATGCGGAAAAGCGTGTATTCGGCCGTTGGCGACAACCGGCGAACCGGCCCCTGCTCGACGACGGACGTCGCGACCCCGCTGCGCTCGGTGAACTGGTCCGCGTACCAGCGCAGCGCCGGCCCCAGCCCGAAGTCGTCCAGCACGGCCGGCCTCAACTCGGCCATGACGTCCCGGATGCTGTCGGTCGTTTCCTCGACCAGCTTCAGCGAATCGTCCAGCTTGGCTCCGAACTGCGTCGTGTGCGGCGACAACTCGGCCTTCACGATGTTCAGGTTGATGTTGAGCGCGGTCAGCTTCTGGCCCACCAGGTCGTGCAGCCGATTGGCAACCTCGCGTCGCTCCGCTTCCTGCACCTCGACCATCCGGCGCGACACCTTCGTGGCATGCAGCGTCTCTTCCTGCTCCCTGATGAGCCGTTCCTGCGCTTCACGGGTCGCCACCGACTTGATCCACAGGTGCAGCAGCCCCGCCAGCAGCAACAGTGAAAGCGCGTTGAGCAACCGGTTGACGAAGAATATCTCCTTCAGCGCGAACGTCCCCGGCGCAATCTGCAGCGCGTAAACGACGAACGTCGTTGCAACGAGCAACCCCGTCAGCGTCCACAGCAGCGCTCGGCTGCGCGTGGCGCCGGCAAGCACCAGCGGCAGCCCGAATATCGCCGCTACGTCGAGCTCGATCCACGTAATGAAGTCGGCGACGATGAGGCCGAGCGCGACGGCAAACGCCGCCGTCGAAAGCACCGTGCGCGCCTTGTGCGGGCCCCGCCCGAAGACTCCCGAATTGACCGGCATACCGCCTCGTTGCGCTGATACGGTCTCATACTACTGCAGCCGCATCAGGCGGCCGCTGCGATGCCGTGCCGATAACGCGGACGTTAGGTCCGCAGCAGTGAACAAAGAAGAGGGAAGCCTCGATGGCTCGGGTAAGGGATTCTTGACGCCCGAACATCGAGCTCGCCGCACGGACGGAGACGACGCCAAGCGGTGTGCAAGGACGACCGCTCGATCGTCATCCGGCTGGTAGCGGCGGAACCCATCGTCTCGATGGCGCGGCAGCCGCGCCGTGGCGTGCGGGTGCCCGAGAGCGGTGCCAGATGACGGGTCCGCGCGTCGCGCAGCCTGTCCAGGCTGCGTCGGGGGCTGCGCAAAGTCCTTGCCGAGACGGTCGACACCTTTTCCGTCATGTAGGCGCTTCGCCACGCACCGCCTCCCGAGGCGCGCGCTTGCCGGACTTCACGTCGTTGTACCAATACTCGTGGTGCTCCTTCGCCCAGCTCTCGTCGACGTACCCGGTGCGCATCGCCGCGTAGGCGCCTTCGAGGCCG
>JADYZP010000006.1 GCA_020853025.1 Burkholderiales bacterium
GCGAAGACGGGCCCGGCCTGCCGCCGGATTGCGACGGCACGCGGCTTCGCTTTCCCATCGAGGAAGGCGCACAGCTCGTGGACTGGAACAACGACGGGCGCTTCGATCTCGTCGTGCACCACTGGGTGTGCGGTCCCTCGCTCTACGAGCTCGTGCAGACGCTGGGCACGGATTCGCGCTTCGTGCAGCGACGCTGCGCGATCGGGCGCACACAGTGCGTGCCGATGTTCTCGTCGGGCGCGCCGCGATACGAGGCGGTGCGGTTCACGGGCAACTACGGCGTGAAGTTGCAGGACCTCGACGGTGACGGGTTCGTCGACGTCGTAGTCAGGGGACGGCCGCGCGAACCCGGAATGTCGAAGCCGCAGGGGGCCATCGTCTATCGCAATACCGGCTCCGCCTTCGAGTCCGTCGATGCAAAGCGGCTGGCTGGGTTGCGCGATGGCCGCGCGGGCTCGGTCGCGTTCGCGGACTTCGACCGCGATGGGCGCATCGATGTCGTCTACCCGACGCGAAGGGGCACGCGCGTGCTGCTGAACCGGTCGCCGCGCGATCGCACCGCGGGCACGATGTACGTCGAGGTGCTCGGCGCGAACGGCGAGAGGAACCAGTTTGGCCGCGTCGTTGCATTCGACGTGCCGGGGATCGGGCGCAAGATCATGCGCGTCGTCGACGGCGGCTCGGGCTACCTGGCGCAGGACGAGTACGTCGTCCTTGCGCCGACCGCGGTTGCCGCGCCGCATCGCGCGAGCGTTGCGTTTCGTGCGTCGCCCGACGTGCCGAACCGCATCGTCGAATTCGACATCCGGCCCGGGGAATTCGCCCGCGTGTACGAGCCTTCGCGTGAACACCCGCGCGGCAGGATCGAGATGTCGAGGATGCCACCGCGGCAAGCGAAGTGTAAGCGTCAGCCCGAGGCCGTCTTGACACTCAGATCTTGAAGCGGCGTAGGCTCTCGTTGACTGCCGCGGCGTCGAAGGCGGTCGGATCAAAGGCGCCGCCGCACCACTCAAGCATTGCGTCGTGCTCTTCGTGGTTGGGGTCACGGATGGCTTCGAGGAAGTCCTCATATCCTGGCGGCCCACCCACGTCCTCCGGCGGGCACGCATTGGCCCCATCCAGGCACTGCGGTAATTTCAGCGTGGGATCGGGCGGCAGGATTTGTTCGACGGTCACGCGATGTTCCCACCCGTCGCCATAGTCGTAGAGGTAGATGAACCACTTGCGTGCGCCCAAGGCGGCCGTGAGCGTGAACCGATTGTCGGGTTGCAGGCGAGGAGGTTCGTTGAAGTAGGGATCAGGCGCGCCGTAGTGGTCGTAGCCGATCACAAACTCATGCAGGTGACCTCCGGCCCACCCCATCGTCCAGAGCAGCACGCCGTGCAGTCTGTGCAGCTTGATCGACCCCGGCACCAGGACGCGCCGCCAGATCACCGGGGTTACGTCGAGTAGTTCGATCCGCAGCTGGTAGATCGGCGACGCAATTTTGATGGCGCGCGTCGGCGTCTTGCGTGCGCCAGCCATCGTCAGGCGCAGCGCTGGACGGGAATATCCAGCGTCACCCGCCATGGGAGCAGCTCGCCGACGCGGCCGATCGGATGGTCGGCGATTCGCTCGAGTACATGCCGAAGATACAGATACGGGTCGCGGTCGTTGAGCAGTGCGCTGCCAATCAGGCTATAGATGCACGCCGCGCGCTCGCCTCCTGCGTCGGAGCCGGCAAAGAGATAATTGCGCCGCCCGAGTACCACCGGCCGGATCGAGCGTTCGGCGCTGTTGTTGTCGATCTCGATGCGGCCGTCGTCGCGATAACGAATGAGCGCGGGCCAGCGCACCAGGGCGTAGCGGATCGCCCCGGCGAGCTCCGACTTCGCCGACACCGTCTGCAACATCGCAGTGAGCCAGCCGTAGAAGTCATCGAGCAGCGGCCCGGCCCGTTGCTGCCGAACGTGGGCACGCAAGCTCGGCAGACAGCCCCGGATGTCGCGCTCGATCGCGTACAACTCGCCGATGCGCTGCAGCGCCTCGGTGGCGATCGGCGCGCGATCAATCGTGTAGAGATCGTAGAACTTGCGCCGCGCGTGCGCCCAGCAGGCCGCCTCCAACACAGCCCCATCCTGATACAGCGGCGCGAAGCCGCTGTACGCATCGGCCTGCAGGACGCCGCGGAAGCCGCGCAGATGCGCTTGCGGATGCTCGCTCTTGCGGTCCGGCGAATAGCGGTACCACACCGCCGGCGGGTCTCGGCTCGCCGCCGGGCGATCATCACGGACATAGGTCCATAATCGGCCGGTCTTGGTCTTGCCGCGCCCGGGGTCGAGCACCGGCACCGGGGTATCGTCGGCGTGCAGCTTCTGCGCTGCGCGCACGTAGATGCCCAGGGCATCGACCAGCGGCGACAGCAGTTGCGCCGCGTGGCCGACCCACGCCGCCAAGGTCGCCCGGTCCAGATCAACCCCGGAGCGCCGATAGATTCCTTGCTGTCGGTACAGCGGGCAGTGGTCTGCGTATTTGGCCACGATGATCTGGGCCAGCAAGCCGGGGGCTGCCATGCCGCGCTCGATCGGCCGCGACGGCGCCGGCTGCTGAACCACTCGCGCGCAGCAGCCGCAGGAGAGCTTCGGCCGCACATGCCGAATGACCTTGAAGTAGCCCGGCACCAGATCGAGCACCTCCGACACGTCTTCGCCCAGCCGCCGCATGGCACTGCCGCAGTCGGGGCAGGTGCAGCTAGCCGGTGCGTGCACCACTGTTTCGCGCGGCAGGTGCGCCGGAAACGCACGCGGTGCGCGGCGCAACGGCAACACCGAGCTACGGGGCGAAGCCTGCGTCGATTCCTCGGCCGGCAACGATTCCTGCGGCGCTTCGGCGAGCGGTGGCGCTGCCGGCGGATCACCGAGCGCGAGCTGCAGTTGCGCCAGTGCCGCGTGCAATTGCTCGGAGGAGCGCCCGAACTGCCAACGCTTGAGCCGCGCGACCTCGGCCAAGAGCTTCGCGATCAGGCCGTCGCGATCGATCACCAGCTGCTTGAGCGCTTCGACATCATTCGGCAGCGGTGAGGGCGTGTGCAGCACGCCGCTCACTATAGGACAGCAACATTGATGATGCGAGCAATGCGATGTCCATGTGCATCATCGTGACAGCGTGTGTTGCATCGACATCATGCGGCACGCTCCGGTTGCCAGGTTCTCACCGGCCGACGCCAGTCGATGCCTTCGAGCAGCATCGACAGCTGCGCATGCGTGAGGTGGACCACGCCACTGGTCGCCTGCGGCCATACGAAGCGACCGCGCTCGAGCCGCTTCACATACAGGTTCATGCCGTCACCGCTCCACCATAAGAGCTTCACCAGATCTCCGCGCTTGCCGCGGAAGGCGAACACGTCGCCCGAGAACGGCCGCTCGCCCAGCGCCGTTTCCACCAACCCCGCCAGACCGTCCATACCCTTGCGCAAATCGGTCACCCCGGCGGCGATCCACACGCGGGTGCCGGGCGGCATGCTGATCATGCGCGGCGCACCAGCATATCGAGCACGGTCCGCAGCGCGCTCGCCTCCGGTGAACCGCAGATCCGCACCGTGGCGCAGGCGAACACGACCTCGATGCACGGCGGCGTCGCGACCGGCGCTTCACACGCCTGCGCGACTTGGACCGGTAGCAACGTTATGCCGCTTTCGCTTCGGCCCGGCAGCGCAGCCGGCGCGGCCATCGCTGGCGGCAAGACGTGCGCAGGCTCAGGTGAGCCAAACTTGCCCTTGCGGTATTGCCGCCGCCACTTGAACAACAAATTCGTGTTGACGCCGTGCTCGAGCGCCAACCTCGCCACCGATACGTCCGAATGGCACGCCGCCGCCGCCAGCCGGCGTTTGAACTCGAGCGGGTGATTCGGACATCCCTTCCGCGTCACGCGCCGCGGTCTCGCCGTCGTGGCCATAATGGTCCCCACCACAATCTGGTGGGCACCACTCTGGCCACTCATCCAACCGTCA
>JADYZP010000007.1 GCA_020853025.1 Burkholderiales bacterium
AGGACCGCGTCGACGCGGCTGCCGTCGGAGTAGTTGGCGGACAGGATGTTGTCCATGCGGGCCTGTGCGACCGCCGCGTCCCAGCGCAGCGTGCCGACCTTCTCCATGCCGGTCTGGCCCGACTTCACGACCAGCACGCCCTTGTCGATCAGCGGCTGCAGCACGCTCATCGCGCCGTCGTAGAAGAAGAAGGCGTTGTTGTCGTCAGGCGAGCCGCCGAACAGCTCGATGTTGAACGGACCCTGCTTCTCCGGATAGCCGAGGCCCTTCAGGAGCGATTCCGCCTGGAGCACGCCGACCTTGAAGTTGTCGAAGGTGGTGTAATAGTCGACATTGGCGCTGTCGCGGATCAGGCGGTCATAGGCGATGACCTTGACGCCATTGTCCGCCGCCTGCTGGAGCACGGCCGAAAGCGTCGTGCCGTCGATCGAGGCGATGACCAGAGCCTTGGCGTCCTTGGTGACCATGTTCTCGATCTGCGCGAGCTGGTTCGGGATGTCGTCTTCCGCATATTGCAGGTCGACCGTGTAGCCCTGCGCTTCAAGCGCGCTCTTCAGCGAGTCGCCGTCCGAGATCCAGCGCAGCGACGATTTCGTCGGCATGGCAATGCCGATCAGGCCCTTGTCCTGCGCGAAGGCTGACACGGACATCGCGCCGAGGCCGACGGCGGCGGTAAGCGCGAGGATGGTTCTTCTGGTAAGGTTCACTGTGGTTGCTCCCTGTGGATGTCGAAATTGAAGACGAACCAGCGCGTCGCGGTCGTGCCGCCGCGGCTGATGTTCGTTTGCATGTGCAAGATTTCGCGATCGCGCCGATTGATCCTCCTGCTGGCGCGTACGCTTTTCCTAGCGGGGACAGGCGTCCCTCGCGTGGCCGCAAATTGGCTCTCCGACTGGCAGGGAGTCAAATGCAAAGATCAGTTTCTGCTATATCAGGATTGGTATATAAAATCGATTTGAACATCGAATAGAGTGATCGTATGAAGACCGCCCTGCAGGCCCGTCGACGCAGCGCCGACGACCCGTTCCTCAAGCCGAGCATGGCCCTGAAGATCGGGCACATGCGCATGATGGTGGCATTGGACCAGCAGGGCAGCATCAGCGCCGCTGCGGCGACCCTGAACATTTCCCAGCCTGCGGCTTCGCGCATGATCGCGGAGATGGAGGAAATCGTCGACGCACCGTTGGTCGAGCGGTTGCCGCGCGGCGTCGCGCTGACCAGTTACGGCATGGCGCTGGCCCGCCGCGCGCGTTCGGTCCTGATCGAGTTGCGCGAGGCGGACCGCGAGATCGCCGACCTGCGCAGCGGCAGGGGAGGGGCCGTCCATCTTGGCGCGGTCACCGCGCCGGCTGTCGATCTTGCCGTTCCAGCCATCGAGGAGTTGCGGCAGCGCTATCCGAGGCTGGAGGTGAATGTCCAGGTGGATGCGAGCAACGTGCTGGCGCGCGAACTGCTGGCGTCCCGCCACGACTTCATCATTGCCCGCATTCCCGAGGAACTGAATCCCAATCTTTTCGAAAGCCGGGTCATCGGCATCGAGAAGGCCTGCCTCATCGTGCGTCGCGGGCACCCGCTGTCGGGCAACGGCACGGTGGAACTTGGCGCGACGGCCGGCTTCGACTGGGTGCTCCAGCCGGCCGGAGCGCTGCTGCGGCGCACCTTGGAGCAGCTCTTCGTCAGGCGCGATGTCGACCTGCCCGAGCGGGTGCTCTACACGAGTTCGCTGCTGCTGACGCTGGTCATGGTGGCGCGTTCGGACGCCATCGCCGCAGTGTCGGTGGAAGTCGCCCGTTTCATCAACCGGGAACTCGCCGGCGGCATCGAGGTGCTGCCGCTCGATGTCGACATCGAGGTGCAGCCTTACAGCCTCATCACCGCCCGCAACCGCACGCTGACGCCTGCCGCGCAAACGCTCTACGACGCCATTCTGGAACGGATACGCTGACGCTGGCCTACGCCAGCGTGTAGGCGGTCTTCACCGTCGTGTAGAACTCGGCGGCGTAGCGGCCCTGTTCGCGCGGGCCGTAGCTCGATCCCTTGCGTCCGCCGAACGGCACGTGGAAATCCACGCCCGCGGTCGGCAGATTGACCATCACCATGCCGGCTTCGGCGTTGCGCTTGTAATGAGTCGCGTGCTTGAGGCTCGTGGTGCAGATGCCCGACGACAGGCCGAACGGCGTGTCGTTCGCGACGTGCAGCGCTTCCTCGTAATTCTTCACGCGGATCACCGAGGCGACGGGGCCGAAGATTTCCTCGCGCGAGATGCGCATATCGTTCGAGGCGTCGGTGAACAGCGCCGGCTGGAGGTAGAAGCCGGGCGTCTCGCGGTTCAGCCGCTCGCCGCCAAAGGCCAGCGTCGCGCCTTCCTCGCGGCCGATGGCGATGTACTTCTCGTCCTGTTCCATCTGCCCCGCGTCGACCACGGGGCCGATATGCGTGCCGGCCTTCAGCGCGTTGTCGACCACGACGCCCTTCAGTTTTTCAGTGACGGCGCCGACGAATCTGTCGTGGATGCCCTCGGTTACGATCAGACGCGAGGACGCCGTGCAACGCTGGCCGGTCGAGAAGAAGGCGCCGTTGACGGCGCAATCCACCGCAATCGCCAGATCGGCGTCGTCCAGCACGACAAGCGGGTTCTTGCCGCCCATTTCGAGCTGGAACTTGCGATTGTGCTCGATCGAGGCCGCCGCGACGCGCTTGCCCGTGCCGACCGAGCCCGTAAAAGTGAGGGCCTGTATGTCGGGGCTATCGAGCAGCGCCTGTCCGACCACCGAACCCTTGCCCATGACGAGGTTCAGGACGCCGTCCGGCAGGCCGGCGCGCTTGAGTATGTCGACGATGGCCCAGGTGCAGCCGGGCACCAGATCGGCCGGCTTGACGACGACCGTGTTGCCGTAGCAGAGCGCCGGCGCGATCTTCCAGGCCGGAATGGCGATCGGGAAATTCCACGGCGTAATGATGCCGACCACGCCGACCGCTTCGCGCGTTACCTCGACGCCGACGCCGGGCCGCACGGACGGAATGGTCTCGCCAGCCAGCCGCAAGGCCTCGCCGGCGAAGAAGTCGAAGATCTGCGCAGCGCGCACGGTTTCGCCGACGCCTTCCGCCAGCGTCTTGCCTTCCTCGCGCGACAAGAGCTTGCCAAGCTCGTCCTTGCGCGCCAGGATTTCGTCGGACGCCTTGCGCAATACGGCGTGGCGCTCCAGCGGGCCTGAGCGCGACCATTTCGGGAAAGCGGCTTTCGCCGCCGCGATTGCCGCTTCCGCGTCCGCCTGACTGGCGCGGGCATATTCGCCGACCACTTCGTTCGTATCCGACGGGTTGATGTTCGGCACCGCATCGCCTCCCACCCATTCGCCATTGATGAGGTTGCGATGCAGTTCGGTCATGTTGGTCAACTCCGTATGCGCTGGTCGCCGGCCGCGGCCGGCTGAAAATTTCTGGCGCGGGATCTCATGCTGTCGACCCCGCCAAGGCGCGGCACCATATCCGAAACTCGGGAAAAGGGCAGCCTTGTCGTGACACGATCGAAGGCTTGACGGTATGTTCCGTGCAGCAAGGGGCCGTCTTGAAGCCGCAGCCCGGCGCACGTATCTCCATGCGGACGACGAGCGGAGACGCGACAGATGCAGGCACTGACCCGGTTTCTCGGCGACTCGCCGCTGAAAGTGCTGATAAAACTCGCCGTCGTGTCGTTTCTCGTCGGTCTGGTGATGAGCGCCTTCGGCTGGACGCCGTTCGACATCCTCTACGGCATACAGGCGTTCTTCGAGCGAATCTGGCGCATGGGCTTCGCCACCGTCGACCGCTTTCTCGGCTACATGCTTGTCGGCGCGGCGATCGTTGTCCCGGTGTTCCTCATCATTCGCCTGACGCGCCTGCGCAGCTGACGTCGTCAGTCGGAGTATCGCGCGGCGACCTCGAACAGGATCGCATGGCGCGCGGCGAGTTCCGCCATGTCGTGCGAGTATCCGCCGCCGATGACGCCGCAAAGCGGAATGCCGCGCGTGCGGAAATGCCCGATCACCATGTCCTCGCGACGTCTGAGCCCGTCCGTCGTGAGCGAGAGCCGTCCGAGGCGATCGTGCTCGTGGGGATCGACGCCCGCATTGTAGAAGACGAGGTCCCATGCACGCCCGGATGAAAGCGCCGGCAGGATTTGCGCGAGCCTATCGAGATAGGCGTCGTCGCGCAGCCCGTCCGGCAGCGGCACGTCGAGATCGGAGACGGCCTTGCGCACCGGATAGTTCTTTTCCGAGTGCATCGAGAAGGTGAAGACACGCGGTTCGTCGGCGAGGATTTCCGCCGTCCCGTCGCCCTGATGCACGTCGAGGTCGATCACCAGTATATTGTCGATACGCCGTTCCGCCAGCAGGACGAGGCTAGCGACGGCGACGTCGTTGAAGGTGCAGAAGCCGGCGCCGTGCGCGTGCCGCGCGTGGTGGCTGCCGCCCGCCGTGTTGCAGGCGATGCCGTGCTCCAGCGCAAGGCGGGCGGCGAGCACGGTGCCCGCGCCGGCAAGCTGGGCGCGCCGCGAAACCCGCTCCACGATGGGAAAGCCGATCTCGCGCTCGATCTTCGGCGGCACGCGGCAGGCAAGCACCTGTTCGACATAGGCCGCGTCATGCGCGAGCTTGAGCCAGTCGGGCGAGGGGAGGTCCGGCCGGCTGACGGCCCGCATCAGGTCGCGCGCGGAGAGCGCGGCGACGAGCGCGCTGTATTTTCCCATCGGGAAACGGTGGGTGACGGGAAAGCCCGCGTCATAATCGGGATGGGTGACGATCCGGAGAGGCACGCGTCGGGTTTAGAGCAATGTCCGCCACCGGGAAATACCGGTCCGTTCAGGCGTCGAGCGGCTTGCCCGCCCATTCATCCAGCCGCGTGTCGCGCAGCGCGCGGATGTTTGCGCTGCCGGAGCTCTCGACGGCCCTGAGCAATCCGTGAACGACCCGGCGCGGCAGGCCG
>JADYZP010000008.1 GCA_020853025.1 Burkholderiales bacterium
CACCAGCCTACGAGCAAGGTGACCTGTACGCCGAATGCCTGCGGACCTGCCCGTGGCCGATCCACGCCGCGCTGGTACGGCGTGAAGCGGTCGCCGCCGTCGGTGGCTTCTCCGAGCGCATGTTCACCTCGATGGACTACGACTTCTGGCTGCGTCTCCTGGCCTACAGCCGACGCATCGTGCGCGTGCCCGCCGTGATGGCGTTCTATTACTGGCACGGGCGGCAGATCTCTACCGACAAGTCGCGCCAGGTGCTCGACGCGGTGCAGGTGCGCAAGGATTTCGTCGCAGCACATCCCGCATGCGTGTCTCATCTGACGGCAACACGCCTTGGTGAGTTGATCGACGGGCAGTTGCTGAAAATGGCGTATCGCGCCTACTGGCGCCGCGAGCTCGCAACGGCACAGCGGCTTTTCGCCGCGGCAGCAGCGACCGGGATCTGCGGATGGCGGGACCTGCCCTACGTACTGCTCGCGAAACTTCCCCTGCCGCTATTCAATGCGGTTGTCGCTTGGCGCGATCGTTTTGGCACATCGTGAGTGCGGGACGATCCGGCATTCAGCGGATCCCCACTGACGCTGCCATGCGCACACGTTTCTGCATCATCAGAACATGCTTTCGGATGTAGCACGCCGGATAGTCTTTCAAGCCTTTTATGGAGTAATCCAGATTCCCTATCGATTGGTTCAAATAACCCTGTCGTTCCATTTTACCGGCGAGCGGATTTTGTGAGCGATTGAACTGCAGGATCGCCTGACAGAAATGATTCATCCATGGGCCACAGCTCGATTTGTTGATGTGATACTTGGGGTTCGTCAGCTTTTGGTTATAGTGGCCCCAGCAATATTTCGGCAAGTGAATTATCTCGTCCGGGGCTGCATGGTTGTACGAAGAGCCTTTTTTTTCATCATAGTAGTCTGCGGCGCTCGCACTTGAAGCGACGGTGTAGAAGCACGTCAGCACAATCATTCGAGCGAGTTTCATAGATCTTCTCATTTGACCCAGTTCATTGGTGCGGGTGTAGCGTCAGTGTCTGCTCGGCAACGCTCTGCCAGGAATGACACAGCCCTGCGCGCATATGCGCAGCCTCGCCCATTGCACGCGCAACGGCATCGTCCGCCAGCAACCGCGCCAGCGCAGCGCCAACGGCGGCGACCGACGTGCCATCAACGCGCAGGCCTGTGACGTTGTCGGCAACCGCCGAGCCCGTGCCGCCCGCGCGCCCCGCGATGCAGGGCTTGCCGCAAGCACCAGCTTCGAGGAACACCATGCCGAAGCCTTCGGTGTCGCCGTCGATTTCGCGATTCGGCATCGCGAAGAGATCGCAGGCATTGTACCAGCGCGGCAGATCCTCTGGACTGACGTGGCCGAGGAAATGGGTACGCTCGGCCAGCCCGAGCGTGCGTGCCTGGGATTTCAGTTCCTCGAGCTGTTCTCCGATGCCGATCAGCGCGTAGTGGACGTCGTGACCGCGCTCCAGCAGCGCCGGCATCGCGCTCAGCAGGTGGTCGAAACCTTTGCGTCTCTGCATACGTCCGACCGACAGAATCAGGCGCTGGCTGTCGGTGAGGCCCAGCGAGTGCCGCAGGTCCGCATGCGGCAGTCCGGGCCGGAAGCGGTCGACGTCGACGCCCGGATTGATCAGCGTGATGCGTGCCGGATCGACGCCCATACCGACGAGCACGTCGCGCGTATAGTCGCTGTTCGCTATCACGCGATCGGCGTGACGCAGCGCAAAGCGCATCGTCTTGTATTTCGCGCCCTGCCCCCAGGTCGTCAACTCCTCGCCATGCGCGTAGATCACGCAGGGGATGCGCGCGAGGCGGGCGACGGCCCAGGCGACCAATCCCTCCGGCAGTGCACGGCCGGCGTGCACGGCGTCGAAGCGATGCTCACGGCTGAGGCGCCATGCACGCGCGAAGAGCCGCAGATACATCGCGAGTGACTCGGGTTTCAACCACCACACGCGCGTGAGCTTCACGCGATGAATCGAGTTCGGATGCGTCGCATCGACTTCGGCTGCCCCGGGCACGTCGGCGGTGACGATGTGAATGTCCTTGCCGCCGAGCCGCGGATAGACCTCCGAAAACCACACGGCCGTCCCGCCTTTGGTCGGCAGGAAGAGCTCAGTGAGAACGAGATAGCGACACGAAGTCATGCTGACGGGTGCGTTCATCCGCGGGTGATGCTCATGAAATCGCGCAGGCTCGCGAGACCGGGGTTCTCCAGCAACGAAGGCAACACGGCGCGCAGCGCCGCCGTCCGCGTGCCCTGTCGGCACAGTGCATAGGCGAGATTGAGCCGACCCAGCCGCAGGCGTGTCATCACGCCGCGCCGGACGGGATCGGGAAAGGCCGGCGCGAGCCGCGCGAGATCACGCAGCGTGCGCACGTTCTCGCGCTGTGCCTGGACAGGATCGCGCCGCGTCGCGCTGCCGCCGTGGATCAGATAGACGGCCAACGGGTGGCACACGACGCCGACGCGCCGGCTGCGGGCGACGAGTCGCGTCAGAAAATGCACGTCCTCGCAAACCTTGAACCCGAGTGGATAGCCGCCAAGCTCGCGGAAGCTCACGCGCGGCACACTCAAGGTATGCGTATCGCCGAAATGATCACCGACGAAGGACTCGAAGTCGCCTGCCTCCATGACGATCCGTTCGGCGCCGGCGGCACGCGCGAGCAGGCGACGTCCCGCCTCGTGCTGGGCGAGTGAGGTGCCGAGCAGGCGGCCGTCCGTGTCGCGATACTCGTAGTCGCCGGTCAGGAAGTCGAGCGCCGGATCCTCGCGCAACCACGCCGCGTGGGCGGCAAGGCGCGTGGGGTAATACCAGTCGTCGGCATCGAGGAACGCGAGCCAGTCGCCGCGAGCCTGCTCCGCGCCGAAATTGCGCGCCGCCGATACACCCGCGTTGCGCTCGCGGCGCAGGTAGCGCACACGCTCGCCGTAGCGCATAACGACGCCGGCGACGTCGTCGGGCGAGGCATCGTCGACGACGATGATTTCATACGCCGGCTCGGTCTGCGCAAGCACCGAGTCGATCGCGCGCGCGAGTGTCGCGGCGCTGTTCCAGGCCGGGATCACGACCGAGAAGCGCGGCCCGTTCACGCGAGCCTCCCGAGTGCCTGCAGCGGAAACGTGAGGCCGGTGAGGCGCGCGCAGCGTCCGAAGCCGCGCAATTCGCGCACCCGCCGCGCCCACATCCCGAGGCGCCGGACGAA
>JADYZP010000009.1 GCA_020853025.1 Burkholderiales bacterium
GCCGTTGATCTTCGCGGCATGCAGGTCGAGCTGCGTACCGCCATCGGCCACGCCCGCATTGACGATGTTCGCTCCGCTGGTCCAGGTGTTGCCCAGCGCATCGAGGACGAGTCCGCTCGACGACTGCGCGGCGCCGCCTGCGGCCACGTTAATTCCGGCTGGATTCGCGACGTAGAGCGCCGGAGGCGCCGCACCGTTGCCACCCTGTCCGGCCAGCGTGCCGCTGATCGTGCTGGCCACGCCGTTGGTGTTCCTGAGCACGACGGACTGACCGGCTGCGCCGGAGCGGATCGTCAGCGTGGCGCCGGGAGGCAGATTCAAACCCTGCCAATCGATCTCGGCAAAAGAACCCGGGGCACCGGGCGTCGTCCCGAGCTGGATGAGGGCGTCGGGCTGGAAATTCGAGATGGTGTTGCCGTTCAGCGTGGCACCCTCGACCGTCACCGCGCCGTAGGGATTGGCGACGATGGTGGCGATACCCAGTCGCGGGGGGGTTGGTGTCGTGCTCAGCACCGTCTGCCCGGTCATCCAGGCCTGCCGGATCAGGCGCCCGCATTGGGCCGAGTGGTAGCCGGCGTTGGCTTCCAGCTGCGCCTTGCGCGCCAGCACGCCGTAATAAGTCTTCGACTGGTCGATCCACGGATAGAACCCGAATGCACCGGCACTGCTGAATGCGTGATCGCCAACGGCTGGATCGTTTTCGACCCAGTGGCCCAGCGAGTAGCCCCAGACCTCGCCCGTATCGGCTGAATCGACCGGTGAATTCACCGCCGTGGTGGGGCACGACGTGGGATCGGCGCAGACTTCGTGCTGTCCGAGCGAGCCGTTCATGACCAGGCTGCCACTCAACATCTTGCGCAGGAAGGCGGCATACCCCGAGGCATCGGCCTTGATGCCACCGGCGAGATTGACGTTGCTGTAGTCGAATCCGAAGTCGCCGACGGTCGAGGCGACTTCACTCGTCAGACCGCTCGAGTTCAGACCGCCAATCCCCATCACCGACACCGCGTGGTTCTCGAAATGCCCGCTGCCGTAGGAGAACTTGCCGATCGTGACGGGGATTTGACCGGTCTGCGTTCCCAGGCAGCTGGCGATGGTCGTGGACGGGAGTGGGTTACACGCGTTGTCGTTGAATTGGGTGTAGCCGCTGGTGAAGTTCAGGTAGGGCACGTCCAAAGCGCGGACACCGCCCACCTTCTGCAGCACATAGGTGGAATAGACCCACTTCGACGCCGACGCGATCAGCATGACCGTCGTCGCCTGTACTCCGGTGCCCACGGCGCCCGCGACCTTGGCGCCATTGACATCCCCGATTTCCCAATAGAAGGCGCCCAAGACCCCTTCGGTGCACATCGGATTCGTGTTCGCCGTCGCCGAAGCAGCGGCTGCCCGTTGCGCATCCGTTGGGGGCGGCGACAGGCCCGAGGTATCGGAGCCGCCGCCGTACGACGTGACGGCGAATGCCGACGCGAAAACCAACGCCACGAGCTTGGAATAGCTGTCCATGACATCCGATCCTTGAGTTGAAGCTGTCACTCAATTGCGTAACTCTCGGTAAAGCATCCAAGTGTTGTTGCACTTGGCAGTTGCGAGGATCCTATGCCTTTCCTGGATCACGAGCCAGGACTGGTTGCAAACAGTTACACCCCGCAACACCGCTGGCACGACTGCGTTCGACGAATGTTGCTACGCTCTTGGCACGAAAGCGATGTCGTTTCGCGGATCAGAGAATTCGCAATCGGCGGTCTGGCTGATAGAGCGTACGCGTTCGTGTCAGCACGCTGCAGCCAGTCTCGAATCGACTTTCCATTCGGCCCTGATCCGTCCAGCGCACTGGTCGGCAACGGCGCCAAAGGAGCGGTTACATGAATCGATCAGGCTATGCCACCTGGATGCTGCCGATGCTCGTGGTCGTCATCGGCTGCTCCGGTAGTCAGAGCACGCTGGCACAGGATAGTGCGGCGCAAACGAGCTTTCGCGAACGCATGCGTGCGCGCATGGCGCAACAGGAAAGCAAAGGCAGGACCCACGAGGCCATCAATCCCTCGGGCAAGATCACCCAGCCGGGAGACTACCGGTTCACGCTCGAACATGGCGGACTCGAGCGCATGTACCTGGTGCACGTGCCCGCCAAGTACCGACCGGGTCATCCGGCTCCGCTGCTGGTATCGTTGCACGGCGGTGGCGGCAGCATGAACTACATGGCGTCCGACGAGAACTACGGGCAGATCTCCAAATCCGATCGCGAGGGATTCATCGTCGTCTTTCCCAACGGCATCAGCAGGCTGAAGAACGGGCTGATGGCGACCTGGAACGCCGGCACCTGCTGCGGAGCGGCACGCGACCGCAACATCGACGACGTGGGCTTCATCCGCAAGATGATCGACAAGCTTTCGCGGCAACTCGACATCGACCGCCAGAAGATCTTCGCCACCGGCATGTCCAACGGCGGCCTGATGGCGCTCCGGCTGGCCTGCGAGATGTCCGATACGTTCAAGGCCGTTGCGTCGGTCGCCGGTACCGACAACACGACAAGCTGCAGCCCCGCGAACCCGGTGTCGGTGCTGTTCATCCACGCGCGCAATGACGATCACGTCCCCTTCGAGGGTGGGCGCGGCAAAGGCCGCCACCAGGAAGCGGTGACCTCATTCACCTCGGTTCCGGAATCCGTCTCGCGTTGGGTCAAACGCGACGACTGCAGCGTCACGTCCAAACGGGTGCTGGACAAGCCGGGCGCCTACTGTGAGCGCTATGCACCTTGTCGCGACAATGCCCAGGTCGAGTTGTGCGTGACCGACAGCGGCGCCCATTCCTGGCCGGGAGCTGCCAAGTGGCGCAGCATCGAACCGCCTTCGACGGCGATCAACGCCAATGACGTGATGTGGGATTTTTTCATGCAGCGGTAGATCGCGTTCGGCCGACCCGGCTTCGGGTGGGTGCAGCAGCGGCTGCATCGGTGACGCAGCACCGCTTCGCCGCGCGCCAGGTCGCGGCGTGCTCCCGTACAATTCCTGCCATGGCGACTGCACGTACGTCCACGGTGTCGGCGGGTTCGTTCCTGTGTCGCGCGCTCGTGCTGTGCAGCGCGTGCCTCGGTCTTGGCATCGGGTCCGCGCAGGCGAACGATGCGAAGGGTTTGCCGCAGCAATCGTTGGTCCCCGGCGGCGTCGCGCTGGTTCGCATCGAGGGTCCGGCGAATGCGCCGCCGCGTGTCACGCTCGCCGGTGCACCGGTGATGGTGTTGCGGCAGGACGATTACTGGCTTGCCGTCGTCGGTGTGCCGCTCGGCACCAAACCCGGCAAGCTCAAGGTGGATATCGCGTCAGCTACCATCAATCCTGCCAGCATCGATCTCGTCATCGGACCCAAAAAGTACGTCGAGCAGAAGCTCCGGGTGGCGCCAGGCATGGTGGACCTGTCCGCCACCGATCTCGCCCGCGTCAATCGCGAGCGGCCGGCGTTGCAGGCGGCGCTCGCGACGTTCAGCGCAACGCCGCCGCCGACGCTGCGGCTGCGCCAACCCGTCGTCGGTACGCCGTCGAGTTCCTACGGCCTGCGCCGTGTGTTCAACGGCAAGCCGCGTAATCCGCATAGCGGCATGGACATCGCAGCACCGTCGGGGGCGCCGATCGTTGCACCCGCGCCGGGGCGGGTGATCGCGACCGGCGACTACTTCTTCAACGGCAACACGGTGATCCTCGACCATGGCCTTGGCCTCGTCACCATGTACTGTCACTTGAGCACCATCGACGTACACACTGGTGACGCCGTCGAAGCCGGCGCGATGATCGGCAAGGTGGGTGCTACCGGCCGCGTCACCGGCCCGCACCTGCATTGGGGCGTCACGCTCAATCGTACGATGGTCGATCCGGCGCTGTTTCTGGAGTCCGCGGCGAACTGAAGGACGTTAGGCCGGATCGCAATTCGCCTCGGCGATCAGGTCGCCGACGCCTTGCAGATGCTCGCAATCGACGCGTCCAGCGCCTTGTTGAACTCCTGTTCGCTCTGCTGCGCGGTAAGGCCCTCGGTCAGTGCGCGTGAAAAACTCGCGATTACCCCATGGTTGCGCGCGAGCCGCTGGTTGGCTTCGTCGCGCGTGTATCCGCCCGAGAGCGCGACCACGCGCAGAATCTTCGGATGCCGGACCAGATCCGCGTAGAAGTCGTCCACCGACGGGATGGTCAGCTTCAGCATCACCTGCTGGTCGGCGCCCAGCGCTTCAAGCTGCGCCGTGATCGCGGGCTTCAACAGCTGCTCGGCCTCCTTCTTGTCGGTGGCATGGATGTCGACCTCGGGCTCGATGATCGGCATCAGACCCGCCGCGAGAATCTGTTTGCCGATGGTGAACTGCTGCGCGACGACGTTAGCGACGCCCTTGGCGTCGGCGTGCTTGATCACCGACCTCATCTTGGTGCCGAAGACGCCCTTGGTCCTGGCTCGCGCAAGCAGCGCATCGAGGTCGGGCATGGCCTTCATCATCTGCACGCCGTCCGCCTCGTCGGCGAGCCCCTTGTCGACTTTCAAAAAGGGAACCACCTGCTTCACCGACCAGAGGAAGTCGGCGGTGCCGCGTCCCTCGACGTCCCTGTCCATCGTCTGCTCGAACAGAATTGCGCCGAGGATGCGTTCGCCGCCAAAGGCCGGACTGGTCATGATGCGCGTGCGCATCTTGTGGACCAGGTCGAACATCGCCTCATCGCCGGAATAGGTATCGGGCTTGATGCCGTAGAGACTCAGCGCCTTCGGCGTGCTGCCGCCGCTCTGGTCGAGCGCGGCGATGAACCCCTTGGAGGACTTGACCTTCTCGTGCTGTTGCGTATTCATCGTGGCCCCTGGTTGGCGGTGCGAAGCCATCAGGATAAATCATTGCGACCGCGGAATGAACCAACGGTTGCATCTCGGCCGTCGCGGGCGGATGGTAATTGGCGCGTTGTTGACCTCCATCAATGCCGGCGGCGTCAGTGGCGCAACCGAGTGCGATGAATGATCGGCAACCCTTCCGCGGCTGCCTTGCGATCAGGTCATCTTCGGCTCCTTGCCGCTACGTACGGGAAGCTTCCAGTTGGGCCGGACAAAATGGCACGTGTAGCCGCCAGCGTGCCGCTGCAGGTAATCCTGGTGCTCAGGCTCGGCCTCCCAGAAGTCGGTGGCTGGAACGACTTCGGTCACGACCTTGCCCGGCCACAGACCCGACGCATCGACGTCTGCAATCGTGTCCTCGGCGACGCGCTTCTGCTCGTCACTGGTATGGAAGATCGCCGATCGATAACTCGTCCCGACGTCATTGCCCTGTCGATTCAGTGTGCTCGGATCGTGAATCTGGAAGAAGAATTCGAGGATGTCGCGATAGCTTATGCGAGCAGGATCGAAGATGACTTCAACGGCTTCGGCATGCCCGGGATGGTTGCGATAGGTGGCGTGGGCGTTGCTTCCGCCGGTGTAGCCGACGCGAGTGGACAGGACGCCGCGGCGCCGGCGAATCAGTTCCTGCGCGCCCCAGAAGCAGCCGCCGGCAAGGACCGCGCGTTCGTTCGTCATTCGCGTTCCTTCACCTGGTTCAGGTAAGCCCCGTAGCCTTCGGCCTCCATGTCGTCACGATGAATGAACCGCAGCGATGCCGAGTTGATGCAGTAGCGCAGTCCGCCGCGGTCCGCGGGACCGTCGGGGAATACGTGTCCGAGATGGCTATCGCCGTGCGTCGATCGCACCTCGGTGCGCACCCTGCCAAGCGAGGTGTCCGTACGCTCGTTGACATGGGCAGCTTCGATGGGCTTGGTGAAGCTCGGCCATCCGCAACCCGAGTCGAACTTGTCGGACGAGGCAAACAGCGGTTCGCCCGACACGACGTCGACGTAGATGCCCGGCTCCTTGTTGTCAAGGTACTCGCCGGTCCCGGGCCGCTCGGTGGCGCTTTGCTGCGTTACGCGATACTGCTCGGAAGAGAGCTTGGCAATGGCCTCAGGGTCCTTGGTGAACTTTCGCATTATCTTCTCCCTATCCACGATTCGTGCTCCACGCACCACGATTCTAGCCTTCGGTGCGCACGAGAACCAAGGTGTCGACATCCTTGCGCGGAATGCATTGCACCACCGGCAGGCGAACCTCAACCGGTGGCGCTGCGCACGCTGTCGGTGCCGTAGCGACGCAGGCGCGAACCCGCTTTCATCACCTGGCCCGGTAGCGGCCGGCCGATGATCGTCTCCACCTGTCTCGCGACCGCGATCAACGCTTCGAGGTCGATTCCGGTGTCGAAGCCGCTCTCCTCGAGCAGGTAGACCAGGTCTTCGGTGCAGATGTTGCCGGTCGCACCGGGCGCGAACGGGCACCCGCCCAGTCCGGCGATCGACGACTCGTACCGGCGAATGCCGAGGTCGAGGCCGACCATCACGTTGGCGAGTCCAGCGCCGCGCGTGTTGTGGAAGTGCAGCGTGATCTCGAGTTGGGGAAACCGGGTGCGGATCGCCGCGACCGCGCGCGCCACCGTTGGTGGCGTCGCCATGCCGGTCGTGTCGCCCAGCGTCAGCCGCGTGATGCCGAGCTTCGCATAGCCGTCGACGACGCGCAGCACGGCGTCGACCGGCACCTCGCCTTCGAACGGGCACCCGAAGGCGCAGGCGACGGCGCCGCGCACCGTCACCGGGTGGCCGTTGGCCACGGCGACGATGTCGGCCACATGGCGCAGCGATGGCTCGATCGGAGCATTCAGGTTCTTGCGATTGTGTGTCTCGCTGGCCGACACGAAGCACACCATCTCGTCGACGTTCGCACCGATCGCGCGTTCGGCGCCGCGTGCGTTGGGCACCAGTGCCGCGAGGTTGACGCCGTCGCGCCGCGCCACCTGTGCGATGACGTCGTGCGCATCGGCCATCTGTGGCACCGCGCGCGGGCTCACGAAAGACGTCGCCTCGAAGGCGCGCACGCCGGCGGCGACCAACGCGTCGATCACCTGAACCTTGGTCTGTGTCGCGATGAATTCCGGTTCCGACTGGAAGCCGTCACGGGTACCGACCTCGGTGATGGCGACCTTCGGCCGCGTGGCGTGGGTGGCGGTGAAGTCCATGCCGTAGCCCTCCGACGCGTTCAGGCGGCCCGCGCTTGGCGCAAGGCAGCGATCGCGCCCGGCGTGTAACCAAGCTCCGTCAGCAGCGCATCGGCATCCGCACCCAGGTCCGGCGGCGGCCGGTGGACGCGACAGGGATCGTCGGAGAACTTGATCGGAAAGCCCAGTACATCGAGCGGTCCGTGCCGAGGATGATCGATGGTGATCCGCATCTGCTGGTGCCGAATCTGCGGATCGTCGAAGACTTCCTGCAATGCCATCACGCGTCCGCAGGGCACGCCGGCAGCGTTGAGCACCTCGAGCCAGTGGTCGATCGACTGCTCGCGCGTCTTCGCGTTGACGTGCGCGTTGATCGCGTCCCGGCGCGCGAAGCGGCGCTGGTTGGTCAGGAAATCGGGGTGCGTGCGCAATTCGTCGAGCCCCAGCGCGGTGAGCAGCTTGAAGTACACCTGGTCGTTCGACGGCGCGATGGCGACCTCCCCGTCGGCAGCCTCGAACAGGCCGTACGGCGCGACCAGCGCATGGTCGTTGCCGGTGCGCTCCGGCTGCCGGCCGTTGGCGAAGAAGTTGGTCGCCAGAAAGGAAAGCATGCTCACCATGCTGTCGGTGAGGCTGGTCGACACTTCCTCACCGAGCCCCGTGCGTGCGTGCCGGACCAGCGCCGCGCACACCCCCATCGCCGCATAGGCGCCCGCGATGAGGTCGGTCAACGGCGGTGCGGCGCGCGCCGGCGGCTCGTCCTGCGCGCCGTTGACGCTCATGAAGCCGCTCATCGCCTGCGCGATGAAGTCGAATGCCGGGCGGTCACGATACGGACCGTCCAGGCCGAAACCGGTGATGTGGCAACTGACGATGCCGGGCTTGAGCCGCTCGAGCGTGGCGCGATCGAGTCCCATCTTGTCCATGATGCCGGGACGAAAATTGTTGAGGACGACGTCGGCGGTGGCGATGAGGCGGTGCAACACCGCCATGCCATCGGGGTGACGCAGGTTGAGTGCCAGCGACTTCTTGTTGCGATTGTTGGAGGCGAAGTAGAGGCTCATGCCATTGCGCATCTCGCCTTGCCCGCGGATGGGATCGCCAACGGTGACGTCTTCGATCTTGATGACTTCGGCGCCCATGTCGGCGAGGAACATCGAGCAGAAGGGACCGGACAGGATGCGGGACAGGTCGATGACGCGTATGCCGTCGAGTTGCATGGACTGGGAGCCGGGAATGGGGATAAGGCCACGACACGCTGCCTGCGCTTTGCCGCGCGCAGTATGCGGTGACCGAAGGTTTCAGCGCCGCTGCGAGCTATTCCGTCTTGATGCCCGCCGACTCGACGATCTTGCGTACCTTTGCCGTGTCGTTCTTGAGCATCGCGACGAATTCCGCCTGCGAGCTGCTGCGCGTTTCCACGCCGCTGGCGATCAGCGCCTTCTGCAGGTCGGGGTTTTGCACGACCTTGGCGATCTCGGCACCGAGCCTGGCGACGACCGCGGGCGGAATGCCATTCGGAGCCAGGATGCCGAGCCAGCCGATCGCTTCGAAATCCTTGAAGCCGGACTCCGCGACCGTTGGCACGTCCGGCAGCGCCGGACTGCGCTTGGCCGAAGTCACCGCCAGTCCGCGCAGCTTGCCGCCCCGGATTCCCGGCATGCCGGAGGCGATGGACAGCGCGGCCATCGCGATGTGCCCGCCCATCAGGTCGGTCATCGCTGGCGCGGCACCTTTGTAGGGCACCTGTTCCAGCTTGAAGTTGCCTTCCTGTTGCAGGAGCTCCATCGCCAGATGCGTGTAGTTGCCGGTTCCGGCCGTGCCGTAGGTGACCTTGCCCGGATTCGCCTTGGCCGCGGCGACGACGTCGTTCAGCGACTTGAACTTGGAGTCGACGGTGGTCATGAACAGAAACGGCGACGTCGCCACCAGCGAGATCGGTGTCAGCTCCTTGATGGGATCCACCGGCTGGTTCTTCTGCATCGCTGGCGCGATGATCATGTTGTCGGCCTGACCCATCACGATGTCGTAGCCATCGGGGTTTGCCCGCGCGGCTTCGGCGAGTCCGATCATGCCGCTGGCACCCGCCTTGTTGTCGACGACGATCGTCCAGCCGGTTTGCTCGGCGAGTTTGGTGGCGAACTGCCGCGCCACGAAGTCGGTGCCGCCACCGGGCGGGAAGGGCACGATCAGCCTGATCGGCTTGGTCGGATACGACTGTCCGTACGCGGCTCCGGCGACGACGGCCGCCGCGAGCAGAAGCGCAAGGATGCGGGCAAATTTCATGGTCACTCCTCCTGTGGACCCGACATGTTACTCGTCGCGGCACCTGGGATCTAGCGCTCGTTCTCCGGCACGAAGCGTGCGCCGTAGGCGACGAACAGCGCAGCCAGCACGACGACGAACAGCGCCGTCGGCAGCGAGGTCGCGGTGGCGATACCCCCGATCAGCGGCGGCCCCACGAGGAAGCCGCTGTAGCCGACGGTCGTGACGGAGGCGATGGCGGCCGCGCGGCTCACGCCCGGAACACGGGTCGACGCATTGAACAGGATCGGCGCGATCGGCGCGAGGCCTGCGCCAACGAGGGCGAAGCCGACGAAGGCAACCCACGCGCTCGCCGCGACGAGGACCATGGCCATCGCGACGGCCGCGACGACGGCGCTCACGCACAACACGGCGCGCTCAGGGTAGCGCGCGCGAAGCTCGTCGCCGCCGAAGCGGGCGACGGCCATCGCGCCGCAGAATGTCCCGTAGCCAAGTGCAGCGTGCGCCTGCGGCATGCCGACGTCCTGCTTGAGATAGAGCACGCTCCAGTCGTACAGGATCCCCTCCGCCGTCATGCCGGCGAACGCCAGGAGTCCGATGAGGAGCAGCGTCCCTTGCGGCCAGGCGAAGTGCGCCGTGTCCTCGCCGGTTCGCGCGTGCGTCTCGAGCATGGCGCGTGACGCGATGCCGGCGGCGAGTGCGACGGTGCCGCCCATCGCAAAGAGCTGGACCCGCGGCGCCACGTGAAGGTCGAGGAGAGCGAAGGTGACGGCCGCAGCGAGCATGCCGCCGACGCTGAACATGCCGTGCAGGTTGCTCATGATCGGGCGGCCGCCGAGGCTTTCTAGCTCCGGGCCCTCGGTGTTGATGGCGACGTCGAACAGGCTCATCGAAGCGCCGAAGATCACCATGGCCGCGAGCAGCGCAGCAAAGCCCGGGTACTCCAGGACGGCGCCGAGCGACAGTCCCATCGCCAGTCCGGCGAGCGCCGCCGTCCGCCGTGCGCCGAGGCGTCCGACGACCCGGCCGGCGATCAGCAGCGCGAGCACCGTGCCGCCGGCGACTGCCAGCAGCACGATCGAGAGCGTTCCCGCGCCAAGCGCATACCGCGCGCCCAGCGATGGGATGTGCGTACCCCAGGCGCCCACGACGCTGCCGAGCAGTAGGAACTGGAGCCGCGTGGCCCGGCGCGCGCGCGACCGGAGCGCGCGCGGTTCGCTGCCCACGCCGGTGCTCAAGTGCCGCAGAACGTGCGGTAACCCGCCGTCACTGCGGCGGGCGCAGGCTCCGCGAAGGGCGCCTGTGCAGCCGACTCGGCGTACGGCTGCCTGACCGCCGCGAGCAGTCTGTCGAACGGCGCGAGGTCGTCGTTGTCGGAGGCTGCGGCCAGCGCGTCTTCCACGCGATGGTTGCGCGCAATGACGAGGGGATTGATGCCGCGCATCGCCTGCGCGCGGTCGTTGGGTGCGCTGTCGGCTTCGCTTGCGCATCGTGCGTGCCAGCGCACGAGCCAGGCTTCGAGCCCCTGCACATCGGCGAATAGCGCGCGCAGCGGCGCGTCGATGCCGTCGGCAGTGTCGGCGAGCCGCCGCCACGCAAGCGTGAAGTCGACGTGGTGCGCATGCAGCAGCGAGAGCCAGTCATCGGCCAGTGCTCCGTCGTCCGCTTCGGCTCGACGCAGCCCGAGCTTGGCGCGCTGCCCGCGCAGCAGACAGCGCTGATATTGCGTGTCGAAGCCCGCGATCACTTCGGTGGCCAGCGCCACGGCTTGGTCGGAGTCGTCGGCAATGAGCGGCAGCAGCGTCTCGGCGAAGCGCGCGAGGTTCCACGCTGCGATGCGCGGCTGGTTGGCGAAGGCGTAGCGCCCGTGATGATCGATGGAGCTGAACACCGCCGCGGGATCGTAGGCCTCGATGAACGCGCATGGACCGTAGTCGATCGTCTCGCCGGAGATCGTCATGTTGTCGGTGTTCATCACGCCGTGGATGAAGCCGACGTTCATCCATTGCGCAACCAGCGCCGCCTGCCGCGCGACCACGTTGCGCAGAAGACCCAGGAACGGCTGCGCAGCACCCACGAGTTCGGGGTCGTGTCTTGCAATCGTATACAGCGCGAGCTTGGAGAGGCTGTCGACGTCGCCGCGCGCCGCGTAGAACTGGAAGGTGCCGACGCGGAGGTGGCTCGCCGCAACACGGGTCAGCACGGCGCCGGGCAGCAGCTGCTCGCGATGCACGTCCTCGCCGGTGGTGGCAACCGCCAGCGCGCGCGTCGTCGGGATGCCCAGCGCGTGCATCGATTCGCTGACCAGCACCTCGCGCAGCATCGGTCCGACGGCAGCCCTGCCGTCGCCGCCGCGGGCGAACTCCGTGCGTCCCGAGCCCTTGTACGCAATGTCGCGCCGGTTTCCGTGGCGGTCGATCACCTCGCCGAGAAGCAGTGCGCGGCCGTCGCCCAACTGCGGCACGAAGCCGCCGAACTGGTGGCCGGCGTAGGCCTGTGCCAGCGGCTCGGCGCCGTCGGGCACGGTGTTGCCGGCGAAAATCGCCGCCATCGCGGACTCGTCCTGCGACGCGAGGTCGAGGCCGAGCTCGTCCGCCAACGGCTGGTTGAAAAACCGGAGTCGCGGCGCACGAACGGGCGAAGGAAGGCGCGCGACGTAGAAGTTGGGCAGCTCACGTGCGAAGGTGTTGTCGAAAGCGATGGCCATGCCTGCCATTCTATCGCCGCGCTCGCCGTCTTCGCCGCTTCCGGCCGATCCCGGGGCGTGCCGGCGTACGCGGCGAGGCGCCAAAGCGTCTCAATCGCGCGGTCCTGACGTACACTTTGTGCTTTCTCGTGCAAGGGAACTGCGATGGGTATCCGCTACGAAGACGTGACCGATGGCGTTCGGCGCATTCACCTGTTCGGGCGCCTCGATACCGTCGGCAGCGAGGAAATCGCCGGGAAGCTGGCGTCGCTCGCGGAATCGGCGAAACGCGGTGTCGTCGTATACCTTTCGGGAGTGACCTTCCTTTCGTCGATGGGCATTCGCGCGCTGGTTTCGGCCGCCAAGGCGCTGCAGGCGAGGGGCGGCCGCTTGGTGCTGCACGTGGACGGTAGCGACGTCGTCGTTAGAACGCTCGAAGCGACCGGTGTCGACGAGCTGATCCCGGTGTTCGACGACGAGGACGAAGCCGAACGCGCCGCCATGACCTCAGTGTAGGATGCCGGAGAGAGTGGAAAGACCACGTGTGGAACTGACGATCCGCGCCGACGCGCGGGACGCAAGACGGGCGTCGGAGTGGCTCGAGTCCTCGGCGCGTGACCAGGGCGTTCCTCCAGCGCACATCGTTCGTCTGGATCACTGCCTCGACGAAGTGCTTGCCAACGTGTTCATGCACGGAGGGACGGCTGCGCTGGCATCGTCGGTGCTGCTGCAACTCGGTGTGCGGCGGCGACCGGGCGTGTGCACCGCCGAGCTCGTCGTCGTCGACGCCGGAGCGGAGTTCGATTCGTCTGCCTCGTCCAACGGGCCGACGCCGAAACCGGCCAGCCTCGCGGAAGCCGGTCTCGGCGGCCTCGGCCTCGCGATGATTCGCAGCTTCTCCGACGACTTGAGCTACCGCCGCAGCGACGGCCAAAACCATCTGACGATCAGCGTGCGCTGGACCGAGGCGGCGTGACGGCTGCGACCTCCGACGCGCTGCACGCAGCGGACGTCGAGGCGGTCACGCTGTTCCGCGGCGTCGACATGACTGCCGTCAACGAAGCCATCAAGGACTGCCCGATACGCAGCCTGCCTGCAGGCGCGATCCTGCTGGAACCCGGGCAAGCGAGCGACACCATCTACCTGCTGCTGTCGGGGCAGTTGTCGGCGCAGCTCGAAGATCCAGCCTTTCCCGATCGCGGAATCGCGATTCGGTCGGGAGAGTGCGTCGGAGAGCTGTCGGTGATCGACGGCAAGCCGGCCTCGGCGTACGTCGTCGCAGGGGTGGAGTCACGCGTGCTCGAGCTGCCGGGCAAGCTGTTCTGGAGTCGCCTGGCACCGATACCGGGCGTCTCGCGCAATCTGCTCGCGGCGCTGACCGTGCGCATGCGCAGAAGCAACGAGGCGGTGCTCGAAGCGCAACGCAGGCAACTCGACCTCGAGCATCTGCGCCGCGAGCTGCAGGTCGCGCGCCAGCTGCAGATCAACATGATCCCGCCGGGCGGCAATCTCTTCCCGGAGCGCAGCGATGTCGAGGTCGCCGGCATGATGAACCCTGCGTCCGAAGTCGGCGGCGATTTCTTCGACGCCTTCTTCGTCGACGAGCGGCATCTGTTTCTGTGCGTGGGAGACGTATCCGGCCACGGCATTCCCGCGGCGTTGTTCATGGCGCGCACGATGGGCCTCATCCGCATCGCCGCCATGGGCACACGCGGTCCCGATCGCCTGCTCGAGCGGCTCAACGAACAGCTCTGCATCGGCAACGATACGAACATCTTCGTGACGCTGTTCTGCGCCTTCCTCGACGTGGCGTCCGGGCGTCTGGTCTACGCCAACGCCGGGCATCCGGCGCCTATCGTGGCGCACGCGGGGCGCGCGTCGTCGCTGGCGATACCCAAGGGCGCGCTGGTCGGCGTGATGCCCGGGCTGCGCTACGAGGCGAAGGAGGGCGCGCTCGACGAAGGTGTCACGCTCGTCTGCTTCACCGATGGCGTGACCGAGGCCTGCTCGCTGCCGGACCGCGCGTTCTCCGCAGAGCGACTGGTTTCCATCGCCGCCGCCCACTCCGAGGGCTCCGTGGAGGATTTGCTGGAGTCGGTGCAACGCGAGCTTGCGCGCTTCCTGGGGGATGTGCCGCCGGCGGACGATTGCACTTTGCTCGCCTTGCGAAGGCCGGCACGCCGGGCGATGGGTTCCGAGCGCCCGCTGCCGAAAGATCAGACTCCGGCCGCCTGGCCGTCGCGTCGCGAATCCGACGCGGCCACGTAGCCGTCTTCGCTGCGTACGATGAACTGCCCGGCACCGTAGTCCATGTAGGAGTCGTCAGTGGACCCGATGGCGTGCCCCATCGCGATGAGTTCGCGACGCAATTCCGGTGTGGCCGTACCCTCGAGATCGACGGCTCCGTCGGGCGCCACCTTCCAGCGCGGCGCGTCGAGCGCCGCCTGCGGGTTCATCGCATGGTCGACCAGGCGCACCAGTGTTTGCACGTGCCCGGGCGGCTGGATGGGACCCCCCATCACGCCGAAGGCCGCCAACGGCGCGCCGTTGCACGTCAGGAATCCGGGAATGATCGTGTGGTACGGCCGCTTGCCGCCTGCCACCTCGTTCGGATGTCCGCGGGCAAGCGTGAAGCCGGCGCCGCGGTTCTGCAGGCTGATGCCGGTGCCGGGCACGACGACGCCGGAACCGAAGCCCATGTAGTTGGACTGGATGAGTGAGACCATCATGCCGTTCGCGTCGGCCGCGCACAGGTACACGGTGCCGCCCTTGGGCGGGTCGCCGGGACCGAAGGCGCGAGCGCGCGCGGGATCGATTGCTCTGGCACGGGTCGCAAGATACGCGCGGTCGAGCAGCGCCGCCGCCGGCACCGCCATCGCGCGCGGATCGCCGACGTAGCGATACGCGTCGGCAAAGGCGAGCTTCATCGCTTCGATCTGCAGATGCTGCGCGGCACCACCGTCCGCGGCTAGCGCGTGCAGGTCGAAGCTCTCGAGGATTCCCAGCGCCATCAGCGCGGCGATCCCCTGGCCGTTGGGCGGGATTTGGTGGACGGTGACACCGCGGTAGTCGAGTCCGAGCGGTTCGACCCAGTCAGCGGTGTGCGCCGCGAAGTCTTCCAGCTCATGCGCGCCCGAGTTTGCCTGCGCATGCCGCACCATCGCGTCGGCGAGTTCGCCGCGGTAGAACGCCTCACCGTCGCTTTGTGCGATCTTCTGCAGCGAATTGGCCATTGCGGGACACGCAAAGCGTTCCCCCGGCGCCGGCGCGCGGCCGCGCGGCATGAAGTGCTCGAACCAGCCCAGGTCGCTCGGCATGTGCGGGACCGCCAGCGCCCATTTTTCGGCGACGACGGGCGATACGGCAAAGCCGTCGCGCGCATAGCGGATCGCCGGCTCGAAGAGGTCGGCAAAAGGCAATTCACCGAAGCGCTGCGACAACGCGCGCCAACCGGACACCGCACCGGGAATCGTCACCGCATCCCACCCGCGCTCGGGCAGCGTGGACATGCCGGCGAAGCGCACCGGTGACCATGCGGCGGGTGCGCGGCCAGAGGCGTTCAACCCGACCAGTTCGCCGTCGGTCCACAAGATCGCGAAGAGGTCGGACCCCAGACCGTTGCTGCAGGGCTCGACGACGGTGAGCGTAATGGCGGTGGCGAGCGCCGCGTCGACGGCGTTGCCGCCGCGGGCGAGCATCGCGATGCCCGCCTGTGTCGCCAGTGGCTGCGAAGTCGCCACCGCGTTGCGCGCAAAGATCGGCTGCCGCCGCGAAGCGTAGGGGAGGTTCCAGTCGAAGTTCATCACGCAGCGCCCGCGGCTGCCGACCATGGGATGGTCACTATTGCTCCTGGAACGCCTCTTCGCGCCGCTTGCGGATGTTCGGTGCGACGATGATCAACAGCAGGATCGCGGCCATCGCCAGCATCACCCCGGAAATGGGGCGGGTCACGAAGACGGTTGGATCGCCGCGCGACAGGAGCAGCGCCCGGCGCAGGTTTTCCTCCATCATCGGACCGAGGATGAAACCGAGCAGCAGCGGCGCCGGCTCGCATTCGAGTTTGACAAAGACCCAGCCGAGCAAGCCGAAAACGACGGTCATGTAGACGTCGAATACGTTGTTGTTGATGCTGTAGGTACCGATGCAGCAAAAGAGCAGGATCGCCGGATAGAGAAGACGATAGGGCACCATCAGCAACTTCACCCAGATGCCGATCAGCGGCAGGTTGAGCACGACCAGCATGACGTTGCCGATCCACATGCTGACGATCAGCCCCCAGAAGAGTTCCGGATTGCTGGTCATAACCTGCGGCCCCGGCTGGATCGAATGGATGGTCATCGCACCGACCATCAGCGCCATCACCGCGTTGGGCGGAATCCCCAACGTCAGCATCGGGATGAACGACGCCTGCGAGCCCGCGTTGTTGGCGCTTTCCGGGCCGGCGACGCCTTCGATGGCACCCTTGCCGAAGCGTGACGGATCCTTGGCGATCTTCTTCTCGACCGTGTAGGAGGCGAAGGCGCTGAGCAGCGCGCCGCCGCCGGGCAGGATGCCGAGCACCGAACCCAGCCCGGTTCCGCGCAGGATCGCCGGCAGCGCCTGCTTGAACTCCGCCCAGGTCAGCAGCAGGCCGGTGACCTTTTCGGTGAAGACCTCGCGTTTCTCGGTTTGCTGCAGGTTGATGATGATTTCCGCGTAGGCAAAGAGGCCCATCGCCACGGTGACGAAGCCGATGCCGTCGGACAACTCGGGAATACCGAAGGAGTAGCGCTGGAGGCCGGAATTGACGTCGGTGCCGACGATGCCGAGCAGCAGTCCGAGCACGATCATGCCGATCGCCTTCAGCAGCGATCCACTGGCCAGCACGACGGCGGCGATCAGGCCGAGGACCATCAGCGAAAAATACTCGGCGGGCCCGAATTTCAGCGCAACTTCGGCCAGCGGCGGCGCGAATGCGGCGATCATCAGCGTCGCAAAGCAGCCGGCGATGAACGAGCCGATCGCCGCCACCGACAGCGCCTTGCCCGCGCGCCCCTGGCGCGCCATCTGGTAGCCGTCGAGACAGGTGACCACTGACGATGATTCTCCGGGCAGGTTGACCAGGATCGCCGTCGTCGAGCCGCCGTACTGCGCACCGTAGTAGATGCCGGCGAGCATGATCAGCGCCGACACCGGCGGCAGCGCGTAGGTGATCGGCAGCAGCATGGCGATCGTCGGCAAGGGGCCGATACCGGGAAGCACACCGATCAAGGTGCCGAGCAGGACGCCGAAAAAGCAGTACAACAGATTCGTGAGCGACAGCGCTTCCCCGAAGCCGATGCCGAGGTTGTGGACGAGCGTGGTCAGGAATTCCATCGCGTGCCCTCCCTCAGCCCAGGAACGCCGGCCACAGCGGCAGCTGCAGATTGAGGCCGTAGCCGAAGGCCGCGACGGCGAAGGCCGCGAGCAAGACCGACGCGATGATCGCTTCCTTCCAGCGAAACTCGTGGCTCGCAGTACTCGCTACGACGACCAGGACGACCGTCGCGGCCACCATGCCGAAGTAGGGCGCGACGAGAGCGAACAGCGCGATGCTCGCCAGCACGATGACCAGCGGCTTCAACGGGCGCCAGGCGATGCGCGCACCGGCGACGCGTACGCCGCGCAGCGCCAGGATCACGCCGATGCCGATCATGATGGCGCCCAGGATACGGGGAAAATAGCCGGGACCCATGCGGCCCGCCGTGCCGACCGGGTAGTTGTAGGCGATCAGGATCGCTGCCAGGCCGAAGGCCATATACAACATCCCGGCCCAGAAGTCCTTGGGATTCTTGATAAACGACATGCTCGGTCTCTCCGTGGTCGGCCACCGTGTCGCTGCCTTGCGGCCGAAGGCGTGTCTTCGTTTTTCGAGTTCCGCGTCCAACATCGCCGGCAACGTACCGACCGCTGTCCGAAGGACAGGGTGGGTGCAAGCATGCGCGCGAGCCGTGAGGGTATTGACTTGACGCGCTTCTGTCCAGTGCGGAATCGATGACTGCCGCGGTTCGTGGCGCGGCCTGCGCATAGAAAAAGGGCAGACCGACTCGGCCTGCCCTTCGCTTCACCAGATGCTGGATACGCTCGGCTAAACGCCACCCTTCGCACGCAACTCCTTGAAATACTTGTCGAGATGCGCGGCCTGCAGGCGCTGCTGCAATTGCGGCTTCACCTGATCGAACGGTGGCACCTTCGCCTCGCGAACATCCTCGACCAGGATCACGTGGTAGCCGAACTGGGTCTTGATCGGCTGCGGCGTGAACTTGCCCTTGGGCGTCGCAATCATCGCGTCTCCGAACGGCTTCACGAAGCCGCCGGGCGCGTTCCAGTCGAGATCGCCGCCGCGATCCTTCGAGCCTGGATCCTTGGAGCGCGCCTTGGCGAGTTCGTCGAACTTACCGCCCTTTTGCAGTTGCGCGATGATGTCCTTGGCCTCGTCTTCCGTCTCGACCAGGATGTGCTTGACCTTGTACTCCTTGTCGCCCATCTGTTTTTTGATGGTGTCGTATTCGCGTTGCAGGTCGGCTTCGGGAATCGGATTCTTCCTGACCCAGTCGGCAACGTAGGCGCGTACCAGCACCGTCTGGCCGGCAAGCTCGATCTGGTTCTTGACGTCCGCGTTCTTGTCGAGGTTGGCCTTCTTCGCCTCACGCGCCAGCAGTTCGCGTGTATTGAGTTCCTCGCGGATCGCGTTGCGCAGTTCGGGTGTGTCCGGTTGGCCCTGGGCAATGCGCTCCTTCAGCATGAAGTCGAATTGCGCCTGCGGGTACAGCGTCTTGCCCGCAGGGGCGGCGGCCGCGGGTGCCGCAGCCTTCGGCGCCGCCGGTTGCGCCTGGACGGTACTGGCAATTGTGAACACGGCAAGTGCCGCGAAGGTAAGGGCAGTACTTTTCATTGCGTACATCCTTTCGTCTTTTGTCATGAAGGGAATTCGTCGAGAGCGTACGCACGAATGGCGAGTGCGTGCACCGGAAGCGGTATCAGGTCGCCGACGCGGTCCAGCACGGCGCGGTGCCGGGCAAGTCGCGACAGGCCCGCGAACTGCTCGGACACGATCAGCAGCGAAAAGTGCCCGCCGCCGCCGGCTGCACCGGCGTGCCCCGCATGCTCGGCGCTATCGTCCGCCAGTTCGAGCACGACCGGCTCGAGCGACGCCAGCCGGTCCCGAAGCGCATGCACGACCAGCGTCATGGTCGTTGCGGCTCGCTCATGTGCCGGGCGAGCAGCAGGCCCTGCGCCAGCGCAAACACCAGGAACAGGCCGATCCCGCCCCACACCTTGAAATTGACCCAGGTTTCGGTCGAGTAGTGGAACGCCACGTACCAATTGAGTGCGGCCATCGCCGCAAAGAATGCTGTCCAGGACCAGGTGACGCGGGTCCAGACGGCGGCGGGCAGAGTGATGCCTTTCAGCAGATAAGCGATGAGATCGCGCCGGAAGCCGAGCTTGCCTACCGCGAGCACCAGGCCAAATGCCGAATACAGCACCGTCGGCTTCCACTTGATGAATACCTCGTCCTGCAGGATCAAGGTCGCCCCGCCGAAAACCACGATGATGGCGAGCGACAGCCAATGGACGACGGAAACCTTGCCCTTCCACTTGAACCAGGCGATCTGGGCGACCGAGGCCGCAATCGCCACCGCGGTCGCGACCATGATCCCCTGCCACTTGAACGCGAGGAAAAAGAGGATGAGCGGAAAATAGTCCGCGATGAGTTGCATGGATGCCGAAGGATCGCCGGTCGAGCTTAAGGGCCGCTTAGCGGGCTCCGGGTTGCCCTGAGCGGGTTGTGCGCAAAGTCTCTAGTCTCGTCGCTTCACCGGCCCGCCAAAGCCGTTCCCCAGTATGGGTGGTGAACGCTGCCCCGTCGTCGGGCAACCCCATATTATAACCAGTTTCGGGTAACGCATCTCAAGCCGGTCCGCGAAGCGACGCCTCCCCGGCGGAAAATGCGCTACAGCCGAGCCGCACCCGTCAGCTGCGCCAGACGGTCCCAGTCGAAGGCGGGACCTGGATCGGTCTTGCGGCCGGGGGCGACGTCGCTGTGTCCGACCACCGCCGCAATCGGGTAGCGGCGCGCGATCGCCTGCAGCAGGCGCGCCAGCATCGTGTACTGCGCCGCCGTGTAGCGGACGTGGTCGGCACCCTCGACTTCGATGCCGATCGAGTAGTCGTTGCAGCGGTCGCGGCCATGCCACGACGAGGCACCGGCGTGCCATGCGCGATCCTTGCCGCGGACGAACTGGACCAGCGCACCGTCGCGGCGAACCAGGAAATGCGCCGAGACGCGCCTCGTCGCGACGTCGGCGTAGTACGGATGGGCGGCGGAGTCGAGCCTGTTGGTGAACAACCGCTCGATACCGTCGCCCCCGAACTCGCCCGGAGGCAGCGAAATGCCATGCACGATAACCAATGTCGGAACGATGCCGGCGGGCCGGGCATCGCAGTTCGGCGAAGCGATCTGCGTGGCCGCCGCCACCCGTCCCGATGCGTCGACCGCAAGCGCAGGAGGTCGGCCCCACCGGCGCGACGCGGCGCGCGGCGTCCCGTGGAGAGGTCGGGGCTGCCCTTCGGCACTCAACGACGGCCCCTCGAAGCCACGCTCACTTGATCCCCAGCCGCTCCATCCGGTAGCGCATGGCTCTGAAGGTGATGCCGAGCAACTTCGCCGCGGCGGTGCGGTTGAAGCGCGTCTTCTCGAGCGCCTCGTTGATCGCCGTGCGCTCGACGCGATCGAGGTAGTCCTGTAGCGGCCACTTGTCCCCCGGCGGCATCGCGCCCTCGGATTCATCGGCGATCGGTGTCAGGTGCAGGTCCTCGGCGGTGATGCATTGGGGATCGGCGGCCAGCGACAGTCCGCGCTCCAGGATGTTCTCCAGTTCGCGCACGTTTCCGGGGAAAGGGTAGTTCTCGAGTGCAGCGATCGCCGCCGGCTCGAGCTTCGCGGTGCCGTTGCGTGTGAGCTTGGCGAGGATCGCGTTGGCGATCAGTGGAATGTCCTCGCGCATCTCGCGCAGCGAGGGCATCGAAAGCTCGATTACGTGCAACCGGTAGAACAGATCCTGGCGAAAGTTTCCCGACTCAACCAGCGCGCCCAGCTTCTTGTGCGTCGCGCTGATGATGCGCACGTCGACCGGCTCCTCCTGCGTCGCACCGACTTTGCGCACCTTTTTTTCCTGGATTGCCCGCAGCAGCTTGACCTGCATCGCCAGCGGCAGGTCGGCCACTTCGTCCAGGAACAGCGTCCCGCCGTTGGCCGCCTGAAAGAATCCGTCGCGGTCGGCCTCGGCGCCGGTGAAGGCACCCTTGCGATAGCCGAAGAACTCGCTTTCCATCAGGTTCTCGGGAATCGCGCCGCAGTTGACCGCAACGAAAGGCTGCTCGCTGCGCGGGCCGTGCAAGTGAATGGTCCGCGCAGCGAGTTCCTTGCCGCTGCCCGAATCGCCGTTGATGAACACCGGTGCCTGGCTTTTGGCAAGCCGCTCGATCAGGTCGCGCACCTGCGCCATCGCTGGCGATTCGCCGAGCAGGTTGTACGCGCTTGCCGGCTGCGTCTTCTCGGGGACCTTGAGCGCCTGCTTGACCAGCGCGCGTAACTGCTCGAGCGCTACCGGCTTCGCCAGGTAATCGAAGGCGCCCGCTTTCAGCGCTGCCACGGCGTTCTCGGCGCTGCCGAACGCGGTGATCACGGCGACCGGCACGTCGAGGCCCTTCTGGTTGATGTGCTCGACGACGCGCAGACCCTCGCCGTCGGGCAGGCGCATGTCGGTCAGGCACAGGTCGAATGACTCCTTGTCGAGCAGCCGCAGCGCTTCGCCGACGGTTTCGGCGCGCGAGGTGTCGAGGCCCATCCGGGACAGCGTCAGCTCGAGCAATTCGAGCAAATCCGGCTCGTCGTCGACGACCAGGACCTTGGGTTGACCGCGAATTCGTCTTGTCATCGTGTTTCTCCCCGCGCGATATCGTGCGTGGAACTCATGGGGTGAGCCCGGGCGCCGATGCGCGTTTCAATGTCATCCGGAAATGAGCGCCCGGTCCCTTCGGCAACAGCTCCAGTGCGGCGCCGTTGGCATCGGCGAGTTCGCGCGCAATGTACAGCCCCAGGCCGGTGCCCCCGGGGCGGGTCGTGAAAAAAGGCTCGAAGATCTGCGGCCGCAGTTCGGCCGGAATGCCGGGACCGTCGTCGGTCAGCTCGCAGATCACGGCGTCGCCCATGTAGCCCGCGCGCGCGAGAAGGCGAATGCTGCCTTCGCGCTTCTGGCAATGCTGCCACGCATTGCGGATCAGGTTCCAGAAGATCTGGTTCAGGTGTCCGCGGTCGAAGATGATCAGCAGATCGTCGGGAATCTGCATGATCACACCTCCCGGCGGAATACGTTCCGCCTGCACGACTTCGTCGGCAAGCGCATTCATGAAGTCTGCGAAACGCACCGTCTCGGGCTGCTGGCGGTCACGGCGATTGAGCTGCAGGACCTCGCCGACGATACGGTCGATGCGCTTGGCATTGTTACGGATCATGCCCAGCAGACGCGCGCCCTCCGGCGCCACCGCACCGTCCTCCTCGAGCAGCTGCGCCGCCTGGTTGATCGCGGACAGAGGATTGCGAACCTCGTGCGCGATCGACGCGGTGAGCCGGCCCATCGCGGCGAGCTTCATCTGCTGCGCTTCGGTCTGCGCGCGCCCCAGGTCCTCGAGGTAGATCAGCGTGCCGCCGTTCAGGCCGGTGCCGATACGCACCAGCCGCACGCGCAACAGGCGCTGCGTCGACTCGACCCTGAACGGCGGCAGCACCTCGGAGAAATTCTCGTTCCAGCGCCGCCAGTAGTCGTGCAGCGTCGTCGAGAACTCGGAGAGCCGCATGCCGCCGCGCATGCGGCCAAAGCCACCCAGCAGCCGTGTGACCTGTGCGTTGTGGCCGCGCACGACGCCGTTCAGGTCGACGACGAGCACGCCGTCCTGCATGTCCTGGATGATCAGCCGATTGACCTGTTCGAGATTGGCGACGTCGATGCCGCGCTGCGCCGCCAGGTCTTCCGATTGCTTGGTGTAGCGGCCGAGCGCGACGGCGATGGCGACGGTGGCGAAGTAACCGAAGCCGATCAGGCCGGTCTGGAAAACCTGTACGCCGCCGATGGCGCCCTGCAGCGTACGGTAGGCGTCGAGACCGAGCAGGCAGATGGCGGAGAACGCGGCGTGGAAAAATGCGGTTTGCGTGCGCAGGATCCAGCCCGCCGCCGCGAGTTGCGGAAACAGCAGGATCGGCAGCGGGGTGCCGAAACTGCCACCCGCATACATGACCAGCGACAGGAAGAATACGTCGCCCGCCAGCAGGCTGAACAGCATCGTCGGCAACGGCAGCGGCAGGCGGTCCTGCTGCACCCACCAGAACGACGACAGACCGAACACGAAGTAGAGCCCAGTGCCGGTGATGAAGGCGTTGGGAGTGACGATGTTCATCGTGCGCGGGTCGAGCAGCAGCGCGACGCCCAGCAACGACGCCGCGCAGACCGCCCGATACAGGCCGACGATCCACAGGATGCGGCGGCCCGAATCGCCCATCGGCGACGTTAGCGGCGGCGGTTCGAACGGCGGGACGGCAGGGGCCGGCTGCATGGTCGCTGGATGGGCGTGACGGCGACGCTTTGCCGTCAGTGCGAACGGTGCACGGTACAGGCGGGATCGGTGCAACGGTAGCCGCCGGGGACCGCCTGCGCGTCGGCAGCGGGCAGGAACACGCCGCAGCGCACGCATTGCACCATTGGCTGCGGCGCATCCTTGCGCGCCTGTGCGGATCTGCTGCGTGAACGCGCCTTGGCGAGGTTCCACATCCGCAGCGCGAACAGCAGCACGAAGACGACGACGACCCAGAACACGATCTTGCCCATCAAAGCACCTTGCCCGGATTCATGATGCCCTGCGGATCGAAGGCCGCCTTGATCGAGCGCATCAACCGCATCTCGACGGGACTCTTGTAGCGGATGAGATCATCGCGTTTCAACTGGCCGATACCGTGCTCGGCGCTGAAGCTGCCGCCATGACTGGCGACCAGGTCGTGGACGATACGGTTGGCGCGATGCGCGTGCTCGACGAACCGCTGCGGGTCGACGCCTTCCGGCGCCGACAGGTTGTAGTGCAGGTTGCCATCGCCAAGGTGTCCGAAAACGACCAGCCGGGCACCGGGAAACGCGGTCAGCAAGGCGCTGTCGCAGATTTCGAGGAAGCCGGGGATCACCGACACGGGCAGAGAGATGTCGTGCTTGATCGTGGGCCCTTCGCGGCGCTGCGCCTCGCTTATGTTCTCGCGCAACGCCCACAACCGCTGCGCCTGGTCGTCGGAGCGCGCGATGACGGCATCGACCACGACACCCGCGTCGACGGCGCCTGCCAGCGCGGCCTCCACCGACGCCGGCAATACGGAATCCTCGGCGCTGTCGTCGGCCTGGACCAGCGCGTACCACGAGTGTCCGGGCAGCACGTCGCCGGCGCCGGCATGATAGCGGCGCGAAAGCGCGAGCGCGAACGCGCTCATGACCTCGAAGCCGACCAGGCGGTCGGATAGCGCGGCGCGAAGGCGCGCGAGCAGCGTCACGGCGCTGGCCGTCGACGCCAGCGCCGCCAGCGCCGTGACGCGTGTCCGCGGCTGCGCGAACAGCTTGCACACCGCCGCAGTGACGACGCCGAGCGTCCCCTCGGCGCCGATGAACAGATCCTTCAAATCGTAGCCGGTATTGTCCTTGCGCAATCCGCGCAGGCCGTCGAACACGCTGCCGTCGGCAAGCACCGCCTCGATGCCCAGCGTCAGCTCGCGCGTGTTGCCGAAACGCAGCACCGCGGTACCCCCTGCATTGGTCGACAGATTGCCGCCGATCGTGCAACTGCCCTCGGACGCGAGCGAAAGAGGAAAGTGCAGCCCCGCCGCCGCGGCACTTTGCTGTACCGACGCGAGCGGCATTCCGGCCTCGACCGTGATGGTGGCGTTGGCGGTATCCAGCGCGCGAACCCGGTTCATCCGGCAAAGCGACAGCACGACCGCGTCGCCTGTCGCTGACGGCGTCGCGCCGCCGCACAGCCCCGTGTTGCCGCCCTGCGGCACGACCGGCGTGCCGGTCTGCGAACATGCGCGAAGGATCGCGGCCACCTCGGCCGTCGATCCGGGCCGGACGACCGCGCGAGCCGCGCCGTGGTAGCGGCCGCGCCAGTCCGACAGATACGGCTCGATATCGGCAGCCGCCGACAGCACCTGCGCGCCGCCGACGATGCCGGCGAAGCATCCGAGCAAGGTTGCGTCTGAGTCCGCCATAGGAGAGGATAGTAGCAAACCGCGCCATCTTTCGAAGGCGCGAGACGACGAGGAGCGAACATGGCCAGCGACCCCAAGCCCGACGACGAACCCAGCAGTCCGGACCCTGTTTTTTCGCCGCAGGACGCGCTGCAGTTCATGCAGCGAATGTGGAATCCGCTGGGACTCGCGATGCCTGACTTCGGCGCGGCGGCAGCCGCGACCCCGATGCCGGCAGGCATGCCGTTCCCCCATCCGGCAACGATGTTCGCCGCGCTCGACCCGGCGGAACTCGATCGCAAGATCGAGGAGTTGAAAATCATCGAGAACTGGCTGACGATGAGCGTCAACATGATGCAGATGAGCATCAAGACCTTGGAATTGCAAAAAGCCTCGCTCGAAGCACTGCGCGGCACGCAGCGCGCCGAACCGAAATCCAAAAAATGAGGAGAAGACGATGAAGCTTGCGACCACGGCGTTTGCCGACCAGGGGGTGATCCCCGGAGAATTCGCCTTTGCGGTGATCGACCCGGCACAGCACGTGCGCCTGTCCACCAACCGCAATCCCGACTTCGCGTGGACCGGCCTGCCGGAGGGCACGCGGTCGCTGGCGCTCGTCTGCCACGACCCGGACGTGCCGTCGCGCGCCGACGACGTCAACAAGGAAGGGCGCGTGGTTCCGGCGTCGCTGCCGCGCGTCGACTTCCACCATTGGGTGCTGATCGACCTGCCGTCGGACACGCCGGGAATCGCTCGCGGCGCACACTCCGACGGCATCACCGCGCGCGGCAAGCCCGGCCCCAACGCACCGCGTGAAGGGCGTCACGGCATCAACGACTACACGGCCTGGTTTGCCGGCGACCCGGACATGAGCGGCAACTATCACGGCTACGACGGGCCGTGCCCGCCGTGGAACGACGCCATTCCGCATCACTACGTGTTCACGCTGTACGCGCTCGACGTCGAGCGCCTCCCCGTCGCCGACGGTTTCACGGGTCCGGACGCGCTGCGTGCGATGGACGGCCACGTGCTCGGCAAGGCATCGGTGACCGGGCGCTATACGCTGAATCCGGCGGTCAAGCTGTAGCGATAGGCGAGGGCCCGGCGAACGCCGGAGGATTCAACCGAGCAGCCAGGCGTCTCGCCTTGCGATGACGTCCGGCGCCGGCGATGGGTCGAGCGTCAGGTAGCAAGTGTCGGCGGGTGCGGCGCCGAGCGTCACGTCGAAGGCCATCAGTTCGTCCCTTCGAAATGCGTGGATTTCCACGATATCGCCAGGCGCCCGGCGCTTCAGCATGGCCGCCAGGTGCTCGGGCGTCGCCTGGATACCGTCGATCGCAACCAGCGTGTCGAGCGCCGACAGTCCCGCCGCCGCGGCCGGGCCGTCGCGCAGCACCCATGCGACCCGCTGCTCGGGTCCGAGGCGAATTCCCAGCGAGCAGCGCGGCGGCTTGCCGTGGCCCGCCTTTCCGCCGCGATCGCGGTCGCCTTCAGCAGCGCGCGTGTGCAGGCTGACACCGAAATCGGCGAGCAGCGAAGACAGCGGCGGGTCCTCGGTGCCGTCGACGTAGTGCGCGAAGAAATCGGAGAGGTCACGGCCCGCGAGTTCGCAGGCAAGCCGGGGGACCGCATCCTCCGGCACGCCGATACCGCGCTGTCCATGGCGCTCCCACAGCGCGCGCAAGAGGTCATCGAGGGTCGCGCGACCTTCGCGGCGCAGCGTCAGGTCGAGCGCGCAGCCGACCAGCGCGCCTTTCGTGTAGTAGCTGACCACCGCATTCAGAGTGTTCTCGTCCGGCCGGTAATACTTGATCCACGCATCGAAGCTCGAATCGGCGACGCTTTGCACGTGGCGGCCGGGGCTGCGCAACACGTTACTGATCGTCTTTCCGAGCAGCTCCAGATAGCGCTCGGCACCGATCAGCCCGCAGCGCACCAGTGCCAAGTCGTCGTAGTACGACGTCAGGCCCTCGAAGGCCCAGAGCTGCCGCGTGTAATTCTCGCGCGACAGGTCGTAGGGCATGAATGCCGCAGGCTTGATGCGCTTGACGTTCCATGCATGGAAGTACTCGTGGCTGGCGAGTCCCAGGAAATTGAGATAGCCGTCGCCGATGTCCGCGGCGCCTGCATGCGGCAACTCGTCGCGCCTGCAGACGAGGCTGGCGCTCGTGCGATGCTCGAGTCCGCCGTAACCGTCGCCGACCGCGTGCACCTGGAACAGATAGCGGTCGAAGGGCGCGCCGCCGAAAAAGCCGATCTGCCAGGCGCAGATCCGCTGCAGGTCGCGCGCGAGCCTTTCGCGATCGCAATCGTGACGCCCCGATATCGCGACAGTGTGCGGTACGCCGCCGGCCTCGAAGGCGGTCAATGCGAAGGTGCCGGTTGCCACCGGGTGATCGATGAGTTCGTCGTAGTTCTCGGCGCGAAAGCTGCCGAAGCCGTAGGGCGCGCCGCTTTGGCGCGGCAGCGTCGTGGCGACGCGCCATGGTCCGTCCGTCACATCTGCCGGAGGCGTCACCTCGACCAGGCACGGCGCCGCTTCGCGTCCTTCCGGACACAGGAACACGGCGGGTCCGTTGAAATAGCCACGGTTCGGGTCGAGATACGCGGTACGCACCGACACGTCGTAGGCGTAGACGTGGGCGGTCACGGTCAGCGGACCGGCGCATGGCGCAGCCAGCCACCGGTTCTTTGCCGTCTTGCGGATGGCGACCGGCGCTCCCGCACACTGCGCGCGCACACTGACGAAATGCCGCGCGAATTCGCGCATCAGGTAACTGCCGGGGATCCACGTCGGCAACACGAAACCCTGGCCGGAAGGATCGGGATCGTCGACGGTGACGGCCACCTCGTACAGATGGGCGCGCGGATCGAACGGGGCGATGCTGTACCGGGTGGGCGCGAGCAGCGCCGAGTCTGACGTGGGCAAGGCGAACCTGCGCAAAGAAGACGATGGAGACGGGGCACCCCGGAGACGAATCGAACGTCCGACCTGCCCTTAGGCGTTGGCTCCGGGACAGTTTAACGCTCTTCGAACGCGCGCGAGCCGCGGGCACGTCGGCGCACGCGGTTCACCCGCACACCGGGGAAGAACGGCTTCACGGCGCTCACCCGCACCGCGAGTGATGCCGCCGGTTGGTTCCGCGCTTTCGCGACGCACCCCGGCGAGTTCGCGAAACTTTGATCGAGATCAAGGCGGCGCACAGGGAATACGCCCTTGCTTAGCAGTTCGGAACCGTGACACGCACCCCCGCGGCCGCCCGGCCCCGTGGCGACGCACACATCGGGAGGAGGCGGAGATGGCGATGAGTACAGCTCCGATGCCGGTGGAGCGTGCGCAGGAACCGCCGGTGGCGACGTTTGGTGTGCGCGGTCTTTTCAAGGGGAGGAGAGCATGGTCACCACTTCTGCTTGTAACGGGGTTTGCTGCCGGTTGTTGAAGGCTCTTGCTCTTGCGCTGGCGCTCATCGCCGTGTCGGGCGTCGCACAGGCCGACGTTCCCAAGGAACTCTATGACGCGCTGAAGGTGGACGCTTCCGCCTCTCCCAAGGGGTTGCATGACGCGCTGATCAAGCGTTACAAGGATCCGGCTCAAGGCGCGGGGCCTGGGGCTCTCTGGAAGTACTGGGAACCGATCGAGTTCAGCAAGTATTTCGATCCGGCTTCCTTCTATAAGCCGCCAACGACGGTCAAGGTAGTGGCAACGCGCGAGGAGTGCGTCGGATGCCACAGCTCCTATACCGCAGGCTGGGTGCGCATGTGGAAGAGTAGCGCACACGCGAATCTTGACAAGATTCGCAAGCTGACGCCAAAGGATCCGACTTACTACAAGAAGACGAAGCTCGAGGAAGTGGAGACGAACCTGCGCTCACTCGGCAAGCTGGGTACGAGCGAGGCTCTCAAGGAAGTCGGCTGCATCGACTGCCACATCGATGTGAACACCAAGAAGGCCGCCGACCACAGTACCGAGTTGCGGATGCCTACGGCCGACGTGTGCGCCACCTGCCACTTGCAGGAGTTCGCAGAGCGCGAGTCCGAACGCGACACCGCTTCGTGGCCGAACGACGAATACCCGAAAGGACGCCCGTCGCACGCGCTGGACTACAAGTCCGTTGTCGAGACGTCGATCTGGGCCGGCATGGCGCAGCGCGAGATCGCCGAGGGCTGTACCGCGTGCCACTATAACCAGAACAAGTGCGATGGCTGCCATACTCGGCACAGCTTCTCGGTGGTCGAGGCGCGCAAGCCCGAAGCATGTTCCCTTTGCCATAGCGGTATCGATCATCCCAACTTCGAAGCCTATATGGGCTCGAAGCACGGCACCCAGTACGCGACCTTGGGGAGCACCTGGAACTGGAACGTGCAGTTGAAAGACGCCTTCACCAAGGGCGGCCAGACGGCGCCCACCTGCCAGACCTGCCACTTCGAGTACCAGGGCCAGTATGGGCACAACCTGGTGCGCAAGGTACGCTGGGCCAACTACCCGATGCTTCCTGGCATAGCGGAAGGTATAAAAAGCGAGCGGAGCGCCCACCGCCTGCAGGCTTGGGTGCAGACCTGCTCGAATTGCCACTCCGGCAGATTCGCCAGCGCCTATCTGGACCTGATGGACAAGGGCACTCTGGCGGGCGTCGTCAAAGGCAACGAGGCGCTCGCGGTGGTCAAGAAGCTGTACGACGACAAGTTGATGCCGGGACAACTGACCAACCGGCCGGCACCGCCACCGACCGACAAGGACGGCCCGGCCCAGTTCTTCCAGCTCTTCTGGAGCAAAGGCAACAATCCGTCGATGATGGATCTTTATGGCCTCGACCTGGTCGAGAACGTGACGTCGAAGCTGCACGTCAATCTGGCCCACGTCAATCCGGGTGGGTGGGCTTACACTCAAGGATGGGAACAACTCAATCGAAACTATACCGAGATCATGGACGAGGACACCAAGATGCGCGAAATGGCGGCGCTGAAGGATCGAGTGGCCAAGCTGGAGCCCAAGCGCACCAGCCTGCTCAATCTCGACAGCACCCATCGTGCATCGCTTGGCGGTCTCGGCGGCGTCCTGCTGTTGGGAGGCGCCACATTGATCGGCTGGCGCAGGCGCTGGAAAAAGAGTGATCGCTGACAGTCTGCGGGCTGGAAATCATGGAAGCCGTGCTTACACGGCCCGCTAACAAACTCCTCCCGCCGCTGGGGTTCCTCCTGGCGGCGGGAGGCCTTCTTCTACTCGGCTGGGTAGCCTATTCGGCACTGAATCCCGAACCGGCGCCATACCATTACCAGCTCGTGGAAGAGAACCGTGCTGATTGGTTCGGCAAGCTTGGCATCGAAGCCTGGCCGAATCTCAAGATCGAAAAATACGAAATGCGCGTCGATGGCATCGACCAACCGGTCGCCATCGCGCATCTTGCCCGCCGCGCTGACGCCGCGCCGGTGATGATCGACTGGGAAAATCGCAGCGAAGAGCCGGTGGCATCGCTCGACGTCAGGTTTGCTGAGTTGGCCGTGGTAGCGAAGGCAATTGAGAAATACACGGCGAAAGATGCTCTCGTGCTGGGCTGGTGGGACACCTCGCGCCAGATCCGACTGCTGACCGGACGCGAGACCGCGTTCGATGCGCATTTAGGCGAACCTTTTGTTTCGCCATTGCCTTGGCGTGCACGCAACGGATCGATCGACCGATACGAGCGTGAATTCTGGGGCGCACCCCCGAACGCCGAAGAGCAGCAAAGCTTCGAGCGCTTTGCCGATGCGCTGTCGGGAGACGTTGCAACAGGCGTCGCCACCCTGCACGGTCTGGTGGGTGGACGGGAAGCCTACATTGCAGTTCATGTTTCGGACCTCTACAAGCTCGGGCTGATGCGTCCGGATCGCCTCGGCGTCGCCTCCAGGGTCTTCCCATCAAAGGGCGATATGCACGCCCGGATCGGCTTCGTGCAGCGTTGGATGCGCGACAACAACTACACCGCCTACGGACTGCAGGAGCTATCGGAAGACCAGGTGCGCGCTTATTTTCTGACTGATGCCAGGAGCGGCAACACGCTTCTCGCGCAAATGCTGCCGCTGACCACTTCCAGACGGACCGAGCTGACAGCGCTGCAGCTCGTATACCAGCACGGCAACTACTGGGTATACAGGCTTCCGACCGTCAATGCTCCTCGCTGACTGGCCGGATTTGCATTGTATTGGGGCCGAACGTGGAAGAATTGTTCAGCGCTGAGAATTACCGCGAAAACGGCACGTCACAGGAATTCGCTCCGGCCACCTCTGTCCGCCCTCTGGCTGGAGCCTGCTGAAGCACGATCCCGCCCTGCTCCGCGCGCGTTTGAGGCATCGCCTGGTGCGGCATCTCACATCTTTCGGTTCCTGATCACCACCTGATAAGGTCGCCACAGGTACCAGAACGGCAACGCGACCACGTGCACCAGTCGTGTGAACGGGAACAAGGCGATCAGGAAGAACCCGGTGAGCAGGTGAAACTTGACGATCCAGGGCAGCGACGCGACGTACTGGATCTGGGGATTGAAGCTCGCCAACGAGACGAGCCAGGGCACGGAAGTGTGGACGTACCAGTCGGCGCCCCAGCGGTAGAACAGCGACACCCAGAAGCCCAGCGCCACTTGCAGCAGCAGCACCGCCAGCAGTACCCAGTCCATGGTCGTGGTCACGGCGAGGAGCCGTGGCTGGGTGAGACGGCGGATGATCAGCACGGACAAGCCGATCAACGCGGCCAGCGCCAGCGCAAAGCCCGTCACCTCGAGCGTGTACAAAGTCAGCGGCTCGGCGATGATGCGCGCCCAGATGCCGGGGATGAGGAACGCCACCAAGTGTGCGAGTAAGACGATTGTGATGCCGTAGTGCCACGGCACCGAGCCCCAGAAGAGGCGGCGGTTCTCCAGAAGCTGTGAGGACAGGCTCGAGTAGGAGAAGCGATCGTGGCGGTAGCGGTAGATGCCGCCCCCGATCCCCAGCACGAGCGCCACGTAGGGAAACACCGCCAACAGGATGATGTCGCTCATGATGCTCGCCTCCTCACACCTGCCAAGTTTCGTGCAGCACGACTCGTAGCGCCTCGAGCGCCTGGTGGTAGGGGTGCGGGCGCTTTTCGCCGGACCCGGCATCGTCGTCGTCGGTGCTCATCTCGAGCACAAAACCTCCGGCAAGCACCTCGCCGTGGCTGTGGCCGTCGAGTTGCTTGCGCTCCACCCCGGTGTCGCCATCGAACTCGGGCTGGCCGTCGTGATCGTCGTGTCCGGATTCGGGCTTGGTGGTCATCCGTTCGAGGGCGGGCAGCAGTCCTTCGCGTACCAGGTCGCCGGTGCCGTCACCGCCTTCGCTGTGCGCGACGAAACGCAGCACGATCGACAACCGGTCGGGGATCTCGTTCGTGCTTGCCTCGAATCCCTCGGCACGGTAGCGCGCCTTGAGCCCGACCAGGAAGCTGCTGCGTTTGTAGTTTTCGCCGAACAGCTGGTAGCCCACGTAGGGATGACAGATCGGGTTCAGGTCGAAAAAACCGCTGTAGACTTCCTCGAGCTTGCCGATCGATACCTGCTCGGCGAAGGTGCAAAAGCCGTGCAGCAAGGCGGCCGCCTCGGGTGCGGCCGAGTCGAGCAACGCCTCGCATTCGGCCGCTTTGTGCGCCAACCTCGGCGCGGGGTAGTCGAGAAGATCGGCGAACAGCGCGAGGATCTGCTGATGTTCGGGGTTGCGGCGCATGGTCACGGCCCCCGGCGAGGATCGCGGCGATAGCCGATGCCGACCTCGCCCTTGTGCACGGGATAGTTGCGCGCGACCGGGTCGAGCGCCGGAAACAGATCCTCGACTGCCGTTTCGCGCTCCATGGCGGGCACCACGAAGCGTTCTTCGTAGGTGGGCAGCGCGGTGAGCCGGTAGATCGCTTCCGCCTCCTGCGCATTGGTGTTGCCTTCGGTCAGTGCTTTTTCCACCTCGGCCGCGGGCACGTCCTTGGCTGTCTTTGCACGCATGAACAGGCGTACCGCCATTTGTTTGCGATAGACGTCGCGGATGATCTGCTCGTTGCCCGCCGACAGCAGACTCGCCATGTAGCGCAGCGGCATGCGTGATTTCTCGAGCGCACTCATCATCGGCGTCAGCCCTTCGCTATCGGCATCGGCGGTGTCGTACATGCCCTTGTTCATCTTGGCCAGCACCGGGCCGAGCGGCGGCACGTAAAAGAGCATCGGCAGGGTGCGGAATTCCGCATGCAAAGGCAACGCAAGACCCCAGCGCTTGACGAACTTGTAGACGGGTGATTGTTGTGCCGCCTCGATCTTCAAGTCGGGAACACCACTCGCCTTGGCCGCCGCGATCACCTCCGGGTCGAAAGGATCCATGATGACGTCGCGCTGCGCCTGCACCAGCGATTCCTGAGGTGCCTTGGCCGCCTGCTCGAGGCGGCTCGCGTCGTAGAGCAGCAACCCAACGTAGCGGATACGCCCAACGCAGGAATGAAAGCACGCGGGAGGTTGCTCGCTTTCGAGGCGCGGGTAGCACAGGATGCACTTCTCGGCCTTGCCGGTCGACCAGTTGAAATAGGTCTTCTTGTAGGGGCAGCCCGAGATGCACATGCGCCAGGCGCGGCAGCGATCCTGGTTGACCAGCACCACGCCGTCCTCGCCGCGCTTGTAGATCGCTGCGGCGGGGCAGGCCGCCACGCAGCCCGGGTTCAGACAGTGGTTGCAGATGCGCGGCAGGTAGAAGAAGACCACCCGCTCGATCTCCTGCATCTGGCGCCGTTCCTCTTCGCTGGCGCCGTCGAGGTTCGGGTCGTTGTTGGCATAGACCTGCGAGCCGCCCAGGTCGTCGTCCCAGTTCGGCCCCGCCTCGATGGTGTCCATGTACTTGCCGGTGATCATCGAGACGGCGCGCGCGGTGGGCTGGTCGTCGCCCTCGGGTGCATCGAACAGGTTCTGATAATCGTAGGTCCAGGGTTCGAAGTAGTCGTCCAGCGTCGGCAGGTAGGGGTTGTAGAAGATGTTGCCCAAGGTTCCCCACTTGCCCTGCAGCCGCAGGTGCAGGCGGTTCTTCTTCTGGTCGAGCCGCCAGCCGCCGCGGTACTTGTCCTGGTCCTCCCAGCGCGTGGGATAGCCGGTGCCCGGCTTGGTCTCCACGTTGTTCCAGTACATGTACTCGGCGCCTTTCCGGTCGGTCCAGATGTTCTTGCAGGCGATCGTGCAGGTGTGGCAGCCGATGCATTTGTCCAGGTGAAAGACCATCGAGACTTGGGATTGGATTTTCATCGTCTAGCCCACCTTTCGTTCCATTCGTGGCCGGGTCCCGCCTGCGTCGGCATCACGCACGGCCACAATCGAGACCTCGAACTCGAGCGTCATGCCGGCGAGTGGATGATTGGTGTCGACCAGCACGGTGCCTCCGGCTTCATCGACGTCGGCGATCATCACGTTCTCGACGTGGCGGCCGTCCTCGCTGTGCGCAAGAAAGCGCATCCCCGGCTCGACGTGGTCCAGCCCGCCGAACGCTGCAGCCGGCACCCGCTGCTGCAGCGCGTGGTCGCGCTCGCCGTAGGCGTCCTCGGGCGGCAGGCTCACCACGATGCGCTCACCGGGCGCCATGCCTACGAGGGCGCGCTGAAGCGCGGGAAGCAATCGCCCGCTGCCGTGCAAATATTCCAGCGGCGCGTCGCCCCAGACCGCCGAGCGGATGTGGCGGATCGCGCCATTGGTGCGCAGCGTGTAGTTGATCGTCACCCACTTACCGTCGCCGACGCGCTCCGACACAGGCGCGCGCGGATGGGTCGCGCCCCGGATCACCATTGCAGCTTCTCCATCTTGCGCACCACGCAATAGGTGTCGCGGGTCATGATCCCGGTCGGACCCCAGTAGTTGAAGCCGTAGGTAAACTGCGCGTAGCCGCCCGCCAGATAGACCGGGTTGATGCGGGTTCGCGTCAGGCTGTTGTGCCCACCGGCGCGCCGCCCGCCGCGCTCCTGCGACTTGGGAATGTAAACCGTGCGTTCGACCGCGTGATAATAAAGGCAGGTGCCCGGCTGCACTCGCCGGCTCACGTTGGCGCGGCTCACCACCACGCCGTTGTCGTTGTAGACCTCGATCCAGTCGTTGTCCTCGATACCCACCCGCTCGGCGTCCTTGTCGTTGATCCACACCGGATCCATGCCGCGTGACAGCATCAACATGCGGTGGTTGTCCTTGTAGGTGGAGTGGATGTTCCACTTGCCGTGCGGCGTGATGTAGTTCAGTACCAGGCAACGGTCGTCGACGCGGCTTTGCACGATGTCGCCCGTCTTGCGCGGCACCAGCTTCGGCTTGTAGGTGGGCAGATGCTCGCCGAAGTCCAGATACCAGGGATGGTCGAGATACAGCGACTGGCGGCCGGTCAGCGTGCGCCACGGCACCAGGCGCTCGACGTTCATGCACCAGGCAGCGTAGGCGCGGCCGTCGTTGACCATGCCGGTCCAGCACGGACTGATGAGCAAGCGTCGCGGCTGGCGCGTAAGGTCGGCGAAGTTCATGGTGACCCCACGCACCTTCTCGGCCAGGTCGGCCAGCGGCAGGCCGACGCGCTGCTCCTCGTCGCGGAACGCCTGCCAGGCGATCTCGCCGTTGGTCTCGGGCGCCAGCGCCAGCAGCAGGTTGGCGGCGTCGAGTGCGTCCTCGACGCTCGGGTAGCGCCGGCCTCCCCATTCGACGCAGCGCATGTGCCGCGGGTCGGGCGAGCCGCCGACGGGGTTTTCCAGCAGGCGGTCGTAAGGCTCCTTGACCGAAATATGTACGCCGTTGCCCGAGATGCCGTCTTCGCGCACCAGCGGCCCGAATGAGATAAAGCGGTTGTAGAGGTTCACGTAGTCGCGCTCGACCACCCGCAGGTGCGGCAGGGTCTTGCCCGGAATAGGCTCGCCTTCGCCCTTTGCCCAGTCGCGGATCGCGGGCTGCGCCAGTTCGTCGGGCGTGTCGTGCGTGAGTGGAGTCGCGACCAGGTCGCGCACCGGCTCGGGGAAGGCGAGCGGCGCGAGTTCGCTCACCTTGTGCGCCAGCAGTTTGAAAATCTCCCAGTCGGGTTTGGATTCCCACACCGGCGGTACCGCCTGCCCGAGCGGATGCACAAAGGAGTGCAGATCGGTGCTGTTGAGGTCGTTCTTCTCGTACCAGAAGCTGGCCGGCAGCACGATGTCGGAGTACAGCGCCGAGGTGTCCATGCGGAAGTTGATGTCGACCACCAGGTCCATTTTTCCGCGCGGCGCCGGTTCGCGGAACTGCACCGTGTGCGTCTTGTCCTTGGCGCGTTCGGCGGCGATCGCGTTGTCGTGCGTGCCCAGGTAATGGCGCAGGAAGAATTCGTGTCCCTTGGCGCTCGCCTGGATGGCGTTGCCGCGCCAGATGAACCATACCCGTGGCCAGTTCTGTGCCGCGTCGGGGTCCTCCACCGCGAAGCGCAGCTTCTGGTTGCCGATCTGCTCGACCACGCGCTCGACGATCTCGTTTTCGGTCTTCGCGCCGGCACGCTCCGCCTCGCGCACAATCTCGAGCGGATTGCGGTCGAAGTGCGGACAATAGGGCATCCAGCCCAGGCGCACCGCCTTGGCCGTCAGATCCACGGCGTGTCCCTTGGCCCAGCGCGTCTTCTCGGGTACCGCGCCGTACTCGGTGAATTCTGCCTCGTAGCGCCACTGGTCGCTGTTGACGTAGTGCCAGATGGGCGATTGGATGCGCCGCGGTGGTTTGAGCCAGTCGAGCGCGAAGGCGAGCGTGGTCCAGGGCGCGACCAGCGCGAGCTTTTCCTGGCCCACGTAATGGTTCATGCCGCCGCCGTTGCGCCCGCAGCAGCCGCACAGGATCAGCGCGGTGATCGGCGCGCGGTACGAGAGGTTGTTGTAGTACCAGTGGTTGACGCTGGCGCCCACGATGATCATCGAGCGGCCTTCGGTGGCCTCGGCGTTGGCGGCGAATTCGCGCGCCAGCCGCGTTACCGTGTCGCGCCCGATGCCGGTGTACGGCTCCTGCCAGGCCGGCGTGTAGGGAGCATTCTCGTCGTAGCTCGACGGGTAGGCACCCTCGAGCCCGCGGCCGACGCCGAACTGGGCCATCAACAGGTCGAAGCCGGTCGTCACCACCACCTCGCCGCCCGTGGTGGCGACGCGCCACGCCGGCACGCCGCGCATGAGTGTGGTGTTGCCGGCAAAATCGTCGAACGCTACCTGAACCACTTCATCGGACCGGTCCAGAAAACTCAGTTCCGGGTCGATGGGGCTGTCGTCGAGGCCGTCCTCGAGGGTCAGGTTCCACTTGCCTTTCTCCGGGCCCCAGCGAAAGCCGACCTGTCCCTTGGGCATGCGTGGTTCGCCGCTTTTCGCGTCGAACATCAGCATCTTCCAGTCGCCGTTGTCGACGCCCTGGTAGCGGGTCAGGCGATTGGCGCGCAGCAGCTGCGCCGTGCGGTAGCCGTTTTCGTCGCGAACCAGTTCGACCAGGAAGGGGCAGTCGGTATAGCGTTTCAGGTAATCGACGAAATAGGGCACGCGGCGATCGGCATAGAACTCTTTCAGGATGACGTGATCGACCGCCATCCATAGCGCGGTGTCCTGTCCGGCCTGGATCGGGATCCACCAGTCGGCATACTTGGCGACCTGGCTGAAGTCGGGCGCCATCACCACGAACTTGGCCCCCGCAGTGCGTGCCTCGGCAATGAAGTGCACGTCCGGCGTGCGGGTCATGTTCAGGTTCGACCCCATCGAGACGATGAATTTGGCGTTGTACCAGTCGGCGCTTTCGCAGACGTCGGTCTGGTCGCCCCAGATCTCGGGAAACGCGTTCGGCAGGTCCGCGTACCAGTCGTAGAAACTCATGTTCACGCCGCCGAAAAGCTGCAGGAAGCGCGAGCCGCCCGCATACGAGAGGAACGACATCGCCGGGATCGGTGAAAAGCCGAACACCCGATCCGGTCCCCACTTGCGCGCCGTGTACAGGCTGGCGGCGGCGATCAGTTCCGCCACCTCGTCCCACTTGGCGCGCCGAAAGCCGCCCTTGCCGCGTGCCTGCTGGAAGCGCGTGCGCTTTTGCGGATCCTCGACCAGCGCGCCCCAGGCCTGCACCGGGTCGGCGTGCCCCTCTTTCGCCTCGCGCCACAGGTCGAGCAGCGCGCCGCGCACGTACGGGTACTTCACCCGGATCGGGCTGTAGACGTACCAGGATGCCGAGATGCCGCGCTGACAGCCGCGTGGCTCGTAGGGTGGGAGTCCAGACTCGAGCATCGGGTAATCGGTCTGCTGCATCTCCCAGGTAATAATTCCGTCCTTCACGTACACGGCCCAGGAACAGCCGCCGGTGCAGTTCACGCCATGCGTGCTGCGCACGACGTTGTCGTGCTGCCAGCGGTTGCGATAGAACTCCTCCCATTTTCTGGCCTCGGGTTTGACCAGATCCTGTATCCATCCCATCAGTGTCTCCTCGGTACGTTCGCGGACTAGCTGCGGGCTTTTCGTTGCTTGGCGATCATCGGGCGGCGCACCCCGTCACGCAGCCGCCCCCGCCAGACCCAGCCTATGATCGCCAGCAGGATCACCAGGCCCAGTGCGGACAAGCCCGCGAGTTGCCACATCGCTTGTGCCGGGCGCTGGAACAGCGCCGCCTGGGCCAAAAAGGCGACCACGTCATCGCGCTCACCCGTCGTGATGGGCGTCCTCGACCATATGGCGCTCATGGTCGGCGTCGGCGAGCCGCCGACGAAGGCGCGCAACGCGGCCACGCCGCCGAGGCGCGTGACGACTGTGGTCAGGTCGGGTCCGAGTTGCCCGCCGCCCAATGCCCCGATGCCGGCCACGCTGTGGCAGGCCATGCATGGCGGCCCGCCGTTGCGAAAGCGCGCAGCACCGGTGAACAATTCCTTGCCGATCTCGGGGTCGCCGACGGCGGCGATCGACGTGCCGGCGGCGAGTGCGGTTGTGGTCCCAACCGCTGCGGTGGCAGCACCCCCGGAGCCCAATGCCGGTGTCGATTCCTCCCGGCCCGCGACTGCGCCTGTCGCCGGCGCCATCGCCGCACCAGGCGCGCTCGTCGCCAGGTAAGCCAGCACGGCGGCGATATCGGGAGCGTTGAGGTGCGAGTTGGGCATTGGCACTTCGTGAAACCTGTGCAGCAACGCCGTGGCGACCGGGTCTCCTGCGGCGAGCATCTCGTCGGGAGCGGCGATCCAGCGCTGCAGCCACTCGCGCGGACGTTGCGCGGTGACGCCTTTCAGGTCCGGCCCGACGAGATCACCCCCACCCACGGTATGACAGGCGGCACACTTCTCCTGGAAAATCCGCTGCCCTGTTTCCGCGTCCGTCGCAGCCGGGTTCGCTGCGCCTGGCGGCGCAGCCCACAAACCCGCGACCGTTGCCAGCGCGGCAATCGAAAGCTTTCGTCCGTGTGTCCGGTAAATCGTCATGGGGTTCGTGTTCGTCATGCGCCATCCCCCTTTCGAGTCCGGGCCAAGCATTGCAGCACCTGGCACACCTGGACGTCGTGTGCCCATTCGCTGAGAGATGACAAAGATAGAGGGATGCGCTTCCCGCGCGCTTCCAATACAGCCGGAAAGTCGTCGCACGACGGCACCATCCGGGGGGATCGCCGCAGTGCGCGCGTGGCTCAGTGGCCGGGATGAGGCCTGGGGGTGGCGCGGATGAGCGCGAACAGTTGCTGGGTTTCGGGAAGGGGCGCCAGGTCCAGGCGCTCACGCAACAGGTGCGCGCAGGCTTCGTACTGCCGCACCGCCTCGTCGCGCCGGCCGGAGGCCCACAGCGCGTACATCAGCGCACGGTGCACCTCCTCGCGCAGCGGGTCGACAAGCAGCGCGCGCCGCGACCACGCCACGCTCCTGTCCCAGCGCTCGAGCGTTCCCCACAGCGCCGAGAGGCGATTGAGCAAGCCGAGGCAGGTTTCACGAAGTTGCTCGCGCAGCTGCCAGCACCGCTCGTCGAACGGCTCGTCCTGCAGGTAATCGCCCCGGTAGAGTTCAGCCGCCGCTTCGTAAGCGTTGATGGCAGCCTGCTTGTCGCGCACAGCCTCCGCCTTGCGTCCGAGCTCGAACTGCGTCTGGAACTGCAGCATGTCGATCCAGCAGGGCGTTCGCGTATCAAACACGTAACGATCGGCCTGATTGCGCACATACAGCCAGTTGCCGCGGCTATCCGGTTCGAGCAGCTTGCGCAGTTCGTGAACCAGTACGTGGAACTGCCCTTTGCGCACACCCGGGTCAGCGCCCGGCCACAGCATCTCGATCAGCACATCCTTGCATTGCGGCTGGTCGTGGTGCATGAGCAAGATGCCGAGCAGGGTCAATACGCGCCTGCGCCGGATCGCCGCCGGCGCCACTCGCGCACCGTCCACCAGCAGTTCGAGAGAGCCAAAGCAGCGGATTTCCAGGCGCGCCTCGCCGTGGCGTTCCCCGGTGTCGGCGTTGCGTTGTCGCCATGCGCGCAGCGGTGCGCCCGCGTGCGGCGCTCGCGCGAGCTGGTCGCGCACATCGCGAACCTTCTCCGCTGCCAGCGAGGCGACTGCCTCGAGCAGGGCGATGCTCTCGTTAGGCGGCGACGGACGGAGGTGACGAAAGAGCAACCGGACCACCCCCAGCAATTCGCCATCGCAAGACATCGGGATGCAGCACCAGGCGCCGCCCGGGTGAGGAACGTCGCGGCACCCCGGCGGCCATGAATTCTGGCGGCCGTGCAGAATGCCGGTCGTGCCGGTCTCGAAGGCCGGGCAGCGCCCGATCGCACCCACGCTCAGCGCAGGGCAACGCGGCACTGTGCCGACGCCCGGTACCAGCCAGCGCAGCTCGGTATCGCCGCAGGGCAGGTACAGCTCGCCACCGTCGGCGTGGCTTACGCCGACCATTTCCTGCAGCAGAGCCTGCAACGCCCGCGGCAAACGGTGCTCCGGGTCAACTTCCACGCCATGCAGAGGGAGGGTTGCGGCTTCGCGCAGGTGGGCCAGGGCCCTGTCGACCACCAGACCCATCGGCGTGCTGACCCAACGCAGCAGATTGAGCACGCGCTCGAGATCGACGTCGGGGCGCCGGAAAGCCAGCGCGATACAGCCGAACGCATCGTCGCCGCTGGTCAGCGGATTGCACAGGTAGGCGCGGAATCCCTCGCGCGTGACCTGCGTGCGCAGGAAGCGCGGATCCTCGGCAAGATGGTCGGTATAGATCGGTTGTCCGTGTGCCAGCACGAAGCCGGGAAACCCCTCGCCGCGATCGAAATGCAGCACCTGATCGAACGAGCGCCTGAAGCGGCCACGGTGGCAGGTTCGCATCACACCCTTGCCGTGCGGCTCGGCCAGGAACGCCTCGCCGGCGTCGGCACCGGTCCTTTCCAGCAGGAAGTCGAGGGCATGGCGCAGGCCCTGCTGCAACGACTCGCCCGATGCCCGCGCGGTCAGTGCCGCGATGCCGGCCAGGTCGCCAGCGAGATCGGCTGCCGCATCGTCGGCGCGACGCAGGCTCCCCAGCGCGCCGCCACCGGGCAGGGCGATCAGGTCGCAAGCCAGCCGACGCCGTGCGCCATCGGCCATGCGGACGAGCACTTTCGACGCGCCGGAGATGCTGCCCGCAGCCAGAGCCTTCCAGGCGGTGCAGGCAGGCCCGCATATCGCATGGTCGAAGTCGTTCTTGCCGCCGATCACCCGGTCGCAATGGATGCCGAGCGCCTCGCCGCTCGACACGCCGAGCAGCCGTGCCGCTGCCTCATCCCACTCGATGATGCGCCGATCAGCACCGATCGCGAAGCGCCCGCCGGCGAACTCTTCACGCTCGATTGGATTGGTTCGACGACTCCTGTCCACGGCGGTCACCCCGGTATAGGCAACGCCAGCGCCGGCTCCGAGCCTGCAACCTATCCGCTCCACACAGGCACGCTCCACTGCAATCGTTCGCGGTGGATCGGCTATAGACTATGCCGGAGTGGGTGCCCGAGCAACAAACTTCAATTAGCTGAAGTTTAAACACACGCCGCTTCCCGCCCATCGGTGTTTTCCCGGCGACGAGCAATGCGAAACACAACAGCGCGGCGATTCGTCGCCGACCTACGCCATGCGATGCGACTCAACACTGCAAAAGAGGTGGCGGTCCTAACCACTAACTCCGCCATCGCCGCACTGATGATTGAGATGGTGGCGCCCCGGGCAGGAATCGAACCTGCGACCCCGCCCTTAGGAGGGGCGTGCTCTATCCACTGAGCTACCGGGGCGAAACTAGTGCATCGAACGCGCGGGACCGGTGCGGCGGCGGCGCCCTCGCTTTCCCGCAACCGCCGTCGCGATTTTACCGGAACCTGCGTTCGTGCCTAAACTTGGGGTCCATGCTGCAATTTCGTACTTCCCGCGAGTGCGCCGCCGGCCAGGGCGACGCTGCGGCGTCCTCGTGATTGCCTGGCTGGGCGCGCGGTCGCCGTTCCCGCCGCTCGACGCTGCGCTGGCCGAACCGAACGGACTCCTCGCTGTCGGCGGCGACTTGTCGTGCGAACGCCTGCTTGCCGCGTACCGTGCCGGCGTGTTCCCGTGGTACTCCGAAGGCCAGCCGATCCTGTGGTGGAGTCCGAACCCAAGGATGGTGCTCTACGTCGACGAGTTCCGTGTCTCGCGGTCGCTGGCCAAGCGCGTCCACAGCGGGCGTTTCGAGCTGCGCATCGACACCGACTTCCGCGCGGTGATCGAGGCCTGCGCGGCGACATCGAGAGCAGGGCAGGGCGGGACGTGGATCATGCCGCAAATGGTCGAAGCCTATTGCGAACTGCACCGGCTGGGGTACGCACATTCGGTCGAGAGCTTTCGCGACGGCCGGCTGGTGGGGGGGCTCTACGGACTGGCGCTCGGTCGCATGTTTTTCGGCGAATCGATGTTCGCCGCAGAAACCGACGCGTCCAAAGTCGCGCTGGTGCAGCTTGTTGCGCATTTGCAACATCTGGGGGTATCGATGATCGACTGCCAGCAGGAGACCGCGCATCTGGCCGGGTTCGGCGCAAGACCGATTCCCCGGGATCGGTTTGCCGCCCATCTCGCGCAGTTGATAAACTCGACCGACCCTCCCGCCGTATGGAGTTCCGGGCGACCGGAGGCGGATACCGGGGCCAGGACCGGCACGCCGTGACCAAGCTCAACGACCTCCCGCTGACTTCGCTGCAGTTCTACGCGACGGCACCGTATCCGTGCAGCTACCTGCCGGATCGTGCGGCGCGATCGCAGGTCGCGACCCCCAGCCATTTGATCGATACCCCGGTCTATAGCGAACTCGTTCGACTGGGGTTCCGCCGTAGCGGGGCGTTCACCTATCGGCCGTATTGCGATCATTGTCGAGCCTGTGTGCCGGTACGGGTGCCGGTCGCAGCGTTCGCACCCAATCGAAGCCAGCGGCGAATCGCAAGGAATCACCGGCACTTGACAGTGGTCAGGCGTGAGCTGTCCTACGACGCCGACCATTACCGCCTGTACCTGGGCTACCAGAGATTCCGCCATCCCGGCGGCGGCATGGACCAGGACAGCCGCGAGCAGTACCAGCATTTCCTGCTGCACAGCAACGTCGCGACCGATCTCTACGAGTTCCGCGACGGCAGTGTGCTGCGAATGGTCAGCCTCGTCGACCGGCTGGTCGACGGCCTGTCGTCGGTCTACACGTTTTTCGACCCCGGTGTGCCGGGCGCCAGCTTCGGCACCTACAGCGTCATGTGGCAGATCGAGCGTTGCGCCGCGCTCGGGCTGCCGTACCTGTATCTTGGCTACTGGATCGCCGATAGCCGGAAAATGGCCTACAAGGCCGCGTTTCGCCCGGTGGAGGGGCTGACCGGGGGAGTCTGGCAACAGCTGTAACGGCCAGAGTTACGCGGGTGGCTCGTAGACAGATCGACCCCACCGCGTTGTCGGCGCCCGCCCTATGACCCTTGGGGCCCAGTAGTCCTTGGGTGGACTGCATGGCTGCGACCTGCCGGATGTAACGCCAAAGCCGGCGGCGAGTGCATGATCCCGTGTGAGGCCATCGATCGCAGCAATGTAGTGTGCAATCTGTCCTACGCATTGGTGTCGTTAGGTGCAAAGGCTTGCGTAAGTATATGGATTGTCGAAAGTCAAGGTGTGCGCTAGAGTGTGCTTGTAACGTACAAGCGCGTCAGCCAACAAGACGCGGCACTCACCTTGATCGTCCACCACTTGCCGAGGCCCATCATGAATGCGATCGTTCCCGCCGCAGTACTCAATGCTCGCTGTGAAAGCGAGATCATCGAGCACTCCGACGGCGGTGCTGAATTCGTCGTCTCGCCCCAACTCACATGCCACTACGAAAAGCACGACGCAACATTGTGGTCGCGCTGGGCGCAACGAGGCATTCCCTCATTCAACCCGGAACTGCTGCATGACCTCGAACGTGCAAGCCAGTTGATCGAGGGCTATTTCTGCGGCAACGCCAATCGCTCGCTCGACTACTTGGTGCTTCGCTCCGGCGTGCCTGGAGCTTTCAGCGTCGGCGGCGACCTCGGATATTTCCAGCGCCTCATCTGTGATGGCGATCGTGCGCGACTGACCGAGTATGCGCGGGCGTCGGTCAATGTCGTCTACCGCAACTACACGGCGCATGGTTTGCGCGGGGTCACGACGATCGCATTGCTCGAAGGCGACGCGCTGGGCGGCGGGCTCGAATGCGCGCTCTCCTGCGACATCGTGATTGCCGAGCGGCACGTCAAGGCGGGCTTCCCGGAAGTGTTGTTCAACATGTTTCCCGGAATGGGCGCCCTGTCGTTTCTCTCGCGACGTGTCGGCCGCAAGGTGGCCGACGAAATGGTCCGTACGGGCCGGCAGTACAGCGCGATCGAACTGCTCGAGCTCGGTGTGATCGACGACGTCGTCGACACCGGGGATGCCGCGAGCGCCGTGCACAAACTGATGCGCCGGCGCGAGCACCAGAGAGCAGCGCATGTCGCGATGAACAGCGTCGAGCGAATGATTCGATCGGTGAGCCTGCAGGAGCTGCACGACGTCGCGAGCATCTGGGTTGATTGCGCGATGCGGCTCCAGCCTCGCAACCTCGAATGGATGCAGCGCTTGTACCAGCGGCAGCTCGCCATCTTCGGACGCTCGCTGGAGTTGGTCGCTGCCGATTCAGCCGACGAGAATAGTGCCCTGGCTGCATGACGGATCGGCGTGTCGTCATCACCGGGCTGGGCGTGGTGGCCGCGCACGGATGCAACGCCGGCGCGGTGTTCGATTCACTGCTTCGGGGCGAATCGGCCGTCGGAGAGGTTACTCTCGAATCGGCGGTCGGCAGTTTGAAGACGGTCGGTGCGACCGTCCGCGAGGAGCCATGGAAGGCTCTCGCATCCGGATTGCGTGCCACCAGCGACCGCATCAGCCTGTATGCCCTCACTGCAGCCGAGGCGGCACTGCGGGATGCACGAATCGACGCGTCCGCGGAAGATCGATCGCGCATCGGGGTCGCCGTCGGAACTTCCCTTGGCGGCGCAATCAGCCAGGAGTCGGCGTACGCCGAAATTCTCGGCAAGGGCAAGAGCCGGTTGAGCCCGTTCACGCTGGTCAAGGTGATGTACAACGGCCCCACCGCGCAGATCTGCATGCGTTACAGTCTGGGTGGACCGTCGCTCACCTACTCGACGACGTGTTCGAGTTCAGCGGTCTCGATCGGTGAGTCGATGCGGCTGATCCGCCACGGTTATGCCGACGTGATGATCGCCGGCGGCGCGGAAGCGCTGTTCGCGTTCGTTTCGATCAAGGCCTGGCAGGCGCTGCAAGTGCTGGCTCCTGCGTTATCCGGAAATGTCGGGGCCACCTGCCGTCCCTTCAGCCGCGATCGCAACGGCACGGTGCTGGGAGATGGCGCCGCCTTCGTCATTCTGGAGGATCTCGATCGGGCACGAGAACGAGGAGCGCGAATCTACGCGGAACTTGCCGGCTACGGCGTCTGCAACGACGCGCACCACATGACGCAGCCGTCAGCGGCGGAGCAGGGGCGTGCGATGCGACTCGCGCTCGACGACGCGCGCATGCCGCCGGAGTCGATCGATTACGTCAATGCCCACGGCACAGCCACTGCGTTGAATGACGTCGCCGAAACACGGGCGATAAAGGAAACCTTCGGCGATCATTCGCGGCGACTTGCCGTCAGTTCGACCAAGTCGATGCACGGGCATCTGGTCGGAGGCTCCGGGGCGCTGGAACTCGTGATCAGCACGCTGGCGCTGCAGCGCCAGTGGTTGCCTCCGACCGCCCACCTGGACGATCCCGATCCGGAATGCGACCTTGACTACGTTCCGCATCGCGGTCGCGAGGCGGTCGTTCGAGCCGCGATGTCGAACTCGTTCGCTGTTGGCGGCACTGCCGGCGTGCTGGTGATCAGGAGCGTCTAGGTCGCAGTGGCGCTGACGCTTCGCTCGATGACGTCGACGACGTCACCGACGGTCTTCACTTCGAGTCCCTCGAGTGGGATGCTGACCCCAAACTCCTCCTCGGCGATGAACACGAGTTCGATCAGCGAGAAGGAATCGATCCCGATGTCCGCCAGCCGCGCTTCCGGCGACAGCAGCGATGGGTCCACCGCTATTCTCTCGGGCGCCAGTTGCCGCAATCGGCTGAGTATGCTGTCGTGATCGATCGGTGCGCTCATCGGTGCATTTTATCATCCCGGCGAATTCGATCGAAGCATGCGACCACGCCTGTCGTGCAGCATCGCCTGCACCGTCGACTTGGTCAGCGCGTAGGTCGTCGACAACTCGGCGAGCGCTCCGGCGCAGTCCGGGTCGTTGGGGACCGCCAGGTAGCTGCGCATCGACTTGCAGTTGGCCACCAGCGCCGCCGCGCCTATCGACGCCCCGGTGCCTTCGATGATGTGCATCGCATCACGCGCTGCGCGCGCGTTCGCGCGTGAGACCGCGACGCGCAATTCGGAGATCGCGGCCTCCAGCTCGGAGAACGCCGCCGCGATGTACTGGTCGAGAAACCTGGCATCGCCGCGGGCGATGCGGCGCAATGCCGCAATGCGTTCGGCGTCGACCAGCGTCGGCGATGCCGAAGCTTCGGACCTGGTTTCGCGTGGCGGTCGTGGCAGGCGGTCGGTCCTCGTCGACGCGCCGGCGACGACGCGCTCGATGGTCGCGAGCAACGTCGACGCCGTCACCGGTTTGGTCACGAATTCGTCGGCCCCGGCTTCGATGCTTTCCTGCTTGGCGGCAGGCGTGGCGTCGGCGGACAGGATGACGATCGGCAGTTTGGGACCGCCTATCGAGCCGGCCCGGAACAGCTTGATCACGTCCGGACCGCTCATATCCGGCATGTTGAGGTCGAGAAGGGCAAGGTCGAGGTCTCCGGCGGCCATCAGGTCGAAGGCACGGCCTCCGCAATCGGCGGTACGAACCTTGTGCCCGGCATCCTCCAGAATCCGCGACAGCAAGAGCTGGTTACTAGGATTGTCGTCCGCAAGAAGGATCGTCAGCGATCGAAGCATGCCGGAATCGGGCACGGCTCGGACATCGGCCGAGGTGGGCAATTCCAGCCGGTGCAGCAGCGCGGCCAGCGTCTCCCGCAGCAGTTCGAGCGAAGGATTGGCGGGCAGCAGTCCGGCCACACCCGCCGCGACGAGTGATGCATGCTGCAGCGGGCTGTAGTTCTCGGCCGCGACCAGCAATGGGCAGGTGGCACCGGCCGCATCGCGCAGCAGCGACTCGGCGATGAGCGCGGCGTCGCTGGCGGGCATCAGGGCAAAGGCCGCAAGGTAACGATTGGCGTCGAGATCCGCGGTTTCGGGCATCGATTCGCTGATTACGGCACCCAGGCCAAGGGCCGTGACCGACGCGACAAGCGCATCGCGCGCGGCGCCGGCCTCTCCGAGGATCAGGACATGCTGCCATGCATCCCAATCGCTGGGTTGCACGACGTCTTCGGCGCGCGCTAACGGCAGCTCGACCGAGAACGTGCTTCCCTGTCCGGGTGCGCTGACAACACCGATCCGTCCCCCCATCAGCTCGGTCAAGTCGCGGGCGATCGAAGTGCCAAGCCCCGTCCCCCCGAAACTGCGGGTCGCCGAATTGTCGACCTGCACGAAGCGCTCGAAAAGTCGTTCCTGCTGGTCGAGCGGTATGCCGATACCCGTATCGACGACCTCGAAGCGTACGTGCGAAGGACGCGCCGGAACGACTCGAAGCGTGACGCCACCTGCGGCGGTGAACTTGAAGGCGTTGTTCAGCAGATTGCCGAGGACATGCGAAAGATGGGTTGGATCGCCGACGACCGAGGGCGGCACGCCGGGGTCGATGTGCAGAGACCAACGCACGCCCTTCGCCACACTCTGCGGACGCACGATCGCGCCGAGTTGCTGCACGAAGTACCAGAGATTGAAAAGCCGCCTTTCCTCCCGTTCTGCACCGGCCTCCAGCTTCGACATCTGCAGCACCGCGTCGACCGAAGTCTTGAGCGCCTTGACTGCATTGCCCAGCATGGCGACCAGTTCACGATCATCCGCCGCCATCTTGCGGCCGTGCAGCAGGTCGTAGACCGCGAATACACCGGTGAGCGGAGTGCGCAGTTCGTGGCTCACGTTCGCCACGAAGCGGCTCTTGGCGTTGGACAGCTGTTCGGCGGCGTCCTTCTGCGCCGTCAACCGGTTGATCAGGACGAGAACATAGAGCGGGAGTATGGCGCCCGCGATCATCAGGCCGACGCCAATCGACCGATGCTGCTCCCAGAACGGAACGAACAGCATCTGCAGACCGAACCCGAGTATCGACAGCCAATACGATGCAAGCAGGTAGCGCGGCCCGAAGCGGAAGCCATTGCCGATGGTGACCCAGAGGTAGACGCCGACCATCGCGACGCCGGCCTCTCCGGCCCCGGCCATGCCGAGCGTAAGCGCCGTGTTGTCGGAGACTATCGAAAGGTAGCGAAGCGCAACGACGTGTTTGCGGTCCCGGCGCAGCCACGCAATGGCACCCAGTCCGATCAGGGCATTACCGCTGCTTGCCGCCAAGCCCATGGCCAGACCCGCGGTCATGCCTTCGTTCCAGATCAGCACGCAGACGTACACGAATCCGAGCGCGCAGATGGAGACGCGCAGCCATGCCTGCTCGATGTCGGCGTTACGGTCCGTTGAACGGACCAGCCGTCGGATCTTGCGCAGGATGTCGGCAGCCAGCGTCATCTAGAGATCGGAAGGGGTGGAAGGTTGGAATAGATTGGCAGAGTCGGTCGGTACCTGTCTATCGGTCCCCGAGCCAGAAGCCGCTCCGGGTACCCTTTTGGTACTGGTTGCGCCGGGGGTGGAGAGGGTGGCATTGCAACACGACGAAAGCAAGAGCCATGCCGAGACGCGCTCCCAGAAATACGGCCCAGTCGAGCGGCGTACGAACGCCATGTGGCCCAAGCGCTTTCGACGCAGGTCGGAGGGTCGCACCGAAGCTTGCGTCACCTTGAGGTTCGGGTACAAGGACAGGAGGCGTCGTGCGGCCGCTGGAGGCGCGAAGGCATCATCGGTAATGGAGAGCACCAAGGCGTCGGCACGCGTCTGGCCATAGCGCGCCAGGATGTGCTCAAACCTGCGCCTCTGGTCTGCAGTCCGCGCCACTGCAGGCGCACGCCGGCCGGCCCAGTCCAAGGCGAAGGCGCGCGGGAGGTCTCCTCCCAGATGCAGTGCCCGTCCGGGGAAATAGCCGACCAGCCGGGTCACGACCGGCATCATGACATGCCAGGTCAGATAGAGCAGCCAGCGCCAGCGCGTTGCGTAGTCGCGCCAATACCCGGTGTGCGGTCCCAGCAGAACAATGCGCGAAATCGCGTTGGCATCGCGCGCGGCCCCGATCAGAAGGGCTCCGAAACTATGCGCGACGACGGCTACGGGTGCGGCCGGATACGCGTGTCGGGCCGCATTCAGCGCAGCGCTGAAGTCGAGTTGCGCCCAGGATTCGACCCCGGCATAGACCCGCTGCACCCCATCTCCGATTGATTCGCCGACGCCTCGATAGTCGAAGGTCAGTGTCGCCAAGCCCTTCTGCGCCAGGTGGCGCGCCATCGGCGCATAGAAGCGCGCAGGAATTCCGCCGCCGCAAGCGACGACCACCACCGGCGAATGCGGGGCAACGATCGTCGGGACGAACCAGCGTCCGTGAATCGGGAATCCGTCGGCAGCGACGATCTCCACCGCTCGGACCAAGGTATTGCCGGACGCCGGTGGGTCGATTGCGTTCATCGTGGGGTTGATCGCACGCGCGAATCCGGCGGCCGGCTCAGCTGGCTCGAGTCTGCGGCGGGTCTTCGGTCATGCTCCTGACGACCGCCGTCATGTCCGCGGTGACCACCAACGCCCCGTCCACTGCGGCAGTTCCCGTGATTTTGGCAACCCCGCGCAAAGACCGCTTCAGCGTACATTCGAGCACGACTTGCGCACCGGGCTTCACGTCTCGCTCGAACCGGCAGTTGTCGATGCCGGCGAAGAAGACGATCGGGACTTCGACGCGGTCCATCATCCCGGAGTAATGGCACAGCACGCCGGCGGCCTGAGCCAGCGCCTCGAGCACGAGCATTTGCGGCATGACGCGCCGGTTCGTCGGCTGGCCCGCAAAGAACGATTCGTTCATGCTGACGTTCTTGATGACGCGGACCCACCGGTTGGGCTCGCAGCCCTCGATCCGGTCTATGAGCAGGAACGGATAGCGGTGCGGAATGTCCTTCAATATCTCGTTGATATCGGCGGATGGCAGGGCGACGGAGGTGGTCATCGTGTACTCATGGTGTCGAAACGGGCCAAAGGCGCGTGTCGTAATCACTTCCGCGCCCGGCCTCCCGTCATTGTCCTGCAACTGGGATATGAATCCCACCCACCGAATCGCTCCGGTGTGGCGAAGGTGACCTCGATCGGCCTCCGGTACCGGTGGTGCGCCGGACGGAACGGGGTCAAGACGTTATAATCCGCCACTTTGCGCACCTAGCCGGATAGTGAAGCCATGAAAATCCTCATTCCGATCAAGCGCGTCGTCGATTACAACGTCAAGGTCCGGGTAAAGTCCGACGGTTCAGGCGTGGACACGACCAACGTCAAGATGTCGATGAACCCCTTCGACGAGATCGCCGTCGAGGAAGCGGTGCGCCTGAAGGAAAAGGGTGTCGCGACCGAGATCGTCGCCGTATCCTGTGGAGTTGCCGCATGCCAGGAGACGCTGCGCACCGCGCTGGCGCTGGGCGCCGACCGGGCAATCCTGATCGAGACCGACGTGGAACTGCAGCCGCTCGCGGTCGCCAAGCTGCTGGCAGCGCTGGCCGCGGAAGAGAAGCCCGAGCTCATGATCCTCGGCAAGCAGGCGATCGACGACGACGCCAACCAGACCGGCCAGATGTTGGCGGCACTGCTCGACTGGCCGCAGGCGGCGTTCGCGTCGAAGGTCGACATCGCCGCCGGCGTGGCCACTGTCAAGCGCGAGGTCGACGGCGGCACCGAGACGGTCGAGATGAAGCTGCCGGCGATCGTGACCACCGATCTGCGGCTGAACGAGCCTCGCTACGCGACGCTGCCGAACATCATGAAGGCCAAGAAAAAGCCGCTGACGACGACGACGCCGGCGGCGTTGAACGTCGACGTGGCACCGCGCCTGACCACGCTCAAGGTCGTCGAACCACCGAAGCGCAAGGGCGGCGGCAAGGTCGCCGACGTCAAGGAACTCGTTGCGAAGTTGCGCACCGAGGCCAAGGTTATCACCTGATCAGCACCCAAGAGCCCATGACCATCCTCGTACTCGCGGAACACGACAACGCGTCGCTCAAGTCCTCCACCGGCCACGCTATCGCGGCGGCGGCGCGGCTCGGCGGCGACATCCACGTGCTGGTGGCCGGCCACGACGCGCAAGGCGCTGCACAGGCGGCTGCACAATTCGAAGGCGTGGCCAAGGTGCTGCTGGCCGACGCCGCGCACCTCGCGGCGCCGACGGCGGACAACGCGGCGTCGACAGCGTTGTCGCTGCTCCCCGGCGCCTATACGCACGTCGTCGCCGCCGCCACCGGCTTCGGCAAGAGCATCATCCCGCGCATCGCAGCGAAGCTCGACGTGGCACAGGTGTCCGAAGTGACGGCGATCGAGGCGCCGGACACCTTCGTGCGGCCGATCTATGCCGGCAACGCGTTCGCGACCGTGCAATCGAAGGATCCGATCAAGGTGCTGACAGTGCGCACGACGGCCTTCGACAGCCCGAAGACCGGCGGCAGCGGTGCGATCGAGACCATCGAAGCCGCAGCCGATTCCGGGTTGTCCAGGGTGACCGGCGCCGAACTCACCAAGTCGGAGCGGCCGGAGTTGACCAGCGCGCGGGTTGTGATTTCCGGAGGTCGCGGCTTGGGCAGCAGCGAGAATTTCAAGTTGCTCGAGGCATTGGCGGACAAGCTGCAGGCGGCGATCGGTGCTTCGCGTGCGGCGGTCGATGCCGGCTACGTGCCCAACGACTACCAGGTCGGGCAGACCGGCAAGATCGTTGCGCCCGATCTCTATATCGCGGTCGGCATCTCGGGCGCGATCCAGCATTTGGCGGGCATGAAGGACAGCAAGGTGATCGTCGCGATCAACAAGGACCCGGAGGCGCCGATTTTTCAGATCGCGGACTACGGTCTGGTCGGCGACCTGTTTGCGCTGGTCCCGGAATTCACCGCCGAACTCGGCTAGCACCGCCATGGGCGCCATCCATTCCGCTGCGGACTTTAGGTCGATTCGTCTAGCGGCGTCGCTGTAGTCTCAAGGGTCACTGTTCACTCTTTCAGGCTGATCCACCCATGAGCACCTATTACGCGCCTTTGGCCGAAATGCAATTCGTGATGAACCACCTGGCGGGACTCGAGCAGGTGGCGAAGCTTCCGGGCTTCGAAGACGCGACACCCGACACCGTTGCCGCCATTCTCGACGAGGCGGCGAAATTCGCGACGCAGGTGCTCGATCCCCTCAACGCCTCCGGCGATCGCGAAGGTTCGAAACTCCTTGAAGGTGGCGTCGTGAAGACGCCTGCAGGCTTCAAGGACGCCTACCTCCAGTACTGTGACAACGGCTGGAATGGCCTCACCAAAAGCCCCGAATACGGCGGCCAGGGTCTGCCGCAGCTGGTCGCGACGGCGGTCGAGGAGATGTGGCATGCGTCGAACCTCGCCTTCGACCTGTGTCCACTGCTAACGCAGGGTGCGATCGAGGCGATCGAGCTGCGCGGGTCGGACGCGTTGAAGAAGAAATTCCTGCCGAGGATGGTCGCTGGGACCTGGACCGGCACGATGAACCTGACCGAGCCGCAGGCCGGCTCGGATCTGGCCGCCGTGCGCACGCGCGCGATCGCGCAAGGTGACGGAACCTACAAGCTGCACGGCCAGAAGATCTTCATCACCTTCGGCGAGCACGATTACACCGACAATATCGTTCACCTGGTCCTCGCACGCACTCCGGATGCGCCGGACGGGGTCAAGGGCATTTCGCTTTTCGTCGTGCCCAAGTTCCTGGTCAACGACGATGGCACGCCGGGAGCGCGCAACGACGTGCATTGCGTATCGCTCGAGCGCAAGCTCGGCATCCATGCCAGTCCGACGGCGGTGCTCGCCTACGGTGATCACGGCGGCGCGACCGGCTATCTGGTCGGCGAGGAAAACCGCGGCCTCGAGTACATGTTCATCATGATGAACCTCGCGCGCTTCTCGGTCGGCCTCGAGGGCGTCGGCATCTCGGATCGCGCGTATCAGCGCGCCGTGACCTATGCGCGCGACCGCGTGCAGGGGAGGGCGGTCGGGCTCGAAAAGAATGCGGCCACCGGCGCCATCATCGATCACCCAGATGTGCGGCGGATGCTGATGACCATGCGCGCATACACCGAGGCGACCCGTGCGGTCGCCTACGTGACGGCAGCGGCACTCGACAACGCGGCGAACAACCCCGACGCGTCGGCGCGCGCAAAGGCACAGGCCTTCGCCGATTTCATGATTCCGATCGTCAAGGGCTGGTCGACCGAGGTCGCACAGGAAGTCGCCGCGCTCGGCGTGCAGGTGCATGGCGGCATGGGTTTCATCGAGGAGACCGGCGCCGCGCAGCATTTGCGCGACGCGCGCATCACGACCATCTACGAAGGCACCACCGGCATTCAGGCCAACGACCTGATCGGGCGCAAGACCGCACGCGACTCCGGAGCGGTGGCGAAAGCCGTTGTCGCTGAAATCCACAAGGTGGCGGCGACGCTCGCCGCGCGCAGCGAGCCATCGCTGCAGGCGATCGGCGTCGCGCTGGCCGCGGCGACCGCGGACCTGCAGGCCGCGCTCGACTGGATGGTGCCGGCTTATGGCCAGCGCACGCGCGCAGCGCACGCGGTGGCGGTCGCGTACCTCAAGTTGTGGGGACTGGCCGCCGGCGGATGGCAGATGGGCCGGGCGGCGCTCGTCGCCGCCGACCAACAGGCGGCGGCGGGCGGCGGCGACCCGGCGTTTCTGCACGCCAAGATCGCTACCGCGCGCTTCTATGCGGACTGCCTGCTGCCGCAGGCGTCGGCGTATGCGCGCACGGTCCTGCACGGCAGCGAAAGCGTGCTGGCCCTCGACGTCGAAGCGTTCTGACATCCGGTCATCCCCGCGCAGCCGCCGGGAGACAGAGATACCACGCGAGCTTGCGCGTATCGCCAATATTCGGACATCGTCGGCGCAAGGGTCAAGCGGAGTCCGCGGCGGGAACAGGGAACGGAAGCGGGTGGGCGCGCAGCACATTCGCCTGGGCATCGACCTGGGCGGCACGAAGATCGAAATCGTCGCTCTGGACGACGGGGGCAGCGAGCGGCTTCGGCGGCGGGTGCCGACGCCACAAGGCGATTACGACGCCACGCTCGCCGTGATCGCCGGCCTGGTCGCCGACGCCGAACGTACGCTGGGGATCGCTGGAGGCAAGGCGTCGATCGGTATCGGCACGCCGGGATCGCTGTCGCGCGCAACGGGCCTCTTGCGCGGGTCGAATTCGGCATGCCTGAACGGCCGGCGGTTCCGCTCCGACCTCGAGACCCGCGTTGGCCGGGAAGTCCGCATCGCCAACGACGCCAACTGCTTCGCGCTGAGCGAGGCGATCGACGGCACGGGCGCCGGCCGACACGTCGTATTCGGGGCGATTCTGGGCACCGGCGTCGGCGCGGGCATCGTCATCGACGGCCGCGCATGGGCAGGGCGCAACGCGATTGCCGGCGAGTGGGGGCACAATCCGCTGCCGTGGCCGCGCGACGACGAGCGACCGGGGTCGCCTTGCTACTGCGGTCGCCACGGATGCATCGAGACGTGGCTGTCGGGACCTGCGTTCGAGCGCGATCATCGCGATCACTCGGCAAACGGTGCGTCGACCGTTGGCATCGTCGCCGCCGCGGCCGCCGGCGACCGCCTATGCAAGGCGTCGCTCGAGCGCTACGCGGAGCGCCTGGCGCGCGCGTTGGCGCACGTGATCAACATCCTCGATCCGGACGTGATCGTGCTCGGGGGCGGCATGTCGAACGTCGAGATGCTCTACGCAGCAGTCCCGGCGTTGTGGGCGCCGTGGATCTTCTCCGATCACGTTGACACGCAACTGGTGCGCAACGCGCACGGCGATTCGAGCGGGGTGCGCGGCGCCGCGCGGCTGTGGCCGCCGTGACCGTCGCTACATCGACGTGTAGTTGGGCCCGCCGCCGCCTTCCGGCGTCACCCAGTGAATGTTCTGCTTCGGGTCCTTGATGTCGCAGGTCTTGCAGTGCACGCAGTTCTGCGCGTTGATCTGCAGGCGCTTCGCCGGCGCGGCTGTTGTATCGGCGGCGGCGGACGCAGCATCGGCGTCGACGAATTCGTAGACGCCGGCCGGGCAGTAGCGTGCCTCGGGACCATCGTAGACGCGCAGGTTGACGTCGACCGGAATCGCCGGATTGCGCAGTTGCAGGTGCACCGGCTGGTCGTCCTCGTGATGGGTGTTGGACAGGAACACCGACGAGAGCTTGTCGAAAGTGAGCACGCCGTCGTATTTCGGGTAGTCGATGCGCGGCATTCCGGCGGCGGGTTCGAGCGACTCGTGGTCGGCCTTGCCGTGCCGCAGCGTCCACGGCACCAGCGCGCCCATGCCGAGATCATTCAGCCACATGTGTGCGCCGCCGTGCAGCGAGCCCAGCCACATCCCCCACTTCAGCCCCGGCTTCACGTTGCGCACCTTGTAGAGATCGGCGTAGACCCAGGACTTCCTCCAGGCGTCATCGAGGTCCGCGACTTCGTCGTGTGCGCGCCCCGCGCCGAGCGCGGCAAACACCGATTCCGCCGCCAGCATGCCGGTCTTCATCGCGTTGTGGCTGCCCTTGATCCGCGGCAGGTTGACGAAGCCGGCGGAGCAGCCGATCAGCGCGCCTCCGGCAAAGGCGAGCTTCGGCACCGACTGCAGACCGCCTTCGTTGATTGCACGCGCGCCGTAGGCCAGGCGCTTGCCGCCGTCGAAGGTTCCGCGGATCGCCGGATGCGTCTTGAAGCGCTGGAATTCATCGTACGGCGACAAATACGGGTTTTCGTAGTTCAGGTGCACGACAAAGCCGACCGACACGAGTCCATCGTCCAGGTGATAGAGAAAGGATCCGCCGCCGGTGTCGCTGTCGAGCGGCCAGCCCTGGCTGTGGATGACCAGCCCCTTGTGGTGCCGATCGGGCACAACCTGCCAGAGCTCCTTGATGCCGATGCCGTATTTCTGCGGCTCGACGCCGTCGCGCAGGTTGAACTTCTTCATCAGCTCCTGCGACAGCGAGCCTCGACAGCCTTCGGCAAACAGCGTGTACTTGGCGTGCAGTTCCATGCCCGGTGCGTATTCCGGCTTGCGCGTGCCGTCGCGTGCGACACCCATGTCGCCGGTCGCCACACCGCGCACGGCGCCGTGGTCGTCGTAGAGCACCTCGGCCGCCGGAAAGCCCGGGTAGATCTCCACCCCCAGCGCCTCGGCCTGCTGCGCCAGCCAACGGCAGACGTTGCCCAGGCTGACGACGTAGTTGCCGTGGTTGCTCATCAGCGGCGGTAGCGCCCAATTTGGAATGCGGCGCGCGTCCTGCGCCGTGAGCAGCAGGAAACGGTCTTCGGTCACCGCGGTATGCAGCGGGGCGCCGCGCGATGGCCAATCCGGCAGCAGCTCGTTCAGGCCCTTGGGATCGACCACCGCGCCGGAGAGGATGTGCGCGCCGACCTCCGACCCCTTTTCCAGGATGCAGACAGAAACGTCGCGCTGTCCGGCGGCTGCGAGTTGCTTCAGGCGAATCGCCGCAGCGAGCCCCGACGGGCCGCCGCCGACGATCACGACATCGTATTCCATGGCTTCGCGGGTCATTCTCGTCGCTTTTGCATTGTGTTGCGGCGCACCTCGACAGCGGGCAGCCATTATAATCGGCAGTTGCACACAGCACTGCCCATGACGCATCCCCGCCCATGACGCATCCGCGCCTTCTGGTTCACACGTCGGTACAAGCCATGCGCTGGGGCGACATGGACGCGCTCGGCCATGTCAACAACACCGTCTATTTCCGCTACATGGAGCAGGCGCGCATGGAATGGCTGTTCGCGCAAACACGCTCGGGCAGCGGCTACGACGACGGGCGCGGGCCGGTCATCGTCAACGCCAGCTGCAATTTCCTGCTGCCGCTGGTCTATCCGGGCGACGTCGAGGTGCGCATGTATCTCGGCAGTCCGGGTCGCTCGAGCGTCGGCAGCTACTACGACGTCATTGCCGACGGGAAAAAGTATGCAGACGGCGCGGCGAAGATCGTCTGGATCGACGTCGGAACCGGTCGCCCGACACCGTTGCCCGAATCGATCGCGGCGCCGTTGCGCGACCTCGCGGCGTAGCCGACCATGCCCGGCAGCCTATGGGAGCCGTCACCGGAGCGCATCGCGCAGGCGAACATCACCGCCTTCGCTGCGGCGATCGAGGCCAGGCATGGCGTCGATGCCGACAGCGACGCCAATCGCGAAGCGCTGGAACAGTATCGCGATCGCGATGAACTCAAGACCTAAGACCGCTCGATCGCGGCCATGCTGATCGACGCGCAACGCTCGGTGCTGCTCGTCGTCGACCTGCAGGAGAAGATGCTGCCAGCCATCGCCGACCACGAGACTCTCCTCGCCAACGCGACCTGGTTGATTCGCGCCGCGCGCAGGATCGGCGTGCCCGTCGCAGCGGTCGAGCAGTATCCACAGGGATTGGGTCCGCTGGTGCCGGCGGTCCGCGAGCTGGTCGGCGCGGACGCGATCGCCGCCAAGACGCACTTCTCGTGTGTGGCCGAGCGTTGCCTTGCCCGGTTGCCCGGATGCGAGCGCGCGCAGATCGTGGTCATCGGTACCGAAGCCCACGTCTGCGTGATGCAGTCGGTGCTGGATCTGCGCACCGCAGGAAGGGAAGTCTTCGTCGTCGCCGACGCGGTCGGCTCGCGGCGGGCGCTCGACCGCGATCTGGCGCTCGCGCGCATGCGCGACGAAGGCGTACGCATCGTCACCCGCGAAATGGCGGTGTTCGAGTGGCTGCGCGAAGGGGCAACGCCGCTGTTCCGCGACGTCAACCGGGAATTCCTGCGCTAGGATGAAACGTCCCCCACGCTCGCCACGCTCGCTGCGCCCAAAGGAGCGCATCAGTTCCTTGGGTGGCGAGACGCGCCCTAAAATGCCGACATGAGCCTCGTCGCCATACTCGTCGCACTCGCGCTCGAACAATGGCGGGCCTTCGATTGGCGCTCCGGCGCCGAGCGCGGCTTCGTCCAGTACGCGCGCACGCTGGAGCGCAACTTCAACGGCGGCACGCGCCAGCATGGCGTTTACGCGATACTGGCGGCACTGGTGCCGCCGGTGCTTCTCGTCGGAACCGCGTACTGGCTGGCCGACGCTGCGCATCCGCTGTTGGGCATGCTGGTCAACGTCGTCGTGCTTTATTTCCTGATGGGCTTTCGCCGCTTCAGTCACGCGATCTCGGCGATCGTCGTGGCGTTGCAGACGGGTGACCTCGCCGCTGCACGCCGCGCGCTCGCGACCTGGCGGGGCGGCTCCTCCGCGGATTTCGCCAGTTCCGACATCGCGCGGCTGGCGATCGAGCGTGGCCTCGTCGATGCCTATAGGCAGGTGGTCGCCGTGCTGTTCTGGTTCGTCGTGCTGCCGGGACCGGCCGGAGCGGTCCTCTACCGGGCGGCCGCACTGCTCGCCGAGGAGTGGCAGGGCCCGGTGCCGGGAGTCGAGCCGTCGCCGCTCGTGCAGTCACGCAACGAGTTCGGATTGCCGGCGCGGGGGCTGCTGGCGGTTCTCGACTGGATCCCGGTACGCCTTACGGCATTATCGTTCGCCGTCGTCGGCGATTTCGAGGACGCGGTGGCGTGCTGGCGCACGCAGGCCTCACGCTGGGCGACGCACGACGGCGGCACGGCGATCGGCATCCTGCTCGCGTCCGGCGGTGGCGCGCTGGGTGTGCAGCTGGGTGGCATGCTGCCGTCACTGGCGGGCGATCCCGACGTCCGGCCGGACCTGGGACTTGGCGACCCGGTCGAGCCCGAAGTGCTGCCGTCTGCCGTGGGTCTCGTCTGGCGGGCGCTGGTGTTGTGGCTGCTGCTGATCCTGCTGCTGACGATCGCCAATCTCGCGCCGTAGCACGCTGCGGGCGACTTTTGGGGTAGCGTCCCGATTGCGGATCGGTCAGCGTGCCTTGCCGCGCGCGAAATTCGCTTCGGCCTGCAATGTGTGCAACAGCCGCAGGCGGTGGGGCGCGATGCGCCCGGCAACCACGGCTTCGGTCACCGCGCAGCCGGGCTCCGCGTCGTGGCGGCAGTCGCGAAAGCGGCAATGGCCCAGATGCGGGCGGATCTCGACAAAGGCCTCCGCGATTCGTGCCGGCTCGAGTTGCGCCAGGCCGAAGATCTTCATGCCGGGTGAATCGACGATCCACGTGTCGCGGCCGAGCGCGGGCAAAGGATAGAGCGTCGTCGACGTCGTCGTGTGGCGACCTGCGCCAAGAGAGTCGGATACGTCGGCGGTGCGCACGCCGGCTTCCGGCAGCAGCGCGTTGATCAGTGTTGACTTTCCCATGCCTGACTGTCCTACCAGCACCGTGCGCTGATCGGCAAGCCAGTCGAGCGCCGGTGCCGGGTCCGCGATGGCCGCGAGTTCGACGATTCCGCAGCCGAGTGCCGCGAACGGCGCCAGGCGCTTGCGAAGCACCTCGAATCCGGGCAGATCTGACTTGTTGGCAAAAAGAACGAAGCGGCAGTCGGTGCTTTCGGCGGCGATCATCCAGCGATCGATCAGCTCTTCGTCGAGCGAAATATCCGGAGCGACCACACCTGCGATCTGCGTGACGTTGGCCGCGAGCAGCTTGTCTTTGAACGCGTCGGAGCGGTAGACGAGATTGCTCCGCGCGGCGACCGATTCGATGGCGCCGCCACCGGCCACGCGGCGGATTTCCACCCGGTCGCCGACCGCGACCTGCAGCGACCGGCCCTTCAGCACGCAGGCGACACGCTCGCCGTCGGCCAGCGCGACGACGAAGTGGCGCCGGTAGGCGGCAACCACGAGGCCTGGTGTCGGAGACGCCGCGTCGGAACGCGTCGCGCGTCGCGTCAAGCGAATAACCGCTCGGCCTTCGCCGCGCAGATGATGTCGTTGTGCGTCACGCCGCCCGCGTCGTGCGTCGAGAAAGCGACGGTGCAGCGGCTGTAGTGAACGGACAGCTCCGGGTGATGGTCCTCCCGGTGCGCGATCCACGCCAGTGCGTTCACGAAGGCGATCGTCGCGTGGTAATCGGTGAAGCTGAACTCGCGGGCGATGCGGTTGCCGTCCTGCGTCCATCCCGGCAGCGTTTTCAGGTGTGCGGCGAGTTCGTCGGTGCCGAGTCGCGGCGCACCCGGCCGACAGCGCATCGACGCCAGCGCCAGCAGGCGGGTACCGAGCACCGGTCGATCGGCTTCGTTCATCGTGCCTCCACCGCAGCGTTTGGCTCCGCGCGCGCGGCGGCGGACGATTCGGTGCCCGCCAGTGCCTCGATATGCGCGATACGGATCGCCGCCGGAGGGTGCGAATCGTAGAAAGCGGAATGCCATGGATCGGGGGTGAGTGTGGCCGCGTTGTCCTCGTAGAGCTTGACCAGCGCGAGTACGAGCGACGCGGCCGACGCCTGCGTGGTCGCGAAGGTATCGGCCTCGAATTCGTGGCGGCGCGAATAGAGTGCCGATAGCGGCTCCAGCAGCAGCGTGAACACCGGCAGTGCGAGCAGGAAGAGTTCCAGAGCCACGCCCGGTCGCGCCATCGCGACCGGCAGCATGGCTTCCGGAATCCCGAGTCCGCCGTAGAACCACGGTGCACCCGCCAGGTACGCGAGCAGTGCGAGGATCGCCAGAGATAACGCCGCCGACCAGGCGATGCGCTTGGCCACGTGCCGCAGCTTGTGGTGCCCGAGTTCGTGCGCCAGCACCGCTTCGACCTCGTCGGGCGCCAGCCGCGCGAGCAGCGTGTCGAAGAACACGATGCGCTTCGCCTTGCCGAACCCGGTGAAGTACGCGTTGCCGTGTCCCGAGCGTTTCGAACCGTCCATCACGAACAGTCCGGCGCTGCGGAAGCCGCAGCGCGCGAGCAGCGCCTCGACGCGCTCGCGTGCGGCTTCGTCGCGCATCGGCGTAAATTTGTTGAACAACGGCGCGATCAGCGTTGGATAGACAATGAGGATCAGCAGCTGGAACGCCATCCACGTGATCCACGCCCACAGCCACCACTCGCGGCCCGCCACGCGCATCAGCCAGAGGATTAGCACCAATAGCGGCAGGCCCAGCACCAGTGCCACCGCCAGTCCCTTGGCGAGGTCGGCGAGCCACAATCGCAGCGACATCCGGTTGAAGCCGAAGCGCTCCTCGATACGGAACGTGTGCCACCACGAGAACGGTAGGTTGACCACGCCGTAGACGACACCGGCGACGCCGAACAGAGCGACGTCGCGCCAAAGCGGGCTCACGGGCAGCGTTTCGGTCCAGGCCACGATCACCGCCAGCCCACCGCCCAGCGTCATCGCCAGCAGCAGTGCGGCGTCGACCACCGCCTGCAGCATCGACAGCCGTTGCCGAGCGATCGTGTAGTCGGCCGCCTTCTGGTGCGCCGCGACGCCGATGCGTGCGGCAAAGGGACCGGGCACGGACTCGCGATGCGCGAGGACGTGCGCGATCTGCCGCCGCGCGAGCCAAAGACGCACGAGGAGCGACGCCGACAGCACGAGTACGAAGAGGGCAGTGAAGGCGGCGGCGGTCACGGTCGGGGGGAGGCGGCGTGCGACGGGCGTGCGACAATCCGGGAGATTCAATTCTACGCCACCGCTCATGCCCCAAGACGCCAACCATCTGATCTGGATCGACATGGAGATGACCGGGCTGGTCCCCGATCGCGACCGCATCATCGAGGTCGCGCTGGTCATTACCGATAACAACCTCGCCACCGTTGCCGAAGCGCCGGTGTGGGTCGTCCACCAGGACGACGCGGTGCTCGAGGGCATGGACTCGTGGAACCAGGGCACGCACGGCAAGAGCGGACTCATCAGTCGTGTCAAGGCATCCACCGACGACGAGGCCGCGGTCGAGGAGCAGGCGCTCGCGTTCCTGCGACAGCACGTTCCGGCCAAGGCGTCGCCGATGTGCGGCAACTCGATCTGCCAGGACCGCCGCTTTCTCGCGCGCTGGATGCCGCAGCTGGAGGACTGGTTTCACTACCGCAATCTCGACGTGTCGACGCTGAAGGAGTTGTGCCGGCGCTGGAAGCCGGACCTGATGAAGGGCATCCCCAAGGAAGGCAGGCACGAGGCGCTGGCCGACGTTCACGAATCGATCGTCGAAATGAAGTACTACCGCGAGCACCTGCTGCGGCCGTAGCCAAAGTCGACTCGATGAAATTCTGCAGTCACTGCGGAGAAGCCAGGCTCGAATTGCGCGTGCCCGAAGGCGACACGCATCGGCGGCTGGTCTGCGCAGGCTGCGGCACGATCCACTACCAGAATCCCAAAGTCGTCGTTGGTTGCCTGCCGGAGTGGAAGGGCCAGGTGCTGCTGTGCAGGCGCGCGATCGAACCGCGCTATGGACTGTGGACGCTGCCCGCCGGCTTTCTCGAAAACGGCGAGACCGTCACCGCCGGCGCGCTGCGCGAGACCGTGGAGGAAGCACACGCACGCGTCGAGATCATCGATCTGTACACGCTGATCAGTCTGCCGCAGATCGGACAGGTCTACATGATGTTCCGCGCGCACCTCAAGGACCTCGACTTCGGTCCGGGCAGCGAGAGCCTCGAAGTCACGCTCTGCGCCGAGGCGGACGTTCCGTGGGAGTCGATCGCGTTTCGCACCATTGCGCGCACGCTGCGCAACTACTTCCTCGATCGCAGGAGCGGGCATTTTCCGCTGCGCGTGTCGGCGCTCGAACGTCCCCTGCCGCTGCCACCCGACCTGCGCGGGGCAGGGTAGCGCTTTTGCGGCGCGACTACCGACCTCTCGCGCACCTACTGCCCGGGCGGTTCGTAGGCCTCCCGCGCGCGGCATGGTCCCAGCACCGTGAGCACGACAATGGCATGGCGCAGGTCGGCTTCGGAGTGGAAGAATCGGGAACGGGTAACATGGCGCGAGGTCAACGGCGCCGCCGCGGATGCCGCTGCCTCCTGCTTGCGCATGTCGGCGACTTCCGGCATCTCGTCGTCCGCGGCTGCCACCGCTTGCGTCTGTTGCACAGCACGCGTCATGGCCCGCCGCCGCTGCTCGCTGCGCGCGCTGCGTTGCACGAAGAAATTGACGGCGAGAAAGCCGACGATGACGAGAACGAGCAGCAGGAGATCGACAGGGTTCATCGCACGTCAGATCGTCGGCCCGCCCGTGGGCGCGTTGTCGGTGCCGGCGATCGTGCCGCGCATGTCGGTATCGGCCTGCAGGTTCTTCATCCGGTAGTAGTCCATGATGCCCATGTTGCCATTGCGGAACGCTTCGGCCATCGCGCGCGGCACCTCGGCCTCGGCTTCGACGACGCGGGCACGCATCTCCTGCTCCAGCGCGACCGCCATCGCACGTCGCTCCTCGGCCTTGGCCTGCGCGATCTGCTTGTCGGCGTTGGCCTGGTCGATCTGCAACTTGGCGCCGATGTTGGTGCCGACGTCGACGTCGGCGATGTCGATCGACAGGATCTCGTAGGCGGTTCCCGCATCCAGACCCTTGCTCAGGATGTGCTTTGAAATATGGTCCGGATTCTCCAGTACGCTCTTGTGGTTGGCCGCCGAGCCGATGGTGCTGACCATGCCTTCGCCGACGCGCGCAATGATGGTCTCCTCGCCCGCGCCGCCAACCAGGCGGTCGATGTTGGTGCGCACCGTGACGCGGGAGACGACGATCAACTGGATACCGTCCTTGGCGACGGCGGCGATCCGCGGCGTCTCGATGACCTTGGGCAGCACCGACATCTGCACCGCTTCGAGCACGTCGCGGCCCGCAAGGTCGATGGCCGCCGCGCGTTTGAAGGGCAGCGGAATGTTGGCCTTGTCGGCCGAGATCATCGCGTTGACGACGCGCACGACGTTGCCGCCGGCCAGAAAGTGCGCTTCCAGGTCGTTGATCGGGATGTCGAGTCCGGCCTTCACCGAGCTGATGCGCGCGTTGACGATGGTACCGGGGGGAACGCGTCGCAGGCGCATCGCGATCAGCGTGATGAGTCCGACGTAGGCGCCGGACGCCCACGCGGCGATCCACAGCGGGACCGGCACCAGGTAGAGCACCAGCACCAGGACCGCTATCACCAGGATCAGCAGCCCGAGTCCGCCCGTGAACGCTGCAGCGAAGTTGTTCATGTCGTCACTTCCTCCCGCCGGACTTCGCCGGCACGCCGAACCACAATCCGGTTGCCGTCGACGCGAATCACCTCGATCGGCGCTCCGGCTTCGACGAGTTCTCCGTCTGATACCACATCCACGCGCTGGCCGTCGATGTCGGCAATGCCGGCCGGGCGCAGCGGCGACCAGGCACGGCCGCGCCGCCCCAGCCATTGCAAATCGGATGCGGGTGTGGACGCATAGCCGCGCGCGGCATCGAGGCCGGTGCGCAGGATCAGCCGTCGTCCGAAGGGCAGCTGCGGCAAAAAGCGCAGCAGGACAAGGCTGCCGACGAGTGCGAGCAGCACGGCGAAGACAACGCGCATCGCCGCCTCCATGATAACCTGCGCCGTCGCGCCGGAGCCGACCATGCCCAGCGCGAGCGCTCCGAGGATGGCGAGAATGCCGAGAACTCCGGTGATGCCGAAACCGGGGATCACCAACAGTTCCAGCGCGAGCAGCGCGATACCGACGACGACCAGCAGCAGTTCCTCCCAGCCGACGAGTTGCACCAGCCAGTGGCCCCAGAGGAACAGCGCCAGGCTGGCGATACCCAGCGCGCCGGGAACGCCGAATCCCGGTGTGCGCAGTTCGATGACGATGCCCAGCAGCGCGACGGTGATTAATAGCGAACTGACCATCGGATGCGTGAGAAAGCGCACGAAATGTTCGGCCCAGTTGTGGGCGGGGCGGCGGATTTCTGCGCCCTCGATGCCCAGTTGCTCCAGCACTTCGTCCAGCGTGTTGGCGCGAAAGTCGGCGACCTTGAGCTTCAACGCCTCGTTGGTGGTCAGCGTCAGCAGCTTGCCCTTGTCGATGACCCCCGGAACCTTTACGTCCGCGTCGACCATCGCCTCGGCGAGCAGCGGCGGACGCTTGCGCGCCTCGGCGGTCGCACGGAATTCCTTGCGCACGTAGGACACGGTCTTTTCGCCGACCGGCTGCGCCGCAGCACCGGGCGCACCCGCCAACACCGGCGCCGCGGCGCCGATGGTGCCGCCGTCGGCCATCGCGATCTTCTCGGCGGCCAGCGCGATCAGCGCGCCGGCGGAAATGGCACGCTTGTCGACGAAGGCAACCGTGCGCACGCGACTGTTGAGCAGCGCGTCACGGATCTGCACGGCGCCGTCGACGCGCCCGCCCAGAGTATTGATATCGAGCACCACCGCGGCGGCGTTCGCGGCGGTCGCTTCATCGAGCACCCGCTGCACGAACGGCGCCAGTCCCAGATCGATGATGCCGTCGATCGGCACCACGTAGACGATGCGCGGCGCGGACTGCTGCGCATGGAGCGCGGCCCAGGTGCACAGGAGTCCCGATCCGAGCAAAATTGCGCAGACGCGTATCCAGCGGGCCATCCTCATTGCGCAAGTGTACAAGCAGTCAACCGAGGATGGCGGGCTTTCTTCGCTGAGGATGGTCCCGTGTAAACTGCGGCCAGGGCGCATTTCCGTCGCCCACGGCACCCGGAGGATATCGTCCATGAATCGTACAATTCGAGATACGCTTGTCGCACTGGCGCTGTGCGCGGCAGCGACCCTGCCGGCCGGCGCCCAGCAGTTCATCAATATCCTGACCGGCGGTACCAGCGGCATCTACTATCCGCTGGGCGTCGGGCTGTCACAGATCTACGCCAAGACCATTCCCGAGGCCAAGGCGACCGTACAGTCGACCAAGGCGTCGGTCGAGAACCTGAACCTTCTGCAGGCGGGCCGCGGCGAGATCGGGTTCACGTTGGCCGACGCGTTGTCCGACGCGTGGAAGGGCAACGAGGAGGTCGGCTTCAAGACGCCGTTGAAGAAGCTGCGCGGCGTGGCTGGCATCTACTCCAACTACATCCAGATCGTCGCCAATGCCGAGTCCGGCATCCGAACGCTCGCGGACCTGAAAGGCAAGCGCATTTCGGTCGGCGCGCCGAAGTCCGGCACCGAGCTCAACGCGCGGGCGGTGCTGAAGGCGGCCGGGATCGACTACAAGGACTTTGCCAAGGTCGAGTTCCTGCCTTTTGGCGAGTCGGTGGAACTCATCAAGAACCGGCAGCTCGACGTCACGCTGCAGTCCGCAGGTCTCGGCGTCGCGTCGATTCGCGATCTCGCGACCGCGGTGAAGATCGTCGTCGTGCCCGTACCGGCAGACGTGGTGGCCAAGGTCGGAGATCCCGCGTATCAGTCGGGCATTATTCCGGCGGGAACCTACGAAGGACAGGCGCAGGATGTGGCGACCGCGGTCATCCCCAATTTCCTGGTGTCGCATGAAGACGTCCCCGCCGATCGGGTTTACAAGATGACCAAGGGCATGTACGAGAACCTCGACATGCTCATTGCCGCGCACGCCGCCGCCAAGAACATCAAGCTCGAAAATGCGCTGAAGGGCATGCCCGTCACGCTGCACCCGGGTGCAGCGCGCTACTACAAGGAAAAGGGCCTGATCAAGTAATCATTCCGGGTTGACACGGCGGGGCTGCGGCCGGCCCCGCCGTTGGCAGCGGATTCGCGGGCCGTTTTCCTGGGCGCCTCACTTGTCCAAAGACATCTCGCCCGCCGACGTCGATCCGGTGCTGTTCGCACCGGAACGCTCGGCGCGCACCACGCACGCGATCTTCGCCATCGCCGTCGCGTTCTCGACCTACCAGGTCTACACGGCGGCGTTCGCGCCGCTGGCCAGCGTCGTGATGCGCGCGCTGCACGTGAGCTTCCTGCTGCTGCTCACCTTCGCGATGTTTCCGACCTTTGGCCGCGGCGGCGGGCGCTTCGCGTGGTTCGGCTGGGTGCTGGGTGCCGTCGGCGTGGCCACCGGCCTCTACCAGTGGCTCTTCGAGGCGGACCTGGTGCTGCGTTCGGGCGACCTGACGACCGCCGACATGGTCGTTGGCGTCGTGCTGATCGTGCTCGTCTTCGAGGCGGCACGCCGGATCATGGGCGTCGCACTGCCGATGATCTGCGCACTTTTTCTCGCCTATGCGTTGTTCGGACAATATCTGCCGGGCGCGCTGATGCACCGCGGCTTCGGCTTCGACCAGGTCGTCAACCAGATGTCCTTCGGCACCGAGGGGATCTACGGCATCCCCGTCTATGTTTCGTCGACGTACATCTTCCTGTTCATCCTGTTCGGAACCTTCCTCGAACAGGCGGGGATGATCCGGCTGTTCACCGATTTTGCGATGGGCACCGTCGGCCACACGCGTGGCGGTCCGGGCAAAGTGGCGGTCGTTGCTTCGGGACTGATGGGCACGATCAACGGCTCGGGTGTGGCCAACGTCGTGACCACCGGCCAGTTCACGATTCCGCTGATGAAGCGCTTCGGCTATCGCGCTGAGTTTGCCGGAGGTGTCGAGGCCACGTCGAGCATGGGCGGCCAGATTATGCCGCCGGTGATGGGCGCCGTCGCCTTCATCATGGCCGAGACCATCGGTGTGCCCTACGTGGACATCGTCAAGGCGGCGACGATTCCGGCGTTTTTGTACTTCGCGACCGCGTTCTGGATGGTGCACCTGGAAGCCGGACGGCTCTCGCTGCTGGGCATTCCGAAGGCCGAATGCCCGGACGCGTGGGCGGCGGTGAAGACCAACTGGCACCTGATCCTGCCGCTGGCGGCGCTGGTCTTTCTCCTCTTCTCAGGCTATACGCCGCTGTTCTCGGGCACCGTGGGACTCGCGCTGACGGTGATCCTGATCTTCGGCGTGGCGGTCGCGCTCAATCTCAAGGGGACCGCGCTGCGCGTCGTGTTCTGGATCGCGCTGGGGCTGTTGTCGTCGGCGTTCTTCCGCTACGGCATCGGTGCGGTGTTCGCAGTCGTCGGCCTGCTGATCGTGATCCTGCTTTTCGTGCACGGCGGCCGTGGCGTCCTCGAATTGGCGGTGAAGGGCCTGGCCGAAGGTGCGAAGAACGCATTGTCGGTGGGGGTGGCGTGCGCGCTGGTCGGCGTGATCATCGGCGTGATGACGCTGACCGGCGCGGCGACCAGCTTTGCCGGCTACATCATCCAGCTCGGCCAGCACAGCCTCTTCCTGTCGCTGCTGCTGACGATGCTCACCTGCCTGGTGCTGGGCATGGGCATCCCGACGATTCCCAACTACATCATCACCAGCTCGCTGGCCGCACCGGCGCTGCTCACGCTCGGCGTGCCGCTGATCGTTTCCCACATGTTCGTGTTCTATTTCGGCATCATGGCCGACCTGACTCCGCCTGTCGCGCTGGCAGCGTTCGCCGCGTCGCCGATCGCGAAGGCGTCGGGACTGCGCATCGGCATGCAGGCGATGCGCATCGCGATCGCCGGCTTCGTCGTGCCGTTCATGGCGGTCTACGCGCCCGCACTGATGCTGCAGTCCGGCGGTACGCTCGACGCGGCCTACGTCGTGTTCAAGGCGCTCGTCGCAATCGGGCTGTGGGGCGCGGCGAGCATCGGCTACCTGTGGTCGCCGTTGTCGTGGATCGAACGCGTGGTGGCGGCGGCCGCGGCCTTTTCGCTGGTCGTCGCGTTGCCGATCACCGACGAGGTCGGCTTCGGCCTCGCCGTGCTCATGCTCGCGTACCACCGCTGGCGCAACCGGCGGATGGCCAAGGCGAAGACTGCATGATCGGCATCTGTCTGGCGGTGGCGGCCGTCGTGCGCGCCACGCTGCCGGTTTCAGAATTCACGCTCGCGTGGATGCATTCGGTCGAGAAAATCAGGTGGGAGGAAGATTACCGTGTCGACGGTGCCACGCTGGTGCCGGTGGCCGCACGCGTGCGCGGTTCCGGCGCCGGCATGGAACCGCCGGCGTCCGCGCGGCTGGTCGACGGCGTCTGGCATTACGTGCCGGCACTCCCGCCGCTGCATGAACTGCGTGTCACGCTGTCTCCTTACACGTCCGATTACGAGCTTTGCAGTTCCGGCCGCTGTACGAAGTTGCGCACGATCGTTGCCCTTCACCAGCCGATCGGCGTGGTCGAGATCACTGCTTGCCCGGTTGTGGGCCCGGATTCCACCGACCGTCCTTCGTAGGTCAGAAGCAACCGCTCTTGCCACTCGCGCCGCCGAGGCGTGGGAAGACGCTGCCCATCGTTCCCTTGCAGGCAACCGCCGCGATACCCTTGTGCTTGGCGCGGCGCGGGTCGGCCGAATCAGCGCGAGCGGCTGCACGGTCGGCTCGAGGCGCCTCGGACTTCGTCGGCGCGACGGCGGCCGGCGACGCCGAAGCTGGAGGTGCCACAGCGGCGGGAGCAGTCGCATCCCGTTGCACGGGCGCGCGCGCAATCGCGCTTGCGGCAGGCGCGACTTCACCCATTTGCGCCAGGCGCATTGCCAGCGCAACCGCGTGGCCGTTGCTGCATCCGGCGCGCCAGACGGCGTCGATCGGTTCGCCCGCTTCGATAGGTTGAAATGGGCCGGGGGCGCCCATTTCTCGATACGCGCGCGCGTCGCAACGAACGATCGAGACATACGGACGTTCCTGGCCGACGTCGACGGCGCGCGCGTACATCCGGGCCACGAACAGCGTGCCGCCAGGACCGAACTCGACATGCTCGGGGTTCCAGTACCAGTACACGACTCGGCCTTCCGACACCAATCGGCTGCCGACGTATCGATAGCCGGGTGGCACCGCAGCCTGCGCCACGGCGAGCACCCCGACGGCGAGCACCCCGACGGCGGTCAGCACGCACCATCGCAGGCATGCGAGTGCACGATTTCGCATGGCTGCGAGCATACCCGGTCGACTCCGGGTGCGGCGGCAGACTCGCGATGCGCAGCAGGCGCCTGACGGCAGCCTCGATCTGCGCCTCCGGTACTTCGTATCTGAGAGAACGTAGGCGCGCCGGCGACCATCGAATCGGTGATCCCGGTCAGCGCCTGTATGGCCGGTGGAATCGGCATTTCCGGGTCGACCAGCGTGGTCCACTCGCGGACCTGCGGCGATCGGTCCGCGGCGTCGGCGTCGACGCGCACGATGCCGATTTCGGTGATGCGGTCGCGAGGCGCGCTCATTCCTGTCGTCTCGAGGTCGACGAAGGCGAGCGAGGGAGCGAAGAGCCGCATGGTTTCGGGCAAATTCGTGGACAGCGCGCAAGGGACTTGACGGGACGAACGTTCGTTCGTTATTCTACGCCGATGTCGAACGATCGTTCCTACCTGACGAGACTACAGGACTACTACGCACGGCATCGCGCGTTGCCATCCTACGCATCGATCGGCAACCTCCTGGGATTGCGCTCGAAGTCGTCGGTGGCCGCGCTCGTGGCCCGCCTGAAGCTCGCCGGCTTCCTCGAATCCACCCCCGACCGCCGCCTGGCGCCAACGCGTCGCTTTTTCGCGCGTCCGCTGGCGCAGACGCCGGTGCGTGCGGGACTGCCGGATCCGGTCGAGGACGCGGACGCCGATGCCCTCACCATCGACGACTACCTGATCGAGCATCCGTCATCGACGGTCCTGATCCGCGTCAAGGGCGATTCGATGATCGATGCCGGCATTTTCGACGGCGACCTGGTCGTCGTCGAGAAGCAGCCTTCGGCGCAGAAAGGCGACATCGTCATTGCCATCGTCGACAACCAGTTCACGCTGAAGCGGCTGGACCTCGAAGCTGGGCGCTTCGTGCTCAAAGCCGAGAACAAGGCCTATCCGCTCATCCGTCCCGAGGGCACGCTGGAGATCTTCGGCGTCATGGTCGGGCTCGTGCGCAAGCTCTGACTCGCCGCAGGGACGTCCGCGAAAGCGAGCGTGCTTGCGCAGCATCGAGTGGAAGCTGCGCGCGTTATGGCGGCAGCATGGCATTGCCATCATCGCGTATTCGCCGTTCGGCCAGGCTGAACTCCTGCGCGGCCGAAAATCGGCAGCACTTGCCGCAAGCCTCGGCATCGCGTTGGCGCAACTGGCGCTCGCGTGGCTGCTCGCGCAAGAGCCAGCGATCGCCATTCCGAAGGCGGGCAAGCTCGCGCATCTGACCGAATGTCGCGCCGCGGCCGACGTTCGTCTGCCGCAGGACGCGTTGGCCGCGATCGACACCGCCTTCCCGCCACCTTCGCGCGCATCGCCTGGCCCTGCTACGACCGGTACCCGGAGCGCTGCACCTGGCCGCAATCGCGCCGCCGCTGTTCTCAACAAAAGTCAAGTTTTTTCGATGTTTCAAAGGCTTGGAGCGGTACCAGGCTGTTTGGCACGCTTGCTGCTTCTGACGTGTCATCGGGTACTCGCGCCTAGCCCACCCAAGACAGGAGAAGCACGGTGAACTACACCTACTACGACTACCTCGATCTGGCACCCGGCGCGACGCCGGCGCGGATCGAAGCCGCGTACGCCGCCGTCCTCGAGCGATTCCAGTACGGTGCCACCGACGCCGGACAGGACCTGTCCGGGCTGGTCCGCATGATCCACGCCGCCTACGAAGTGCTTTCCAGCGCCGAGCGCAAGCGTCTCTACGACGCCGAACTCGCCAGGGAGGCCGCGTCGGCGGACGCCGAACTGAAATCGACGCTCGATGCGCAGCCTGTCGCCGGCACGCGATTCGTACAGGACGTGCCTGCTCCGCTGCGCGCCATGTTTGCGCCGCTCGCCGCATGAGTGCGCAACAGCGCGATCCCAGGTTACGGCCGCCGGGAAGTTTCTTTTCCAGACTGCAAACAGCGATGCGGTCGGCGGCCGTATTCTCTTCGCTGCACAGGATACAGCGGCGCACGTCCGTATATGACAAGGATGTCGTACCGCGTCGTCGCCTGTCGCGTCCAGCGGTGAGTGGCGAATTCAGCGCGCTGCACCGAGCCGTTCTGCGCGCGCCGGACCGCGGTCCGCATCGCGCGTCCCGCAGACCGCGACCCGAACTCGTGATTCCGCCGGACCGGTTGGCGCTGGTCGTGCACTAGGACATCCGTCGTATCGTGGCGGCACGGCGCATTGATGTGCAATGGAGCCTGCTGCCGTATGTCGTCCAGTAGCGCATTTCCGTGGCCGATGGCAAAGAACTTGCAAGGCATGAATCGAAAAAATCCTTTCGTGATTCGCACCCGCTACGACAACCGGAGAGAGCGCCATGGAAAAATGCATCGGCTGTAACCACTACGATCGCCAGGGCGGCAAGGAAACCGATGCGCGCGGCGTGCAGTGGGGACAATGCCGGCGCTCGGCGCCGATGCTGCATCCGATCAACCAGAAAACCTACATGATCGAAGGCGTGTGGCCACACGTTCGCGACGACGACTGGTGCGGCGAGTGGAAGGCCGCGGCCAGGCGTTCCGCCGCACGGGTACCGGACACGCTGTCCACCGGCCCGCTGCTGCCGATCGGTGGCGCATCGCCGTTCGCGGCGCGCGTTCCGCCGCGATCACCGCAACCCACGGTATCGTCGATCGGTTCGGCGATACCTGCGGGCACGATGGCGGCGTCCGGCCGAGGCGACTAGAAGTTCTCCCGAAAAAAAGGGCGTGCGGTATCGCGAAACGTCCAGCCGCCGAAAGCTGCTACAGTAGTTCCCGCCTTCTCGCCGATCATAGCTTTGGCGGGCAGGGGTGATTGCATCCCCATGATTTCCATCGATCTTGACGCGGCACTCGCGGCCGGCGTCACCGTCGTCACGCCGAACCGGCGCCTTGCGCGCGAGCTCGTCTCCCGGTACGACGCGGCGGCGGCGCGTTCCGGGGCGCGGACCTGGACCGCCGTGCGCGCGCTGCCGTGGGATGCGTGGCTGCAAACACTATGGCACGACGCGCTGGCGGCGCACGCGCTCCCCGAGCCGCGACCGCTGCTGGGCGCACCGGCCAGCGCCTTCATGTGGGATCGCATCGTTGCCGACGGCAGCAATCTGCTCGATCCGCACGGCGCCGCCGAGCGCGCCGCCGGTGCCTGGAAGGCCTTTCATGCGTGGCGCGAACCTGGAGAAACCCCCGATCCATGGGCACGCGCCGGCATCGACGACGATGCGGCAGCGTTCGCGACTTGGGCGCGACGATTTGCCGACGAGCGCGACGCCCTCGGCCGCCGCATCGATGACGCGTCGCTGGCCGACCACTTGGCCGCGGCGGCGCCACGCATCGCATCGTTGCGCGGCCGCGCACTCGTGTTCGCGGGCTTCCTGGAGTTCACGCCGCAGCAGCGTCGCCTGCTTACCGCTTTGGAAACCGCAGGTGCGGCGCCGACGACCGTCGCGCTGCCGCGACCCCGTCGAAGCCGCTGCCTGCGCGTCACCGCGCACAGCCCGCGCGACGAACTCGTCGCGGCGCTGTCGTTCGCGCGTGCTCGTGCGCTCGCGCAGCCGGAGGCCGACATCGCGATCGTCGTCGCCGACCTGGAAGAACGGCGCGAGGACGCCGTGGCCATTGCCGAAGACCTGCTGTGTCCCGCGCTGCTCGAGCTCTGCGACGCCGATGCCCCTCGACCCTATTCGGTTTCGCTCGCGACACCGCTGGCGCAGTGGCCGCTTGCTGCATCCGCGCTGGCGCTGATCGAATGGGCGGCGCGGCCGCTACCGCTGGCAAGCGCTGCCGCTTTGCTGCGCTCGCCGTACCTGCCAGGCGCGGTCGACGTCTGGTGGAGGCGCGCCGGCTGCGAGCGCCTGTGGCGCGAGCTGGGCTTGCGCGATGTCACGTTCCAGGCCGCGGCGCTGGCACTGTCCCGTCGCAACGACGACGCACTCGCCGCACGCTGGCGCGCCGCCGCGGCACCCACAACGACGCGCCGATCGCCGTCCGCGTGGGCCGACACCTGGCGCGCCTGGCTTGCTGCGGTCGGCTGGCCCGGCGAGCGCACGCTCGACAGCGGCGAGTGGCAGACACGTGACGCATTCTTGCGCTTGCTGGGCGAGTTTGCGGCACTGTCACCGGTGGCGCCGACGATGAACCGTGACGAGGCGTTGTCTGCGCTGCGCGCCGCGGGCGGCCGCAAGCTGTTTCAACCGGAATCCGCACCGGCCCACGTCCGGATACTGGGCATGCTCGAAGCGTCGGGGCTGGAGTTCGACGCGCTGTGGCTGGCGGGCCTCGGCGCGCCGCAATGGCCGCCGCCGATGGCGCCAACCCCGTTGCTGCCGCTCGCGTGGCAGCGGGCGCGCGGACTGCCGCGCGCCGATGCCGCGCGTTCGCTCGATTACGCGCGAACGCTGACGGCGGCCTTTGCGCACGCCGCCGGCGAGGTCGTCGCCAGTCACGCGCGCGAAGTCGACGGCCAGGAACGCGCGGCCAGCACGCTTTTCGTCCACTGGCCGGAAGCCGCACCCTCGGACGTCCCCCGGCATCTGGGCCGCGCCGAACAGATCGCCGCGGACCGGCCCGCGCTGCAGAAGCTCACCGACGCCTTGGCGCCGGCGCTGCCCGAAGCATCGGCAGTGCGCGGCGGCGTCGACGTCATCGAAAGCCAGAGCAGCTGCCCGTTCCAGGCCTTCGCACGCCACCGACTTCGAGCGCGGCCAGCGGCCGACGCCCGCGGCGGACTTTCTCCGCAGGAGCGGGGCATTCTGCTGCATCGGCTGCTTGCGGAATTCTGGACCGACGTCGGCGATCACGCCACACTCATGGCGCTCGACGACGCCGCGTTGCGCGCGCGAATCAGCGCCGCGGTAAAGAAGGCGCGCACGGCGCTCGACGCGCAGCGATGGCGAACGCTGCCGCTGGCGGTGGCGGCCGCCGAAGCCGAACGCCTCGCCGTCACGCTGCACGCATGGCTGACAGCCGTCGAACGCGAACGAACCCCGTTCACGGTCTCGGCCATCGAAGCCAAGGCCAGGTTGGCGATCGGCGGCATCGAGCTCGACTTCCGCGTCGATCGCGTCGACACGCTGGCCGCGGGCGGGCTCGCGGTCATCGACTACAAATCTGGGCGCGCGCCCGGACCCGGCCGCTGGTTTGCGCAACGGCCGGCCGGAACGCAGATCGGCCTCTATGCGCTGGCGCAGCGCGTGCGTACGCCGGCGCAGCCGGTCGTCGCCGCCGCCTACGCGCAGCTCAAGGCCGGCGACGTCGCCGTTCGCGGCTTGGCTGCGGACGACGTCTGCTGGCCGGGACTGCCGAGCGTGCAACGCGCGCGGGGCGTCGCGCTCGCCGACTGGCGCGAGGTCGAGGCCGCGTGGGCGCGGAGTTACGCTGCGCTGGCCGGCGAATTTCGCACCGGTCGCGCGGCCGTGACGCCGCGCGACCCCACCGTCTGCCGAGTCTGCGGCTTGCAGCCACTCTGTCGGATCCAGCGCCTGGACGACGTCGATGCTGGAATCGAAGATGCAGCTGCCGACGACTGACGCCATCCTCGAGGCGCGTGACGCGAAGGCTCGCCAACGCGCGCTCGACGTGCGCCGGTCGTTTCTGGTGCAGGCGCCGGCCGGCTCCGGCAAGACCGGGCTCCTGATCCAGCGCATGCTGGCGCTGCTCGCCGCGGTCGATGCGCCCGAGGCGGTCGTGGCGATGACCTTCACGCGCAAGGCGGCGGGAGAGCTGCGCGAACGCGTGCTGGCCGCCTTGCAGCAGGCGGCAGCGAAGACACCGGTCGACCCCGACAACGCCTACGAACTGACCACACGCCAACTTGCCTGCGCGGCGCTGGCCCAGGACGCCCGACGCGACTGGCAGCTCGCCGCCAACCCTTCGCGCATCCGGGTGCTGACCATCGACGCGCTGGTGACGTCGTTCGCGCGACAGACGCCCATTACCACCGGTCTCGGCGCGCTGCCGCGGTTCGTCGACGACGCCACCGCGCATTATCGCGAGGCCGTCACCGACGCGCTGGCCGACGCCGCGGCAGACGACCCCGACTGGCGGCGGATGCTGCTGCACCTGGACAACGATGCTGCGGCGGCAACGGACCTGCTCGCCGCCATGCTGGCGCGCCGCGACCAGTGGCTCGGGTTGCCGATCGGCGCACCCGACGGTTCGTTGCGCGTCCAACTCGAAGCGACGCTGCGCCGCGAGACCGATGCCGCACTGGCCCGGCTGGCGAGCCTGATACCCGTCACGTTGGCGCGAGCGCTTCCTGTTCACCAGCGCTACGCCGCGGACAACCTGTTCGAGCGAGCACTGGCGCCGGAGTGCGCCGAGTGCTTATCGACTCTCGCTGCCGCCGGCGGACTTCCCCGCTGCGACGCCGATGCGCTCCCTCAATGGCGAGCGCTGGCCGATTGGCTGCTGGTGAAGAACGAACCGCGCTTCCGCGCGCGGCTCGACAAGCATGTCGGCTTTCCCGGCAAGGACAAAGGGGAGGGCGCGCACCAACGCGAAGCGGCCAAGAAGGCGATGGCGGACTGGGTCGCGGCGGCCTGTGCGGTGCCCGGCCTCGACGCGGCGCTGCACGCAGTGCGTACGCTGCCGCCGCCGCGCCACAGCGACGACGCGTGGGCGTTCGTCGCGGCGACGCTGTCGCTGCTGCCTCGCCTGGCCGCACGATTGCAGCTCGTCTTCGCGCGCACCGGCGAGACCGATTTCAGCGAAGCGACGCTGCGTGCGCTCGCCGCACTCGGTACCGCCGCGCAACCTGGCGAACTGCTGCTTGCGGCCGACCTCAAGATCCACCACTTGCTGGTCGACGAATTCCAGGACACGTCGCGGGCCCAGCTCGACCTCATCGGGCGCCTGACCGCCGGATGGGTCGCAGACGATGGCCGCACGCTGTTCGCGGTCGGCGATCCGATGCAGTCGATCTATCGTTTTCGCGAGGCGGACGTCGGCATCTTCCTCGACGCCCGCACGCGCGGCCGCATCGGCGACGTCGCCGTCGAATGCCTGACGCTGGCGCGCAACTTCCGCTCGCAGCGCGCGGTGCTGACTTGGGTGAACGACGTGTTCGTACAGGTACTGACCCCGGTTGCAAACGCCGCGCGCGGCGAAGTGACCTACGAGCCGGTGCTGGCCACGCGTGGCGACGACGGCGATCCAGCGCCGACCGTCGACGTCGTCGCGGATGACGCCGCCGAGGCGGCAGCGGTGGTCGCCCGCGTGCAAAGCGCGCTGGACGAGGGTGCGGCCAGCATCGCGATCCTGGTCCGTGCGCGCACGCATCTGGATGCAATCCTGCCGGCGCTGCGCGCCGCGAATATCCGCTACGTCGCCGTCGATCTCGAATCGCTCGCGGAACGGTTGCCGACGCGCGACCTTCTGACGCTGACACGTGCGCTGACGCAGCCCGACGATCGTCTGGCAGCACTCGCGCTGTTGCGCGCTCCGTGGTGCGGCTTGACGCTCGCCGACCTGCTGGCGATCGCGCTGGGGGAGACGACGTTGCCGATACTGGCGGCCAGTGCCGACCCGGCCATCGTCGCGCGTCTGTCCTCCGACGGTCGAGTACGCGTCGCGCGAGCGCAGGCGGCGCTGGCACCGGTGCTGGCCGCGCGGGGACGGATGTCACTCGCGTCGCGCGTGCGTGCCGCGTGGCTCGCGCTGGGCGGTCCCGCGTGTGTCGACGGCGCCGCGGACCTGGATGCCGCGCAGTGCTATTTCTCGCTGCTCGCGCGTCACGAGTGCTGCGGCGATCTCGCCGACTGGGACGCGTTCGAGGCGGTGGCGGCCAAGCTCTTTGCTCCAATCGCTTCCGAGGCCACGACGACCGTGCAGGTGATGACGCTGCACAAGGCGAAGGGACTCGAGTTCGACACGGTACTGCTGCCGGGGCTCGCGCGCACACCGCGGCACGAGGACGCCGCCGCGCTGCGCTGGAAGCAGCGCATCGATGCGGCAGGGGAGCACGGCTTGCTGCTGGCGCCACTGCACGCGCGCATCGGCGCGCTGAGTCCGCGCGATCCGGTGTACGCGTATCTCACGTCGCTCGATGCGCAGGAAGCGACCGCCGAGTTGGGTCGGCTGCTCTACGTCGGTTGCACGCGCGCCCGACGCCGGCTGCACCTGATCACGGCACCGGGGATCGAGCGCGAGAGCGATAAGCTTCCGCGCCGCTGGCGCGCTCCGAAGGCGAACTGCGCCTGGGCGCAATTGTGGCCGGCGATCGGCGACGGCATCGCCTCGCCGACGGAAGCGCCCGACGGCTCCCGTGCCCAAGCAAACATCGACGCAGCACCGCACTTCATGCGTTTGCCGCCCGACTGGCCGGTACCGTCGCCCCCGCCGTCGCTGGCGTCGCCCGTACAGGCCGCGGCAGCGGAGCGCGATCCGCCCTTCGACTGGGCGCAGGCGACTGCCGCCGCTATCGGAACCGTGACGCATCGTCTGCTGGCGCAGTTGGCTGACGAGGGTATCGCCATGTGGACCCCCGAGCGCGTGAACGACGAGCGGGAGCGCATCGCCGTCGAACTCGCAGCGGTTGACGTCGATGCCGGTATGTTGGCCGCCGCCGTCGACCGGGTTTGCGACGCGCTAACGCGAACGCTGGCGGACGAGCGCGGCCAGTGGCTCTTTTCCGGCGCGCACCAGCAGGCGTGCAGCGAATGGGCGCTGGCAGCCGTCGAAGACGGCGTCGTTGGACACGTCGTCGTCGATCGCAGCTTCGTCGCCGATGGCGTGCGCTGGATCGTCGATTTCAAGACCGGGCAGCACGAGGGCGGTGATGTCGACGTCTTTCTCGCCGACGAGATCGAACGCTATCGGCCGCAGCTCTCGCGCTACGGGCGCATCGTCCGCGAACTCGACACGCGCCCGATCCGGCTCGCGCTGTACTACCCGCTGGTCGCCGGCGGCTGGTGCGAATGGCCGTACCCGGACGGCGGCGACGCGGCGAAGCACTCCGAAATGCGATAGAATTCAAGCCTTTGCCTTGCCTGCCCGACGCGAGGAATCGCTGCATCCTCCGCGTGGGCGTTCACAACGTGCGGATTCATCGCGGACTTCCGGCCCGCGCCGACAGCCCGGTCGCCCTGACGATCGGCAATTTCGACGGCGTTCATCGCGGGCATCAGGCCATGCTGTCGCGTCTCATCGAGGCGGCGGACGACCTGCGCCTGCCGCCCGCGGTGCTGACCTTCGATCCGCATCCGCGGGAATACTTCATGCGCGACGCGGCGCCGCCGCGACTGATGGGTCTGCGTCCGAAGCTCGACGCCTTTCGCGCTTTCGGAATCGCCAGGACCTTTGTCGCGCGCTTCGACGCGAAGCTTGCTGCGCTGAGTCCACAGGCGTTCATCGACGACGTGCTGGTCGCGCGCCTCGATGCGCGCTGGATACTGGTCGGCGACGACTTTCGTTTCGGCCGCGCGCGCGCCGGCGATCTGGCGGTGCTGCGCGCACACGCGCACGCCTTCAGCGTCGAGGCCATGCGCACGGTGAGCATCGACGAGGAGCGCGCTTCATCCACTGCGGTACGGCAGGCGCTAGCCGCGGGCGAACTCGAGCACGCCGCGGCGCTGCTCGGGCGACCCTACACGCTGTCCGGACGCGTCGCGCACGGCGACAAGCGCGGACGCCACCTCGGTTTTCCCACCGCGAACATTCCGCTGCGGCAACTGCCGGCGCTGACCGGCATTTTCGCCGTACGCATCCACGGTTTGGGCGGTGCGCCGCACAGCGGTGTGGCGAGCCTCGGCGTGCGGCCGACGGTCAAGGAAGATGCGAAGCCGCTGCTCGAGGTGTTCGTCTTCGACTTCGACGAGACGATCTACGGCCGCCGGCTGACCGTGGAGTTCCTGCACAAGTTGCGCGACGAGGAGAAGTACGATGACCTTGCCGCGCTGACTCGGCAGATTCGCGCCGACGTGGCGCAAGCCCGCGAATACTTCGCGACCGCGCGCTAATGCGCAACGAAAGTGCCTTCATGCCCGATGAATCGAAAACCGACTACAAGTCGACGCTCAACCTGACCGATACGCCGTTTCCGATGCGCGGCGACTTGGCGCGCCGTGAGCCGGGCTGGGTCGCCGAATGGCAGCGGACGAAGGTCTACGCGGCGATCCGCGCCGCGGCAAAGGGCCGGCCGCGCTTCATCCTGCACGACGGTCCGCCCTACGCCAACGCCGACATTCACATCGGGCACGCGGTCAACAAGATCTTGAAGGACATCATCGTCAAGAGCAAGGGCCTCGCGGGCTTCGACGCGCCCTACGTTCCCGGCTGGGACTGCCACGGCATGCCGATCGAAGTGCAGATCGAGAAGACGCACGGCAAGAATTTGTCGGCAGCGGAAACGCAGCGGCTGGCACGCGCGTATGCAGGCGAGCAGGTCGCCAAGCAGCGCGAGCAGTTCATGCGGCTGGGCGTGCTCGGTGACTGGGATCATCCGTACACGACGATGGCCTACAAGAACGAGGCCGACGAGATCCGCACGCTGGGCAAGGTTCTGGAGCGCGGCTATGTGTATCGGGGTTTGAAGCCGGTCAACTGGTGCTTCGATTGCCAAAGCGCGCTGGCCGAAGCCGAGGTCGAGTACGAGGATCGCGTCGATGCGGCGATCGACGTCGCGTTTCGCGTCGAATCCGGGGAGCGTGAGAAGCTTGCCGCGGCGTTCGGGTTAGCCGCTTTGCCGGAAGGCGACGTCTGCGCGGTGATCTGGACGACGACACCGTGGACGATTCCCGCCAACCAGGCGCTGAACGCGCATCCGGAGTTCAGCTATGCGCTGGTCGCGACGCAGCGCGGCCACCTGGTGCTGGCGCAGGACCTTGTCGACAGCTGCCTCGCGCGCTACGGACTTGCCGGAGAGATCGTCGCAAGCGCGCCCGGCGCGGCACTCGAAGGCATCCGCTTTCAGCATCCTTTCTACGCTCGCACTTCTCCCGTGTATCTGGGCGGCTACGTGACGCTGGACACCGGTACCGGCATCGTCCACTCATCACCCGCCTACGGCATCGACGACTTCCAATCCTGCCGCCGCTACGGGATGACCGACGACGAGATGGAAAGTCCGGTGCAGGGCGACGGACGCTTCGCCGGCAGCCTGCCGTTCTTCGGCGGCCTGTCGATCTGGAAGGCGAATCCGCTGATCGTCGACAAGCTGCGCGAGACCGGCGCGCTGCTGCACAACGAGAAGTACACGCACAGCTACATGCACTGCTGGCGGCACAAGTCGCCGATCATCTACCGCGCGACCACACAATGGTTCGCCGGGATGGACGACGTGCCCGGCTACCGTGGCGTGAAGCCGGAGCGATCGCTGCGCGACACCGCGCTGCGCGGCATCGAAGCGACGACCTTTTACCCGGAATGGGGCAAGGCGCGGCTGTACGGAATGATCGAGCATCGGCCGGACTGGACGCTGTCGCGGCAGCGACAGTGGGGTGTGCCGCTGCCGTTCTTCGTCGACCGCGAGACCGATGAGCTGCATCCGGACACCATGCAGCTGCTCGAACTTGCCGCGTCGAAGGTCGAGCACGGCGGCATCGAATCGTGGTTCGAGGCGTCGCACGAGGACTTCGGCGTCGACCCAGCCCGGTATCGCAAACTCAGCGACACGCTCGACGTCTGGTTCGACTCCGGTTCGACCTTCGAGACGGTGATGGGCGGTCCCGACGGCCGTCGCACGCGCTTGGGCTCGCATTCGCAGCAGACGGGATTTCCGGCCGATCTCTACCTCGAGGGCTCGGACCAGCATCGGGGCTGGTTCCATTCGTCGCTGCTCGTGTCGTGCATGGTCAACGGCGTGCCGCCGTACAAGGCGCTGCTGACGCATGGCTTCGCGGTCGACGGCGAAGGCAAGAAGATGTCGAAGTCGAAAGGCAACGTCGTCTCGCCGCAGAAGGTGTCCGACACGCTTGGCGCCGAGATCCTGCGGCTGTGGGTCGCGGCGACCGACTATTCGGGCGAGCTTTCCATCTCCGACGAGATCCTGAAGCGCGTCGTCGAAGGCTACCGGCGCATCCGCAATACGCTGCGCTTCCTGCTTGCCAACACCTCGGACTTCGACGCTGCGCGCGACGCGGTGCCGGTCGTGGAACTGCTCGAGATCGACCGGGTCGCGCTGGCGCAGGCACAGCGGATGGCCATCGCCGTCGAGGCCGACTACGATCGCTACGAATTCCACCTTGTCGTGCAGCGGCTGCAGACGTATTGTTCCGAGGACCTCGGCGGCTTCTATCTCGACGTGCTGAAGGATCGGCTGTACACGGCGGGCGCCGACAGCACTGCGCGGCGCTCGGCGCAGACGGCGCTGGCACTGATCCGCGATGCGCTGCTGAAGCTGATGGCGCCGATATTGTCGTTCACGGCCGAGGAAGCATGGCGGATTCTGCATCCGACCGATCCGACGATTTTTGCCGCATCGTGGAAGGATGCGCTGCCGGACTTCGCGGGCGAGCCTGCGTTGCTTGCAAAATGGGAGGCGATTCTGGCGGTGCGTGCACGGGTACAGAAGGAACTCGAAACCGTCCGCCAGTCGGGCGCCATCGGCTCGTCGCTGCAGGCGGAGGTCGCGATCGTCGCACCCGATACGGAATTCGACGCGCTCGCATCGCTGGGTGACGATCTGCGCTTCGTCACCATCACGTCGGCGGCGACGGTGGAACGCGGTGACGCGCTCGCGGTGCGCGTGACGCCGTCCACGCAGGCCAAGTGCGAGCGCTGCTGGCACTGGCGCGCCGACGTCGGCGCCGATCGCGCGCACCCGACGCTGTGCGGCCGTTGCGTGGCCAATCTCTTCGGCGCCGGCGAGCCGCGCCGGTTCGCGTAATGCTCCACTCTTGCGCAACCGATGCGTGGTGGCGCTGGCTGCTCCTGTCGGCATCGGTGATCGCGCTCGACCTCGCCACCAAGGCGTGGGTGGTCGGCGTCTTTCGCGAAGGCGAGGAACTGCCGATGACGAGCTTCTTCAGCCTGGTGCTCGCCTACAACACGGGCGCCGCGTTCAGCTTTCTCGCCGGTGCGGACGGCTGGCAGCGCTGGTTCTTCGCCGGCATCGCCGTGGTCGCCAGCGCGTTCCTGGTGTGGATGCTGCGGCGCGGCGGCAACCGGCTGTCGATGTGCGGTTTCGCGCTGATCCTGGGCGGCGCGCTCGGTAACCTGTGGGACCGTGTGGTGGTCGGACGCGTCATCGATTTCCTGCTCTTCCACTACGCCGGCTGGTCGTGGCCTGCGTTCAACGTCGCCGACAGCGCAATCACCGTCGGTGCGGCGTTCCTGATCTTCGACAGTTTTCGCGATCCGCCGGGCGCGCAGCCGAACACCATCGGGAGGGATGCACGATGATGGACGTCGTTCTTGCCAATCCGCGCGGATTTTGCGCCGGTGTCGACCGCGCGATTGCGATCGTCGAACAGGCGCTGGTCCAGTTCGGCGCGCCGATCTACGTCCGCCACGAAGTCGTCCACAACAATTTCGTCGTCGACGATCTGCGCGCCAAGGGTGCCGTGTTCGTCGAGGAATTGGACGAAGTACCGGACGGCGCGACCGTCGTGTTTTCCGCGCACGGCGTGTCGCGGGCAGTACGCGCGCGGGCGCGCGACCGTGGCCTCACGGTCTTCGACGCCACCTGCCCGCTGGTCACCAAGGTGCACGTGGAGGTCGCCAAGATGCGCGTGCAGGGGCGCGAGATCGTGATGATCGGCCACGCCGGTCATCCGGAAGTCGAGGGCACGATGGGGCAAGCCGACGGCGGCATTTACCTGGTCGAGTCGGTCGCCGACGTCGCCCGGGTCTCGGTGCGCGACCCGGCAATGCTCGCCTACGTGACGCAGACGACGTTGTCGGTCGACGACGCAGCCGCCATCGTCGCTGCGCTGCAGGCGCGTTTCCCCGCCATCGTCGGCCCGAGGCGCGATGACATCTGCTATGCGACGCAGAACCGCCAGGACGCGGTGAAGGCGCTGGTGCACCAAGTCGATGCCGTTATCGTCGTTGGCAGCCCGAACAGTTCCAATTCCAATCGCCTGCGCGAAGTGGCCGCGCATCGAGGCGTACCCGCGTGGATGGTCGACCGCGCCGACGAGTTGCGTCCCGAGTGGGTCGTCGGCAAACGCCGTATCGGCGTCACGGCCGGTGCGTCGGCGCCGGAAGTGCTGGTACGGCAGGTGATTGCGCGCCTGAAGGAACTGGGTGCGCAGGGCGTCACCGAATTGACGGGTGTCGTCGAAGGCGTCACCTTTCCGATGCCCAAGGGACTCGCTGGCGAGGGCCACGCGCAGGCGCCGGAGTTCGGGCCGCAACCGGATTAGTCGTGCGCGCTCGGGCCGTCCGCAAGGGCGTGCCTCTCGGCACGGAACCACGCGAGTACCGCGACAAAGCAGAGCACCGCGAGCGCCGCCGCCATCGCGGCGACCATCGCCTGCCGACCCGGCTCGGTCAGCGCGCGCACGATCGCAACCGCGAAATAGAAGGGCAGCAACAGTGCCAACCACTGCCGTGGCCGGCGACGGCCACGGGCGACACCGGGCAGGAGGATCGCGAGCGGCAGCGCCTTCACGGCCAGCCAGCGCGCGCCGGGCAGCGGCGCCAGCGCGATCGCCCACAATACTTCGAGCAGCGTCAGCGTCAGCAGCGCCGCGATGGCGATCCGCGCCGTCGACAAGATGCGCGCCACGGCCGTCACGACGACGGCCCGATGGACATCAACCGACCGCAACGAACTCGTAGAGTTCGAAGCCCGGACCCTGTTCGACCAGCTTGGTCAGCACCGCGAAACCGGTCTCGTTGGCGCGGCGCAGAGTGATCGCCTGTTCCAGCACGAACGCTCCGGCAGGAACGATGATCTGCGCCGGCGACGCGTCGGCGCCGCCGGTGGCATCCTCGGGCAAAACGACCACCGGCTGGAACATATTGGGCTCGGCATCCTCGGCGGCACCCGCGGCGGCCTCGGGGTTGTCGGACAGCAGTTCGCACCCGAATTCGAGCCCGCTCCCTTTGAGCGTGTTGCGGAACCAGCGCACCATCGCGACCTGAAGGCTGCTTCGACCTTCGATACGCAGCGCGACCAGGTCGCCGATGCGCAGCACGGCCGGTACGCTGTCGATCTGTCGCAACGCGTAGCCGGCGGGCGTGTGGTTGATGACCTGGCAATTGGCCATCGGCGGCAATCCGGTCGGCGGCCGCTTGACGCCGCCGTGCACGCCGCGGCTGTATTGCCAGACACCGGCGAGTCCCGAGCAGGTGACGACGCGTGCCCGCGAAGGCAGCCGGTTGAACTGCCGTGCCGGCGGTATCGCCCACTGTCGCAGCAGACGCTTCAGGAGTGCCAGGTATTGCCCTCGCGCGGCGGGGTCGCGGCCGACGCCGGTGGGCACCTCGCCGCCAGCTTCGAGCGCACGCAGCTGCTCCTGGATCTGGAACGCGAGGTCGAAGGTGAGCAGGAAGAGCTTGCTGCCTTCGATCGAGCCCCCCTTGTTCGCGGAAAACGGAGGAAAGTCGTGGCCCACGGGGACGATCGCCACCGCCTTCGCCATCCTGTGTACCGGTGCGATGTCGGTGAGCTTCGCCCAGTGCGCGTACTCCTGCACGTAGCGCAACACGATAGGCAACTGGCCGGGCAGAAAACCGTAGGGATTGGCCAGCGCCAGCAGCAGCATCTGGATGGTCAGGCGATCGGGTGTGGCTTCGGGCTGGTCGGGCGCGATCGGGATCAGGTGGATGTGGCGCTCACGGGCGAAGGCGTAGACCAGATGCGCGTCGTGCCAGGTGCGCGGCGGAACCGGTGCGTACGACAGGTAGCTGCTGACCAGCACGCGCTGCGTGCATTGCAGGCAGCGATGCACGAGCGCCACCAGCAGCCGCTGACCGCCCAGCGAGATCCTTTTGTCCGCCTCGCTGGCCAGCAGATGCTTGTAGCTGACGGCAAGCTCGCTGGCGAGCGTCAGTGCGGCCTTCGCCGCTTCGAGTGCGTCACCCGTGAGCGGATGCGAAGCGCGGACGAACTGTTTTTCCAGTTGCGCCCATAAGGCGCTTGCGGTCTCCCAGTATTTTTCGGCGAGTTCCAGCCGTTTGCCGGCGCTCATCGCCACCCGGTTGGTCGCGGCCAGCGCGTCGCCGATCAGGCGCGCCGCCTCCGCCGGCGCGCGCCCGGCGACGGCGTCGAGCCACAGGCCCACCTTCACCGGTCGAATTTCCGGTGGATTCGCCGGGCGCGAATCGACCGCAGGCAGCGACAGGGCAAGTGACATGTGCGTTGGCTTAAGGCGGGTAGCGAAAGCGATGGGAACGCGGCGATTGTATGCGAAAGCGCCCGTGGCGCCGGTGCCGTCTGGCGCCTTCAGCGCGCGCAGCCGAAGCCGTCAGCGCGCATCGCGCAGGAAGGCGATGACCGGCGCGTACTGGTCGGCTGAAAGCAGCATCGGCGCGTGGCCCACACCAGGGATATCGACGACCTGTGCCTTGGGACCGCGCGACGCCATCGCCGCGGCGGTTGCCGGCGACAGGAGGTCCGATTCGGCGCCACGCAGCACCAGCACCGGGCAACCGATGGCGTCCCAGACCGGCCACAAGTCGGGCGGCGCCGGGACCGTGCGAAACGGCACGGCGATACCGGGGTCGTACGTCAGGCCAAAGCGGCCGCCTTCGCGCTGCGCGACGCTGGTTTGCGTCAGGTGCTCCCACTGCGCATCGGTCAAGGCGCCGAACGGAGCCGAGACCGTACGGATGTAAGTCTCGGCTTCGTCGTAGGAAGCGAAGGTGGGGTCCCGCCCCACGTAATCGCCAATGCGCGCCAGCGCCTCGGGTTCGATCTGTGGTCCCGCATCGTTGACGACCAGTCGCGCCACCGGCGTCCCGGGCTGCGCCGCCATCACCATGCCGAGCAGCCCGCCCAGAGACGTGCCGACCCAGCCCACGCTTTCTGCGTCGCTGCGCGCGATCAACGCCGTGAGCGTGGCGAGGTAGGTCGGAAAGACGTAGTCGTTGGCGTCGACCAGCCAGGCGCTGGCACCGCGCCCGGGCAGGTCGACGGCGAGCACGCGGTGCGTGGGCGACAGCGCCTCGCCGAGTACGTCGAAGTCACGGCCGTTGCGCGACAGGCCGTGCACGCAGATCACGACGCGGTCGTTGGTCGGGTCGCCCCACTCGTGGTAGCGCACGCGATGGAAGCCGTGCGGCGACAGGCTGTCGAAATGGCGTGTGCGCGGCGCGGACTGGGTCAGCATTCGGAACTCGTTGCGAGCGTGGCGATGAAGCGTCGATTGTGCCATCGGCGGACGCTGGCGGGGTACGGCCTGATCGTGCGACACTCTCAGGCTCGTCAACGATTGCGCCGCCGCCATGCCCCGCATCCTGCTCGCCATCGCCCTTGTTGCGCTGTTCGGCGCCGGCTGTGCGCCGGAGGCGATGAACAATCGCGCGGCCACCGGTTTCGACGGCTTCGTCAACAAGATTTCGCGTGTCTGTGCGCCGATTTCGCTGGGCCGCTACTCGATGTCCAGTCCGCTGATGGGAGGTGCTGGCGACGGCTCCTACGACTACTGGCTCGACCAGACTTCCAGGCTGTATTACCAGAGGATATCGCCCGCCCAGTATCGCGAAAGCCTGAACGCCTTCTTCGGCGCGGGCAATGGCGGCACCATCGACTGCATCGTCGGCAATCTGCCGCCCGGCCCGAGCTGACGGAATAACGCGGCCAGCAGCAGCGCGGGCGCCGCCGCAGCGAACTACGGTGCTGCGCGCAGCGTGCGGTCGAGGATCATCAGCATCGCCGCCGTCGCGCCCCAGATATAGCGTTCGCGGTAGGGGATCGCCCAGAAATCGCGGCGCATCGCACCCAGCATCCGGTAGTGCTTCTGCTGGTTCAACGGATCGAGCAGGAACGAAAGCGGTACTTCGAACATATCGGCAACTTCGACAGGATCTGGCGTCAAGGCGATTGGCGGCTCGATCCAGCCGACGACGGGCGTCACCCGATAGCCGGTGACCGTTTCGTAGGGAGCCAGCTCGCCAAGGATGGCGACGCGCTCGGAAGACAGGCCGACTTCCTCGGTCGCCTCGCGCAGCGCCGCCTGCGCTAGCGAACGATCCTCGGGTTTCATGCGGCCGCCCGGAAAGCAGATCTGGCCGGGGTGATCGGGCAGGTCCGCGCTGCGCTGCGTGAGCAGCATCGTCAGGCCCGTGGGCCGGTTGATCATCGGCACCAGCACGGCGGCCGGCCTGACCGGTCCTTCGCGCCCCGGCAGCCGGAATCCGTCGCTCAATCCGCGCGCGTCCGTCGGCACCGGCCGCGCCAGGCGTTGCGCGATCCAGTCCTTCTGGTCGGGAAGCGGCAGTGAGAAAAGCGGCAGCGACATTGCAGATGCAAGGGCGGCGCAACCGCGCCGAAATGCGATTGATTGTACCGCCACGGCACGAACCTGCACGCCGGATATCGGGATGCTGGAAGCGCGATCTACGGCATCGTGCGCGACGCTGCTAACATGGTGCTGCGAAACGGCGACGGACAACGCCAGCGAACAGGCGAGCGCGATCATATGCACGACCTGAAACATTGGAGCACGGCGAAAGGGATCAGCCGCTACGACCCCGAAGGCGAGGTTACGCTGGTCGAAGGCGTCGAACTCGTCACCGCCGCGATCGCCTATGCGCGCACGCAGGGAATTACGCGGCTGCTCGTCGATGTTCGGCGGTTGCACGGTTACACGACGCCGGAGCTGGCGGATCGGTTCTGGATGGCGCAGGATTTTGCGCATGCGGCGCAGGGCGCCGTCACGCTGGCGATCGTCGCTTGGGCCGAGCACATCCACCCCGGTAAGTTCGGCATCAACGCGGCCCGTGACGCCGGCTTGAATTGCGATGTCTTCACATCGGAAGTGGAAGCCAGCGACTGGTTGGCGAGCGACGCCGTGAAACTGAATACGGCCGCCTATTGAAGCCGGCTCTCGGGCGCTGCCGGTGATGGACGCGTGGATCGCGTCGTTGCTCGCCGCGCTGGCACTGCCGAAGGTCGGGCTGAGCACGGTCTTCGTCGTTTCCTTCGTGTCGGCGACGCTGCTGCCGATCGGCTCGGAGCCCGCGGTTTTCGGGCTGGTCAAGCTCAACCCGGAGCTGTTCTGGCCGGCGGTGCTGGTCGCTACCGCCGGCAATACCGCCGGCGGCGCGTTGACCTGGTGGATGGGCTGCGGCGCCGAGCGCCTCTACGAGCGCGTGACCGACAACCCGCGTGCCGCGCATCCGCGCGCGCTGCGCTGGCTCGAGCGCTTCGGCGCCCCCGCCTGCCTGCTGTCGTGGCTGCCGCTCGTCGGCGACCCGCTGTGCGCGGTGGCCGGATGGCTGCGGCTTCCCTTCTGGCCATGCGTGCTGTACATGGCGATCGGCAAGTTCGCACGCTATGTGACCATGACGGCGGCGCTGCTCTGGGTATTTCCGGGCGTCTACGCTGCGTAGCGCAACTCGCGGCGGCGAGCAGCCGATGCGGCTTTGCCGGCGCTGCCTAGTGCGCCGGCGGCGCCGGCGCGATCCGGTCGAGCGCCACGTCCTCGTAGGACGCGGGGTCCTCGCGCGGCTCGAGGTGCGTTTCTATGGTCGTGCCGGGAATTGCCGCGGCGATCTCCAGTTCCAGGCGCTCGACCAGATCGTGCCCGCGCTTGACGGTCCAGTTGCCGGGCACCAGCACGTGCATCGACACGAAGGAGCGTCCGGCCGAGACGCGCGTTCGAATCGCGTGAAACTCGATGCGGTCGCCGCGATAGCGGTCGAGAATCGCCGCGATACGCTGCATTCGTTCAGGCGGCAATGCCTGGTCCATCAAGCCGGAGGCGCTGCGCCGCAGCAGGGAGACACCGGTGAAGACGATATTCGCGGCAACCAGCAACGCGATGCTCGGATCGAGCCATGACCAACCGGTGAAACCGACGGCCAGCACGGCGACCACAACGCCGACCGAAGTCCACACATCGGTCATCAGGTGCTGCGCGTCGGCTTCCAGCGCGATCGAATCGTGGCGCCGCGCCGCGCCCAGCAGCAACCGGGCGACGATGAGGTTGATCGCAGTGGCGACGATCGACACCACGACGCCGAGGTCGATCCGCTCGATGGGCTGCGGATGCAGCAGGCGGTCGACGGCCGCCCAGCCGATAGCGAATGCCGCAACGAGGATCAGAGCACCCTCGAAAGCGCTGGAGAAGTACTCGGCCTTCGAATAGCCGTAGGTGTAGCGCTCGTCCGGAGGCCTCGCGGACAGATAGAGCAGCCACAAGGTCGCGGCGGCGGCGACCACGTTGACAATCGACTCCAGGGCGTCGGAGAGCATTCCGACCGAGCCGGTGAGGTGCCAGGCGAGGAGTTTGAGGGAAATCGTGGCGATCGCCGCGACCAGCGAAAGCAGCGCGAAGCGGGTCAGGTGCGTACGGTCCACGTGTTTCTTGCCTTCTCGCAATCTTAACCCGCGCGTCGGAACCGGCTGCCACAGGCCGGTAGAAGCAGGCGCAGGATCATGAAGGAGTTGCCGATGCCCCCGGAACCGACGTGTGGCATACGCTGTCCATTGCCGCGCTGGAGGAGCGGCTGGCGGCGACCGCATCGGGGCTGACGGCAAGCGAGGCGGCGAGAAGGCTCGCCGAGCGCGGTCGGAACGAACTCACGGCCAGGCGGCGCGCCGCTCGCGTTCTCGGCAACTGACCGCTACTGCCATTGCGGCTCCGTATAATCCACCCGTGACCAAGACCGGCCTCATCCTGTTCGCGCACGGCGCACGCGATCCGCGCTGGGTGGAACCCTTCGAGAGGTTGAAACTCAAGGTTGGGGCCGCGCGGCCGGACGTGCAGGTCGCACTGGCGTTCCTCGATATCATGGCGCCGAACCTGCCGACGGCGGCCGATGCGCTGGTTACCGGTGGCTGCCAGGCACTGCGTATCATCCCGGTGTTCCTGGGGCAGGGCGGGCACGTGCGCGACGACATACCGGCGCTCATTGCCGCCATCGCGGCGCGTCATCCCGCCGTAGCGGTCGAGGTGCTCTGCGCTGTCGGTGAAGACGACGCCGTGCTGCAGCGGATCGCCGAGGTAAGTGTCGCGGGTCTATGATGCACGTCTTTTGACCGGGGTACGAGCCCGCGCACCTCGACGCGCACATGGTCGATGAACGCCTTGGCGGCGCACGACAATTGGCGGCCGACCGGGTAGACGAAGTGCCAGTGCCGCTCGAGCGGAAAGCCGATGACGTCGAGCGCGACCAGCGAATTCCGTTCGGACGCCAGCGACAGCACATCGCGGTGCAGGACTGCGACACCCAGACCCGCGAGCACCGCCTGCCTGATGGCGCCGTCGCTTTCGACTTCCATGTGCACCTTCGGTGCGAGCCCCGCGCGCTCGAAGAGCCGCAGCGCGGCGTCACGGGTTCCTGAACCCGGCTCGCGCAGCAGCAGCGGCCGCTGCGCAAGGCGCGCGAGTGGGATGTCGCGCACCTTCGCCAGCGGATCGTCGGCACGGGCGAGCACGACCAGCGGATTGGCGACGATCGCCTGGCGCACGATTTCGCGCTCCTCCGGCGGATGCGTGAAGACGTACAGGTCGTCCTCGTTGCCGACGAGGCGTTCGACCAGCTGGCTACGATTCCGAATGCGCAGCACGACCTCGATGCTCGGATGCACGCGGCTGAATCCGGCGAGCATGCGCGGGACGAACGATTCGCAGGCACTCCCCGCGGCTACGTGCAGTCGGCCCGTCTCCAGCACCGAGAGTTCGGACAGCGCGTCGTCCAGACGGCCGAACACGCGGAAGATCTCCTCGCAGTGCGCGTAGGCCCGTCGGCCGGGTTCCGTGAGAAAGATCCGCTTGCCGACCTGCTCGAACAGCGGTGTCCCGAGCGTTTCGGTGAGTTTGCCGATTTGCGCCGACACCGTCGGTTGAGCAAGATGCAGTTCCTGCGCGGCGCGCGTGAAGCTGCCAAGGCGCGCACTGGCCTCGAAAACCGCGAGTTGCGGCAGCGTTCCGTGACGCAGATAGTGGCGGATTCGCGATTGCGGCATGACGGACTCTCCTGGCTGACGCCAAGACCGCCCATGCACGATGGCACGACGGCCTTCGCCTGGTTGGCAAAGGCCTCGACATGGCTAGCCTTTGCCGTTCGGCAAAGGTCTTGCTGGCGCGAAGCTGCGTTGCGCCGACGCGACCGGGGTCGGATCCGACCCGTATTGACGACCGCGTCGCGGCAGCATTGGCTGCTGCCGCAGCTACTCCCCTTTGTACTTCACCCTTTCAGGGATACCCGAAACTCGATCGGGCACGGAGACTGTATAGCACTGGCGGCGGCTCGAAGCAATAGGTATCCGACTTGGGTGATCCACGGAAGCCAGTCGCGGCATTGGTCGCGTTTCCTGATCGTATGCATCAGCAATTTCGAATATCGCTCTTTCGATTCAGCGTTCATACTCGCCCCGCGACTTCCCACCGGCAAACGAGGGCACGATGGATCTCTGGTCGATGCAGTTTCTTTCCGCACTGATGGCGATCATCGTCATCGACCTGGTGCTGGCCGGAGACAACGCCATCGTCATCGCGCTTGCCGCGCGCAACGTCCCCAGGCATCTGCAGCGGCGCGCCATCGTCTGGGGTACCGTCGGCGCAATCGTCGTCCGCACGACGATGACGCTGATCGTCGTCTGGCTGCTGAAGGTGCCGGGCCTGCTCTTCGCCGGCGGCGCGTTGCTGATATGGATCGCCTACAAGCTGCTGCTGCCGGAGGAGGGCGGCGAGTATGGCGACAAGGTCAAGGGCGCCGATAGCTTCTGGGGCGCGATCCGTACCGTCGTCGTCGCGGACACGGTGATGGGCCTGGACAACGTGCTCGCGGTCGCCGGTGCAGCGCATGGCAACTTTCTGCTCGTTGTTCTCGGCCTGCTGATCAGCATCCCGATCGTCATCTGGGGCAGCACGCTGCTGTTGCGCTTCGTCGAGCGCTATCCTGCCTTCGTCTATCTTGGCTCCGGCGTACTGGCGTTGACCGCCGTCAAGATGATGACCGCGGAACCCATGCTGGCAGAGTATTTTTCCGCGCACCGGCCTATCGTTGCGATCCTCTACGTCGTCGTGGTGGTCGGCGTGCTCTGGGCCGGATTCGTCAAGAATCACCGCAAGCTCGAATCGAGGATCACCGCGCGCATCGCAAGGTTCTCGCGGCAGAATCCATCCGCAACGCCCGAACCCGAAATCGCTCCCGGAGAAAGCATCATGCTCAAGGTCCTGGTTCCCGTCGACCGTTCGCCGAACGCCGTCCATGCACTGCGCCACGTCATCGGCGAGTTTCGCAAGAGCCCCGACTTCGAGGTGCACCTCTTAAACGTGCAGGCGCCATTCTCGCGATACGTTTCCCGGTTCGTCGCCAAGAAGGACCGCGACAGCTATCACCGCGAACAGTCCGACAAGGTGCTGGTGCCGTTGCGCAGGATGCTCGATACCGCGGGCGTTCCGCACGCCGTGCATGTCAAGATCGGCGCCAAGGCGAAAACGATCGCCGACGAGGCGCGGCGCCTCAAATGCGACCACATCGTGCTCGCCACCGCGCGCAAGAATTCGCTGACGCGGATGGTCGAGGCGTCGGTCACCAACAAAGTGCTCGACCTGACCTCGGTTCCGGTCGCGGTCGTCGTCGGCGACTCGGTGTCGAAGCTCGAGCGCTACGGCATTCCGGCTGGCATCGGCGCGGCGCTGGGCGCTCTGGCGCTGCTGGCGATCGACTAGCGCGAACAGCATCCCGGCGCGCAACACGACGCAGGCTTGGTGGCGCGGATGAACGCACTGACGAACTTGCCATCGATTTCGTTCGCGATGGCGTCGACATCGAGTCCTTCCGCCGCCAGGAAGGTGTGCGCGTCCTCGACCCCGTAGACGCGCGTGACTTCGACATCGATGCCGGCGAAGCCGGCCTGCACCAGCTTGCTTCGGTAGTCGTCTTCGGAAAGCGCGCCGGCGATGCAGCCGACCCAGAGCTCCATGCTCTTCCGGATCGCCGCCGGCACTTCTGCGCGGACGACGACATCCGACACAGCCAGCCGTCCTCCGGGCTTGAGAACGCGGAACGCTTCGCGCAGCACCCGGTCCTTGTCCCCCGACAGATTGATCACGCAGTTCGAGATGATCACGTCCACCGCGCTGTCGGGCAGCGGGATATTCTCGATTTCGCCCTTCAGGAATTCGACGTTGGCCAATCCGCTCTCCCGCTTGTTCTCTTCGGCCAGCGCCAGCATTTCGTCGGTCATGTCGAGGCCAAAGGCTTTGCCTGTGGGCCCGACACGACGCGCGGACAGGATCACGTCGATGCCGCCGCCTGATCCGAGGTCCAGAACCGTCTCGCCCGCCTTCAATTCGGCCAACGCAGTCGGGTTGCCGCAGCCGAGCGACGCCTGCATCGCGGCGTTAGGTACTTCGCCGGCCTGGCCGGCGTCGTACAGATTGGACGTGATCGGGTCGCAGCAGCTCGCGAGGCTCGGAGCGGTCCCGCAGCAGCGGGACTTGCCGGCTTGAACTTGCGACGCGGCCTGTCCGTATTTTCCGCGGACGATTTCCTTCAGATCACTGGTAGTAGACATCGATCAATCCTCGATTGGGGAAACGGCGATGGTGCGCACGACTTCGGCGGCAACCGGCGAACTCACGGGCAAACGTCAGGTGCGTTGAATCCGGCGGCACGTGGTGTCTTGAAATACTTGCGCTGGAAGGCGAGGGCAACGTTGACCAGCATGATCATCACCGGCACCTCGACCAGCGGGCCGACGACCGCGGCAAACGCCTCGCCCGAGTTGATCCCGAATACCGCCACCGCCACTGCGATTGCCAGCTCGAAATTGTTGCTTGCCGCGGTGAACGACAGCGTGGTCGTCTTCGAGTAGTCGGCGCCGATGCGACGGCCCAGCCAGAACGACACGAGGAACATGAGGACGAAATAGATGACGAGGGGGAGGGCGATGCGCACGACATCGAGAGGAATGCGAACGATGTAGTCGCCCTTCAGCGAGAACATGACGAAAATCGTGAACAGCAGCGCGATCAGCGTGAGCGGGCTGATCTTCGGCACGAAGCTGCCGTGGTACCACGCCTTGCCCTTGGCCCGCACCAGCACGAAGCGCGTCAACGCGCCGGCGAGAAACGGGATGCCGAGATAGATGAACACGCTCCACGCGATGTCCGCAATCGTGATATCGACCTTGAAGGACTGCAGGCCCAGCCACTCGGGGAGCACCGTCAGGAAGACGTAGGCGTAGATCGAAAAGAACAGCACCTGGAAGATCGAGTTGAACGCCACGAGTCCGGCGGCGTACTCGGTGTCGCCTTTGGCGAGCTCGTTCCAGACGATGACCATCGCGATGCAGCGGGCGAGCCCGATCAGGATCACGCCGGCCATGTAGTGCGGCTGGTCGCGCAGGAACACGACCGCCAGCACGAACATCAGCACCGGGCCGATCAGCCAGTTCTGGACCAGCGAGAGCATCAGCACCCGGCCATTGCGGAACACGTCGCCCAAGTCCTCGTAGCGGACCTTGGCGAAGGGCGGGTACATCATCAGGATCAGGCCCACCGCAATCGGGATGTTCGTGGTGCCGCTCTGGAACCGGCTCCAGAATCCGGCGATCCCCGGAAGCGCATACCCAACCGCGACCCCAGCGAGCATGGCGAGGAAGATCCACAACGTCAGGTAGCGGTCGAGAAAGCCGAGTTTGCCTGTGGGCGATGTCATGGTGCCTTCCGGGTGCGCGCTCAGGTCATCGCTGCGCTGGCGCGTGACAGCGCGTCATGCGGATTTCCTCTTGCGCCGAGCCGGCAACGCAACCGCAACCGGGTGCGGTGCACCGGCAGGCAGGCATGCGGTATCGCAGGCGGCACTGGCGCGACAGCAATTTTCGGTGAGATAGCCGACCAGGCCATTGATCGTCTCGAGGTCGGCGCGATACCAGATGAAGCGACCGTCCTGCCGGGAGGTGATGAGTCCGGCGTGCGACAGTTCCTTCAGATGGAACGACAGCGTCGCCGGCGCGACCGACAAGCGCTCGGCAATCGCACCGGCGGGCAGGCCTTCGGGCGCGTGTTCGACCAGCAGCCGGAACGCAGCCAAGCGGTGTTCGCGGGAGAGGGCCGCCAGGGCATCGAGTGCGCGCTTCGTTTTCATGTTTCACATAATATCGAAATGTATTTCGCTGTCAATAGCGGCCATTCGTCGTCCCCCTATTCGGCAAGTAGCCCCGACGAACGGACGAGCGGACGCCAATACGCGGTATCGGCCGCCATGATCGACGCCAGTTCCTGTGGCGTGGTCCCGGTCGGCTCGAGTCCCACGCTGCGCAATTTCGCAGCGATCTCCGGCTGCCGTACTGCGTGCGCGATCGACTTCGACAGCCGTGCGATCACGTCGGCGGGCGTTCCGGCCGGCACATAGGCGGCGATCCAGCCGGAGCCCGAGAGCCCGGGAAAGCCTTGTTCACCGAACGTCGGAACCTCTGGCAGCAGCGCGAAACGGTGCGCCCCGGATGTCGCGAGGATACGAATCTTTCCCTCGCGATGCAGTTCAACCAGGTTGGACAGGGCGTCGAAATCGGCGGCGACGCGTTGACCCAGCAAGTCGACACCGAGAGATCCCTTACCGGAGTAGGGGATGTGCACCATCGTTGCGCCGCTTGCCCGTCCCAATTCGGCACCGAGAATGTGCCCGGCCGTGCCCACACCCAGCGTGCCGTAGTTTGCCCGTGATGGATGGGCACGGACCCAGGCGATGAACTCCGGGACCGTATGCGCAGGATGGCTTGCTGCCACGGCCAGCCCGTACTGATACGTCGCGACCTGCGAGACGGGAGCGAGGTGCTTTTCCGGCAGGAAGCCGACGTTGCCAAAGACCAGCGGCGCGAGCACCGGGACCACGAACGGCGTCAACAGGATCGTGTCCCCGTCCGGGGCCGCGTTCTTCTCGGTGGTGGCAGCAACCCGACCGGCCGCACCTGGCCTGTTCTCGACAATGACAGGATGTCCCAGGTCGTCCTTGAGTTGATCCGCAATGAGACGGGCGATGAAATCGGTTGTGCCGCCGGCGGGAAAGCCAACGACGATCCTGACGGTGCGACCGGCGTCATGAACGCCGGCAGCGAATGCGGGGAGGCACAGCGTCAACGCCAGAGCCAGACCGAGTTGTCGAATCGACCACATCTACGTTCTCCCGAGCTTGCGCTGGCCACCAGGCAGTGCAGATTATACTTGGCGAGGCCAATCCGACCCGTCGCCACCATGGCGCTTGCCGAAACGGAACCGTCGCTTTCGCAATCGATCGAGAGAATGATCAATCCGCTGGCCATCTCCTCAGAACCCGGCGCCGCGGTCGTGCCGCGCGACGCGCACGAGCGCAACGCACTGTCGCAATTCGAGCGCCTGGTCTCCGGCTTGTCGGCGCGATTCATCAATCTGCCTGCGGCTGAAGTGGATGCGGTGTTCCGCGAAAGCCTGCGCGACGTCGTGCTGAACATGGCAATCGATCGCGCGTCGCTTTCCCAGTTCGTTGCCGGCGAAACCCACTTCCGTACGCGCCATTCGTGGGCCGTCCCCGGGGTCACGCCGGTTTCGGTGTCCAACTCCACGCGCAGCTATCCGTGGGTCCGCGCCCAGGCGAAGGCGGGGATGCCGATCGTCTTCGCGCGGTTGGCGGACCTGCCGCCGGAAGCAGGCGTCGATCGCGAAAGCTATCGGAAAATCGGATTGCGCTCGCATATCGGGCAGCCGATCGTCGTGGCTGGGCAGCTGTTCGGCATTCTCGGGTTCGGTTGCATTCTGCGCGAGCGCGCGTGGTCGAACGACGACCTGGAGCGCACGAGGCTGCTCGCAGACATTTTTGCGCACGCACTGGCACGCGTTCGTGCGCAAGAGGAATTGGCACGAGCCGCGGGTTTCGAGCGCCTCACGTCGGGCATCCTGGCTTCGTTGCTGGTTGCACCGACTGATGCCGAAGACGACATCGTCGTGCAGGGCTTGCAACGCATTGGCGCGTTCATGCGCGCCGAACGCGTTACGCTGTGGGAGCGCATTCCAGAGCAGCGCGACTTCCGCAGGTCATACCAATGGTGCGCGACGTCGTCGCTGCCAGCGGAGCCATCCATTCCGGGGAACCTGCCGTGGCTTGGTGGTCGATTGAGCGCCGGATGCGTGGTTCGATTCAGCGATTTGACGCAACTTCCCGTCGAGGCGCATGACGACCTGCCGTCGCTACGGGCGGCAAAAATCCGGTCGTTGCTTGCAGTTCCCATCTCGGTCCATGATGCGGTTGTCGGGGCGTTCACGATCGCCAGCACGGTCGAGCAGTGCGACTGGCCAGACAGCGCCGTGTCGGGCGCCGAACTGCTGGCCAAGGTGTTTGCAACCTTGAGCGAACGGCAATCGATGCAGGGACTGAAGCAAGCTGCGGAGATCGAGGCCGCGCTGTGGCGCGAGCGCTTGGCGCACCTCGTGCGCGTGCACACCGTCGGCGAGATGTCCGTCGCGCTTGCCCACGAAATCACCCAGCCGCTCGGTGCCATCGAAAACTATGCGCTGGCGGCGCGCCGGCGGGCCGGTGCGAAGACGCCTGATATGGCACGCATCGTGGACTTGCTGGACAAGGTCGTCGGGCAGGCGACCCGGGCCGGCGACGTGGTGTCTCGCATGCGCGGGATGGCGCGGCGGCACGATCTCGATCCGAAGGAAATCGATGTCGAACGCGCAATCGGTGAGTGCGCCGAGATGCTGAAGGCAGAATGCGAGGCTCGAGAAATCCGTGTGGAGTTCGATGTTTCCGATCACGAGCTACGTGTCGTCGCTGACGAAATCCACCTGCAGCAGGTGATCATGAATCTTCTGCGCAACGCGATGCAGGCGATGGGCGACACGGGGTCCGGCGTGGCGAAGGTTATCACCATCGCCATCGGATCAGATGCTTCTGATGAAGTATCGGTGCAGATCGCGGACCGGGGTCCGGGCATTGCCGACAACGACATCGAGCGCGTGTTCGAGTCGTTCTATTCGACAAAATCCGATGGCCTCGGCGTGGGACTTGCCATCTGCCGCCGGCTGATCGAGGCGCACGGGGGCCGGTTATGGGCGATACACAATCCTGGTGGCGGCGCCATCTTCCGGTTCACCCTTCCCGCGGCCCACGCCAACGCTTGAAGCCATGGCCGAACCCACCGTTTTCATTGTCGATGACGACGAAGCCTTCCGGGATTCGGTCAATGAACTCGTAAGCTCGGTAGGCCTCGCAACCGAGACTTTCAGCTCAGCGCTGGAATTTGTCGAATCGTTCGACGCGATGCGCTCGGGGTGTCTGGTGCTGGACGTGCGAATGGCGCGCATGAGCGGTATCGCGCTGCAGGCGAGGCTCAAAGCGATGAATGCGCAGATTCCGATCGTCTTCATCAGCGGGCATGGCGATATCGCGATGGCGGTCAGCGCGATCAAGGATGGCGCCACCGACTTCGTGCAGAAGCCCTATCGGGAGCAGCAGCTCCTCGATGCGATCAACGAAGCGCTTCGGCGCGATGCCGCATCGCGCGCAGCCCCCCATCCTGACGACGCATTGAGGGAACTCGACGCAGGCCTGACGGTGCGCGAGCGCGAAGTCCTGGAACTCGTGCTGAAGGGGTTGCCGAGCAAGGTGATTGCCAGGCAGCTTGCGATCAGTCACCGGACGGTCGAGCAGCACCGCAGCCGGTTGCTCGAAAAATTCGAAGTCGGTTCAGTCGCGGAACTGATGCATCTGGTCTTCGATCGTCGCGCCAGGTAGCGGCGTCTACCTCTTCTGCACGCCAGCCGGGGCACCGCTGGACCCAACGGCTGCAATGCGCAGTGTCGTCGAACGGCATCCGTGATTGTCCGGATGGTCGACCACGGCCAAGGCCATCATCATGGCTGCAAGCTAACGGCAACTGCCGCGCCGCCGCGAAGGGCCGCAATCAGTCTGCCCGCCTCCCTTGCGGGATCTGCCCTGCCCATCGCGACTGCATCATGCCAACCACCGCCTATGTGCTCGAACCCAATCCGGCGGAGCGGACCTGGATCAGGGCAGCGCTCGGTGGCTGCGTCGACACGGTAACGTTTCTCGAGGATTGCACCGCGCCGTTGGCATGCGGGCCCGTAGCGGGTGAGGCTGTGTTCATTGCCGCCGCTGAACCCGATGACGCGCGGACGCTCAAGCTCGTACAGGACCTGCGGAGTCGAGGTGCGAGCCTGCCCGTGATCGTGCTGGGGCCGCACAGCGCGTTCCGGGCGGCGGTCGGCGTCGCGCGGCTGGATGCCACCGACTTTCTCGAGCGCCCGGCCACCGAACGGCAACTTCGCGCCGCGGTGGGCAGGGCCTTGGCGTCATTTCAACGACGGCATGGATAGGTGGTACCACGCAGGACCCCGGTGTGAATACCGCATCACGTTGCGTGCGTCCCACGATTCTCCAAAGCTGCGCGCAACTCTATGCTGGTGGGGAGATTCGATTTGGCGAACAACCTCGCAGGCTTGTGATTGCGACCTCGGGTGTTCTCCGACGGTCTACAAAACGGGTGGGAATGAATATGAAACTTTGCAAAGCAGCAGTTCTGGCGGCCACGGTACTGATCGTGGCGTTCGTACCGATATCGGCTGCATTGGCGCAGGCGCCGGCCAAGAAGCCCAACATCATGTTCATCATGGGTGACGACATCGGCTGGATGCAGCCGTCCATCTACCATCAGGGCGTGATGGTCGGCGAGACGCCGAACATCGACCGCATCGGCAAGGAAGGTGCGAAGTTCATGACCTACTATGCCGAGCAAAGCTGCACCGCCGGGCGCAACGCGTTCTTCACCGGCATGCATCCGCTGCGCACCGGCATGATCCCGCCACAACTGCCCGGCAGTCCGTCGTGGCTGCGCCCCGGCACACCGGCGCTTTCGAAGTTCCTGCTCGATCTTGGCTACACCACCGGCGAATTCGGCAAGAACCACCTGGGCGATCACTTCGAGGCACTGCCGACCTCGCATGGCTTCCAGGAATTCTGGGGCTACCTGTACCACCTCGACGCCATGCAGGGTGTGAGCTTCGTCGACATCAACAAGACCCCGCTGGTGCAGGGTATCGCGCCGCCGTGCAAGAACACGCCGATCACCGGATTGCCCGAGGTGCCCGGCGCCGTGGATCCGAAGACGACCACCTGCCTGACCCCACCGCGCCCCGTCATCTCATGCAAGTCCAGCGACGGCACGCAGAAGAACACCATCTGCAAGGACGAGGGCCTGTTGACGCTGGACCGCTCGCGGACCATCGACGAGGAGATCTCGGCGAAGGTGATCGATTTCCTCGACCGCAATGACCCCAAAAAGACCAACAAGCCCTTCTTCGTCTGGTACAACCCGGCGCGCATGCACATCACGACCATGCTGTCGCCGAAGTACGAAGCCATGGTCGGTGAACCCGGTGGCAAGGACTGGGGCACCAACGAAGCCGGCATGAAGCAGATGGACGATAACATCGGCTACGTCATCAAGAAGCTCGAGGACATGGGCCAGCTCGACAACACCATCATCGTCTTCACCACCGACAACGGCGCCGAAACGATCACCTTTCCGGACGGCGGCACCACCCCGTTCAAGGGCGGCAAGCTGACAACCTGGGAAGGCGGCATGCGTGCTCCAGCGGTCATGCGCTGGCCCGGCGTCATCAAGCCCGGCACGGTGTTGGACGATATCTTCTCGTCACTCGACTGGGTGCCGACCTTCGTCGACATTGCCGGTGGGAAGAAGGGCAACGCACTGAACGAGCAGATCATGGCGGGCAAGTATCCCGGCATCGTCAAGACCAAGCTCGACGGTTTCGACCAGACGGATTACCTGAGCGGCAAGTCGCAAAAATCTGCGCGCGAGGTCTACTTCTATTACACCGGCTCGCAGCCGTCGGCAGTGCGCTACAAGAACTGGAAGATGTACTACACCATCGTGCCGGATACCGCGACGGGCGGGCTGTATGGAGCCACCAGCTTTCACTGGACTCAACTTCTCAACCTGAAGCGTGATCCTTTCGAGACCACGGTGGGCAGCGACACGAAGTCCCTGCTGGCTGTCGGCGGTGCGTTGGGCTCGACCGGAAACGCCTATATCTATAACTGGAACATGCTGCCGATCGGGCAGTTGTTGTGGGAGAAGGAGCTGATGTCCTACAAGGAATTCCCGCCGATGCAGGCGCCGGAGACCTACAACCTGGACGGCATTCTCAAGGCCATGCAACGTAACAGCCACGCCGGCCACGATTGAGTTGAAAGGCTGACGGAAGGCGTTGATCGGGCGGGCGGCTGGAATCAGCCGCCCGTTCGTTTCTGATGAACCTTGTTGCCGGTGAGGGCAAAGGTTTGCTGTCCGTTCGCCATCGGGGCATTTTGAGTGGGAGGAACCATGATTTCGGCATCCAGCGATTTCCGACACCTACGCCGGCAGGTATTTGTCCTGCTTGCGTCCCTGGTCTTCGCGGCATCGGCGTTGGCACAAACCGACCCTCTGCCCTCCTGGAACGACGGCGCGGCCAGGAAGGCCATCGTCGAGTTCGTCAAGACCACTACCACGCAGGGCAGCCCGCAGTTCGTGGCGCCGGCCGAGCGCATCGCTACCTTCGACCAGGACGGCACGCTATGGGTCGAGCACCCGATGTACTCGTTCGTAATGTACGCGCTGGAGCGCGTAGCGGTGCTCGCCAAGGCCAAGCCCGAGCTCACGAACGTCGAGCCGTTCAAGACGGTGCTGTCGGGCAACCGCGAGGCGATGGCCAAGCTCAGCATGGGCGATCTCGAGAAGATCCTTGCTGCCACCTTCACCGGCATGACGGTAGACGAGTTCAGCGCCGAGGTGACCAAGTGGATCGCCGGCGCCAAGGACCCGCGTTGGAAGCGGCCCTATACCGAACTGGTCTATCAGCCGATGCAGGAAGTGCTTCAGTACCTGCGCGACAACGGTTACAAGACCTACATCGTCACCGGCGGTGGCCAGGACTTCGTGCGCCAGTACTCGCAAGCGACCTACGGCATCCCGCCGGAACAGGTGGTCGGCACCGCCGGCGTGCTTAAATACGGTTACGACAAGAGTGGCAAGCCGATACTCAGGAAGCTGCCCAAGCTCCTGCTGAACGACAACGATACCGGCAAACCCGAAGGCATCCAGCTGATGATCGGTCGCCGGCCGCATGCAGCCGTCGGCAACTCGACCGGTGATCGGCAGATGCTGGAGTACACGGGGGCGGGCGACGGCGCGCGGCTCATGATGCTGGTCCTGCATGACGACGCGAAACGCGAATACGCCTACGGCCCGGCGCAGGGTTTGCCGAACACCAAGGTCGGGACGTTCACCCAGCAGCTCTACGACGAGGCGACGAAGAAGCGCTGGATAGTCGTCAGCATGAAGAACGACTGGAAGAAGATTTTTTCCTTCGAGTAGCGGCCGATGGGGCCGGAAAGAATTCATGAAGATTCAGGCAGGTCAACCTGGGAATGGCAACATGAAGAACATGTTTGCGAAATTGCTTGCCGTTGCGTTTGCCGCCGTGATGTGCGTGCCGGTATGGGCGCAAACCAGTGGCAAGAAGCCGAACATCCTCATCATCTGGGGCGACGATATCGGCTACTGGAACGTCAGTGCCTACAACCAGGGCATGATGGGGTACAAGACGCCCAACATCGATCGCATCGCCAAGGAAGGCGCGCTGTTCACCGACTGGTACGGCCAGCAGAGTTGCACCGCGGGCAGGGCGGCGTTCATCACCGGCCAGTCACCGTTTCGCACCGGCCTCTTGAAAGTCGGCCTGCCCGGCGCCAAGGAAGGATTGCAGGCGCGCGATGTGACCATTGCCGAGCTCTTGAAGGCGCGAGGCTACCTCACCGGCCAGTTCGGCAAGAATCATCTGGGTGACCTCGACGAACACCTGCCCACCGCGCACGGCTTCCAGGAGTTCATGGGTTCGCTCTACCACCTCAACGCCGAGGACGAGCCCGAACACGAGGACTACTTCAAGGACCCGGCGCTGCAAAAGCGCTTCGGCACGCGCGGTGTGATCCACTCCTGGGCCAACGCCGACGGCACGCAGCGCATCGAAAGCACCGGCGCGCTGAACAAGAAACGCATGGAGACCATCGACGACGAGGTCACCGACGAAACCATCCGCTTCATGCGCGACGCGAAGAAGGCCGACAAGCCCTTCTTCCTGTGGTGGAACTCGACACGCATGCACATCTGGACGCGGTTGAAGGAAGCATCGCGCGGAAAGACAGGGCTGGGCATCTACCCGGACGGCATGCTCGAGCACGACGCGCATGTCGGGCGCATCCTCGATGCGCTGAAGGAACTCGGCCTGGACGAGAACACCATCGTCATGTACTCCACCGACAACGGCGCCGAGAAGTTCACCTGGCCCGACGGTGGCACGTCACCGTTCCGCGGCGAGAAGAACACCAACTGGGAAGGCGGCTACCGCGTGCCGACCTTCATCCGCTGGCCCGGCGTCATCAAGCCCGGCACGATACTGAACGACATATTCGCGCACGAGGACATGCTGCCGACGCTGCTGGCCGCAGCCGGCGTGCCCGACGTGAAGGAGCAGTTGCTCAAGGGCATGCAGGTCGGCAACAAGACCTTCAAGGTGCACCTGGACGGCTACGATGTGAGCGCGGCACTGGCCGGCAAGACGCCCAGCCCGCGCCATGACTTCTTCTACTTCAACGACGATGGTCAATTGGTCGGTTTGCGCTACGACCAGTGGAAGATCGTGTTCGCCGAGCAGAAGGCGCATGGTGCCGCGGTCTGGCGCCAGCCGTTCACCACGCTACGTGCGCCCAAGATCTTCAATATCCGTTCCGACCCGTTCGAGATCGGTGACGTCGAAGGCATGGACTGGAACCGGTGGTGGGTCGAGCACATCTTCCTGCTGGTCCCGGCACAGCAATACGTCGGGCAGTTCATCGGTACATTCCGCGAATTCCCGCCGAGCCAGAAGGGCGGGACGTTTGCGCTGGATGCGGCGTTGCAGGCGTTGCAGACTGCCGGCGGCAGCGACTGACGTGAGGAATCGACCAGTGGTCACCAACAAAGAAAGTCTAGTCTCCAACCTAATGAGGGTGCCTTTCATCGCGGGTCTGCTGTTCCTGGCCGGCTGCGCGGCGAATGGCGGCGGCGGCATGACGCTCGGCAGCGGCGGTGGCGCAAACGTCGTCGCATCCGAGGCCACCGTTGCCAAGGTGGCGCGAGTCGGATTCCTGACCGACTACGACAAGCTGCGGCCGCTGCCAGGCGGCGGAGGAATCCTGTGCTGGCGCACCGGCAACGTCGACTGGAAGAAGTATGACGCGGTCCTCATCGAGCGCATTCAGCTGTACCTCAGTCGGGCTGGCGCGCCCCGATCGATCGACCCCAGCGACCTCAAGACGCTGCTGGACTATTTTCACAATGCCGTGGTCAAGGATCTCACGCCGACGACGCGTGTGGTCAACACCACGGGACCGGGGGTGCTCCGGGTGCGCTTCGCACTCACCGATCTGACGCCTACCGATGCCGCGGCGAGCCTCGCGGGAACCGCGATCCCCTATGGATTTGTCGCCGAGATCGGGTCGGGCACGGCCACTGGCAGACCGGCCGGTTCAACCCCGTATCTGGGGCAGACCGGCATGGAAGTGCAGTTTCGTGACGGAGCGACCGGCGCCGTCGTGGGGGAGTGCGCCGATACCGAAATCGGTCGCAAGTATGCGGCGGCGTTGAATCAAGGTGCCACCAAGGCGGCCGATGCCTGGGTCAACGGTTACCTCGATTCATTCACGAGCTGGAGCTACGCGCAGGATGCATTCAACAAGTGGGCTGCCGAGTTCGCCAAGCGCTTCAATCAGCTGCGTGGCCTGTCGGGTTAGGCGAAACTTACCGTCGATCAGGGCGCCAGCGGGAGCGATGGCGTAATCAGAAAGCCGGCTGGAGCCAGTGCTGCATTATATTTGACATAATAGCAATTATGCGACAATGAGTTCGGGCAGGGCTCTAGCCGGGCGTGCTCAATGCCGCAGTCATTGGCCGCCGATTTCGGGAAACCCGCTTTGTCGATGACGACGAGCATCCTTCTGCGCACGGTGCGACGCGAGTGCCGTTTTGGCACTCGATTTCACATTGACACACATGACCAGGTCGCCCTATGGTGTCGCAGAGTCGAATTCCACTTCCTTCGCGACACGGCAACCCGTCGCTTGATCCGAAGGCTTGCCAAAGCGGCACATCCCTTTAACCACCATCGAGGTTCCGCCATCATGCTCCGTAGTCTCGCTGCAATTCTCACCGTCGCCGCCGCGTCCGCGTTGGTGGCGCCGCAACCCGCCCATGCCGAAGCATGGCCCACCAAGCCGATCCGCCTGGTCGTTCCTTATACGGCAGGCGGCTCGTCGGACTTCGTCGCCCGCGTCATGGCGCAAAAGCTCTCCGAGGAGCTCGGACAGACGGTGACCGTCGACAACAAACCCGGGGTCGCCGGCATCGTCGGCACCGACATCGTCGCCAAGAGTCCTCCCGATGGCTATACGCTGTCGCTGGTCGGCATGACCACGCTCGCGGCCAATCCCTCGCTGTACAAGTCACTGCCCTACGACTCGATCAAGGACTTCGCGCCGATCTCGGTCGCCATCGTGTCGCCGTTGGTGCTGGTCGTCAATCCGGAGGTGCCGGCGAAGACCGTGCAGGAGCTGATCGCCTACGCCAAGGCGAATCCGGGCAAGGTCAACTTCGGATCTGCAGGTGTCGGCAATACGTTGCATCTGGCCGGTGAGTTGTTCAAGTCGAAAGCCGGAATCGACATCGTTCACATTCCCTACAAAGGCGCGTCGGCGGCCATGAACGACCTGATCGGCGGTCGCATCCAGATGATGATCGACCTGATACAGACTCCGCTTGCGAATATCCAGGCCGGCAAGCTTCGCCCGCTGGGGGTCACCAGTACGACGCGCGTTCCGCAATTGCCGCAGGTGCCGACGATCGCCGAATCGGGACTCCCCGGCTTCGAATTCGCCACCTGGATCGGCATTGCGGCACCGGCGGGAACGCCGAAGGCAATCGTCGACCGTATCCACCAGGCGATGGTGAAGGCGCTGGCGATGCCGGACGTCAAGGAAGCGTTTGCGAAGCAGGGAATGGTGCCTGCGCCATCGGCGTCGCCCGAAGCCTTCGCCGAGCAGATCAAATCTGAAAAGGCACGTATCGCGGAACTGGTGAAGAATGCCGGCATCAAGCCGGAATGATCGCCACCGCGTCGTCCCCGGGCGATCGCCCCATCGCGGAGAGTCGGCGCGGTGCGCCGCGCCGACTTGAGGGCAATACATGAGTTCCGTTCCTGCGATGAGCCGCCGCGAGCGCTTCCTGGCCGCCGCCGACGGACGTGCCGTCGACCGGCCCCCGGTTGCCGCGTGGGTGCATTTCCTGTCCGACCATCTGCCCGGTGACGAGACGGCGCGGCTGCACCTCGAGTTCCTTCGCGCCTACGACTGGGACGTCGCGAAGCTGATGAACGATTATCGCTATCCGGTCCCGCCGGGTCTCGAGCTGCTCGATTCGGCGGAAGCGATGCGCCGCTTTCGGCCGCTTTCGCTCGACGAGCGCAGTTTCGCCGAGCAGCTGCGCGCGATCGAATGCCTGCGCCGCGAGCTGGGCCCCGACTGGCCGATTCTCGACACGCTGTTCGATCCCTACCAGCAGGTGCTGCGCAACGTCGGCTTCAACCAGGCCGCGGCGATTCCCGCGCATCGCGAGGCGGCGCTGGAGATGATCGATGCAGTGACCGATACGCTATGCCGCTACGTCGCCGCCGCACGTATCGCCGGCGCCGATGGTTTTTTCCTGTCGATCAACGGCGCGATCCGTTCGGGCTTTCCGCGTGGCGGCGATGCCGACACCTTCCGCGATTTCCAGCGCCCCTTCGACCTGCGGCTGCTCGATGCCGCAAAGGGTTCGGTCCGCGTGCTTCATGTCCATGGCGTCGGACTCGATCTCGACCGCGTTCTCGATTATCCGTGCGAAGTATTCAGCGTCTCCGACCGCTTGCCGGGCAATCCCTCGCTCGCGGAACTACGCCGCCGCACCGATCGCTGTCTGATGGGCGGCATCGACGAGACCCGGTTCCAGGAACGTCCGTTGCCCGAGCTGCGCGCCGAAGTCGACGATGCCCTCGCGCAGGCGGGTCGCGAGCGCTTCATCCTGGCGCCCGGATGCACGCTGCCGTCGTTTTCCCCGCAGCGCTCGCTGCGGCATTTGCGCGAATACACGCTGACGCTTTGACGCACGTGCTCGTCGTAGGCCGTTCGGCACGAATCCGCGTGCACTTCTTCGCGCCGCGTCAATCGCTGCCGAACATGTTTCCGTCAGTTGGCCTTGACCTGGATCAAGCTATTCGATAGTCTCGGGACGAATGCATCCCTATTCCGCACCAAGCCGCTTTCTCGTCGCAGGAGCGGACAGCAAAGTGAAATCAGGTTGAAGGTCGCGAGCCTCCTTGTCGCGTTGTCGCTGTCACTTGTCATCGAAAGTGTGCCGGCGCAGTCTCCGATGCGGGCGCCCACCGCCGGTCACAGCGCGATCAGCGTCGAAGCGCTGTGGATGTGGTTCAAGGCGAGCCCGACGCCGGTGCCGATCATCACCGACTACTATCTCGACGATCCGAGCACGCAGGTGCTGCTCGGCGGCGGCACGCTGGACACCCATCCGAATCCTGGCTTTCGCGTCACCGGCGCGCACGGACTCGACGGCGGCTGGGGAATCGAGGCGATCGGCTTCTACGTTCCGTCGCGCTCGACCAGCAGCGGCGTGGCTTCGAGCGGCAAGGACGGCTCCACCGACCTCATGCTGCCGTTCTTCGACGTCACGATCGGTACGGAGAACATCACCGAGATCTCGTACTCGCCGGAATACGCAGGCAACGCGCAGCAGACGCTGTCGAACGACCTCTGGGGCGTCGAACTCAACGCCACACGGACGCTGGCGCCGCAGGGACCGTGGCGCGTCGACCTCGTCGGCGGATTGCGTTATCTGCAACTCACCGAGAACTATACGATCACGACCAGCAGCCCCTACATTCCGCCCGAACCGGCCGATATCTGGAACACCACCGACCGCTTCGACACCCACAACCGCTTCTGGGGCCTCCAGATCGGCGCCCGGGCGGCCTACGACTCGGGGAACTGGATCGGCAGCGGCATGGTCAAGGTGGCACTCGGATCGATGCAACAGAAGGTGTCGATCGACGGCGGCCTCGTGACCAACGACTATACGAACTACGGCGCGACGCAGACCTTTCCTGGCGGCTACTTCGCGCTGCCGACGAACATCGGCGACTACTCGCGCAACGTCTTCGCGGTGGTGCCGGAGGTCGCACTGTCGATCGGCTACCGACTGACGCCGGCCGCAACGATCTACGTCGGCTATGCGTTCCTGTACGCCAGCGACGTCGCGCGCCCCGGCGAGCAGATCAATCGCAACATCAATCCGACGCAGACCGTTTCCTACGGCAACGATCCACCGGTCAATCCGGCCGGTCCCGCGCAGCCGACCTTCAGCTTCAGCACCACCGATTTCTGGGCGCAGAGCCTGACCATCGGACTGGCCTACCGGTTCTAGGGACCATTTGATGAACACCCGCTTCCGAAATGCCGCGACCGTCGTCGCCGTCGCCATCACGCTCTCGCTTGGCCTCGCCGCGGCAGACGTCGCCGCGCAGAAAAAGCCCGACGCCACGACCTGTCCGGACAAGAACGAACCGACGCGCAACACATTGCGGCCGGGTACCGGCAAGGATCTGGAGGTCACCGGGGTCTGCAAGGTGCCCGCCGGAACCTACAACTACGGCGACGTCAACATCTTCGCTGGCGGATCGCTGCAGTTCGACGATGCCGCGATCGACTTCTGGGCGTCGTCGATCCTGATCGAGAACCGCGGTGCGCTGATCGCGGGCAATCCGTCGGCGCCGATCGGCACCCAGAACGGGCAGCTGACGATCCACCTCTACGGCAAGGACCAGGGTACCGGCGTCGGCACCGCCGGCGGCCAGGGTATCGTCTGCGAAATGGATGTGCGCTGCGGCATCCCGCAGGCGGTCTGGGACTCGGACGGCACGACGCTGGTACCGATCCCCGGCATGCCCGACGACTACTTCTATACCTATGGGTCGTTGCCCTTCGACGGCGGCGGCGCCACGCCGGGATTCTTCGGCTACAAGGTGCTCGCGGTGTCGTACGGCGGAACGCTGCAGCTCTTCGGCAAGAAGGGCGCGACCTACGGCAACGTCGACTCGTCGAACTCCGGCACCAGCTGGGTACGCCTCGACCGGACGCTGCCCATCGGCAAGAACGAGGTCGTCCTCGACCGTCCGGTCGACTGGGCGATCGGCGACGAAATCGTCGTCACCACGACCGACTATCTGCCGGCTCACTCCGAGCAGTTCACGATCATCGGCATCAAAGGCGACTCGAAGACGCTGACCGTCGACCGCAACGCCGCACACGAACATCAGGGCAGGAAGTACGACCTGTCCGGCGTCGGCATCAAGCTGTCGTTCAAGGAAGCCGAGACGCGCGCGGCAGTCGGCCTGCTGTCGCGGAGCATCCGCATCGTTTCCGAGGGCGACGCCTTCGACACGCCGCTGCCCGCCGACAGCTTTTTCGGTGGCCACACTATCGTCCGCCAGGGCTTCGCGAAGTTCCAGGTGCAGGGCGTGGAGTTCAGGCAACTGGGACAAGGCGGCCGTCTCGGCCATTATCCGGTGCACTTCCACATGGTGCGCGCCGCGCCGCCCGACACCTTCGTCAAGGATTCGACTGTCAACGAGTCGATGACTCGCTTCATGACGCTGCACGCGACACAGAACGTAACGCTGGCGCGCAACGTCGGCTGGAAGTCGATCGGCCACGGCTTCTACATCGAGGACGGCACCGAATACGACAACCGCTTCCTGACCAACCTCGGCGTCTTCGCCCGCGCCGCCATCGTCAACAAGGACAACCCGCGCAAGGTGCCGGGCATCCTCGCCGCGGCGCGCGATCCGGGCTACCCGGAGAACGTGCCCTTCTATTCGGACTACGACCACCCCGCCGTGTTCTGGATCATGAACGGCTGGAACGACTTCGAGTACAACATGGCCGCCGGTGCCGGTACCTGTGGCATTTGCTACTGGCTGGTGCCCGGCGCCAACAGCGGCCACTCGCGAAATATGAAGTGGAAATCCTACGCGTCGATGCAGGCCAATCCACCGACGGGCAACCCGCTGGCGAAGGCGGCGACGACTCCGCTCAAGCGCTTTGTCGGCAACGGCTGCAGCTCGGCGATGAACGCCTTTAACACCATCGGCAACACGACGGCGTGCTGGGGCGTAGGGACGGGCGCGCAAGCCACTGTCGCGGTGGTTGCCAACCCGCTGGCACCGCCGTGGTGCGACCAGACCAATCCACGCGACAAGGATGGAAAGTACCTGCCGAACGCATGCATCGTGCACATGCACGGCGACGACGGCGGCAAATACGCAGTGAACGCCGACGAGTACTACCCGAAGGTCGACAAGGGCGGCGGCCGCTTCGCCACCCGCTGCGGTCCCAACGAGGACTGCAGCAACGTGCCGCGCTGCGACGGCGGCCAGCTCGACCGCTGCATGGTCACCGCGCTGGAAGGCTTCACCACGTCGTTCAACTGGGCGGAGACCAATTTCTCCGCCATCTGGCTGCGGCCGCAGTGGTACCTGGTCACCGACAGCGTCATCACCGACGTGCAGAACGGCGGCCTCACCATCGTCACCGGCGGCGGCTACACGGACTCCGACCTGGTCAAGGGCCATTGGGCGCTGCTGCGCAACAGCGCGCTGATCGGCAGTACGCAGCCCGGCAATCCGTATGCGTCCGACGTCGGGCCCTTCAATCCCGGCGGACTGAAGTGCGACAACGCCGCACCCGGCAACTATTGCCTCGATGCCGATGAAGGCGTCAGCTTCCTGATCAGCAACTTCGGCACCTACCAGCGATTTTTCAACATCTACGACGGACCGGCGTACCAGGAGAACAACGCCTACCTGAACATCCGCAAGACTATCCTCGACGACTGCCAGCCGGGCGGCACCGAATGCCGTTCGAGCCGGTACCTGGTGGCACAGATCCTCGGCGTGCCGCAGGCCGACGGCAAGTGCTACGCACCCAATGCCGCGATCGGCTGGAAGCAGCCGAATGGCTTCTACTATCCACCGGCATTCCATTCGCACAACCTCTACTTCAGCGACGTCGACATCCGCCATTTCGTCATCGAGCCGCTGTTTATCACCGATCCCGCCAAGAAGGGGAACCAGAACTACAAGACCGACGCCGCCGCAGTGCTCAAAGCCTACTGCACGTCGGCGAGCAACATGTTCGACAACTTCACCGACGTCGACCGGCAGACCGAGCTGACCGACGACGACGGCTCGCTCACCGGCTACGTGAAGACCGTGTCGGTCAATTCCGACCCGTTCTTCAACGCGCCGGTCGAACAGACCGAGTGCGAGTCGGACGAGACCGCCAAGACCAGCCCCTACGACTACGTCACGTCGGTTGTCTATCCAGGCTGTGCGGTCAACGGCACTTGCGGCGCGAAGGATGGGCCTCCGCGCTGGGATTCGGACTGCACCAATGGCCAGTGCTACGGCGTGCCGCTCTACCGGCAGCTGCTCACGAAGAGCGAACAGTCAACGGGGGTGTCGTCGATCCGCATGGCGGGTCAGGACACCTACCAGCGCAGCACACTGACGCCCAATAACGCCGTCTACTACATCGACACCACGGTCAGCCTGCAGCGGCAGATGCTAAGTTCCGGGAACGTCAACGTGTTTGGCGCTGGGCAGTCGTACTACACGTTCATGCTGTTCGCGAACGCGAAGACCACGCAGACCTACCAGATGTACGTCGGCGCCGGATTCGATCCCAATCAGGATGTCTGGGCGACGCAGGCCGACATCTCGCAAAAACGCGTGCACTTCTCGCATCTCGCCGCGTGGCCGTCCGGCTGGGGCCGCAGCTACGACGAGAAGTCGGGTGTACTCACGGTGACGATGAACATGTCGTTCCCGGAGTTCGCCGCGAACCTCGAAAAGGCGCGCGCGGGCACCTGCGGACCGGCGACGTTCTGCTCGAGCAAGGGCAGCGTTTGCAGCTGTGCGTTGTCCCCGGGTGACCCGCTCTACGCCGCCTGCAGCGCGAAGAACAGCCTCGGACAGGACGCGTGTAGCTGGTCGAACAAGGATACCGCCTGTCCGGAGGGCGGCTGCTACGGCATCGGCTTCAAGCTCGCGCCGAGCTTCAAGACCGATCCACAGACTGATCCGCGTCCGGCGGCCGCGTGTTTTCCGAAGGAAGCAGCTGCGGGCTGGAACGTCAATTTCGTGCCCGCATCGGCGCCGGTGGCCGGGTCCTGCTACAACGCGCCGATTCCGCCGAACCAGTTCTGCGACTGACGAGACCGGGCGCCGCGAGGTGCCCGGCGATTCAGCGCGTCGCCACGACGTCGGCCAGCGCCTCGAACATCTCCTGCGCTAGGTTCAGGTCGCCACGATCGCCTACGGGTGTCGCGTTGATCGAAACGGCGATCGTCGCACCGGTGCGCGGATCGTAGAACGCAGCGGCTTGCCAGCCGATGCCCGAGCCCGTGTGACCCCACCATCCCGCCAGAATACCGATGCCGAGGCCGTAGCGATCGTATTCCGGTCCGTAGGTCACGACGCGCGAGCGGTCGATGCGCTCGCGCTGCAGGTCGGGGCCGATCAACCGGCCGTCGCCGAGCGCCAGCGCCCAGGTCGCGAGGTCATCGAGCGTGGACTCCATTGCTCCGGCTCCGGCGAGCGCAGTCGGGTTGATCAGCGGCAGCTCCTCGCTGGTACCGGTGACGACGTTGACTTCGTACGGTGTCGCATGCGGAAGCGGCAGTGCCACCTGCGAGGGGTACGATGTTCCGGTCAACCGCAGCGGCGCGAAGATCCGCGCGCGCAGCACCTCGTCCAGCGGCGCTCGGGTGACGCGCTCGATGATCATGCCGAGCAGTACGGTGTTGGTGTTGCTGTACTCGTACCGCGCGCCCGGCGCAAATACCGGCGAACCGGGAATGGAGAAGTCGACCAGCTCCTGCTCGGTGAACGCGCGCGCGACATCGGCGCCGAATTCGGCCTGGAATTGCTTGGTGGCACTATAGTCGGCGATGCCGCTTTGCATGCCGGCCAGGTCGGCCAGAGTGATCAGCTCGCCGTTCGGAATGCCCGGAATCCAGGTCTCGAGCTTGTCCTCGAGCGACAGCGCCCCCTCACGCACGAGCTGCAGCAGCACCGTCACCGTGTACGATTTGGTGATGCTGCGGATCGAAAAATGGCTGCGCGGCTCGATCGGCGTCCTGTTGGCAATGTTGCCCACGCCAAGAGCGACCCGCCATTCGGGATCGCCGGGGTAGCGGACGCTGACCAGCGCGCCGGGCACGTGGTAGCGCTGCATCACGCTTTGCGCGGCCGCAGCATAGCGCGTCCCGACCGGCGGGAACTCGTCGCTGGTGCAGGATGAGAGCGTGCCCGCCAGTACGAATATCGGAAAGGCGCGCGTCCAGCCGCCCCGCTTCGTTGTCTTGTCTTCATTCACGGTCGGACTCCGGATTCGCCTCCCGCAGTTTAAACGCTCCGCACGGCGTCGGGCGCGACCCGGCAATTGGCTCATCGGTGCTGATCACGGCGTTCATCGACTGCGGCGGCCTTTTCATCTTCCTCGTGTTCGCGACGCTGTTCCTCGTCAACTGATCCGGCCAGCACGCGGAATAATCCATGCCGGCCGATGTTTGCCGCAATATCGTCCCCCAACTTTGAGGAGTTCTCCATGCGTTCCCAGAAATTCGCAGTGCTCATCGCCAGCTTGTTCCTCACTGCCGCCGCCTTTGCACAATCGGCGCCCGCCACCAAAAGTCCCGCCGGCGTGTGGGTCGATGCCAAGGGTATGACGCTCTACACATTCGACAAGGACAGCGTCGGCAAGAGCGCCTGTAATGGCCCGTGCGCGGCCAACTGGCCCCCGCTCATGGCCGGCGCTGATGCCAAGGCTTCGGGCGACTGGACCGTCGTCACCCGCGACGACGGCAGCAAGCAATGGGCCTACAAGGGCAAGCTCCTCTACGCATGGATCAAGGACACCAAGGCCGGGGACATGACGGGCGACAACTTCAACAACGTCTGGCACGCCGCCAAAGACTAGTCCGCGCACCAGGGCCACGGCGATGGTGTTGTCGGCACAGCGGCGCGCAGCGAACGTGCAGGACCCTCGCACGTCGTGAGCGCCGCTGCCGCCGACCCGCCGCTGCCGGCGCCCGAACTCCTTGCGGCAATTCCACGCATGCGGCGATATGCGCGCGTGCTCACCGGTGACGCGACCCGTGCCGACGATCTCGTCCAGGAGGCGCTGGCGCGGGCCTGGGAGAAGCGGCGACTGTGGGCCGCAGGAACCGATCTTCGCGCCTGGCTTTTCACGATCATGCACAACGTTTTCGTCAACCAGCGCGCACTGGCGCGTTACGAGCGCAATCATGTCTCGCTCGATGCCGAAAGCGAAGCTGCGCACGGGTGGCAAGTCCCGGTTCGCGACATGCAGTACACGCGCGTGGAGCTGTCTGAATTGCTGCAGCATGTGGGCCGGCTGCCGGTGGAGCAACGCGAGGTGCTCGTGCTCGCGGTGGTCGAGGAGCTGCGTTACGAGGAGATCGCCGCCATGCTCGCCATTCCCATGGGGACGGTGATGTCACGCCTCTCGCGGGCGCGCGAGAAGCTGCGCGCGGTGTTTGCCGACAACAGCGCGGTCCCGCCGCTCAAGATGGTCAAGTGAGTTGCCGATGAACCCGCTGCCCGTCAGTGATGCCGATATCCATGCCTACGTCGATAGCCAGTTGGCGCCCAAACGCATGCCGGCCGTGGAGGACGCGCTTGCGCGCGATCCCGCACTCGCGGCGCGAGTGACCGAACTACGCCAGCAGAACGCGTCGTTGCGCGATGCTTTCGATCCGTGGCTCGACGAAGCCTTGCCCGAGCGCCTGGTCGCCGGCGCGGCCGCTCCGCGCGCAAACAGGCAGTGGATGCCCTCGTGGGTAGGGATGGCGCTTGCCGCCGCCGCATGCCTCGTGGTCGGCGTGGGCCTCGGTTGGTTCGGTCGTGAAATCAGCCTCGAAAACGACGGTACGCCGATCACCTTCACGCGGCAGGCGGCGCTCGTGCACGCGCTCTATGCAAGTGACGCCAATCGACCGGTGGAGATCTGGGCGGCGGAAGAGCAACGGCTCGTGCGCTGGCTGTCGCGCCGCCTGGGCTTCCAGGTGCGCGCGCCAGATCTCAATTCGCTGGGCTTTGCGCTCGTGGGCGGTCGACTCGTGGCCGGCAACGAAAATCCCACGGCGCTGTTCGTGTACGAGAACGCCGACAAGCGGCGCCTGACGCTCCAGGTGCGCAAGCCGGTGAATGTGGGCCACGAGACCGCCTTCCGCTACGCGGTCGAAGACGGCGTGGGCGTGTATTACTGGGTCGAGGAAAACGCCACTTACGCGCTGTCCGGCAACCTCGACCGCGGGCAGCTCCTGGCGATCGGTCGCGTGGTCTACGGGCAACTCGCGACGCTGGAGGCCGCACCCGCGTCCACGGCGCCGGCGGCAACACCGGCTCCCAAGGCACCCGATGCCATGCCTGTACCTGCGAGGCCCCCAACAACAGCGCCAGTGCAAAAGCTGTCGTAGGACAGCGCTTTCCCGCTACTCGCTCGGATGGGTCGGTATCCTGCCGAGAAAATACGTGAGCACGCCGATCACGAGCGCAAGCGAGGTGCGCGATAATGGTCCGCCCTGCATCGAGTGCGTTCTTCATAAATGACCCCGTCCCACCCGCCGATTGCCCCCACCTGTGGTGCGCGCAACGCGCGTGACAAGCGATAGGTGGATGCCTATCTCGCCTGGGCCGGTACCACGGGTGCTTCGTTCGTACCGGCGTGGAGTAACGCCGATATGGCGGTCGTATCGCTGCTGGTGTTCCTCGCATGTTTCACCCTGGCGGCCTTCGCGGACGCGAGTGGCTCGCCGACACGCTCAAGGCGCCTTCGTTCCCTTGAGCGCCAATGGGAACATAAATGACTGAAAAAAGAGCCGAAACCCACGCCAGATGCGGGTTACGGCTCGGTCAGCAGGTCAAAGTTCTGGCTAGTGAGCGTGTCTCGCAACGACGCCTCATCGGAATACCGTGCGTCTGCTCTGAGGTGCCTCAGTACCGCCGCGCTGGCTCCTCTCGCCTTCTTGAGAATGGTGATTCGGCCGTCGTGCTCCAGAAACTCAACCTGGTCGCCGGGACCGATCCGGAGACGATCGCACAGCTCTTTGGGCAACGTTACTTGCCGCTTGGGACTCAGGATGGGCATCGGCGGTCCTTTTCCAGAATGACAAACAGCCAAGATACAAGGCGCTTTACTTTTCGTCGATGAGTAAAGACCGAGGCCGTCATCCCATCTATATCGCCTGCGCCTTCAGCATGGCCATCAAGCGCACCTGCGAATATCAAGACGCAAAGCCCCCTACAACAAGGGGTTGTCGTCTTGCGCCGGCGGCCACCATGCACGAGCCGCGGGCACGTCTGCGGACGTGGGTGACCCACGCACCGGGGAAGAACGGCCCCACGGCGACGCCCATCCACTCCGTCTCCCCGCGGACCCGGTCGCCTCAACCCCTGCAACCTGATCCGCGGTCGCTTGGCGCGGATGAAATTCCTATTCGTTGTCGGCTACCTTGAAATCGGAAAAGTTCTTTGTATCGGTTGCAGCGTTCATCGGTCACCCCTTGTCGAGCCACATCCATGCGGGGACGGAGAACATTCGGCAGCGTCTCGTCATCCCGCGCAGAGGTCGCGGTTCAACGAACGCAGTTGCGAAAGATGAAACCCCGAGCCTGACAGCCCGCGCATCTGGCGGCAGGCTGTTGCAACGCTCCTCGGTGAGTGGCCGGGTTTTACCTCAATTTGCGGCCGGCACCATTCGACAGTTAGCCTGGTGCGCACATGACGACGGCGTCCGGACCGTCGCCTTCGACCAGCCAACCCTTGGCCACCATCGTGTCCCGCGTGGCCTTGTCGATCATGTAGCGGTGATTGGCGTCGACCCGGTTGCTGAACACGCGATAGACCTCCACGGTGCCGGCCGCGCATGTGCCGAGCGTGGGTAGGAACAGCCCATGAAGTGGCTGTCCTCCAGGATGAAGTCGGGATAGGCAGCCATCGTGGAGTCGCATTCCTTGGCGCCCCGACCGAAGAAATGCGAGTCGCCGCGCGTGGGGATGCTGTAGATGCGGCAGATGTCCGTCGTGCCGGCTTGTGCCGTAGGGTAGGCCTTGAAGCTCTTGCCGGTGCGCGTCCATCCCTTGATCGTGGTGCCGGCATCCAGCAACGCGATCTCGGCCGTGATCCACGTGATGAAGTAGTGATCGAGGCTTTGATTGCAATACTCGACGACCGTGACCGGCACCGCAGCCTGTGTCGCGGCGACCCGGTTGAGTGCCGCCAATGCATCGAGCTTGCCGTAGCCCCAGCTGGGGTTGGGCGTCCCGCCCGTGAACGCATCCGATCGCGCCGATTGCTGGAGAATGGACTTCACCTGCGCGGCGTCCAACTGCGGATTTTTCTCGAGCATCAGCGCGATCACGCCGGTGACCACCGGCGCTGCGCCGCTGACCGCGCCGTGATAGACGTATTTGCCGTTGCCGCCGGGAATGTTCGGCGCCGCCGTGCTCCAGAACGAGTCGGCGCCCAGTGCGACGATCGTGCCTTCGCCCGGGCTGCTGATGTCGGTGCCGATACGACCGTCGTACGTCGGGCCGATGCTGCTGCCTGGCCACAGATTACCCATCGTTCCCCCTTCCCACGCCTTGAAGTAATAGTCGGTGAGCGCGATGTTGTTGCGCGCCGTCGCGGCGTCCCAGATGCTCGATCCGGCGACCACATGGCTTGTAAACTTGTTGTCCACCGATGCGGGCGCAACCGTGCGCGAGGGATTGAGACTGGCGTGGAAACGGCCGTTGACAATGCCCGTGCCGGCGAACTGGATGGTGTAGGCGTCCGGGCGGCCCGTGGATGTCGATCAGGATCCGGCGCTGACCGTTTTGCGTGAAGAACCCGAGCTGACCGTAGTGGGTGTACGTGAACTCCGCCGTGGTCTGTGTCGCCTCCGCACCGCTTGCGGGCGCCGGATAGGGGCCGAAGGAGCCCGTTGGCGTGTCCACGGTGACGTCGAAGCGATCGGCCCCGGCGTACCCAGAGGTCGAGATGCAGCGTCGTGGTCGGATTGGCGGTGCCTTTCTGCAACTTGAGGCTCAACGGTGTTCCGGAGGTCACCACGCCGCTGGCATGGTTGTCCGCACCGCCGTCGTCCCCATTGCCCGTGACGATCACCAGACCCGGCTTCCCGGCCCCAACGGTGGAATCGATCAGCTTGGCCAGCGTGCTCGTGCCGTCAGTTGAGTCGCCGATCGATCCGAAATTCCACAGCACGACTGCGGGCATATGCAGCCGCGCCGCGGTGTCCTTCACGAACTGAGTTCGACCAGCGCCTCACCCGGTAACCGCCATCCACGTGCGACACCGGATGGGCTCGCGCCGGCGGCCACCATGCGCGAGTCGCGGGCACATCGGCGCACGTGGGCGTTGTTGCAGGCAGCGCCCCGTTTTGCTACAATCAGCTAGTCGATAAGCTAGCTGATTGGAGTGCGATGAAAGAGATCGGAGCCTTCGAGGCCAAGAATCGGTTCGGCACGCTACTCAACTGGGTGGAACAGGGGGAGCAGATCGTGATTACGCGCCGCGGTAAGGTGGTGGCACGACTGGTTCCCAACGATCTCCGGGCCGACCGCGAGGCCGCCACCCACGCCGCAGGGCGCATCCAGGCGCGGCGGGCTGGAGTGCGGCTTTTCGGCCTGAAGATCAAGGATCTCGTTGGCGAAGGGCGCCGTTGAGCCTGGTCATCGACAGTTCGATCGCGCTGGCGTGGCTGTTCGAGGACGAGCAGAGTGAAGCGACCGAAGCGCTCTTGCGCCGGGTCGTCGAGCAGGGTGCGATTGTGCCGTCGTTGTGGCGGCTCGAGGTTGCCAACGCCCTGCAGATGGCGCTGCGCCGCAAGCGGATCGATGCATCGTTTCGCGATGCCTCCTTGCAAGACTTCCTGGCGCTGCCGATTATCGTGGACGCGGACACGGACGCGCACGCGTTCGGTACCACACTGAGTCTTGCGCAGGCGTGCGGTCTCACTCTCTACGACGCGGCGTATCTTGAGCTCGCGCAACGCTTGCGACTCCCGTTGGCAACGCTCGATGGCGAGCTCCGCGCGGCCTGCCGGAGCATGAAGGTGGACATCCTGCCGGATTGATCTTCGGCCGAATCACGCAAAGTGTTGGCGACAGGCGAATGACCTACCGCGCCGGCAGCGCCTTCCACCCCGCCCCGGGATTGCCGACGGCCGTGCGACATGCGTTGATACAGGTTCGGCCCTGCCCGGAACAATCCCACATCACTAGGCCGTTTCCCGTGGCCTGCCTAACAGTCGCGCAGCGCGGCCAACGCCTGGTCGACGCGCTCGACGGTGATCACCCTGACGCCGTCCAGGCCGTGCCGCGGCCGGTTCGCAGCCGGCAGCAGCACCGTCTCGAAGCCGAGTTTCGCGGCTTCGCGCAGGCGTTCCTGGCCGCGCTGGACCGGGCGGATTTCCCCTGCCAGCCCAACTTCACCAAACACAATAGATTTAGCAGGCAATGGCCTGTTTTTCAACGATGATTCTATCGCCAGCACTACGGCCAGATCGACGGCCGGCTCCTGGATACGCACACCCCCGACCGCGTTGACGAAGACGTCGTAACCGCCAGTGTCGACCCCGCCGTGCCGGTGCAGCACCGCGAGCAGCAGCGCCAGCCGCTGCGCGTCGAGCCCGACCGCCAGGCGCCGCGGCATCCCGCCCTGCACCGGGTCGACCAGCGCCTGGATTTCGACCAGCAGCGGCCGGGATCCCTCGAGGGTCGCCACCACCGCCGAACCCGACACCGGATCGGCATGCTGCGCCAGGAACAGCGCCGACGGGTTGGAGACGCCGCGCAGGCCCCGCTCGGTCATCGCGAAGACGCCCAGCTCGTTGGCCGCGCCGAAGCGGTTCTTGATCGCGCGCACCAGCCGGAAGGAGGAATGCGGGTCGCCCTCGAAATAGAGCACGGTGTCGACGATGTGCTCGAGCACGCGCGGACCGGCGATGGCGCCCTCCTTCGTCACGTGCCCGACGAGCACGACGATCACGCCCTGCTGCTTGGCCAGGCGCGTCAACTGCGCCGCGCACTCGCGAACCTGCGCGACGCTGCCCGGCGCCGACTGCAGCGCCTCGGTGTACACGGTCTGGATCGAGTCGACGATGACGATTTCGGGCCGGGCGGCGCCGATCGCGTTCACGATGGCCTCCAACTGCACTTCCGCCAGCAGCTCGACCGGTGCGTTGACCAGCCCCAGCCGGTGTGCGCGCAGCGCGATCTGCTCGACCGATTCCTCGCCGGTCACGTAGAGTGTCCGGTGCGCCGCGCCGAGCGCTGCGGTCGCCTGCAGCAGCAGCGTCGACTTGCCGATCCCCGGATCGCCGCCGATAAGCACGACACCGCCGGGCACCAGTCCGCCGCCCAGCACGCGGTCGAATTCCTCGATCCCGGTGGCGATCCGCGTGTTCTCCTGCGTCTTGACCGCCGACAGCGAGGTCACCGCGGCCCGGGTGCCGCTGACCGACTCGAAGCGCACGGGGTTGGGCGTGGCGATCACCTCGACCAGCGTGTTCCACGCACCGCAGCCAGTGCACTGGCCCTGCCATTTGGGCGCGCTGGCGCCGCATTCGGTGCAGCTGTAGATGGTCCTGGTCTTCGCCACAATGCGTCGCGCGATTGGGTGGCGCTCAAGCGTCGAGCTCGTGCGGCCGCACGACCGCCGTGCCGAGCTTGCCGACGACCACGCTCGCGGCCCGGTTGGCGATGCGCACGGCGTCGGGCAGCGATGCGCCGGCCGCGAGCAGCACGCCCAGCGTCGCGATCACCGTATCGCCGGCGCCGGAGACGTCGTAGACCTCGCGGCTGTGCGCGGGAATGGTCAGCGCGGTGTCGCCGGTGTACAGGCTCATCCCCTCCTCCGACCGCGTGACGAGCAGCGCGCCCAGGTCGAGGTCGCGGCGCATCGCCTGCGCCTTGGCGGTCAGTTCGGACTCGTCGCGCCAGCTGCCAACGACCTGCCTGAATTCGCTGCGATTGGGGGTCAGCACCGTCGCGCCGCGATAGCGCGAATAGTCCTCGCCCTTGGGGTCGACGAGCACCGGCTTGCCGGCCGCGCGCGTACGCTCGATCATGGTCGCGATATGCGCGAGGCCGCCCTTACCGTAGTCGGACAGGATCACGAGGTCGGCATCGCGCAGCAGCCGCTCGAAGTCGGCGAGCTTCGCGGACAGCACTTCATGCGACGGCGTCGTCTCGAAGTCGATGCGCAGCAGTTGCTGCTGGCGGCCGATCACGCGCAGCTTTACCGTCGTCGGCAGCGACGGGTCGCGCAGCAGCGACGCCTTCACGTGCTCGCCTTCAAGTAGGCGCTGCAGGGTGGTCCCGGGCTCGTCGTCGCCGATCACCGAGAGCAGCATCGCCTGCGCACCCAGCGCGACAGCGTTGCGCGCAACGTTGGCAGCACCTCCGGGCCGCTCCTCGCTGCGCGCAATTTTCACCACCGGCACCGGAGCTTCCGGCGAGATCCGCTCGACGTCGCCGAACCAGTAGCGGTCGAGCATCACATCACCGACGACCAGCACGCGCGCACCGCCGATGGCGTCGCGAAACGACGAGAAACGGGCAGCGGTCATCGTGGTTCCGGTGGCGAAAATCAGGGGCGGCCGATGCCGAAGTATTCGAGCCCGGCGGCACGAACCGCGGCCGGCTGAAACAGGTTGCGCCCGTCGAACGCCAGCGGGGTCGCGAGGCGCCGCTTGATCTCGTCGAAATCCGGACTGCGGAACTCCTGCCACTCGGTAACGACGACCAGCGCGTCCGCCCCGTCGCAGGCGGCCAGTGGCGAATCCGCGTAGGAGAGGAAGGGTGCCTCGCCGAAAACGCGTCGCGCCTCGTCCATCGCGACCGGGTCATAGGCGACGATGGTCGCGCCGCGCGCGGCGAGCGCCTCGACGATCACACGCGACGGCGCCTCGCGCATGTCGTCGGTGTTGGCCTTGAAGGCGAGTCCCCACAGAGCGAAGCTGCGGCCGGAGAGATCGCCGCCGAGCCGAGCCACGATCTTGTCGATCAGCACGTGCTTCTGCATCTCGTTGACGCTCTCGACCGCAGCCAGCAATTCGAGCGGATGCCCATGCCGCGTTGCCGTATGCTGCAACGCCTTGACGTCCTTCGGAAAGCAGCTGCCGCCATAGCCGACGCCCGGATAGAGGAAGTGGTAGCCGATGCGCGGATCCGAGCCGATGCCCTGCCGCACCATCTCGATGTCGGCGCCCAGGTGATCGGCGAGATTGGCCATCTCGTTCATGAACGAGATCCGCGTCGCGAGCATCGCGTTCGCCGCATACTTGGTCAGTTCCGCCGAACGCAGGTCCATCACCAGGAAACGGTTGTGGTTGCGCATGAACGGAGCGTAAACCGCGCGCAACGCGGCGATCGCGCGCTCGTCGCTGGCGCCGACCACCACGCGATCGGGTTTCATGAAGTCCTCGACTGCCGCGCCCTCCTTCAGAAACTCCGGGTTGGACGCGACGGCGAAGTGCAGGTCGATCCCGCGCACGGCGAGCTCCTCGGCGATCGCCGCCTGCACGCGGTCGGCGGTGCCGACCGGCACCGTCGACTTGTCGACGACGATCTTCGGCGCCTGCATGCGCTGTCCGATGCCGCGCGCTGCCTCGATCACGTATCGCATGTCGGCGCTGCCGTCCTCGTCGGGAGGCGTGCCGACCGCGATGAACTGCAAGGCGCCGTGCGCCACCGACGCATCGACGTCGGTCGTGAAGCGCAGCCGGCCGGCGGCGACGTTACGCTCGACCAGCGGTGCCAATCCCGGCTCGTGAATTGGCACTCCGCCGTCGTTCAGCGCCGCGATCTTGCGGGCGTCGACGTCGAGGCACAGCACGTCGTTGCCGACCTCCGCGAAGCAGGTACCGGTGACGAGCCCGACGTAGCCGGTGCCGATCATCGTGATCTTCACGCCCTGCCCTTCTTCACCTTCGCCAGAGTACGATTGATTTCGGCCAGCGTCGCCAGCGGATCGGCGGCCTGCGTGATCGGGCGACCGATGACGATGAAGTCGGCACCCGCGCGAACGGCAGCCTCCGGCGTGACGATGCGCGCCTGGTCGTCCTGCGCCGATTCCGCTAGGCGAATGCCGGGTGTCACCAGTCGAAACACGGGTCCGCAGGCCGTCCGCAGCGCACTCGCTTCGTGCGCCGAGCAGACGACGCCGTCGAGATCGCAGTCGCGTGCCAGACGCGCCAGCTGCAGCGCCTCCGCCTTTGCCCCGCTCGCGTGCCCTATCTCGCGCAGGTCCGCGTCGTCGAGACTGGTCAACACGGTCACGGCGATCAGCATAGGCGGTGTGCGCGCTGCGCCGCTCGCCGCAGCGTCGACGGCATCGCGCGCCGCGCGCAGCATTGCCCGTCCGCCACTGGCGTGCACGTCGATCATCCAGACGCCCAGGCGCGCGGCGGCCGCGCAGGCACTGGCAGCGGTGTTGGGAATGTCGTGGAACTTCAGGTCGAGGAAGACGTTGAAGCCGCGATCGACCAGCCAGCGCACGGGTTCCGGACCCGCGGTGACGAAGAGTTCCTTGCCGACCTTGACAGCGCACTCGCGCGGATCGAGGCGGTGGGCGAGCGCCAGCGCGTGCATCGGATTGGAAAAATCCAGTGCGACGATGACGCGGGGTTCCGAATTGATCACGGTCGCCTCCGATCCTCTGTTCCCGATTTCCGAACCCTGACTAGGCGTATCCATCCGGCGCCTCCGTCCGTCGCGGCGAATACGTCTCCCACTTCAAGCACCCCGGACAACGCCAGTAGTATTGCTTCGCCCGGAAGCCGCAATGATCGCACTTGTACATGCCCAGCCGCTTGATGTGCTGCGCGACCAAGCCGCGGACGAGCTCGAGGTCGTGGCGACGATCGGCCGGAGCCGCGAGCAGCTGCGCTTCGAGCAGCCGGTCGAGTCCCATCAACGTCGGATTGCGGGCCAGCTCGTCCTTGATCAACGCCACCGCCGCGTCGGGGCCGTCGTGCTCGAGCACCAGCGTGAACAGCGCGTTCAACAGGTCGAGCGACGGATACTGCGCGTGGTAGTTACGCAGCAGCCGGATACCCTGTGCGGGGTCGCCCTGCTTGCGAAAGGCGTCGGCGAAGCGATCGGCGGCGAGCGCCAGAAACGAGGGACTCTGCGACTCGATCTTCTGCCAGGCGGCGATGGCGGCGGCCGGCCGACCCTGCTGCGCCTCGGAGTCGCCGGCCAGCAAGGTCGCGCGCGCGCAGCCACGATACGCCGCGTAGGCCGCATCGAGTTCGGCCGTCGCTGCCGCGTAGTCACCGCGCAGTAGCGCTGCCTGCGCGAGCTCGCAGTGGTATTGCGCGATTTCCTTGAAGTACGGCTGCTTGGCGAGTTCCTCCATCCGCCGCGTCGCGGCAATCGCCTTCGTCCAATCCTTCTCGGTCTCGTAGATCGAGATGAGATGCGACAGCGCCGAATGCTCGAAGGCGCTGCCGTTCAGCCGCGTGAACAGTTCCTCGGCGCGGTCGAGGAGCCCTGCGCGGTGGAAGTCCTGCGCCAGCTCGTAGGTCGCGATGACCCGCTTGTCGGCCGGCAGGTCGGAGCGATCGAGCAGGTTCTGGTGCATCCGGATCGCGCGGTCGATCTCGCCCTGGCGGCGGAACAGCGACCCCAGCGCGAAATGCAGGTCGATCGTCTGCGGATCCACCTTGACCACTTCGATGAACGACTCTATGGCCTTGTCGGGCTGTTCGTTGAGCAGGAAATTGAGCCCGCGAAAATACGACAGCGGCAACGCCCGCGATTCGCGCAGCAGGTGCTTGATGTCGATGCGGGCGGCGATCCATCCGAGCGCAAAGAACACCGCCGGAATCGGCAGCAGCCACCACAACTCGAAATCCATGCGGCGTCCGGCCTAGCGTGCGACGGACATCAGACGGCGTCCGGCGGCGGGTCGTTGCGCGGCGGCACGGCGTCCGCTGCGGGCTTCAGCGCGGGTGATGCGCGGTGCTCGTGTCGGAGGCGGCTCAGTTGCCGCTTCAATCGCGATGCGCGCATCGCGCCGGCCAGCAGCCCGGCGGCGACACCGATGGCGAAGGCGACGAAAACGACCAGCACCAACGGCGCGTGCCAGCTCGCGACATTGAAGAAGCGCAGCGTAACCGACTCGGCGTTCTGCAGCGACAAGAACAGCAATGCCGCGAAGACCGTTCCCGCGACGATCCAGCGTAGCGTCTGCATCTTTCGCGATCCCCGCGATTGGCGCTAGCCGGGCGCCGCGTCCGGAAAATCGACCCGCTCGCGCAGTTCCTTGCCGGCCTTGAAGTGCGGGACGTACTTCTGCGGCACCTGCACCTTCTCACCCGACTTGGGGTTGCGACCGGTACGCGGTGGGCGATAGTTCAAGCCGAAGCTGCCGAACCCGCGGATCTCGATGCGCTCCCCCTTCGCCAGCGACTCGCCCATCGCGTCGAGGATCATCTTGACCGCAAGCTCGGCATCCTTCGCGACCAGCTGCGGAAACTGCGCCGCGAGGCGTTCGATCAGCTCCGATTTGGTCATTGCCGAAAAACCTCGCTGGGGGTCAGCCGTTGGTCTTGTTGTCGGAAAGCTTGGCCTTGAGCAGCGCGCCCAGATTGGTCGTACCCGTGTTGGCGCTCTGGGTCTCCGCGCTCATCCGCTGCATCGCCTCGCCTTCCTCGGCGTTGTCCTTCGCCTTGATCGACAGGTTGATGCTGCGGTTCTTGCGGTCGACGTTGATGATCATCGCATTGACGGCGTCGCCTTCCTTCAGATGCGTACGCATGTCCTCGACCCGGTCGCGCGAAAGTTCCGACGCGCGCAGGTAGCCTTCGATCTCGCCTGACAGCGTGATGACCGCACCCTTCCCGTCCAGCGACTTCACCGTACCGTTGACGATGCTGCCCTTGTCGTGCAGTGCGACGAAGTTGGTGAAAGGATCGCCTTCGAGCTGCTTGATGCCGAGCGAGATTCGCTCGCGCTCGACGTCGATCGCCAGCACGACGGCTTCCACTTCCTGACCTTTCTTGTAGTCGCGCACGGCTGCCTCACCGACCGCCGCCCACGACAGGTCGGACAGGTGGACGAGACCGTCGATCCCACCCGGCAGGCCGACGAACACGCCGAAGTCCGTGATCGACTTGATCATGCCGTTGACGTGGTCGCCCTTCTTGTGGTTCATCGAGAAGTCATCCCACGGATTCGGCATGCATTGCTTCATGCCGAGCGAGATACGACGGCGATCCTCGTCGATCTCGAGAATCATCACCTCGACCTCGTCGCCCAGCTGCACGACCTTGGTCGGATGGATGTTCTTGTTGGTCCAGTCCATTTCGGACACGTGGACGAGACCCTCGATACCCGACTCGATCTCGACAAACGCGCCGTAATCGGTGATGTTGGTGACCTTGCCGAACAGCCGCGTGCTCTGCGGATAGCGCCGCGACAGGCCGACCCACGGATCTTCGCCCAACTGCTTCATGCCCAGCGAGACGCGGTTCTTTTCCTGGTCGAACTTCAGGACCTTGGCGGTGACCTCGTCGCCGACCGCGAGCACTTCCGATGGATGCTTGACGCGCCTCCACGCGAGGTCGGTGATGTGCAGCAGTCCGTCGATGCCGCCCAGGTCGACGAAGGCGCCGTAGTCGGTGATGTTCTTGACCACGCCGTTGACGATCGCGCCTTCGGAAAGCGTCGCCAGCAGCTTCTCGCGCACCTCGCCCTGGCTCTCCTCGAGTACGGCGCGGCGCGACACGACGACGTTGTTGCGCTTGCGGTCGAGCTTGATGACCTTGAAGTCGAGCGCCTTGTTCTCGAACGGCGACGTGTCCTTCACCGGCCGGATGTCGACCAGCGAGCCGGGCAGGAACGCGCGGATGCCGTTGATCATCACGGTCAGGCCGCCCTTCACCTTGCTGGTGACGAGTCCCTGCACGACGAGGCCCTGCTCCATCGCGGCTTCCAGATCGTGCCACGCCTTCAGGCGTTTGGCCTTGTCGCGAGACAGTCGCGTCTCGCCGTAGCCGTCCTCGAGCGCTTCGATGGCGACGGTGACGAAATCGCCGGCCTTGACTTCGATCTCGCCCTTGTCGTCCTTGAACTCCTCGATGGGTATGAACGACTCGGACTTCAGGCCGGCGTTGACGACGACGACGTTGAAGTCGACGCGAACGACTTCGGCGGTGATGAGTTCACCCTGGCGCATTTCCTGGCGCGACAAGGACTCCTCGAACAATGTCGCGAAATCTTCCATCGGCGGATTCACTGCGGCGGGCGTGACGGGCATTGCGGTGGCGGTAGCCATGGGGTTTGGTTCCTTTGCATGTCGATTACCGCCTGCGACGAGAACCCTGTTTCTCGTACCGGCGGGCTGGTGGGTCAATCCGCACGACGCGCGCCGGCTTGAAAGCGCGTGTCCTGCGGCACTTCTGCGTGGGTCAAGCCTTTGGATCATCGGCGCGGGTCATGGCGCCAGCGCTTCGGTACAGCGCAAGCACGCGTGCAACGGCTTCGTCGATCGTCAGGTCGGTGGTATCGAGGAGCACGGCGTCGGGGGCGGGTTCGAGCGGTGCTGCCGCCCGGCCCGCGTCACGCGCGTCGCGCTCGCGGATATCGCGCAAAAGACCGTCCATTGTAATGGAGATTCCTTTTGCGATCAACTGCTTATGTCGCCGCCGCGCCCGCTGCTCGGCGCTGGCCGTGACAAAGACCTTGGTCCGGGCGTCGGGAAAGACGACGGTCCCCATGTCCCTGCCGTCGGCGACCAGACCGGGCGGCCTCCGGAACGCCCGCTGCCGCTCGATCAGCGCCCGCCGGACCGCCGGATGGACCGCCACCCGGGACGCCGCCGCCGAAACGCTTTCGCTGCGGATCGCCGCGGTGGCGTCGTCGCCGTCCAGCGCGACCGTGCCATCGTGGAAAACGACGGCCAGTGCGGCGGCCAAGCGGGCGAGTGCTGCTTCGTCGTCGACGTCGGCGCCGCTGCGCGCGGCCTTCAGCGCGACCAGCCGGTACAGCGCACCGCTGTCCAGGTAGTGGAAGCCCAGCGCGCGCGCGACAGCGGCAGCGATCGTGCCCTTGCCGGACGCCGCCGGGCCATCGACGGCGATCACCTGCGGCGGCGCGCCGGTCACGACAGGACGCGCGCCAACTCGGCGAAGTAATCGGGATAGGTCTTGCGCACGCAGCCTGGATCGTCGATGGTCACCGGCACCCCTCCCAGCGCCGCCAGCGCGAAGCACATCGCCATCCGGTGGTCATCGTAGGTCGCGATCGTTGCCGGCACGAAGCGCGCCGGCGGCGTCACGCGCAGCCAGTCGCCGCCCTCCTCCGCGGTGGCGCCGAGCTTGCGCAATTCGGCCGCCATCGCCGCCAGCCGGTCGGTTTCCTTGACTCGCCAGCTGCCGATGTTGACCAGTGTCGTCGGCGTCTCGGCGAACAGCGCGACGATCGCCAGCGTCATCGCCGCGTCGGGAATCGCGACGCAATCGATGGTGCCGCCGGCGAGTGCGCCACCCGCGCGGGCCTCGATCCAGTCGGGACCGAAGTCGACGTCGGCGCCGCGACGCGCCAGCTCGTGGGCGAAACCGACATCGCCCTGGATCGAGTCGCGCCCGACACCGGTCACGCGTACCGGGCCGCCGCCGAGCGCACCCGCGGCGAGAAAGTAGGAGGCGCCGGAGGCGTCGCCCTCGACCGCGAGCGTGCCGGGGCTGGCATAGCCATCGCCCGCCGGCACCGTGAAGGCCGTATCGCCCGCGCGCTGCACGGGGACGCCGAAATGCTGCATCAGCTTGCAGGTGATATCGACGTAGGGGCGCGAGATCAACTCGCCGTCGACGGCGACCGTCACCTCGGTGCGCAGCAGCGGCAACGCCTGCAGAAGGCCGGTGAGGAACTGGCTCGACACATCGCCGCGAATGCGCAGCGGTGCGGCGACCGGATGCCCCGGTCCGATCAGCAGTGGCGGAAATCCGCGCGCGAGTTCGTAGCGCAGATCGGTGCCCAGCGGGCGCAGCGCATCGACCAGATCGCCGATGGGCCGCTCGCGCATCCGCGGTCCGCCGTCGGCGCGATAGTCGCCGCCGGACAGCGCGAGTGCCGCGACCAGCGTGCGCATCGACAGGCCCGACAGTCCGAGATTCAAGTCGGCATGCTTGACCGGAAACGCGCCGCCGGCGCCGCGAACTTCGAAGCGGTGGTCGCCACGATCTCGCCACTCGATGCCGAGCTGGCGCAACGCGTCGAGCATCACGCGCGTGTCGTCCGATTCGAGCAACCCGGTCAGCGTCGTCGTCCCGCGCGCCAGCGCCGCCAGCAGCAGCATGCGGTTGCTGATGCTCTTCGACCCGGGCAGTACGACGACGCCTTCGGCGTGCGTCGCTGCAGCGAGCGTCAGTTGCGGCGAAAAGGCGACGGCGGTCATTGTTTCCCTCGAGCCGGCGATTCATGCCTTGCCGTCGGCCGCAGGCAGCGCTTGTTGCGCCTGCCACGCACGGCGCGCGGCGCTCGCCTGCCCGAACAGCTCGGTCAGCGCCTCGCCGTCGCCTTCGTCGATCAGCGCGCGCAGCGCGCACAGCGCGTCACCGTAGTCGTCGATTTCGGCGAGCAGCGCGTCGCGGTTGGCGAGTGCGACGTCGCGCCACATCTCCGGCGACCCGGCCGCAATGCGCGTGAAGTCGCGAAAGCCGCTCGCGGCATGCTCGAAATACACTGCGGCGTCGGTCCTTGCCGCCAGCTTGGCGACCAGCGTGAACGCGAGCATGTGCGGCAGATGCGACACCGCGGCGAAGATCGCGTCGTGGCGCTCGGCCGGAAGCATCGTGACGCGCGCGCCGCAGGCACGCCACAACGCAGACACTTTTGTCGTCGCTTCGGACAGCGTCTCGGGCAGCGGCGTCAGCACGACATTGCGGTCTTCAAACAGGGAAGGAAACGCCGCCGAGGCGCCGGTATGTTCGGTGCCGGCAATCGGGTGTCCGGGCACGAACTGCGGCAGGCGTGCGCCCAGCGCGCCGCGCGCCGCGGCGATCACGTCCTGCTTGGTGCTGCCCGCATCGGTGACGATCGTCGACGCGCCGATGCGCGGGGCAAGCGACGTGAACAACGCTGGAAACTGGGCGACCGGCGCCGCCAGCAGCACGACGTCGGCGTCGGCGGTCTCCGGCGCCCAGTCGTCGCGCTGCAGGCAGGCGCGGTCGACGATGCCGCGGGCGATCGCCGCGTCGAGATTCGCGCGCGTGCGTCCGACGCCGACGACTTCGCCGACGACACCGGCACGCTTCAGCGCCAGCGCGAAGGAGCCACCGATAAGGCCGACGCCGACGACCACCAGCTTGCGGATGTGGCCGCCCCGTTGCGTCGCTCCGCGCCGCCTCCCGCCGAGGGGGCGAGCGCCTTGGGGCGGCGCCGCGGCGCTCATCCGGACGCGAGGTCGCGGCCGACGATCGGCGCGAGCGCGGCCAGGAAGCGGTCGTTTTCCGCCGGCAGGCCGACGGTGACGCGCAGGTATTCGGGCAAACCATAGCTCGCCACCGGACGCACGATCACGCCTTGCAGCAGCAACGCGTGGTTGATGCGCGCTGCGTCGCCGACCTTGACCAGCACGAAGTTGCCGTACGACGGCACGAAAGGAATCCCGAGCGACGCCAGTCCAGAGACAAGCTGCGTCAACCCGAGGCGATTCAGCTCGCGGCTATCCTCGACGTAGGCAATGTCCGCCAGCGCCGCGACGGCGGCAGCCTGGGCCAGCGCGTTGACGTTGAATGGCTGCCGCACGCGGTTGAGCATGTCGGCGACATCGGCGTTCATCACGCCGTAGCCCACGCGCAGCGCCGCCAGACCGTAGACCTTCGAAAACGTACGGGTCACGGCCAGGTGCGGATAGCGGGCAGTCCAGCCGACGCTGTCGGCGCGATGCGCGGGTTCCAGGTACTCGTTGTAGGCCTCGTCGAGCACGACCAGCACGTCGCGCGGCACCGAGTCGATGAACGCCTCGAGTGCTGCCGGCTCGCTCCAGGTGCCGGTCGGATTGTTCGGATTGGCGACGAAGACAATCCGCGTCTCGCGCGTGATCGCCCTGCGCATCGCCGGCAGGTCGTGCGCGAGGTCGCGCGCGGGAACCTCGATGCCCGTCGCGCCGCGGGCGAGCGTTGCGAGCGGATAGACGGCAAAGGCGTGTTGCGAATAAACGGCGGCGGCGCCGGGCCGCAGATACGCCATCGTCGCCAGTTCGAGGAGGTCGTTGGAACCGTTGCCGAGGACGAGCTGCTCCGGCGTCACGCCAAGCCGCTGCGCGAGCGCATCCTTCAGGCGATAGCCGTAACCGTCCGGGTAGCGCGTGATTTCGGCCGCCGCCGCAGCGATCGCGGCCAGCACGGCGGAGCTGGGACCGCGCGGGTTTTCGTTCGATGCGAGCTTGACGATCGTCGCCGGGTCGAGGTCGAGTTCGCGCGCGACGTCCTCGACCGGCCGGCCAGGCACGTAAGGCGCGATGCGGGCGACGTATTCCAGCGCGGTGGGCGTGGCTTGGGTCATCGGTGCGTCGTGGCCTTTCTCAATCCAGCGCCGCCGGGTACGAGCCCAGCAGCTTCAGGAACGGCGCCTTGCCCGAAAGCTCGACAAGCGCCGACGCGACGGCCGGATCATCACGGTGCCCGACCAGATCGACGAAGAACAGGTACTCCCAGAGACCGGTGCGGGCGGGTCGCGATTCGAATCGCGACATCGAGACACCATGCCGCGCGAGCGGCTCGAGCAACGCGTAGACGGCGCCCGGACGGTTGGGGCAGGACATCACCAGCGAGGTCTGGTCGTTGCCCGACGGCGCGACCTGCGTTCGTCCCAGAACCCAGAAGCGGGTCGTGTTGTTGGGCTCGTCCTCGACGTGCGGCGCCAGCGTCGCCAGGCCGTAGATCGCGCCGGCGTTTTCTCCGGCGATGGCGGCTGCTCCGGGCTCGCCCGCCGCCAGCCGCGCCGCCTCCGCATTGCTCGCCACCGCAATGCGCGGGACGCCGGGCAGGTGCTGCGCCAACCACTGCACGCATTGCGCCAGCGACTGCCCGTGCGAGTAGACACGGGTGACGGCGGCGACATTTTCCGCATTCGACAGCAGGTTCTGCGCGACCCGCAGCTTGACTTCGCCGCAGATCGAAAGGTCGGTCGTGCACATGAGGTCGAGCGTGCGTCCCACCGCACCTTCGGTGGAATTTTCGACTGGCACGACCGCATGGTCGGCCTGTCCGCTGCCGACCGCGCGGAACACGTCGTCGAAGGTCGGGAAGGCAACGGCGTCGACGCAGGTGCCGAAGTGCTTCGCCACGGCGGCGTGGCTGAAGGTACCCGCCGGGCCGAGATAGGCGACGCGCAGCGTCTGCTCGAGCGCTCGGCAGGCGGACATGATCTCGCGGAAGACGCCGGTGACCGAAGCGTCGGGCAGCGGGCCCGCGTTGCGCGCGTGCAGTCCCGACAGCACCTGCGTCTCGCGCTCGGGCCGATAGGCGCCGACGGCGCCTTTGAGCGCGCCGATCGCCTGCGCGTGGCGTGCGCGCTCGTTCAAACGCGCGAGGATCTCGTGGTCGAGCGCATCGATGGCAGCGCGGTGGTCCGCGAGGTCGGTCGATGGCGGCGGCGTGTCGTCGTGGTCCATCGCGTCCCCGTGCGCCCGGTCAAGCGTCACCGTCCGTTGCGCCGTCCGCCGCACTGTCCAATTCGCCGTTCACATCGTCGGTCTCGACGACGCGCTCGAGTCCGGCAAGCTTTTCGCCGTCGGCCAGGTTGATCAGCGTCACCCCTTGCGTCGACCGGCTCATTTCGCGAATGGACTTCACCGGCGTCCGGATCAGCACGCCGCCGGTCGAGATGAGCATGACCTCGTCGTCCGGATGCACGAGCGCGGCGGCGACCACCTGGCCGTTACGCTCGGTCTGCTGGATCGCGATCATGCCCTTGGAGCCGCGGCCGTGGCGCGTGTATTCGACGATCGGCGTGCGCTTGCCGTAGCCATTCTCGGTGGCGGTCAGCACCGACTGCGCCTCGTCCTCGGCGACCAGCATCGAAATCACGCGCTGCGTCTTCTCGAGCATCATCCCGCGCACGCCGTGCGCGTTGCGGCCCATCGGCCGCACGTCGTCCTCGGCGAAGCGCACCGCCTTGCCGCCGGAACTGAACAGCATCACGTCGTGCGTGCCTTCGGTCAGCGCCGCGCCGATAAGCGAGTCGCCGTCGGTCAAGTCCACCGCGATGATTCCCGACGGCCGCGGCCTGGAGAAGTCGGATAGCGGAGTCTTCTTCACCGTGCCGAAGGCGGTGGCCATGAATACGAACTGGTTGTCGGTGAACTCCTTGACCGGAAGTATGGCCGTGATTTTCTCGTTGTCGACCAACGGCACCAGGTTGACGATCGGCTTGCCGCGCGACGCGCGCGAGCCCTGCGGCACGTTGTAGACCTTGAGCCAGTAGACGCGGCCGCGATTGGAGAAACACAGGATGAAATCGTGCGTGTTGGCGATGAACATCCGGTCGACGAAGTCGTCTTCCTTGGTGGCGGTCGCCTGCTTGCCACGCCCGCCGCGCTTCTGCGCACGGTACTCGTCGACCGGCTGCGCCTTCATGTAGCCGCCGTGCGACAGCGTCACGACCATCTCCTCCGGCGCAATCAGGTCCTCCATCGACAGGTCGACCCCCTGCGCGATGATCTCCGAGCGGCGCGCGTCGCCGAACTGGTCGCGAATCGCCGCCAGTTCGTCGCCGATGATCGTGGTCACGCGCTCAGGCCTGGCGAGGATGTCGCGCAGATCGACGATCTGGTCCATCACGTCACGGTATTCGGCGGTGATCTTGTCCTGCTCGAGGCCGGTCAGGCGCTGCAGCCGCAATTCGAGGATGGCCTGAGCCTGCGCGTCGGAGAGCCGATAGCCTGACTCCGCGTCGTCGCGCCGCCAGCCGAACTCGAGCGGCAGCCCGTCGGGCCGCGCCGCATCGGCCGCCGCACGCTGCAGCATCGCCTCGACCACGTTCGAGCGCCAGAGCCTGCCCATCAGCGCGGCCTTGGCCTCCGGCGGCGTCGGCGACGACTTGATCAGCGCGATGATCTCGTCGACGTTCGACAGCGCCACCGCCAGGCCTTCCAGGATGTGGCCACGCTCGCGGGCACGGCGCAGGTCGTAGACGGTGCGCCGGGTGATGACTTCGCGCCGGTGGATCAGGAAGTAGACGAGGAACTGCTTGAGATCGAGCAGCCGCGGCTGACCGTCGACCAGCGCGACCATGTTCATGCCGAAGCTGTCCTGCAGCTGCGTCAGCTTGAACAGGTTGTTGAGGACGATTTCGGGAACTTCGCCGCGCTTCAGCTCGATCACGACGCGCATGCCGGCGCGGTCCGACTCGTCACGCAGGTCGGAAATGCCGTCGAGCTTCTTCTCGCGCACCAGTTCGCCGATGCGCACCAGCAGGTTCGCCTTGTTCACCTGGTACGGAATTTCATCGACGATGATCGCCTGCCGGCCGCCGCGCTCGAGATCCTCGACATGCGTGCGCGCTCGGATGACGACACGACCGCGGCCCGTGCGGTAGCCCTCGCGCACGCCTTCGAGTCCGTAGATGATCCCTGCGGTCGGGAAGTCGGGCGCCGGGATCACCTCCATCAATTCATCGACGCTGATGTCGGGATTGCCCAGCACCGCGAGGCAGCCACCGATGGTCTCGGCCAGGTTGTGCGGCGGAATGTTGGTCGCCATGCCGACCGCGATGCCCGACGAGCCGTTGATCAGCAGATTCGGCAGCCGGGAAGGCAGGACCGTGGGCTCCTGCTCCTTGCCGTCGTAGTTGGGGGCGAAGTCGACCGTCTCGCGGTCGAGGTCCGCCAGCATCTCGGCCGCGATCTTCTGCAGCCGGCACTCGGTGTAGCGCATCGCCGCGGCGTTGTCGCCGTCCACCGAGCCGAAGTTCCCCTGGCCGTCGACCAGCGGATAGCGCAGCGAAAAATCCTGCGCCATACGGACCAGCGTGTCGTAAATGGCCTGGTCCCCGTGCGGGTGGTACTTGCCCATGACGTCGCCGACGACGCGGGCGCACTTCACGTACGAGCGGTTCCAGGTGATGTTGGCATCGTGCATCGCGAACAGTACGCGTCGATGCACCGGCTTCAGGCCATCGCGCACGTCGGGCAGCGCCCGGCCGACGATCACGCTCATCGCGTAATCGAGGTAGCTGTGCCGCATCTCGGCTTCGAGGCTGACCGGGAGGGTTTCTTTGGCGAACTGCTCCATGATTTTCCGCGAAGTATGGGGTGAAACGGAGACAGGGCGGCGTTGGCTGGAGAACGCCGCCGGAGCGCGCGCTTTTCCGTCCGGCGCCCGGCCACGCGCACCAAGATGTGGCACGCAAAGCCTTGATCAAGCGCCCGGAGGCCCTTGAAATCACGTAATTTTATCACGGCGTTGTATTGCCGCGACAGTCGAATCTCCGTAGCGCCCGATGCCGGGGTTTTCTTTGCGGCGAGAAAACCCGTGTGCTATATTCGCCGCGGAGATATCGCATTCGACGCCGGGGCCATCGTGTCCTTGCGCCCAAAACCGCAGAATTTGTTCAAAACCAAAGTTAAAGGGGTGAAACAATGACTCGACGTCTGGTCTCCGGTGCAGTTGCCGGCGTGCTCGCCGCGGCCTTCGCTGGCGGCGCGATCGCGCAAACCAAGGGGTACGTGCCCGGAACGGCGCCTTGCTCGCCGGGGTATGTCTGCAATTCGTTCCCGACGCCGACCGATGGGGTCGTGAAGAGTGGTGTCTACAACAGCACGAAGGGCCTGTCCGGCAACCTGTGCTACCGGCAGCTCTACTGGACCCCGGCGCAGGCCATCGTCCAGTGCGATCCCGACCTCGTGCCGAAGAAGCCTGCTGCGCCACCGGCCGCGCCGCCCGCTCCGGCCCCGAAGCCGCCGGCACCCGCGCCGAAGCCCGCTCCGCCGGCCGCGCCGCAAGTGCAGAAGGTCACGCTGGCGTCGAAGGCACTGTTCGACTTCGACAAGTACGCGCTGAAGCCGGAAGGCAAGGCCGCGATCGACACCGAGATCATCGCCAAGCTCGGCCAGGTCCAGAAGCTCGAACTGGTGCTGGTCACCGGCCACACCGACCCGATCGGCACGCAGCAGTACAACCAGAAGCTGTCCGAGCGTCGCGCCGATGCCGTTCGCGATTACCTGGTCAGCAAGGGCGTGCCGAAGGACAGGATCGAGACGCTGGGCATGGGTAAGACGCAGCCGATCCCGGGCGTGGTCTGCAAGCAGAAGAACTGGAAGGAACTCGTCGCCTGCTACGCACCGCTGCGCCGCGTCGAGGTCGAAGTGAAGGGCGAAGGCGTCCGCCGCTAGACTTCAAGGCGAAGCCTGAAGACAAAGCCCCGCCCCGTGCGGGGCTTTGTCGTTGGCGCGCGCGATCAATGGACAAGGAAAGCGTCGACCTGCGCATCGATGCGCAGTGGATCGTCCCGATCGAACCGGCCGGGTCCTTGACCGGCCACGCTCTGCTCGTCGACGCCGGCCGTGTGGTGGCGCTGCTGCCGGCCGCAGTGGCGGACGCGGCGTATGCGCCACGCCAGGCGCTTGCTTTCCCGTCGCACGTGCTGCTCCCCGGGCTGGTCAACGCGCATACGCACTCGGCAATGACGCTGCTGCGCGGTATCGCCGACGACGTGCCGCTCAAGCCTTGGCTGGAAGACCACATCTGGCCCTGCGAGGCCCGCTTCGTTTCGCCCGAGTTCGTGTTCGACGGTACGCTGCTTGCCGCCGCCGAGATGCTGCGCGGCGGCGTCACCTGCTGCAACGACATGTACTTCTATCCGGAGGCCGCCGCGCGCGCCTACGAAAGCACCGGCATGCGCGCGCTGGTCGGCGCGCCCGTGCTCGACTTCCCGACCCCCTACGCTGCCGACGCCGACGCCTACCTGGCGCGCGGGCTCGAGGCGCGCGACGCCTTCCGCCACGTGCCGCATTTGAGCTTCGCGCTTGCCCCGCATGCGCCGTACACGGTGGGCGACGCGGCCTGGTCCTCCATCGTCACCTACGCGCGCCAGCTCGACCTGCCTATCCAGACGCACCTCGCCGAAACGCGCGATGAAGTGGAGCGCGCGCTCGCGACGACCGGCATGACGCCACTGGCGCGCCTCGACGCGCTGGGCGCCACCGGACCGGGTTTCATCGCCATCCACGCCGTACACCTGGGTGACGCCGACATCGCCATGCTTACTGCGCAGGGTTGCCACGTCGTGCACTGCCCCACGTCGAACTTGAAGCTGGCGAGCGGCATCGCTCCCGTGTCCGCGCTGCTCGCAGCGGGTGTCAACATCGCGCTCGGTACCGACGGCGCCGCATCCAATAACCGGCTCGACCTCTTTGCCGAGATGCGGCTCGCCAGCCTGTTGGCCAAGATCGCCACCGGCGACGCCGCCGCCGGACCCGCCGCGACGGTGCTGCGGATGGCCACGCTCAACGGTGCGCGCGCGTTGGGCCTCGACCGCGTGACCGGTTCGCTGGAGGTTGGCAAGGACGCGGACGTGATCGCCGTGGACCTGTCCGAACTCGCCACGCAACCGGTATTCGATCCGGTGTCGCACCTGGTCAACGTCGTCGGACGCGATTGCGTCACCGACGTCTGGGTGCGCGGCGTTAGAATGCTCAGTGACCGGCGCCTGGACACGGTCGACGTGCCCGACGTGCTGATGCGCACTCGCGCGTGGCAGCACCGGCTCGCCACTGCGTGTCGACTCCCGCATCGACTCCCATGACCGCTCGCGAAATTTCCACACCCGCCGCGGCGCCCGCATCGATCAACGCCGACCCGGCCGAACTCGCCAAGTTTTCGGACACGGCGCACCGCTGGTGGGATCCGACCAGCGAATTCGGACCGCTGCACGCGATCAATCCGCTGCGGATGCGCTGGATCGATGAAGTCGCCGGTGGGCTCGCCGGCAAGGACGTGCTCGATGTCGGTTGTGGCGGCGGCATTCTTTCCGAAGCGATGGCAGCCGCCGGTGCCCGCGTGACCGGGATCGATCTGTCCGGGAAGGCGCTCGGCGTTGCCCGACTGCACCGCCTCGAATCCGGTATCGAAGTCGAATACCGGCAGATCGCCGCCGAGGCGCTGGCGCTGGAGACCCCCGCGCACTACGACGTCGTCACGTGCATGGAATTGCTCGAGCACGTTCCCGACCCGGCTTCGATCGTGGCCGCCTGCGCCGTGCTCGCCAAACCCGGCGGCAGCGTGGTGTTCGCCACGCTGAATCGCAATCCGAGGTCGTATCTGTTCGCCATCCTTGGCGCCGAGTACCTGCTGCGCTTGCTGCCGCGCGGAACGCACGACTGGACGCGGTTCATCCGTCCGGCGGAACTGGCGGGCTTCGCCCGTCGCGCCGGACTCGACCTCGAGAGGCTCGCGGGCATGAGCTACAACGTGCTGACCCGCGAGTACCGCATCGAGGCCAATGCCACGGTGAACTACCTCGCAGCCTTTCGCAAGCCGGCGCATGCCGGGTAGCGCCACGGCGCGGCGGCTGCCGGTTTCGGCGGTGCTGTTCGATCTCGACGGCACTCTGGCCGATTCCGCGGGCGACCTGGCCCTCGCCCTCAACCGCCTGCGCGCCGACCACGGGCTGCCGCCGGTGCCGGTCGCCGGCTTGCGCGCATATGCTTCGTCAGGCGCACGCGGGCTCCTCGACGCAGGCATGGGCGTCACCACCGACCATGCCGAGTACGCGTCGCTGCGCGACGCGTTTCTTGCGCACTACGCACAGTGTCTCGCCGAAACGACCCGGCTCTTCGCCGGTGTCGAAGCGCTGCTATCGACGATCGAGCAGCGTGGTCTGTCCTGGGGCATCGTCACCAACAAGCACTCGCGCTTCACGCTGCCGGTCGTCGCCGCACTCGGACTCACGCAGCGTGCGGCGGTCGTCGTCTCGGGTGATACGACGCCGAACCCCAAGCCACATCCGGCGCCACTGCTGCACGCGGCGAAGGTATTGCACGCATTGCCGGCAGCATGCGTCTACGTCGGCGACGACCTGCGCGACATCGAGGCCGGGCAGGCCGCGGGCATGACGACGATCGTTGCCGGCTACGGCTACATGGGCAACTCCGGCGCTCCCGGCGCCTGGCCGGCAACGGGTTGGATCAGGCAACCGCTCGAGTTGCTGTCGTGGTTGCCGGAGAGCTAGGTTCGGCTCAGGACCGGTCCCGAAGCGTGCGCAGTACCGCCCACCCTCCATGCAGTTCAGGCTTCAGCCCGACGGTTTTCGAGAGCCCGCAAGGCGTCCGACTGAAGCCGGACGCGCAATACTCGCGCCGCGGCACCCCTGCATCCCCGAAGGGCCCACGCTACGGACAACTCCCGGCGTTGAGCAACAGCCATTCCCGCGGCGAACCGTTGCGACTGCCGCTGACCCGAACCGGCTGCTGCGCGGCCAGCGGCTTGAGCACCGCTCTGACAACGTCGTCGGGAACGGTCAGCGCGACGCCGTTCGCCTGCTCCAGCCGGTCGCCCTTTTGCATCGCCAGCATGGTCACGAAGCCGCTGTCGTCACGGACGGCGAGCGCACCCCGCTCCGCCACCAGCAGCGCGGTCCAGCTCTCCGGCTTTGCAATGATGCCCTGGAAGAGCTCGGCGTTGAGCCGCAGCACGCTGCCGCGGAATCCCGCCGGCGGCGCGCACGCGGCACTGCGTGCGGACTTCGCCGCAACGGGCCGCACTGGCGCCGTGCGGGCCGCCGGCTCGGCGCGCAAAGCTATCCGGTGTTCACCGCCAGCATCACGCACGGTGATGCCGTCGGGTCGCACGGCGACCAGCGTCGCCCCTTGCGCGATCTCCTGCCCGGTAGCGACGAGCCTGGACCCTGACGGCAACCGGAACAGCGCATAGCCGGCGCCGTCGCGCTCGGCGAACACGCCGAGCAAGCGCGTATCGCCGGTGGCGAGCGTCGCGCGGTCGTCGACGGGTGCCGCGGGCGGTGCCGCCGGTCCGGGCGTCGACCACAAGCCCGACGCGACGATCGCGGCGACAGGGTCCGCCGGCGCCGCCGGAACGATATGCACGGGACGCGGGCCCATGATTTGCCAGCCCCAGTGTGCCACCACCGTCGCCAGCAGCGCCAGCGCGAGCAGCGTGGCGATGGCGGCGGCTACGCGGACGACGGCGTCCTTCATCGCGTCGACCCATGCCAACCGACGCCAGCGATTCCCGCGCCGCTATAATCGTCGCTCATTCGCACGGACTCCTTCCTTGAATCCCAGGCTCGCGCTGCTGCAACCTTACCCATTCGAAAAGCTGCGTGCGCTGTTCGCCGGCGTCGAGGCCAACCCCGCCAAGCGGGCGATTAGCCTGTCGATTGGGGAACCGAAGCACCCGACGCCGCGATTGATCGTCGACGCACTGGTCGCCGGCGCCGGCGCCTTCGCAAATTATCCCACGACGTCCGGGTCGCCGGCCCTGCGCGAGGCGATCGCCGGTTGGCTCTCCCGCCGACACGGATTGCCGTCGCTCGATCCGGTGACGCAGGTGTTGCCGGTGCTCGGCAGCCGCGAGGCGCTGTTCGCCTTCGGCCAGGTCGTCATCGACGGCAGCCGCCCCGGCGCCACGGTCGTCGTTCCGAATCCCTTCTACCAGATCTACGAGGGCGCAGCGCTGCTCGCCGGCGCGCAGGTGCATTGTGTCAACGCCGACCCTGCCGCGGGGTTCGCGCACACGTGGCGCGAAGTGCCCGCCGAGGTCTGGGCGCGTACCCAGCTGCTCTACGTGTGCTCGCCCGACAATCCGACCGGCCGCGTGCTCGATCTCGCCGGATGGCGCGAGCTGTTTGCGCTGTCGGATCGCCATGGTTTCGTCATCGCCTCCGACGAATGCTATTCGGAAATCTACTTCGACGAAGCGAAGCCGCCGCTGGGCGCGCTTGCCGCCGCGCAGGCATTGGGCCGCGCCGGATTTCCGCGTCTGGCGGTGTTCGGCAGCCTGTCCAAGCGCTCCAACGCGCCCGGGCTGCGCTCCGGCTACGTTGCGGGCAACGCGGCGCTGATGCGCTCGTTCCTGCTCTACCGGACGTATCACGGCAGCGCAATGTCGGGTGCGGTTGCGGCGGCGAGCATCGCAGCGTGGAGCGACGAGTCGCACGTGCGCGCCAACCGCGCGGAGTACGCGTCGAAATTCGCGCGGCTGCAGCCGCAGGTTGCCGCGGTCCTTCCCTGCACGATGCCCGACGCAGCGTTCTACCTCTGGGCGAGCACAACGATCGACGACACCGAGTTCGCGCGCAGGCTCTTCGCCGAGGAAAACGTGTCGGTGTTGCCCGGCAGCTTTGTTGCGCGCGACGCGCATGGCCACAATCCGGGACGGCGCCGGGTCCGACTGGCGCTGGTGGCCCAGGAAGACGAATGCGCCGACGCGGTCGACAGGCTGGTCGAGTTTTGCCGGCGCCTGCAGGAATCCGAAGTCGCCGCACGCTGACCGCCGACAGTGGGGCGGTCGCAGGCGGCACGCTATAATTCGCGCTTTTTGCGAATAGGCGCTCATGTCCAATCTTGCCGCCATCATCGATGCCGCGTGGGAACGACGCGCGGAACTGACACCCGCCGCAGCGCCCGCGGAACTGCGCGAGGCGGTCGCGCAGGTGATCGCCGAACTCGACGCCGGCACGCTGCGCGTGGCGGAGAAAACCGACGGCGACTGGGTCACGCACCAGTGGCTGAAAAAGGCGGTGCTGCTGTCGTTCCGGCTTTCCGACAACGTGGGAATCGGCCTCGAGGGCCCCGTCGCACCGTTTCGCTTCTACGACAAGGTGCCGACCAAGTTCGCGCGCTACAGCGACGCCGACTTCGCCGCGTCGGGTGTGCGCGTCGTGCCTCCGGCGATGGCCAGGCGCGGCGCCTTCGTCGCCCGCAACGTGGTGTTGATGCCGTCGTTCGTGAACATCGGCGCCTACGTCGACGAAGGCACGATGGTCGACACCTGGGCCACCGTCGGCTCCTGCGCGCAGATCGGCCGCAACGTCCACCTGTCGGGAGGCGTGGGCATCGGCGGCGTACTCGAGCCGCTGCAGGCGAATCCGACGATCATCGAAGATAACTGCTTCATCGGCGCCCGATCGGAGGTCGTCGAGGGCGTGATCGTCGAGGCGAACTCGGTGCTCGGCATGGGCGTCTTCCTGGGCCAGAGCACGCGGATCTACGATCGCGCACGCAGCAGCGTTTCCTACGGCCGCGTGCCGGCGGGCTCGGTCGTCGTCGCCGGCAGCCTTCCCGCCGGCGATTCCGGGTGCCACCTGTATTGCGCGGTGATCGTCAAGCAGGTCGACGCGAAGACGCGATCGAAGACCAGCATCAACGAGTTGCTGCGCATCTGACGCTCGCCGCCGATGTCCGTCAACCTGAAGACGCCGGAGGAAATCGACGGCATGCGCGTAGCCGGCCGTCTCGCCTCCGAACTGCTCGATTTCCTGACGCCGCATGTCCAGCCTGGCGTCACCACCGGCACGATCAACGAACTCGCGCATGAGCACATGCTCGGCGTGCAGCAGACGAAGCCGGCGACGCTCAACTACGCGCCGCCCGGACATTCACCGTATCCGGCCTCGCTGTGCACGTCGGTCAATCATGTCGTCTGCCACGGCATCCCCGGGGACAGGAAACTCAAGGACGGCGACATCGTCAACATCGACGTTACCGTCATCAAGGACGGCTTTCACGGTGACACCAGCCGCATGTTCCAGGTCGGCAAGTCATCGATTCAGGCCCGGCGCCTGTCCGAAACGACCTACGAGGCGATGTGGCGCGGCATACGCGCGGTGCGGCCCGGTGCGCACCTCGGCGACATCGGCGCGGCGATCCAGCGCTTTGCCGAAAGCCACGGCTTCTCGGTGGTTCGCGAATTTTGCGGCCACGGCATCGGCCGCGCGTTTCACGAGGAGCCGCAGGTGCTGCACTATGGGCGCACCGGCGCCGGACTCAAGCTGCAACCCGGCATGATCTTCACCATCGAGCCGATGATCAACGCCGGTCGCGCGGCGATCCGCTGCCTGGCCGATGGCTGGACCATCGTCACCGCCGATCATTCGCTGTCGGCGCAATGGGAGCACACGGTTTTGGTGACACCCGACGGCTTCGAAGTGCTCACGGTGTCCGCCGGAACGCCCTCGCCGCCCGTCGCCGCGGAGCAGTAGTCTCCGCCTTCGATGGCGCATCCCGCCCCGCCGGCAGACTCTGCGGCTACGGCTACCGCAGACGAGGCCGGTCCACGCGTCGCGTTCTGGCGCGGCGAATTGCGCGAACGCCGAGCAGTCCTGCGCGAAGCGTTCTTTGCCAGGCCCGACACCGCACGTCTGTTGCGAGAACACGCGCGGCTGGTCGACGCCGTGATCCGCGGCATCTGGTCCGAGAGCGCGATGCCCGTGGGGCTCGCCGCCCTGGCGGTCGGCGGCTACGGGCGCGGACAGTTGTTTCCGCACTCCGACGTTGACGTGCTGATCCTGATGCCGCACGCCGACGCGCCGCCCGCCACTGCCATCGAGCGCTTTTTCGCCACGCTTTGGGACATCGGCATCGAACTGTCGCATGCGGTGCGCACGATCGAAGAATGCATTGTCGAAATGAAGGCAGACGTCACGATCGAGACCAGCCTGCTCGAGCACCGGCTGCTCGCCGGCTCGTGCGAGCTCTTCCGGCGCTTCCGCGCGCAATTTGCAGCACACGTCGACATTCGCGTGTTCTACGACGCGAAGGCTCTGGAGCAGCAGCAGCGGCACCTGAAATACCAGGACGCGATCTACAACCTCGAGCCCAACGTCAAGGAGAGTCCGGGCGGCCTGCGCGACCTGGCCTCGGTGCTGTGGATCGCCCGCGCGGCCGGCTTCGGAAAGACGTGGCGGGAGCTGGCGCGCAATGGACTCATGACCGCAGGTGAAGCACGCGCAGCGTCGCGCCAGGAGCGCCTGATCGGGGCGTTGCGCGTCCGCCTGCACTACCTGATGAATCGCCGCGAGGACCGGCTGGTCTTCGACGCCCAGTCCGCCCTCGCCGAACAACTCGGACTCGCCGACACGCGTGCGAAGCGGGCCAGCGAACAGCTGATGCAGCGCTACTACCGCGCCGCGATCCTGGTTCGGCAACTGAACACCCTCCTGCTGCAGAACCTGAGTGCGCGCATCTACCCGACAGCCGCCGAACCGCTGCCGATCGATGCCGAGTTCCAGCAGGTCGACGAGCTGCTCGATCTACGCGACGAGCGCGTCTTCGAGCGCCGGCCCGGCGCGATCCTCGATGCCTTCCTGTTGCTGCAAAGACATCGCGAATTGAAGGGCATGACGGCCAGGACCTTGCGCGCACTCTGGCACGGACGGCGACTGATCGACGGTGCGTTCCGGCGCGATGCAGCAAACCGCGAGCGCTTCATCGAGATGTTCCGTATCGAGCGCGGCCTGCTGCACGGCCTGCGCCGGATGAACCTGTACGGAATCCTCGGGCAGTACCTGCCGGTATTCGGGCGCATCGTCGGGCAAATGCAGCACGACCTCTTCCACGTGGACACGGTGGATGAGCACATCCTGATGGTCATCCGCAACCTGCGCCGCTTCACCGAGGCGCAGCACGCGCACGAATACCCGCTGTGCTCGCGCCTGATCGCCGATTTCGAGCGGCGCGAACTACTCTACGTCGCGGGTCTTTTCCACGATATCGCGAAAGGACGTGGCGGCGACCATTCGGCGCTCGGCGCCCGCGACGCGCGGCGCTTCTGCCGGGCGCATGCGCTGTCCGCAGAGGACACCGAACTCGTCGCCTGGCTGGTCACCGATCACCTGTTGATGTCGTCCACCGCGCAAAAGCAGGACCTGTCCGACCCCGACGTCATTGCCGCCTTCGCTCGGAGGATGGGCAACGAGCGGCGGCTCATCGCGCTCTATCTTTTCACCGTCGCCGACATCCGCGGCACAAGCCCCAAGGTGTGGAACAACTGGAAGGGCAAGCTGCTCGAGGATCTCTTCCACGCCGCACGCGCCGTGCTGGCGGGCACGGCACCGGCGCGGACGGTGACCGACAGCGTCGAAGCGCGGCGCCTGGAAGCGCAACGATTGCTGCGGCTGTACGCTGTTCCCGAGGGCTCCGAGCAGAAGCTGTGGAAATGGCTCGACACGCCCTACTTCCAGCGCCATACCGCCGAGGAAATCGCCTGGCATGCGCGCCACCTGTACTGGCGGGTCGAGCGCAGCGAACCGGTGGTGAAGGCGAGGCTGGCGCGCGACGGCGCCGGCATGCAGGTGCTGGTCTACCTTCCTGACCAGAAGGAGCTGTTCGCGCGGCTCTGCGGCTTTTTCGGGCGCACTGGGCTGTCGATTCTGGAGGCCAAGATCCACACGACGCGCAACGGCCGCGCGCTCGACACCTTTGCGCTCCACGATCCGGCGCCATCGGGAACCTCGTACCGCGATACGCTGCAAATGGTCGAGTTCGAGCTCTCGCAGCTCCTGGCCGAGCAGCCTCCGCTGGCTCCTCCCCAGGAGGGACGCATTCCGCGGCTGCTGAAGCACTTTCCCTTGACGCCCGAAGTGCAGATTTTCCCCGACGACAAGGGCACGCACTACATCCTCGAGGTAGTCGCCGGCGACCGCCCGGGACTGCTCGCGCGCGTCGCCTACACGCTGGCCCGCGCCAACGTCAACGTGGTCAGCGCCAAGATCAACACGCTTGGCGATCGCGCCGAGGACGTGTTCCTGATCGACGGCGCGCCGCTGCACGACGGGCAGGCGCTGCTGCGGCTCGAAACCGCGCTCTACGAAGAACTCAAAATCTAGGTTTCGCTACTCGTCCATTCCGGCGGTGCCGGCCATTTCAGGGAACAGCACGTCGGTGAAGCCGAAGCGGCGCAGGTCCCGGATTCGCTGCGGATACAAGATCCCGTCCAGGTGATCGCACTCGTGCTGGACCACGCGAGCGTGGAAGCCGTCGACATCGCGAGCGATGTGCCGACCATCGGGACCGTAGCCTTCGTAACGCAGGCGCGCGAAGCGCGGCACCAGGCCGCGAAAGCCCGGGACCGACAGGCAGCCTTCCCAGCCGTCCTCCTCGTCGTCGTCGGAGAGCGGGGTCAGCACCGGGTTGACGAGTTCGGTGTACGGCACCGGCTCGGCATCCGGATAGCGGGGATTGCGCTCGACACCGAAGATCACGACCCGCAGCGGCACGCCAATCTGCGGCGCCGCGAGGCCGGCGCCGTCGTGCGCCTGCATCGTCTCGCGCATGTCGGCGAGCAGCGCGCGCAGTTCCGGACCGCCGATGTGCTCGACCTCGCGCGAGCGTTCGAACAGACGCGGATCGCCCATGCGCAGAATGTCGTGGATCATTGGTTGGACCTGACGCAGGCCAATCTACGCGCGCGGGACAACGTGATCGAGCACCGTGCGGACCTTGTCCATCGCGGTTTCGAGCATCTGCGAGATGCCGTCCATCGACACCTCGTGGGTGCTGTCGCCGCGGCCTGCGGCATGGTTGACGACGACGCAGATCGCCGCGTAGGCGAGCCCTGCTTCGCGGGCCAGCGCCGCCTCGGGCATGCCGGTCATGCCGACCATCGTTGCGCCATCCCGCTCCAGCCGGTCGATCTCGGCCACGGTTTCGAGGCGCGGGCCATTGACGGCGCCGTAGACACCGCCGTCACGCAGCGCGATGCCGGCGATGCGCGCCGCGTCGAGGCAGCACTCGCGCAGTTCCGGCGAATACGGATGCGTGAAGTCGACGTGAACGACGGCGCCCTCGCCGCTGTCGAAAAACGTCGTTTGCCGCCCCGAAGTGTAGTCGATCAGCTGATGCGGCAGGACCAGGTCGCCAGCGTCGCAGGCCCGGATGCCGCCGACCGAGGCCACGGCAAGGACCGCGCGGGCGCCCTTGTTGCGCAGTGCCCAGATGTTCGCGCGGTAGTTGACGCGATGCGGAGGAATCGTGTGGCCGTGACCGTGCCGCGCGAGAAACACGGCGTCGCGGCCGCCGATCTGGCCGAACAACAACGCGGACGACGGGTCACCATAGGGTGTACGCACGACCTCGCGGTGGGCGATCGCCAAAGTCGACAGCCGCGTCAAACCACTACCACCAATGATTGCCAGCATGAAACTTGCTTTGCCAATGAAGTTGAAAGGGCTGTCGAAGCGAGGCGCCACCGTGGCCAGCCGTGATCGGCACGCTCGACGGCCAGGTACGCTGGTGGTGGATGACACCGCCAATTCATGACATTATCATGGAAATCCACGACCTTCAGACCCTCGACGCGTGATCGCCACAAGTCGGCAATGCGCGCAGGAGGCCGGAATGCCGGCAGCGACGGCGCGGCTCGCGCGCCGCCAACGTGCAAGGGGTGCGCATGTATCTCGATCGACTGTTCAAGCTGATGGCGGAGAAGCAGGCCTCCGACCTGTTCATTTCCTGCGGGGCGCCGATCAACATCAAGGTCAACGGCGTCGTGCAGCCGGTGTCGACACAGCCGATGGACATCGACACGGTCCGCCGCATCGCCTACGAGCTGATGAGCAAGGAACAGGCGCGCGAGTTCGAGAATACGCTGGAAATGAACCTCTCGCACCTCGACCGCAGCGTCGGCAACTTCCGCGTCAACATCTTCCGCCAGCGCGGCACGATTTCGCTGGTCATCCGCTACGTACGCAGCAACGTGCCGCCGTTCGAGCAACTGAAGCTGCCGTCGGTGCTGCTCGACCTGGTCATGCAAAAGCGCGGGCTGGTGCTGGTCGCCGGCGCCACCGGCTCGGGCAAGTCGACGACGCTGGCGGCGATGATCGACCACCGCAACTCGACCAAGTCCGGACATATCCTGACCATCGAGGATCCGATCGAGTATCTGTTCGAGCACAAGCAGAGCATCGTCAACCAGCGTGAAATCGGTGTCGACACCACCGCCTACAACGCGGCGCTGCAGAATGCGCTGCGCGAGGCGCCCGACCTCATCATGGTCGGCGAGGTTCGAGACAAGGAAACCATGCAGTCGGCGCTGCTGCACACGCTGACCGGCCATCTGTGCCTGACGACGATCCACGCCAACAACAGCTACCACGCGCTGTCGCGGATCATCAATCTCTTTCCCTACGACGCACGTTCGGCCGTGCTGTCCGACCTTTCGATCGGCTTGCGCGCGATCATCTGTCAGCGCCTGATCCGCAATCGCGAGGGCGAACAGCAGCCGGCCGTCGAGATCCTGCTCAACACCTCGCTGATCGCCGAACTCATCAAGAACGGCGAGTTTTCGCAGATCAAGGAGGCGATGGAACAGTCGCTGTACCCGGGGTCGCAGACCTTCGAACAGGCGCTGTGCCGGCTCTACCTCGACGGCGTCATCACCTACGAGGAAGCGATGATCGGCTCCGATTCGCCGACCAACCTGGCCTGGCAGATCAACCAGAACAATCCGACCGCGCGCATCGACTCGATGGAGTCGGAAAGCGACGGCAAGGTCGAGCGGCGACCGGGTGCCGATTTCACGTCGATGACCATCAATCCCGAACTGCTCGATCGCGCGTATTGAGGCCGGGAGTCCGGCATCGGGCTCGAACCACGCATTTGTTACCATCGGCGGCATGGACACGGCCGCGCACCCGACACTCTCGCTGGTACGCGAACTGATTGCGCTGCGCTCGCCGACCCCCGATGACGGTGGCTGCCAGGCGCTGCTGCAAAGGCGCCTCGCGCCGCTCGGCTTCGCCTGCGAAACGCTGGTTTCCAAAGGCGTGACCAACCTGTGGGCACGGCGCGGAATGACAGCACCGCTGGTTTGCTTCGCCGGGCATACCGATGTCGTGCCCACCGGGCCGCTGGAAGACTGGATTTCGGACCCTTTCGTGCCGACGCTGCGCGACGGCTATCTGTATGGCCGCGGCGCCGCCGACATGAAGAGTTCGCTGGCCGCCTTCGTCACCGCGATCGAGGAATTCGTCGCCGCGCAGCCCGATGCGCCGGGATCAATCGCGCTGCTCATCACTTCCGACGAGGAAGGCCCCGCCACCGACGGCACGGTGAAGATCGTCGAGCGGTTGGCCGCGCGCGGCGAGCGCATCGACTATTGCATCGTCGGCGAGCCCTCGTCCGCCGCCGTGCTCGGCGACATGATCAAGAACGGTCGCCGCGGCACGCTGTCGGGGACATTGACCGTCCGCGGCATCCAGGGCCACGTCGCCTATCCGCAGCATGCGCGCAACCCGATCCATGAACTCGCACCTGCGCTCGCTGAACTCGCGAGCACCGTCTGGGACGCGGGCAACGCCTATTTTCCGCCCACGACCTGGCAATGCTCGAACATCCGCGCCGGTACCGGCGCGACCAACGTGATCCCCGGATCGCTGGAGCTCAAGTTCAACTTCCGCCACTCTCCGGAGACTCCGCGCGAAGCGCTGCAACAACGCCTCGAGGCGGTGGTTTGCCATTACGGACTCGACTACGAACTCGAGTGGACCGGATGGGGTAGGCCGTTCCTGACGGCGCGCGGCGCGCTGGTCGATGCCGTCACCGACGCCGTCCGCGCGGTGACGGGTTTGACGCCGTTAGTGTCGTGCGAGGGCGGCACGTCGGACGGCCGCTTCATTGCCGACATCTGCCCCGAAATCGTCGAACTGGGTCCCGTCAACGACACCATTCACAAATTGAACGAGCGCGTGCGCGTCGCCGACCTCGAGCCGCTGTCGGCGATCTATCGCGGCGTGCTCGAGCGGCTGCTGGTCGTGCACGCGGCACGCCGATGAGCCCGATTGCTGCGGGGGAACTGGAAACGCTGCGCGACTGGCTGCGCTTCGCCGTCTCGCGCTTCGGTGAAGCGAAGCTCGCCTTCGGCCACGGCAGCAGCGAGGCCTACGACGAGGCTGCGTACCTGCTCCTGCACGCGTTGCACCTGCCGCTGGACCAGCTCGACCCGTTCCTCGATGCCCGATTGACGCAGAGCGAGCGGCAGGTATTGGCGCAGCTCTTCACGCGCCGCATCGACGAGCGCATTCCTGCCGCGTACCTGACGCACGAGGCGTGGCTTGGCGACTTTCGGTTCTACGTCGACGAGCGCGTCATCGTTCCCCGCTCCTGCATTGCGGAACTGCTGCCAGGGGGACTCGAAGACAACGTCGGACCCGCCGACGCGGTCGAGACCGCGCTCGACATGTGCACGGGTTCGGGGTGCCTTGCGATCGTCCTCGCGCACGCCTATGCGAATGCGGACATCGACGCCGTCGACATCTCGCCCGAGGCGCTGGCGGTCGCGCAGCGCAACGTCAGCGACTACGGGCTGGCCGACCGCATCAACCTGATTTGCTCGGATCTCTTCGCCAACCTGCCGGAGAAGAGTTACGACCTCATCATCTGCAATCCACCCTACGTGACCGCAAGGGCGATGGACGCGCTACCCCCCGAGTACCGGCACGAGCCAAGGCTTGCGCTTGCGGGCGGCGAAGACGGGCTCGATGCCGTGCGCACGCTGCTCAAGGAGGCGCCGCGCTTCCTCAATCCGCGCGGTACGCTGGTGGTCGAGATCGGCCACAATCGTGCCGCCGCGGAGCTGGCGTTTCCACGTCTGCCGATGCTGTGGCTGTCCACCACCGCGTCCGATGACGGCGTCTTTCTCGTCAAGCGCGAGGAGCTGGTCGCCGGGCGCTGACGATGGGGAGGCGCCGCTCGTTGCGCTCCGGTCACAACTGAAGCGGCGCGTCGCGCGCGACGCTTGACTCCGCAAAAGCTACCGCGGTCCAGGCGTGCGCAGCGCCCGCGCCAGCACGATCCGCCACATTCCACCGGAAATCATCATGATGCCGACCAGGATGCCGATAAAGCCGATCGAATTCTGCGGCCAGCCCATGGCGATGAGCACGGCGATGACGATCGACAGTGCGCCGTCGAAGGCGACCCAACCCCAGCCGGACTTCGGCTTCACTTTCATCGCCAGCATCAGGCTCGACACGCCGCTCGCAAACAGGAAGGCAGCGATCACCAGCGCCAGCGTGGTAATGCTTGCGATCGGGTTTACCAGCATCAGGATGCCGAGCGCGAGCGGCGCGAGCCCCGAGATCAGCTTCCAGATGAAGCCGTCCTCGGCCCGCTGCTGGAAGGCGTGCACCAGCTGGACCACGCCGACAAAGACGAACAGCCAGGCGAGCAACAGCGCGAAGGCCAACGCCGCGGGCGCGGGAACGACGATGGCGACGATGCCGGCGACGATCATCAGGAGTCCCCAAACGGTGACCCAGCCACTCGACTTCTGCATCTGCGTACCTGCGGCTTCGGCCATGACCATCCCTTCCCTATCGGTTTTCGAACAGCATCGTAGCGCCGATGGGCGCTTCCCGCAATGTTCTATGATCGCAGTTCGGCCGGCCGTCGTCATCGACACACGGCGCATCGACGGGAGTCGCGATGGGAATCCGGACGCTGCTCGACCTGACCGGGAAGGTCGCGCTGGTCACCGGCGGTTCGCGCGGAATCGGTCTGCAGATGGCGCAGGCACTGGGCGAAATGGGCGCCCGCGTCGCAATCACCGCGCGCAAGCAGGAAGAACTCGACGACGCCGCCGCGCATTTGGGCGAACAGGGAATAGCCTGCCACACCATCGCTGCCAACCTCATCGAATCCGCTGCGATCCCCGGCATCGTCGACGAAGTCGATGCGCGCTGGGGTCCGGTGGACATCCTGGTCAACAACGCCGGCAACAACTGGGCGGCGCCCGCCGAAGACTACCCGGACGAAGGCTGGCGCCGCGTGATGAGCCTCAACGTCGATGCCGGTTTCTTTCTTTCCCGCGAAGTCGCACGGCGCGCGATGATCCCGAGAAAGAACGGCAAGATCATCAACATCGCGTCGATCGCCGGGCTCTACGGCAATCCGCCTGCGTGGCGGTTGAATACCATCGCCTACAACACCAGCAAGGGCGCCCTGGTGCAGATGACACGCGCGCTGGCCGCCGAATGGGGCCCGCACAACATCAACGTCAACGCGATCTGCCCGGGCTTTTTCCCATCCAGGATGAGTCAGGTGACGCTGGATCGCATCGGGCGCAGCGTGCTCGAATTGACGCCGCTGCAGCGCCTGGGCGGCGACGAGGATCTGAAGGGCGCCGTCGTCTTTTTTGCGTCCGAGGCTTCGCGCCACGTCACCGGCCAGGTGCTGGCGGTCGACGGAGGCTGTACGGTTGTCTGAGGGCCAGGTTGCTGCGGCGGCCGTGGCCGCCGGTGCAATGGCTACTGCGCGATGGCCGCCCCGTTGCGCAGCGGCGGCCACGCGCGCTGCATGATCGCCGCGCAGTCGACCCCCGGCGGCAGCGCGCCGAACACGCCGCCGCCGAAGGCAAGCGGCGCAAGACGCGAGGTGCAGAAAGCGTCGGCGACGAAGGCAGGAGCGAAACGTACGAGCAGCGCGCCCTGCACCGCCAGCGCAATGCGTTGTGTCAGTGTCCGCGCGTCGCGCTCGTCGACTGCCGGCCGCTCGAGGTCGCGCAGCAGCGCATCGATGTACGCATCGAGCAGCGCATTGCCGTGGCGGGCGGGGCGCAACTCGACGGCGAGCGCATCGACGCAGCGCGCATCGCGGGCCAGCGCTCGCAGCACGTCGAGGCACATGACGTTGCCCGAACCCTCCCAGATGGAATTGAGCGGCATCTGCCGATAGACGCGTGCCAGCGGTCCCTCCTCCACGTAGCCGTTGCCGCCCAGCACCTCCATCGCCTCGGCGGCGAGCGCCGGCCCGCGCTTGCAGATCCAGAACTTGACCGCAGGTGTCAGCACGCGCCGCAGGACACCCTCCGCTTCGTCGTGCTGCGCGTCGAAGGCGCGGGCGAGGCGCAGTGCCAGCGCGGTCGCCGCCTCCGATTCGAGCGTCAGGTCGGCGAGAACATTGCGCATCAACGGCGCATCGACAAGATGCCTGCCGAACGCAGAACGATGCTGTGCGTGATGCAACGCCTGCGTTAGCGCGTCGCGGATCAGTCCGGCGGTGCCGAGCGCACAGTCGAGACGGCAATAGGTGCCCATCTCGAGGATGGTCGCCACGCCGCGCCCCTCGGCGCCGACGAGTTCGCCGTGCGCGCCGTGGAACTCGACCTCCGAGCTGGCGTTGGAGTGGTCGCCGAGCTTGTCCTTCAGGCGCTCGATGCGCATGGCGTTGACGCTGCCATCCGGCGCGAAGCGCGGCAGCAGGAAGCAGGAGAGGCCGCCCGGAGCCTTGGCGAGGACGAGGAAGGCGTCGCACATCGGCGCCGACAGGAACCACTTGTGGCCGACGATCCGGTAGCAGCGGCCGGCGACGTGTTCGGCGCGCGTAGTGTTGGCGCGTACGTCGGAGCCGCCCTGCTTCTCGGTCATGCCCATGCCGAGGGTCACGCCGCGCTTTTCGGATGCCGGCAGGAAGCGCGGGTCGTAGTCGGGCGAATAGATTCGCGGCAGCCAGACCGGCGCCAGCGCGTCGTCGCGCCGCAACGCCGGCACGCTGGCGTAGGTCATCGTCGTCGGGCACAGCGTGCCGTCCTCGACCTGCGCGTACATCAGAAACAGCGCTGCACGCCTGACGTGCGCGCCTGGCGCCGGCTGGGCCCAGGGCCCGGCTGCAACACCGTGGCGCTTGAGGTACGCCATCAGCGTGTGGTAGGCCGGATGAAAGACGACCTCGTCGCGGCGGCGGCCCTGACGGTCGTAGGCGACCAGCGCCGGGACGACGCGGTTCGCCTGCTCGGCCAGCGCCTGCATCTCTTCCGTTCCCAGTTCGGCGCCGCGCTCGTGCAGCCAGGCAGCCGACGACGCGGCACCTTCGCGCGCCACCGCTTCGGTCAGCGCAATGTCGGACGCGTAGAGGTTGTGCCCCACGAGCTGCGGCACCTGGTTCACGACTTCGTGTGTGGCGGCGGGCGGATTCGGCGATGCATTCATGGCGGTGGTCTTCGCACGGGACTGCGCAGGTGGTGACGAAACTCTAGCCTACGCTAGAATGCGGACGATTCAAGCCTGGAGCATTCGATGTACCGCAAGACCATCGTCGCCGGAGTCGGCATGATTCCGTTTGCCAAGCCGGGTGCGGGTCCTGCGTATCCGGAAATGGCGGCGCAGGCGACGCGCGCCGCACTCGCCGATGCCGGTCTCATCTATCGCGACATCGAACAGGCCTACGTCGGCTACGTCTACGGCGACTCGACCGCCGGGCAGCGTGCGCTCTACGACGTCGGCATGACCGGCATTCCGATCGTCAACGTCAACAACAACTGCGCGACCGGGTCGACCGCGCTGTTCCTGGCGCGGCAGGCCATTGCCTCGGGCAGCGCCGAATGCGTGCTGGCGGTGGGCTTCGAACAGATGGCACCGGGTGCGCTGACGGCGAAGTTCCCTGATCGTCCGACACCCTTCGAGCGCTTCGACGCGGAGACCGACGCGCTGGTCGGCCTGCCCGACGTACCGCTGGCGCTGCGCTATTTCGGCGGCGCCGGCATCGCGCACATGCGCCGCTACGGAACGCGGATGGAAACTTTCGCGAGAATCCGCGCCAAGGCGAGCCGCCACGCCGTGCACAATCCGCTGGCGCTGTTCCGCCGCGAATTGACGGTCGACGACGTGATGGCCTCGCCCGAACTGATCCCCGGCGTCATGACCCGGCTGATGGCCTGTCCACCGACCTGCGGCGCCGCCGCCGCCGTGCTCGTGTCGGAAGCGTTCGCGTCTCGCCATCGCCTGCCGGCAGGCGTGTCGATCGCCGCCCAGGCGATGACCACCGATACGCCGTCGACCTTCGAAGCGCACGACATGATGCGGCTGGTCGGTTACGACATGGCGCGCGAAGCGGCGCGGCAGACCTATGCGCAGGCGGGCATCGGACCGGAGGATGTCGACGTCGTCGAACTGCACGACTGCTTCGCGCACAACGAGCTATTGAGCTACGAGGCGCTGGAACTGTGCCCCGAAGGCGGCGGCGAGCGCATGGTCGAGGACGGCGACAACACCTATGGCGGCCAGGTGGTGACGAACCCTTCCGGTGGCCTGCTGTCCAAGGGTCACCCGCTGGGCGCGACCGGGCTTGCGCAGTGTTTCGAGCTCACGCAACAGCTGCGCGGCAACGCCGGTGCGCGGCAGGTGGCGGGCGCCCGGATCGGGCTCCAGCACAACCTGGGCCTGGGCGGCGCGTGCGTGACCACGCTGTATCGCGCCGCGTAGCCCGGCGCCGTCTGCCGGCCTGGCACGCATTTCGGAACATCGACCGCTCTCTTCCACCACCGACATCCGTCATTACAAGGCGTGATCCGGCGACGCAGCCGGCACGAAATCGATTCCCATGAACCCCCTTTCACTCCACCCCGCCCGCGCGCTGCTGTTCGCGCTGGCCTTGCTCGTCACCGCGGCCGCCTCCGGCCAAACGCCTGCCCCGCGCGAGGCGCCGCCGCCCGATCCCTGGCCGCGCGTCGTCGACCTGTCGACCGGCCAGGTCATGGTCTACCAGCCGCAGATCGACAAATGGACCGACAACCAGCTCGATTTTCGCGCCGCGATGGCGTACAAGAAGGACGGCTCCGGTGACCAGTCCTTCGGATCGATCGTCGGCACCGCGCGGACGCAGGTCGACAAGACCTTGCGCACCGTGGTCTTCGAGAACCTGCAGATCTCGAAGGTCGACTTTCCGACGCTGCCCGATCGCGGAGCGTCGATCGCCTCCGAGCTCAAGCAGGAATTTTCGGCGACCATCCGCACGATGTCGCTGGACGCGATGATCGCGTCGCTGGCGGTACAGGGCATCAAGCCGCCGACCGTGCAGGTGAACAACACGCCGCCGCGCGTGCTCGTCAGCTATACGCCGGCGATCCTGGTGCCTATCGACGGCGCCCCCGTGTTGAAAGCCGTTCCCGGCCACTCGCGCGCACAGCGCGTCGTCAACACCCGGGCGCTGATCCTGCAGGGCGGACTCGGCGACCAGTACTACATCCACGTCTACGACGGCTGGCTTTCGGCAGCGTCGATCGCCGGCCCGTGGTCGCAGGCGTCGATGGGACCGTTCATGAAAAGTACTGCCGATTCGATCGCGCAGGAATTGTCCGGGAAGGGCGTGGTCGACCTGCTGACCGGCGGCGCCAAGGCGCACCCCAAGCCGTCGCTGGCCGACGGCGTCCCGACGATCTTCACCAGCCAGGTGCCGGCCGAGCTGATCGTGTTCAAGGGCCAGCCCGACTTCGTGCCCATCGTCGGCACCCAACTGCTGTGGGCGGCGAACACGACCAGCGACGTGCTGATCGACACCGCCAACAACGGCTACTACGCGCTGCTCGCCGGCCGTTGGTTCCGCTCGCCCGCGATCGCCGGCCCCTGGGCCTTCGTGGCGAGCAACCAATTGCCTGCCGATTTTGCGAGAATCCCGCCGGCGTCGCTCGCCGGCGCCGTGCTGCCGACGGTGGCGGGAACGCCGCAGGCGCAAGCCGCGGTCATCGAGAACTCGATTCCGCAGACCGCCACGGTGCCGCTGAAAGGCGGCCCGACGTTCACGCCGAACTTCGACGGCCCGCCGCAGTACGCTTCGGTGCCCGGGACCACGCTGTCGTACGTCGTCAACTCGTCGGCGCCGGTGATCCGGGTCGCACCCGACGCCTACTACGCGGTCACCGCCGGTGTCTGGTTCACCGCGCCATCGATCACCGGGCCGTGGCGGGTGGCGACCTCGGTGCCGAGCACCATCTACACGATTCCACCGTCGTCACCGATCCATTACGTGACCTACGTGCGCGTCTACGGCGCCACGCCCGAATACGTCTACGCCGGCTATACGCCCGGCTACCTGGGCACCGTCGTCTCGCCCTACGGGACCGTCGTCTACGGCACCGGCTACGCGTACACGCCATGGATCGGCAGCGTCTGGTATCCGCCGCCCTACACCTATTCGGTGGCGGCCACGCCCGTGTACAACCCCTACGTCGGCTACACCTTCGGCTTTGCGATGGGACTCGCCACCGCGGCGTGGACCGAGCCCTACTGGGGCGGCGCCTACTACCACCCCGCCTACTGGGGCGGCTATCCGTGTTGCGCGTCGGCGTCCGCCAACGTCTACGGTCACTGGGGTGCGACGACGTATTCGGGAACGCGCACCTGGTACGGTGGCGGCGGCGTCGCCGGGACCAAGGCAAGCGGCAGCTACTACAACGCGCGGACCGGATCGTCGGGAACGATCAATGCGGGCCGCCAGTACAACGCCTGGACCGGCAACGCGACGCGCGGCTATGACCGCACCGTCAACGGCGCCGCCGGCGGCTCGGCGGACGTCGCGCGCGGCGGCAACTACAACACCTACACCGGACAGCGCTCGACGGGCTCGAGCGTGTCGGCGACCGGCGCCGACGGCAGCAGCTTCGATCGAACCGGGGCGACGACCGCCGGGCCGCAAGGCTACGCGCACGCCGGCAGCGGCTCGACCTACAACGCGAAGACCGGCAAGACCAACACCTGGGACGCCGCCAGCGTCGGCAACAATCACTACGCCGACGTCAACGGCAACGTCTACAGGAACACCGGCAACGGCTGGCAGCAGCACTCGTCGAGCGGCTGGGGGGGCGCGTCGGGCGACACGACGTGGGCCAATCGCGAGTCGCAGGCGCGCAGCGGAGGTGACGGTTTCGGCGGCGGGAGTTTCGGCGGCTTCGGCGGTGACCGCTCCTTCGGCGGCGACTTCGGCGGTGACCGCTCCTTCGGCGGCGGTCGTGGCGGCGGCTGGGGTGGACGCTTCGGCGGCGGCGGGTTCCGCGGCGGCGGCGGCGGGTTCCGCGGCGGCGGTGGCGGGTTCCGGCGCTGAACGATCGATACCTGTGGCAGCGCAATCGCCAAGGCGACGCGCCGCCGGTAGCGAAGCCCCTACCCGGGTTCTTCGGACGTCGAGGCGTCCGAAGATCCCCGGCCGGCCGTTCTGGCATACTGCAGCGCACCGCGCAGCAGACCTCACCTTAGCCGGAGCGGCGACCAGCCCATGAACGACTCCCCGCCGATGGACCGATTGGGGCGCTACCAGATTCGCGAGATCATCGGCGAAGGCGCGATGGCTTGCGTCTACCGCGCCTTCGATCCCGAAATCAACCGCGCGCTCGCCATCAAGCTCTTGAAGGCGCAGCTTCGCCTCGACAGCGAGTACCGCGGACGTTTCCTGCGCGAGGCGAAGGGTGCCGGCGTGTTGTCGCACCCGAACATCGTCACCGTCTTCGACGTTGGCGAGGATCAGGGGCATCCGTACATCGCGATGGAGCTGGTCGAGGGGCAGACGCTTGCCGAGGAGCTGAAGGGCAAGAAGGGGTTGTCGACCCGGGACATCGTCGAGATCGGCATCCAGCTGACGCGCGCGCTCGACTATGCGCACAAGAAGGGCATCATCCACCGCGATGTAAAGCCGGGCAACATCATGCGGCTCACCGACACCAACACCATCAAGGTCGCCGACTTCGGCATCTGCCGCATCGACGACAGCGAGGGTGGCGACGCGACGCAGACGCAGATCGGCAACGTCCTCGGCACGCCGCACTACATGTCGCCCGAGCAGGTTGTCGGCGAGAAGGTCGATTCGCGCTCGGATCTGTTCTCCGCCGGCGTGGTGCTCTACCAGTTGCTTACCGGACACCTGCCCTTCGAGGGCGACACGCTGATCAGCGTCGCCTACAAGATCACCAAGACCGATCCACCGTCGCTCGACAAGGTGCGCGCGGACCTGCCGCTGTCGCTGCGGCGGATCATCGAGCGCGCCTTGAAGAAGCAGCCGGACAAGCGCTTCCAGAGTGGTGAGGAATTCGCGCAGGCGCTGATCGGCGTCGCGCGCGAACTGGCCGACGAAGACCAGAAGCAGGGCCGCGCACGCGGTATCCCGATGGCCGTGCGCTGGGCGCTGACGATGGCCGCGGTGGTCGCGGTGACGATGACACTGACTGCCACCATCCTCTACAAGCAGCAATACGCGGCGATGATGGATCAGGTAAAGGACTACGGCGGGTCGCTCGCCAAGTTCACCGCGACGCAAAACGCCGTTCCGCTGCTGTCTGAGGACTGGGCGGCGATGGACGTCTTCGTACAGGAGGCGCTCGGCCGCCAGCAGAATTTCAGCTACATGAACGTCGTCGACCACAAGGGCATCGTGCGCGCGAGCAACGTCGCCGCGGAGGTGAACGCGCCTTACGCGGCTCCGGTTTCGACTCCGATCGCCTCCAACGATCCGGGTGTGACGGTGCAAAGTCACACGATTGCCGACGGTCGGCAGGTCCTCGATTTCTCGGCGCCGGTGCTGTTCCAGGGCAAGACCATCGGCACCATGCATTTGGGCATCTACGAGGCGCCGTTGACGGCGGTCGCCAACCTGGTGCTGGTTCTGCTCGCCATCCTGACCGTCGTTACCGTCGCCGCCGTGGCCGGCGGCACCTACCTGCTCGCGCAGCGGCTTGCCGTGCCGATTCGTGTGTTGCGCAATTCGCTGGCGGAACTTGCCATCGGCCGTTACGACTACCGGATCGCCGAGACGCGCAAGGACGAGTTCGGCGAACTCTACGCGGACTTCGACAAGACCGCCGCTGCGCTCGAGAAGCGGCATGAGCCGCGGGCCGACGCCGCGGCGCATCCCACCGATGGGCACTAGCGGCACGCGGCGCGGCGCGGCGGTGCTCGCCTTCGCGGCGGCGCTCGCCGGATGCGCGACTGCGCCGGCTCCGGCGCCTGCGCCCGCCCCCATCGCTGTCGCAACACCGGCGCCGGCACCGCTGCTCGCCCGCGACGAGAACTTCGCGGTCGTGATCGTGCAATCCGGCGATACGCTCGCCTCGCTGGCGAAGCGCTACCTGGGCGACGCCGAGCGTGGATGGTGGATTGCGCAATTCAACGACATCGACGCGGTGCGCGCTGGCCAGGTCGTGACCATCCCGCTGCGCCAGCGCAATCCGCTGGGTGTCCACGTCAACGGCGTGCAGACGGTTCCGATACTCTGCTACCACCGCTTCGGGTCGAAAGCGAGCAAGTTGAGCGTCACCGCGGCCGCCTTCGAGGCGCAGATGAACTACCTGGCGCAGCACGGCTACACGGTGCTGCCTTTGCAGCGACTCTCACGCTTTCTCGAGGGCCGCGAGGCGCTGCCAGCCAAGTCCGTCGTGATCACCATCGACGACGGCTACCGGTCGACATTCGAGATCGCGTATCCGATCCTGCGCAAGTTCGGCTTTCCGGCGACCGTGTTCCTGTATTCGGATTTCGTCGGCGCACCCGACGCGATGACCTGGGCGCAGATGGAGGAGATCACGGCGTCGGGAAGCATCGAAATCCAGCCGCATTCGAAATCGCACGCCAACCTGACGCTGCGGCTGCCCGGCGAAAGTGAAGCGCGGTACCGCGAGCGCATACGTCGCGAGGTCGACGCGCCGATCGCGATGCTGCGCCAGCGCTTGGCTGACGGCAGCTTCGCGTTCGCCTATCCGTATGGCGACGTCAACGACTACGTGGTCGAGCTGCTGGTCAGGCAGAAACTCAGCCAGGGCGTCACCGTCACGCCCGGCGGCAACCCCTTCTACGCCTATCCGTACATGCTCCGGCGCAGCATGGTGTTCGGCAACGAGGATCTGGACGCCTTCGCGGCCAAGCTGGTCACGTTTGTACGCATCGCCAGCCAATAGCCCCTGTGAAGCGGACTTTTCGCAGAATCTGGCTCGCCATGCCCGGAGTGCTTGCCGCGTGCGCGCAACTGCCGGCCGAGCGAGCGCCGGCGCCCGCACCGCCGGCGACCCCCGTCGCGCCGACGGCCAGCGCACCGCTGCCGGAGGCGATCGCCCGCTACCGGAGGCAGGCGGATGCCGCACGCCAGGCGGGCGACCTCGCGCTCACCGCAACCAACCTGCAGATCGCCGTGCTGCTCGCGCCGGACGACGCGACCTCTCGCCGCGAACTCGCTGCGGTCCGCACGGCGATCGCCGGCGAAGTGCGCAACCGGCTAGCCGCCGGCAACGCGGCGATGTCCGCCGGCGACCTCGACCATGCCTACCATTCGATGTTGCGTGTGCTGGCCCTCGATCCGGGACAGGAAGAGGCGGCGAAGACGCTGCGTGAGATCGACCGCCGCCGCTTGACACGCATCCAGGCCGGCCGCGCGGCGCGTGTCAGGAACGCGGAAGCGGCAGCACCCAAGGTTACGAGCCATGCGCCCGTCGCGTCCGTCGACGCTGTGGACGGCTACGACCTCGAGCAGGCGCTGGAAATATTTGGCGCCGGCGACACCACGGGCGGCCTGCGCGATCTGCGTGCCTACGTCGGCGCCAATCCGGGCAACCGTGCGGAACGCCAGCGCATTGGCACCATCGTCGCCGAGCGGGCACGCGAACTGGAGAACCGGGGCGCCAAGGAACAGGCGCTCGGCCTCTACGAACAGGCGAGCCTGCTGCGCGGCGACGGCAACGGCCCGTGGACCGCGCGAATGGCGCCGCTGAAGAAGTCGCTGTCGCAGGAGTACTTCGAGAAAGGCTCGCGCGTGTTCCGAACCGACCTGACGCAGGCGATCCGCCTGCTCGAAACGAGTGTGCGCTACGATCCCGGCAATACGCAGGCGTCGATCAAGCTGCGCGAAGCGCGCACCGTGCGCGAGAAGTTCGACAAGATCAAGTAGCGCGCCTCGTAGCGCGACTCACTTCGACGACCGCTTCCCTCTCGCCTCGATTCTCAACACCGCGCGTCACTTCGCTCCGAACTTCTCGGCCAGCTTCTTGCGCAGGTCGATCGCGCGCTCGCGTTCGAGTTTCGCCTTCTGGTTGTTGGGCTCCAGCGCCAGCACGCGATCCCACTTGCCGATGGCAACGTCCAGGTTTTGTCTCTGGAACGCCTGCGCGGCCTCGCGTTCATAGCGGCGCGCAAGCTGGCCGCGCAGAGCATCGCGTTGCATGAGCGCATCGCGATTGCCGGGGTCGCGCAGCGAGGCTTCGCGAAACGCGTCGTAGGCGCCTTCGAGGTCGCCCGCCTTCTGCAGCTCTCTTCCCTGCTGCATCAGCGCCGCCGACGCGTTGCGCGGTGTCGCCGGTTCCACGATCGCCGCCTTGGGCGTCTCTTCGGGCGCGTCCGCGGCCGCCGGCCGCGGTGGCATCGCGCCCGGCGCCGGCGCCTTGCCGGGGACCTTGATCACCTGTCCGGCCGCAAGATGGCCGGGATTGGCGATGTCGTTGTACCTGGCGAGGATGTAGAACTTGTACCGATCGCCCATGAACTGCTGCGCGATCTTCGACAGCGAATCGTCGCGCTGCACCGTATAGCGGAAAAAGACCGCCCCGAGTTCCTTCTGCGGGTCCGCCTTGATCTGCTCCATCAGCTTTTTTGCCAGGTCGCTGCCCGGGTCGAGCGCCAGCGCCTGCTCGAGCATGCGCTGGGCGGCGGGCTCGTCGCCATTCTGCAATTCGGCGATGGCGTCGAGCGTGAGCTTCTGCGCCTGCGCCTTGGCCTGCGCCGGGGTCAACTCGGGCACCGGCGGCGGCGCCGGCTTCGGCGGCTCCGGAGCGACGACCACTGGCGGCGGTGGCGCCGGTGCCGGCGCCGGGGCCGGTTCGGGCGCTGGCGCGGTTGCGCAGCCGGACAATGCAAGCGCCAGCGCAGCCAGCAGCGGGCCGCCGCGCCGTATGGTGTGCAGGATCGAAGGTTTCATCGTGGCCGCCGCGAACTATCGCTTGCTCATCGTATCTTCGCCAACCGTGGCGCGAAAGGCGAATATTGCACACGGTTGCCGTCCAATATCAACCTGCGGTCCCCTCACCCGGTCCCTCTCCCCGCAAGCGGGGCGGGAGCGTCGCCCGTCGACACCGCCTCACGACACCAGACCGCCAGCGCCGAGAAATTGTCCTGCTCGCGGCGGCCGTTGGCGAGAACGTCCTGTTCCATGATCCGCAGCCAGTCCGCCGGCGAGCGAGCATCGGCGAGCGCGAGCGCCATCGCGGACTCGTCGACGTATTCCCAGAAGCCGTCGCTGCACAGCAGGAAGGCGTCGCCGGTGACGATGTCGAACGAGGCATCGCCCAAGGTCACGGTGAACGCTTCGTCGTGTCCGAGCGCGGCAAACAAACGGCTGCGCTGCAGCGATTCGCGCAGCGCAGCCGGCCCCAGATAACCGGCGTCGACCATCCGCTGGACCACGCTGTGGTCCTTGGTCTGGGCGATGACCCGGCCGTCGCGAAAGCAGTAGAGCCGGGTGTCGCCCACGTGCCCCCACGCCGCCGTGCGGTGGATCGTGTCGACCGCGAGCACGGTTGCCGTCGCGCGCATGGCCGATAGCGTGCCGCTGCCCGCCTGCTGCGCGACGATCGCCCGGTGTGCGGCCTGGAGCGCGGCGTCGACCGCCGCAGCGGTGAAGGCGGGGGTCTGCTGGAACTCCGTCAGGATCACGCGCACCGCGAGCTTCGAGGCGACATCCCCGCCGCCGTGTCCACCCGCGCCATCGCTGACGACGCAGACGCAGCCGCCATCGGCCGTCCAGAATCCGCAGGCGTCTTCGTTGCGCTCGCGCCCGCCGGGATTGGACAACACGGAGACCTCGAGCTGCATACGTCGGCTTCCGTCCTCAGCGCACGTCGTTGTTCCGTGCACGCGGCTCGGGCAGCCGAGCCTTGGCGTGGTAGGCGCGAAGGAACTCCTCGCCGAACAGAAAATGGAAATCGCCTTCCGCTTCGCGCGAAATTTCGCCGTAGAGTTCCTCGTAGAGATTCCAAAGCTTCGCCTTGTGACTGGTCGGCAGCAGCGATCCTCCCGACTCGCTCGCGGTCAGGCGCTGCTCGAGCCGGGCCGGATCGAAGCGCGCGAGCACCGCGGCGAGTGCCGCGCGCATGCCGGCGACGAACCCCTCCTGGTGTGACCGCAGGCTGGCACGCGCGTCCTCGATGCTGCGCAGCGGCGTCATGAAGCCCTGCCCGGGCGGTTTCAGCAACAGCGCGACCGCCGCTTCGAGGTCGGGCGCGAACTTGAGCGGGTTGTTGTCGTGCGCGACGATGATCGTGGCGTCGGCGCGGACCTCCCGCTTGGCCTGCGCGCGTGCGGCGAGCAGGTCGAGCAGGCCGTGCAGCGTCTCGCGCATGACGGCGCCGACTTCCTCCATGAACTGCGGTGTGAGCCCCCCTGGAACGGCGAGGTCGCGAAGGCCGGCGCCACGCAGCAGTGCCGCAAGCAATACGTCGGTATCGGGCGCCGGCAATGCGGCACTGCGCGCCCCATCCACGGTCACCGTCGCGGCGATCGGCGCGGCAACGGCAGCCGCTGCAGACGCGGCCGGCGCCTGGTGCTCGGGCGCCGGAACGATCACCGTCGTGATCCGGTTGCCTGCCGCCGAGCGCCCATCTTCGGACCACGAAAGCATGGTCCCGTGGCGCAGGATGGTCGTCGTCTCGTCGTCGCCGACATCGTGCACGGAAGCCACGGTGTCGGCGCCGTCGACCCGCAACAGGTAGCCGGCGATGCGCAGCTCGTCGCCGGCGGCGAGTGGATGGTCCTGGCCGCGGCCCGCCGCTCGTCCATTGACGAACAGCGCGACGGTGGTGCCCTGGTCGCGCACCCAGTATCGGCCGTCCCTGAAGGCGATGATCGCGTGCGTGCGCGAGATGACGCGATCCGGATCGGGCAGCAGAAGCGTGGACCCCGGCGAGCGGCCGATGGTGCCCCCTTCCGGCGGAAACGAGGCGCTGATCGCCGGGTCGACGGCGGTGTCCTTGTAGCTCAGTACCTTGATCTTCAGCATGGTCGGCGTGGTCGAAGCTCGTCGGCAGATCGTGCTGCATGCAACGCGGAGCCGGGGGTGACGTGGCAGCATGCGCAGCGTCGAGCCCTGCGAAGAATGGCGTGCGCACCGCATGCCCGTCAAGTGCCGCTCTGGCAGAATGCGCGGAATGAACCGACGACCGCAACGGCCGGCCGCGCGATGAGCGACCACGGCGAGCAGGCATCGCCAGCACCGCAGGGGCTCGCCGACTTCGCGCGCGAAGCCGGCGCCGGCATTTCGGCTGCGTTCGTGCTGGTCGCGATGATGCTGCCGCTCGGCTTGATCGCGTACGCGCCGCTGGGCGAATACGCGGTGGAAGCGGGACTGCGAGCCGCGCTGGCCTGCGCCATTTTCGGCAACCTCACGGCGCTGGTGTTGGGCGGCGCGCTGCTGCCCAACGAGGTACCCCGCGCGTCGTCGGTGTTCCTGTTCGCTGCGTTCATCCTGCGCATGGCGGCCGATGCGCAGCTGCGGGCTTCACCCACGCATGGGGTCGCCGAGATCCTGGTGCTGGCCGCGGCCTGCCTGGCGCTGACCGGCATCATCCAGATCGCCTTTGGCGTCCTGCGTCTGGGCAACATCGCGCGCTTCGTGCCGTACCCGGTGGTCGCCGGACTCATGACCGGGCTTGCCATTTCGCTGGTGATCTACGAGCTGCCCGAGATTCTCGGCATGCATGGCGAAGGTGCGCCGAACGCCGAGGCGGGCGGACATCACGGCATCAACGGCTGGACGCTGCTGGTCGGACTCGTCACCATCGTCGGCTTCGTCTTCGTTCGCCGGCGCTGGCCATTGCTGCCGTCGAAATTGATCGGCCTTGCCGCGGGCACCGTCGCTGCGGTGGTCATCACCGCGCTCTTCCACGGCGACGTCGGTCCGCGCGTGCCGTTTCTGGGGAGGATTCCACTGCCCGACGCGCTGCTGCCATTGATCTCCGCCGACGGCATCGCACTGGTGCTGCGCTTCGGCTACGACCTCCTGATCACTGCACTCGCGATCGGCGTCGTCGGTTCGCTCGACAGCCTGCTCGCCGCGGTCGGCGAGGCGGACGGGCCGCTTGATACCGCGCACCATCCGAACCGGCTGCTCGTCGCGCTGGGTTGCGGCAATCTCGTGTCCTCCGCCTTCGGTGGCGTGCCCGTCGCCTACTCGTCGCATCACGCACTGGGCACGCACCAAGGCGGCGAGCGCAAGCTGGTGTCGAGCTTCACGACGACGGCGACGCTGCTGCTGCTGCTGCTCTACGGCGCACCGCTGCTGCAGCTCATTCCGGTGGCCGCACTATCGGCGATGATGCTGGTGATCGCCGTTGGGCTCATCGATCGGTGGGCCGGGACGACGATCGACCGCCTGCGCCGCGGGCAGTACGACAGCGAACTCATGGTCAACATCGCTCTGGTCGTGCTGGTGGCGGGCGTGACCATCGTCTTCGGCCTGGTCGCCGCGGTGCTCACCGGTCTGATCCTGTCGATGGGGCTCTTCCTCGCGGTGATGAACCGGTCGCTGATCCGTGCCGTGCGCACGGGGACCACGCGCGGTTCGCGCCGCGTCTACCCGCCCGAGCAGGCGAGCCTGCTGCGCGTCGAGGGCCACCGTATTCGCCTGCTCGAACTCGACGGCGCCATCTTCTTCGGCACCGCCGACCGGCTCGCCTTCGAGGCGCTGCGTGCGGCCGAAGGCGCGCAGTTCCTGATCATCGACCTGCGCCGGGTGACGATGATCGACGCCTCGGGCGCGCTGATGCTGCACAAGTTGTCGCGCCTGCTGCGCGAGCAGGGCGTCACGCTGCTGCTCGCATACATCAGCGCCACCAGCCGGCTGGGACGCGCGGTCCAGGGCGCAGGTGTGTTTACGCAGCGACACCATGCGGACTGGTTCGATGACGCCGATCGTGCGCTCGAATGGGCCGAGCGACAGCTGCTGGTGCACGCGCAGGCCGCCTCGGTCGACCACGAGCTCGAGATCGGCGAATTCGCGTTGATGAAGGGACTGTCGCCGGACGAGATGCAGTTCATGAAACCCTACCTCGACCGTCAGCTCTTTCCCGCGCGCGCCGCGCTCTACCACGAGGGCCAGTTGGGCGACCGCCTGTACCTGCTCGCGCGCGGCGCCGTCAGCATCGTCTCCGAGGATCCGGAGGCGAAGGGCAAGCATCGCCGGGTGGTGACGCTCGCCCCTGGTGTGATCTTCGGCGAATCGGCGATCATCGAAGGCGGCACGCGCTCGGTCACCGCGATCGCCGAGGACGAGGTCGTCACCTACAGCCTGTCGCGCCGCAACCTCGAGGCGATCTACGCGCGCAACCCGGACCTGTACCGGCGCATCGTCCTCAACATGCTGGGCCACCTGTCGGGATTGCTGCGCATGGCCAGCGCCATTCTGCGCGACGCCAGCGAATCGGTGGAGTGACTCAGGTTGGTTCGGAGGGCGCTGCCTGGCCGGTAGCGTAGGCACGGCGGAACTCGCGCTCGAATACCGACCAGAAGTCCTCGCCCGCCTCCTTCGCGAGGTCCTCGTAGAGCTCGAGCAGCAGGTCCCACTGCCGCGCCTTGCGATTGCCGGGGAGAAAGCGATCGAGGGCCCCCTTTGCCTCGAGCCGCTGGTCGAATTCCTCCGGATGAAACCGCGTGAGCAGGCTTTGCAGCGCCGCCTCGATGCCGGCGGCGAGACCGCGATCGTGCGCACGCAGGTCGTCGTAGGCGTCACGCACTGCGCGTAGCGGAGCCATGAGGTCGCTGCGCTCGGGGGCCAGCAGATGTCGCAGCGCCACGTCGACATCCCACGCCGCCTTCAACGGATTGACGGCGCGCGGACCGATGATCGTCATCTCGGCGTGGATGCTGCTCTTCGCCTGCGAACGCAGGCGCAGCATGTCGACGGTGCCGGCCGTCATTTCGCGCAGCAGAGCGCCCAGCTGCTCCATCGTCTGCACATCGAGGCCCGAGGGCAGTTCGAGCTGCGACAGGCCCAGGCCCTTGAGCAGCGCCGCCTGCAGCTCGGCGATGTGCGCGCGATCGCGCGACCTCTGTTCCGGGGCTTCGCGGGAATCCGCAGCCTGTGGCGAATCGTTGGAGTCGATGGGTGTCGACTGCTGCATGGCGTGGTCCTGCACTGCTGTCGCGCGATTCCGTTTCCCGACTGCCCTGCGCGCGAAGCGCTCTAGTCTACTGCAACTTCCGGCGTCACGGAACCGCGTCGAGGTCCGTCGTGTCAAGCGCGTCCCGCGTCCCGCCATTCGCAGTTGGCACACTACCGACCGTGAGGATGCACCGGCGATCTTGGCGGTCGCGCAACGACGAAGGCATCGACCGCGGCCATCGAGCACCGCCTGGACTGCGTGCTGGCCGGCGTATGATCACCGGCTGCTGTCACGCTCTGTCCATCGCAAACCGCGTCGACCACCCATTACCGTGATTCAATTCCCATGACGTTCTCCGACCCGACCTTCTGGGTGGCGCTGCTGCAGATCATCGGCGTCAACATCGTGTTGTCGGGCGACAACGCCGTCGTCATCGCGCTCGCGGCGCGGTCGCTGCCGGCGAAACAGCAAAGACAGGCGGTCCTGTGGGGCAGCGGCGCGGCGGTGGTGATGCGCATCGTGCTGACCATCGTCGCGGTCGAACTGCTGCGCCTGCCGTACCTGAAGCTGATCGGCGCCGCCTTGCTGCTCTGGATCGGCATCCAGCTTCTGTTGCCGGAGAAGGAGGAAGGCGAAGGCGCCGACCACGGCAGCACCGGCATGATCGCCGCGATCCGGACCATTCTCATCGCCGACCTGGTGATGAGCCTCGACAACGTGATCGCCGTGGCGGCCGCTGCGAAAGACAGCGTGCTGCTGCTGACACTGGGCCTGCTGATCAGTATTCCCTTGGTCGTATTCGGAAGCACGCTGCTGATGCGCTTCATGGAGCGGTGGCCGATCATCATCACCGTCGGCGCCGGGCTGCTCGGCTGGGTAGCCGGGGAAATGGCCGTTTCCGATCCGTCGGTCAAGGACTGGATCGACGCCAACATGCACTGGCTGCACTATGCAGCGCCGGCGCTGGGTGCGGTGCTTGTGGTCGTCATCGGGCGCTGGCTGGCGTCGCGCGCCGTGGGGGGGGAAGCGAGGCGGCCCGCCGTCGACCTTGCAAGTGCCATCGATCAGCACGTATCGCAGTCGGCATCACCGTCGCCGCGTCCGCGCCTGCTGGTGGCCGCCGACGGCTCGCCAGAGTCGCTGCGCGCCATCGTCCGCTTTGCCGAACAACTGCGCTGGTATCGCGAGCCGGTCGCCATCGATCTGCTCAGCGTCCAGCCGCCCGCCCATCGCGACGTCAGCAGCTTCGTGGCGGACGACGCCATCCGCGGCCACCATCACGACCAGGGCATGACGGCGCTGCAGCCGCTGCGCGAAGCGCTCGAACGTTCCGGCGTGCCTTGCGCCGTGCACATCGGCGTCGGCGAACTGGCGCCGGTCGTCGCCCGCTACGCGACGACACTTGCGTCCCGACAGGTCTATCTGGCCGCCGCCGCCCAAGGCGACCGTGCCGAACTCGGTGCCGTCGTGGCGCAATTGTGCGAGCTCGTCGAGGTACCGATCGGTATCCTGCGTTAGTCGGAGACGGTGGACTGATGTCGCGCCGCTTTCCGAACCATCGAACCGCGTCGTCAAGCCGCAGACTGTCGATGCATCGACTTCGATGCGCTGGACGCGATCCGCGCACATGGGTCCCGGTGTTGGTTATCATGTGCCGATGAACGCTGCCATCGCAACACCGCCTCCGCGCATCGTCTTTCTCGACCGCAGCGGCTTTCCGCCCGACATCGTGCTGCGTCCGCTGTCGTTTGCGCACGAGTTCGAGGTGTTCGCGTCGACGGCGCCCGATGAGGTCGCAATGCGCATCGTCGGAGCCGACATCGTGATCACCAACAAGGTGCCGGTGCCTGCAGCCGCTATCGCGCAGGCGCCGCATCTTTCGAGGGTCGCGATCGCCGCCACCGGCTACGACATGGTCGACGTCGCCGCCTGCAAGGCGCGCGGCATCACGGTCTCGAATATCCGCAACTACGCGGTGCACTCGGTGCCTGAGCACACCTTCGCGCTGATCCTCGCGCTGCGCAGGAGCATCGCCGCATACCGGCAATCGGTCGCCGACGGCGCGTGGCAGCGCTCGGGACAATTCTGCTACTTCGACTATCCGATCCGCGATCTCGCGGGCTCCACACTCGGCATCATTGGCGACGGCACACTGGGGCGGGCGGTGGCCGACCTCGGCCGTGCGTTCGGCATGACGCCGCTGTACTCGAGCTACAAGGGCGTGGCAGGCATGGGGCCGCTGTACACGCCTTTCGACGATGTGTTGCGGCGAAGCGACGTCATCACGCTGCACTGCCCGCTCACGCCCGCCACGCGCAACATGATCGCGGCGCCGGAATTCGCGCTGATGGAACGCAGGCCGTTGCTGATCAACACGGCGCGAGGCGGCCTGGTCGACGAGGGCGCGCTTGCCGATGCGCTGCGCGGCGGGCAGGTCGCGGGGGCCGCCTTCGACGTCGTCACCGTCGAGCCGCCGCCCGCCGACCATCCGCTGATGGCGCTGCTCGACCTGCCCAATTTCATACTGACGCCGCACGTCGCGTGGGCCAGCCACGAGTCGATCCAGGGACTCGCCGACCAGCTGATGGAGAACATCGAGCTCTTTCGCCGCGGCACGCCGCGCCACCTCGTGACGTCGTGACGCGGGGAACCGCCGCTCAGATCATCAGCTTGCGCAGCGTGTCAGGATTCTTGACGACGGCTTTCTGCCGCGCTGACGGCGCGCCGTAGAGCGCCGCCGGAGGATTGGTTTCCAGCCTGGCGATCACCGCGGCATCGTTGCAGCGCGCATCGAAGGTCACGTTGACCTGGTCACCGGCCACCGCGCCGACACTGAAGCAGGCCTGGCCGAGTTTCGCATTCAGCGGCTTCAGGATGCCGGCCGCCACCAGGTCTCCCGCCGGGCCGTTGCCGGCGAGCTGTATCTCGAATACCTGCGGCCCGCCGGGCGGCGCGACGGTGATCACCGACGGCATCGCCACCAGCTCCCGGCGCAGCGCGTCGTCGCCAATCGCCGGCGGCAGGCCTTCGACGCGCAGCACGACGCGGCGGCCGGTCACCGCCACGTGCTGCAGGAAGAAATCGCGCGAGAATTCGCTGGCGATCTTCGTCCCGATCGCCTTCAGCGCGTCGGCCTCGGTCGGCCAGCTGCCGTCTCCGGCCGGCAGCTTGGTATTGAAGTAGATCTCCTCGCCGGTAGCACGGTCGGTGCACTTGATCGTCCACCCGTTGAGCGCGTATTTGGTGACGACCAGCCCCGACGCCGCGAGCCGCATCGACAACCGCTTGATCGTCGCCTCGCCCTCGACGATGAAATCCGGCGCGTCGGCGGTGCCGTCCTTGCGCGGCGCATCCTCCGTCCAGGTCCGGAAGCCGAACGACTTGATGCGCTCCTTCAGGATGTTCTCGGCGGTGGGCGAGACCCGCGGCGGCGCGTCCGGGGCATCCGCGTCACGGGTGACGATGCGCACCGCCACCCGCGGATCGCCGCTGGCGCGGATGAAGTCGATGCGCTCGTTGCGCGACATCTCGTTCAGCGACTTCTGGATAGCCTTGACGTCGACAATGGCTTCGGTGGTGATCGACACCAGCCCGTCCTTGCCGGTGGTGGGCGCGCTCTCGCGCATGACGGTGGTCACGAATTCGCCGCTCTTTGACAACAGCCTGTCGCGCAGCACGTCGTAGTTTTTCGCGACCGACTGTGTCTCGACCAGCATACCGACGGCCTTCGCAACCAGCTGTCCGCGCGAATCGGCGCGCAGATCGCTGCGCATCAGCGCCTGATCGCTCTGGTAGCGCGGCTGGCTGGGGTCGACGAAGCCGACCGCCGAAATGACCAGCGAGCCTGGGCTTGTCGGTGAAGGCGCGGCGACCGGCGTCGGTGCCGCGGGTGGCGCGGCGGGACCAGCACCGCCACCGCCCTGGGTGCCGGCGCCCACGGGCGGCGCCACGGCAGGTGCTGCGGCGGCGGCCGGAGCGGTGACCTGCGCGACCGTTGGATCCTGCGCGGCCTTCGAATCGTCGGCGCCCTGCCACGCCAACCAGATCCCGGCCGCTACCGCCACGACGACGCCCAGGCCCGCGAGCGCCGCCAACGTCGCCTTCGACTTGCGCTGCGGCTGCGGCGTTCCGGTGCCGGACGTCGCGCGACCCGCCGCGGCAGTCGTCGTTGCGGGGGTGGCGGCAGTACGTGCGCCGGCGATGGTCGGAGGCGGCACCAGCGTCGTCTCGCCCGAATGCCCGCCTTCGGCGCGAGCGGCCGCACGCAGTGCGGCGACGAATTCCTCCGCCGTCGGAAAGCGCTCGTCGGGCTTTTTCGCGAGGGCGCGCCGCACGACGGCATCCATCGCCCCGGGAATCTGCACATTGAAGCGCGACGGCGGCAGCGGATCCTCCTCCAGCACCTTGCGCATGGTGATCGTCGCGTTGCCGGTGAACGGCCGCTCGCCGGTCAGGAACTGGTAGAGCATCACGCCGACCGAGAACAGATCCGAACGGCCGTCGACGGGCAGGCCCAGGATCTGCTCGGGCGACATGTACGCCGGTGTGCCGAGCACCGTGCCGACCTGGGTCAGGTCCGATGATTCGAGATGCGCGATGCCGAAGTCGGCGACCTTCGCCGTGCCATCGGCCAGAATGAAAACATTCGACGGCTTGATGTCGCGGTGGACGACGCCCTGCTGGTGCGAGTAGCCGAGTGCTGCGAGGATCTGCTCGAGGATGCGCACGATGTCGGCGATCGCGAAGCGCTCGTTGGCGTCGAAGTACTCCTTGAGCTCGCGCCCGGCAACGAGCTCCATCGCGATGTACCAGACGCCGGCGTCCTCGCCGAAGTCGTAGATGGAGACGATGTTCGGATGCGTGAGCCTGCCGGCGGCCTGCGCCTCGCGGCGAAAGCGCTCGAGGATTTCCTTGGCGTGCGCGCCGGCGAGCTGGTCGGGGCGAATGGTCTTCAGCGCGACGGCGCGCTGGATCATCGGGTCGAAGCCCTCGTAGACGACGCCCATGGCGCCGTGTCCCAACTCGCGCCGGACCTCGTATTTGCCCAGCCTGGTCAATTCCGCCATCCGGTAGCTCCCGCGTCGGCGCCGCGCTACTTGTACTTGCTGTCGATCTCCCACACCGACTTCTGGACCAGCCGCTGGACCATCGTGTCGAGGCCCGCACCGCCCTGCTGCGAACTGTTGACGCCCAGCGCGCCGCCGGAAGTCGCGCCGACTTCCATCTTCTCCTCGGTATAGCCCTGCGCCAGCTGCTCGGTGGTCTCGGCGTTGATGATCTTGTAGCGCATGCCGATCACCCAGACGCTGGTCGCCTCTCCCGAATGCACCGAGCCGATCGCCGTACCGCCGACCGCACCCGCCGCGGCGCCGCCGCGCGAACCGGAAAATGCGCCGAGCAGGCCCGCCATCCGGCCCAGCGTGCCGCCGTCGAAGCTCTCTTGTGCCGAGGCGACCTGCTCGGTCTTCAGGATGTCGAACTTGACGATGTACTTGGTCGTCTTCAGCTTGCCCATGCCGAGGTACTTGCGCGCCGCCTGCGGGTCGCCGAGGTTGTACGCCAGCTCGAACTCCTTGAGGATCGGCCCCAGGTTCGAGCGTTCGAGCACCTGGAAATTGGCGTTGGAGAGTTCGAGTTCGCCGAAGTCCGCGATGTTGTTCGCGGTGAATTTCTGCAGGAAGGTCGCGTTGCTGCTCTTGATTTCCCCGGGGATGACGACCAGCGCGGGTCCTTTCTTGTTCTTGTTCGAGTACTCGACGGCCTGATAGACCGTCTTGTCGGCGGTCTGATTCGCCTGCTGTGACGTCGTGCCGCCGGCGGTGGGCGACGCGCTTTCGAAGCGGGGTTGCGCGAGGGCGAGCGACGCGCAGGCAGCCAACGCAAGCCCGAGCGGCACGGACAAGGAACGGGATTCGTGATTCATGCGCATTGCTGTCTCCTACAGTTGATTGCGGATTGGATCGTGGCGCCGCGCGTCACCTGGCCTTGCCCTTGGGTGAGGGGACGCCGAGACCGGCATTGCGGCAGTAGTCGCCGTAGAGCTTCGCGACGACTTCGTCGGCCTGCTCGTCGACCAGCGTCAACGCCATTTGGGCAATATTCGCGCCCGAGTACGACGCCGAACTGGCACCGACATCCGAGATGATGCGTCCATTGCTGCCGGCCAGCGTGAAGCCCATGCTGACGGTAACCTGGTTGACGCGGATGATCGGGTTGGGGATCGCCTCCGCCGTAATGAGGCCGCGGAGCACGAAACTCGCGCCGAGCCGCTTGGCCGCCGACAGCGCGGCATCGGGGTTGTTCCGGAAGTAGGCATCGATTTCGGCCTGCGCGATCTGGGCGCGGATTTGCTCAGGTGCGAACGTGCGCAGCCCGAGCGAGCGCAGTCGCGCGTTGATGGCCTGGAAATGCGGGCCGTAGTTGTCCTGCTGCGCGCTGATGTAGCCGTCGGATTGCCGCTCACCGATGACGACCATGATCTTCTTGCCCTTGAGATCGGCGCGGCAAGGTGTCGACAACTCGTAGGCGATGCGATCTCCACGCGCGGCCTGCGCGGCAAGGTCCGCCTGCTCCGCGGGATCGGGATTGGAAAAGCGAAACCCCTGCCCCCCCGCCACGCCAACGGAGAAGTGCGCGAGAAACAGCGCGAGCGTGAAATGACGCATAAGATTCATAGGAACGCGGCGAGACGGTGATCGCAAGCGGGTGGATGAGTGAAGATTATGCCACCCGGCCGTCGAAAATCCACCGAAACGAGATCGGCGCCGACACGCGGTGCGCCGCTCGGGCGGGTACGTCTCGCGCCCCCGCTTCGCCCTGCCCGCGTCTGCGCGCAGCTTGCGGCGGACCGCGACCGTACGGCGCGGCAGCGAAGTCCGGGTATCCTTGCAGCGTGGCAGCGCGTGGCGCGCACCAGCGTTTGCCATCGCCCGCCCATTCGCCAACGCACATGATTCGCACCGCATGGACTCCATCGCCGCCAATCCGACCATGGTCGAGCAGGTCTATCGGGCGATCCTCGACGCCATCTGCGATGGCGTGCTCGCACCGGGCGAGCGCCTGACGCAGGAAGGGGTCGCAAAAAAGCTCAACGTGTCGCGCCAGCCCGTCAACCAGGCATTGATGCTGCTGAAGCAGCAGAAGTTCGTTTGCGAAGCGGGACGCCGCGGGCTGATGGTCGCGCCAGTCGACCGCGAGTTCATGCGCTGGGTGTACGAGCTGAGGCTCGGCATCGAGCCCATCGCGGCTGCACTCGCGGCGCGCCATGCGACCGACGCCGATTGCGATGCGGGGCGCGCACGGGTGCAGCGCGGACGCGCCGCGCTGCGCGACGGTGCGATCGGCCCGCTCATCGGTGCCGACATGGCGTTTCACATGTGGCTGTACACGACGTCCGGAAACAGGCTTTTCGTCGACACGATGGAAGAGCTCTGGCACCACCTGCGGCGCGCGATGCGGGAAGTGCTGATGCAGCGCGACTACCGCAAGTCGATATGGGCCGAGCACGAACACATACTGCGCGCGATAACCAGCCACGACGAGCACGCGGCAGCCTCACTGGTGCGCGCGCACCTGCGCAGCGCGGCGCTCAGCGTCGAAGTAAGCCTGCCGGTGTCGGGCGAATGAATCGCGGCGGCGCTTGTGCAGGCTGGCGCGCGGTCTGCGGACCGTGACGGCTAGCCTGACCGGTAGACGTCGCTGTAGTGTGCGTACACGGTGACGATGTCCGCAAAGCCTTCGCGTTCGGCGGGCCTCAGTTCGCGAAACGGCCTTGCCGGACGCCCAGCGTAGATCCAGCCGGCCGGAACGCGCGTGCCCGGCGCCACCTGCGCGCCCGCACCCACGCACGCATCCGCTTCGACGACGACGCCGTCGCCGACAATGGCGCTCATGCCGATGAGCGAGCGATCGCCGATGCTGGCCGATCCCATCCGCACATTGTGGCCGATCGTCACGTCGCGGCCGATGACGATGTCGCCGCGCGCGCGCGAGGTGACGAGAAACGTGTTGTCCTGCACGTTGCTGCGCGAATCGATGGCGATTCTGCCGTCCCCGGCGTCGGCAACGCAGGCGAAATAGATGCTGGCGTCGTCCGCCAGTTCGACAGTTCCGGCAACGATTGTCGTCGGCGCGATGAAGCTCGCTTGCGGGCGCACGATCAGCGGCGGCTGCGCCGAGGACTGTTCATCGCCTGCCGGCAGATCGGTTGCAGCGGAGGTCTCGAGCGGCGATTCGCGGCGCAGCGCGGCATGCCACAGCGCGAGTTCGTCGCGGCCGATGGCACGCACCGGCTGTGCGGGGCTGCCCGCGTAGACGACACCGCCGGCGAGCGTCTTGCGCGGCGGCACCACGGCCCCCGGCATGATCAGCGCGTGCGCACCGACGACGGCGCCATCCATTACCGTCGCCGCGTCGGCGACAACGACGCCGTCGGCGAGCGTGCACGCGTGGACGAGGCCGTAGCGGCCGACGGTGACGTCGTCACCCATGATCGTCGGGTAGACGCTGTCGGCGATGTGCACGGTGGCGCGCACGCCGAAGAAGGCATTGGCGCCGATGCGGATTGCCTCGCCGTCGGCGCGCAGCGTCGCATGGCGCCGCAGGACGAGGCCCGGGCCGGCCGATACGCGCCCGGCGACGACCGCATGCGCGGCCAGCGTCGACGCCGCGCTCAGCGCCGGCGTGTACTCGAGATAGGACAATTCCATAGCGGATCAGAGCCTGATGGTGCTGCGCAGCGACCGCGACGCCTGAAACATCCTTGTGGGCAAGGCTTCAGCGGTGGGCGGTGCCGCGTCCGGCTGAAGCCGAACCCGCCGCCCGAACGCGTGCAGCGAGCCCCGTTGCATCCTAGAAAATGGGGCGCTCGCGATACGTTCCCCAGACGGTCTTCAGCTTCTCCACGATATCGCCCATCGTAGCACCCGCATCGACCAGCGCGATCGTCACCGGCATGATGTTCTGCGCGCTGTCGCCGGCGACCGCCACCAGCTCCTCCAGCAGTGCCGCCACCCGCGCATTATCGCGTTCCGCGCGCAGCTTGTTGAGTCCGGCGATCTGCCGCGCCGCGGTCGATACGTCGTAGGGGTGCAGCTCGAGGTCGAAACGCTCTGCCTCCATCACGTACTTGTTGACGCCGATCACCGGCTTCTCGCCGTCGGCCTTCTTCAGCGCCGTGTCGTAGGCAAAGTCGGCGATCCGCCGCTGGAACCAGCTCTCCTCGGTCAGCTTGATCGTGCCGCCGCGCCGATCGACCTCGTCGATGACGTCGAAGATCGCGCGCTCGTACTGTGTGGTGAGGCTTTCGACGAAGTACGATCCACCCAGCGGGTCGACGACATCGGCCACCCCCGACTCGTCGGCGATGATCTGCTGCGTGCGCAGCGCGATGCGCATCGCCTCTTCGGTGGGAATGGCAAACGCCTCGTCCTTGCCGTTGGTGTGCAGGCTCTGCGCGCCGCCGAGCACCGCCGCCAGCGCCTGCAGCCCAGTGCGCACGACATTGATCTCGTACTGCGGCTTGGTCAGCGACGCCGCCGCCGTCTGGCAGTGGAAGCGCAGCCGCATCGACTCGGGGTTCGCCGCCCCGAAGCGATCGCGCATGATCTTGGCGTAGACACGGCGCACGGCGCGGAACTTGGCGATCTCCTCGAAGAAGTCGGCCTGGCAAACGTAGAAGAACGCGAGGCGAGGCGCGAACTCGTCGACGTGCATGCCGGTCTTTTGCACTTCCTCGACATAGGTGATGAGGTTGCACATCGTGAACGCCACCTCGTCGAGCGGCGATCCCCCTGCTTCCGACACGTGATAGCCCGAAATATTGATCGGGTTGTAGCGCTTCATGTGCTGCGCGCAATAGGTGATGCAGTCGCGCACGATGCGCACCGACGGCGCGATCGGATAGATCCACTCCTTCTGCGCCTGGTATTCCTTGAGGATGTCGGCCTGTATCGTTCCGGACAGCTGGTGCAGGTCGTAGCCGCGGCGGCGGGCGAGCGCGACGTACATCGCCAGCAGAATCCATGCGCTCGGGTTGATCGTCATCGACACCGAGATCTTCGTCAGGTCGATGCCGTCGAAAAGACGCTCCATGTCGGCCAGCGTGTCGACCGCGACGCCCTCGCGGCCCACCTCGCCATCGCTCATCGGATGGTCGCTGTCGTAGCCCATCAGCGTCGGCATGTCGAAGTCGGTGGACAGGCCCGTCTGGCCGTTGGCGATCAGGTACTTGAAGCGGCCGTTGGTGTCCTCCGCCGTGCCGAAGCCGGCGATCTGGCGCATCGTCCACGTGCGGCCGCGGTACATGGTCGGATAGGGTCCGCGCGTATACGGAAACTGCCCCGGCAGACCGATGTCCTCCGCTGGCGTCGACGCGACGTCGAGCGCCGTGTACGTGCGCTTGACCGGAAAGCCGCCGAGGGTCGTGAACTGCGCCCGGCGCTCGGGCGCCTTGGCGATGAAGCGCGCGACCTCGTCGCGCTCCCATGCGTCTACCGTGGCGCGCAGCGCCGCGTCACCGTTGCCGGCGCCGCCGTCGACGGGTGGGGATTGGGTCGGATCGTTCAAGCGTTTTCTCCCAGTTCGGCAATGAGTAGGGTCGCCGCCGAGTGCGGACTCAGCGAACGACGCGCAAGCTGCGCCAGCAGCCCGGCCAGCCGCCCGTGTCGGTCGCGGACGAAGCGATCGCGAAGGATCTCTTCCCCGGCCGCAAGCAGGCGGCGCTCGGCGATCGCCGCGCAGCGGGCATCGATTTCGCCGCTCGCCGCAAGCGCCTCGCGGTGGCGGTCGATCATCGTCAGCAATTCCTGGACGCCTTCGTCGCGCACAGCGCTCGTCGGCACGACTTGCGGCCGCCATGTACCGCGCGCGCTGGCCAGCCCCAGCATCAACATGTTCTTGAGATCGGCAATCGTCTTGTCGGCATCGGCGCGATCGCACTTGCTGACAACGTGGACGTCGGCGATTTCGAGAATGCCGGCCTTGATCGCCTGGATGTCGTCGCCGAGGCCCGGCGCCGAGACGACGACGGTCGTGTGCGCGGCGCGCGCAATGTCGACTTCGTCCTGGCCGACGCCGACGGTTTCGATCAGCACGATGTCGTAGCCGGCGGCGTCGAAGACGTCGACGGCCTCGAGCGCACCGCGCGCCAGGCCGCCCATCGACCCGCGTGTCGCCATGCTGCGAACGAACACGCCGGGGTCGCCGCCGAGTTCACCCATGCGGATGCGGTCGCCAAGAATCGCGCCGCCGGAAAATGGCGACGACGGATCGATGGCGACGATCGCCACCTTGCGTCCGCCGGCGCGGATCGCCGCCGCCAGGCGCGCCACCAGCGTCGACTTGCCGCTGCCGGGCACGCCGGTGATGCCGACGATATGCGCGCGGCCGGTGTGACGAAACAATTCGTCGAACGCCGGACGCGCCTCCGCAGATCCGCTTTCGGCACGGGTGAGCAGCCGCGCGATCGCGCGGGTATCGCCGGCCAGCGCCTTTGGCACGAGGTCGGACGAGGCAAGGTAGACCATGGCGCGGATCGCGCGGCGCTAGCGCGCGAGCCTTTCGTTGAGTTCGCGGAACACCTCGCGGTCGTCGATCACGCGACGCGCCTTGAAGTCGGTGCGCGGAAACGTGCCGGGCGCGACGACTTCGATCCGCGCGCGCAATCCCAGCATCTTCGCAAGCTTGCGCGCGGCGTCTTCACGCATCGCGCGAAGCGCGTCTTCGCCGCGTGCCGTGCAATCCTGCGTTGCCTCGATGCGCACCAGCAGTTCGTCCATCGCACCCTCGCGCGAAACGACGATCCGATGCTCGCCCCCATAGCCGTCGACCTGGTTGACGACGGCGTCGACTTCGCTCGGATAGACGTTTTCGCCGCGGATCGTGAACATGTCGTCGATGCGGCCGAAGATCCCCTGCGGCAGGCGCGGATACGTGCGGCCGCAGGGGTTGGGTCCGTTCTCCCACAGCGTGAGGTCGCCCGACACGAGGCGGATCATCGGCTGCGACGTGCGCTCGAGGTGCGTGTAGACTGGTGTGCCGCGCTGTCCGTAGGGAACGCGCTGGAAGGTCCGCGGATCGCATACTTCGGTATAGACGATGTCCTGCCACAGCAGCATGCCGTCGGTCTCGGCGGTGCCGGCAATGTTCATGAACGGTGTCATTTCGGCCATCGACCCGCAGTCGATGACGCGCGCACCATAGAGTTCGGCAATGCGGTCGCGAACGCCGGGCACCGACGCGCCGGGCTCGCCGGAGAAAAACATCGTCTGCAAGCCGAATCCCCGCGGGTCGTAGCCTTCGTCGCGGGCGACCTCGGCAAGATGCAGCGCGAACGACGGCGTCGAGTAGAAGCCTTTCGGCTTCACGAGGTCGAGCCACATCGCCGCGCGCGCGGTCATGCCGGCGGCGCCGGCGCCGAAGGGGAATGCCTTGGCGCGCAGGCGTTCGGCGCCCGCGAGCGAGCCCCACGAACCCATGTAGAGGCTGAAGATCGCGGCGATGAACACCGTGTCGCCCGGGCGCAGGCCCATCGCCCACAGGATTCGCGCATGCGCGTTGGCGATCGCGTCCCAGTCGCTGCGGCCGATCGCGAACGCCGTCGGTCTGCCGGTGGTGCCGGAGGTGCCATGCACGTGGAAGACCTCGGCATCGTCGACGCACAGGTAGTCGCCGAACGGCGGCAGGCGCGACTGCGCATCGCGGAGATCCTTCTTGGTCAGCACCGGTACGCGCGACTCGAAGTCCTCGAGTGAGCGCAGCTGGTCGGGATGAAAGCCCGCCGCCTCCCACGTGCGCCGGTACATCGGCGAGTGGTCCCAGGCGTGGCGCGTGACTTCGCGCAAGCGCGCGACGATCGCCGCTTCGCGCTCGGCAACGGGCATCGTCTCGCGCTGCGCGAACCAGAAGCGCGAGCCCGCGGGTGGCAAGTAGTCCGCGTCGTAGCGCGGGGGGAAGCTCCAGGATTCCATCACCCCCCCCTATCGCGGCCCGCGCTCGGTGACGACGCGTTCGATCATCGCCACGATCTCCGCGGGCGGCGTGTCCTGCAACATCAGCTCGCGCACGCCCATCGACTTCAATGCCGCGCAGTCGTCATCGGCAATGACGCCGCCGCCGACAACCAGGATATCGTCGGCGTCGCGCGCCTTCAGCGCTGCGAGGATCCGCGGGAACACCGTCATGTGCGCGCCGGACAGGATCGAGACGCCGATCACGTCGACGTCTTCCTGGACGGCGGCCTCCACCACTTCCTCGGGCGTACGGTGCAGGCCGGTATAGATGACGTCCATGCCGGCATCGCGGAGCGTGCGCGCGACGATCTTGACACCGCGGTCATGGCCGTCGAGCCCGACCTTGGCAATGATGACCCGTATGCGTTCGCCTCCGGCGTCCATCGGCTCTCCCTGGGAAGTTTTTCGTATTGTATACGGTATCCAATAATGTATCAACCATGTCGCCTATCGCGCTGGCGCCGAGCCTCCAAAGGCAGCGGCGCATTTGGCGGCTATCGGTACGCATCGCTCCTGGCGCCACGTGACGCGGGCAGCGAACGGCGGACGAGGCATCGCTCGACCAACGCCTGAACCCGCGGCCGCGCATCGCTGTTGCCGCCGCATTTCCAGCTAAGATGCGGGGTGCCCACCGCAACAACGACGATGCAGGACGCCGTTGCGGACCGTACGCCATCGCTCACCGCCATGTCCTCCAGATCCGTCGCTCCCCTTGCCCGGCGCCTCCTCCTGACGCTGGCGCTGCTGACAGGACCGGCGTCGGCCGCCGATGTGCAGGAACTGTTGCAAAAGTACCGTTGCACGATCTGTCATGCCGAACGCGAAGTGCTGGCGGGCCCGCCCTGGGTGGACATCGCGGCGCGCTATCGCGGGCAGCCGCAAGCCGAGATGATCATCAGCACCAGGATCCGCGCCGGCGCGCGCGGCAGCGGTCTGTGGCACATGCCTCCGCACCCGGAAGTTCCGAAGACGGAGGCGGCGTTGATGTCACGCTACATCCTGACCTTCACCGAATAACCGACACCGTCGCCGAAGCGCGCCCGCATTGCGCGCAGCGTCGGTGTCGCCTCCTGCGCCGATCCGCGCGGCATTTCGCTTTCGTGCCGGTCGCTACTGGCCGGTGTCGATCATGCGCTTCAACTGCGGCGTGTCGAGCAGCTTGATCGTACGCCCCTGCACCAGGATCAGTCCGTCGCGATGCATCCGCGACAGCAGGCGGCTGACCGTCTCCAGCTTGAGCCCGAGATAGCTGCCGATCTCGTCGCGCGTCACTCGCAGCACGAATTCGGTTGCCGAGTAGCCGCGGGCACGGTAGCGGTCGGCCAGGTCGAGCAGGAATGCCGCCAGCCTCTGGTCGGCGCGCATCGTGCCCAGCATCAGCATCACCCGACGCTCACGCGATATCTCGCGGGCCAGCAGCCGGTGCATGTTCTGGCCCACGCGTGCGTGGTCCTGCGCGAGTTCCTCGATGCGCGCGAAGGGCAACGCACACACCTCCATGTCCTCGAGCGCGGTCGCCTGGCAGTCGTGAGCCCCGACGCCGATGCCGTCGGTGCCGATGATGTCGCCCGCCATGTGACAACCGGAAACCTGGTCGCGGCCATCCTCCGACAACAGCACCGTCTTGCACGAACCGCTGCGAATCGCATAGAGCGCGGAAAAGCGCTCGCCCGGGCGGTACAGCGTGTCACTTTTTTTCAGACGCAAGCGCTTGCCGATCAGTTCGTCGAACATCTGCATGACGCCCGGCTCGAGTCCGAAGGGCAGGCACAACCGCTGCAGGTGGCAGGTGGCGCAGTGCGGCTGTGGATCCTTGACGTCGTGCAGCCGCGTGCGACGCGCGCCTTGATGTGCGTCGGCGATGGTTTCGGCGGGCCTGCGCCGCCCAGCAGCAGGTTGAGCAGGCATCCTGTTCTTCAGGGGGACACGCCGCGGCATCATTGTGGCTCGGCCTGCGGCATCGAATGCCACAGCGTTGGCAGCCGTTCCGATGCGCTCGCCTGAAAGCCGATCGTCACCGGCACGGGCCCCGCGCCGGTGCCGCTGCGACGGTTCACGGCGAGCGCTCTGCCGGCGCAACCGTCGCGGCGACCGCATCGAACATCAGCGCGTTCAAACGCCGTACGAAGCCTGCCGGATCGGGAAGCTGCGCGCCTTCGGCGAGCACTGCCTCGTCGAGCAGGAGTTCCGCCCATTCGGCCAGCCGCTCTTCGCCTTCACCGTCGATGCGCCTGACCAGCGCGTGGCGCGGATTGATCTCGAGGATCGGCACCACCGCCGGCGCCTTCTGCCCTGCCGAGCGCAGCAGGCGCTCGAGGTTGCCCGACAGTTCGCCCTCACCCACCACCAGGCACGCCGGAGAGTCGGTCAGACGATGCGTCACGCGCACCTCGCGGACACGCTCGCCCAGCGCCTTCGTGAGACGCTCGACCAGCGGCCGCAACGCCGTCGCCTCCTCTTCCTGCGCCGCCTTTTCCTCGGCATCCGCCAATTCGCCCAGGTCGAGCGCGCCCTTGGCGACCGAGCGCAGCGGCTTGCCCTCGAATTCGGTCAGCGACGTCGCCACCCACTCGTCGATGCGGTCCGACAGCAGCAGCACCTCGATGCCCTTCTTGCGGAAGAACTCGAGGTGCGGGCTATGCGCGGCGGCGGCGTGGCTGTCGGCGGTCACGAAGTAGATCGCCTGCTGACCTTCCTTCATCCGCCCAACGTAACCGGACAGTGAGACCTCCTGCACGTCGGTTCCGCTGGCCGTCGACGCGAAGCGAACGAGCTTCGCGAGCCGCTCTTGCTGCGCGTAGTCGTCCACGAAGCCTTCCTTCAGCACATTGCCGAAAGTACGCCAGAACGTCGCGTATTTCTCCGGTTCGTTGTCCGCGAGATCCGAAAGCAGGTCCAGCACGCGCTTGACGCAGCCGCCGCGAATGGCTTCGACGTCGCGCGAATGCTGCAATATCTCGCGCGACACGTTGAGCGGCAAGTCGTTGGAGTCGACGACACCGCGCACGAAGCGCAGGTACGGCGGCAGCAGCTGGTCGGCGTCGTCCATGATGAACACCCGCCGCACGTAGAGCTTCACGCCATGCCGATGCTCACGATCCCGATCCCACAGGTCGAAGGGGGCCGTGGCGGGCACGTAGAGCAGCAACGTGTACTCGGTGCGTCCTTCGACGCGGGCGTGGACGTGGGCGAGTGGCGCCTGCCCATCGTGCGCGACGTGCCGATAGAACTCGTCGTACTGTTCGGCGGTGATCTCGGACTTTGGACGCGCCCACAGCGCGGAAGCCTGGTTGACGGTTTCGTTCTCTTCGCTCGCGCGGTACGCCTGCTTGTCCGCGTCCCAGACTTCGCCGCGCATGACGATCGGCAGTGCGATGTGATCCGAGTACTTGCGGATGATCGATGCCAGTCGCGCACGAGACAGCAATTCGTCGTGCCCTTCGCGCAGGTGCAGCGTCACTTCGGTGCCGCGTGCTGGCCGGTCGATGCGCTCGAGCGTGTATTCACCCTCTCCCGCCGACTCCCAGCGCACGCCGTCGGCCGGCGGCAGCCCCGCGCGGCGCGTGACCAGCGTGACACGGTCGGCAACGATGAACGAAGAATAGAAGCCGACGCCGAACTGCCCGATGAGTCGCGCATCCTTCGCCTGGTCGCCGGACAGCGAAGCGAAAAACTCGCGTGTTCCCGACTTGGCGATGGTGCCGATATGCGCGATCACCTCATCGCGCGACATGCCGATGCCGTTGTCGCGCACCGAGATGGTCCGCGCCTCCTTGTCGAAGCTGACGGTGATGGCGAGGTCCGGATCGTCCTCGTAGTACCGCGGATGGTCGAGCGCCTCGAAGCGAAGCTTGTCCGCCGCGTCCGAGGCGTTGGAGATGAGTTCCCGCAGGAAGATCTCCGGGTGGCTGTACAGCGAATGGATCATCAGGCTCAAAAGCTGCTTCACCTCGGCCTGGAATCCGTGGGTCTGCGGCGGCTCTCCCGCCGCGTTCGCGGTCGTCTCGTCGTTCATCGCTCGTCTCGTTGGATTTCCACGCGGCGCACATCGTGATTACAATGGCAACGGAGGCTTTGCGCCGCAAAGCCGTATCATAGAGCACTCGAGCGCAGCCATCGCCGCGCTCGATCACCCGGGCGAGCCTGGCTTCACCACCGCCGCCGCTTGCGTCATCGGAGTCCGTCATGTCCATCGATGCGTTCATGTCCGGCTACAAGCGCGCGTGGGAGTCGAGCGACGAGCACCTTCTCGCTGCACTGTTCACGACTGACGGCGTTTATCGCAATACGCCGTTCGCGCAACAACGTGGACACGAGGCGATCAAGGCGTACTGGCAGCGCACCAAGCTGCAAAGCGACATCCGCCTCGACTACGAAGTGCTGCATCGCGAAGAGCATGCCGGTGTCGCGCACTGGCGCACCACCTATCAGGTGACATCCGAGGAGTTGTTCCGCGTGTGGGCGGCTTCGACCGGCACCCCTCTCGTTGCCCGCAAGGAAGGCGATCCACTGCCACGGCTGGTGCTCGACGGCATCGCCGCCGCACGGTTCGCCGCCGATGGAAAGTGCAGTGAGCTGCGCCTGTGGTGGCACAGCAGGACGGACGAATAGTGGCCGACCCTTTCGACAATCCGATGGGGCTGATGGGCTTCGAGTTCGTCGAATTCGCTTCTCCGACACCCGGCGTGCTGGAGCCGGTCTTCGAAATGCTCGGCGAGGGCAACTTCAAGGCGCTGTTCGAATCGCTCGAGCGCGACCAGTTGCGCCGCGGCGCGATCGAGCCGAGCTGAGTACCCACGAGCCGGCAGCGATGACTACTTCCGTCGACGACACGCACGATCCGGCGCTCTCGAGCTGGGTCGAATCCGCCAACGACCCCGGTACCGACGTCCCGATCCAGAACCTGCCCTTCGGACGCTTTCGCCGCGCAGGCGAGGCGAGGTACCGGATCGGTGTGGCGATCGGTGACCAGATCGTCGACCTCGAGCACGCGCGACTGCTGTCGACCGACGACATGAACGACTTCATGCGCGCGGGTGCGCCTGCGCGCACCGCGCTGCGACACTCGCTGTCACAGCGGCTGCGCGACGGCAGTGCGCAGCAAAGCGCGATTCAGGCGAGCCTGGTCCCGATGGCGGCGGTCGAGATGGGACTGCCCTGCCGCATCGGCGACTACACCGACTTCTACACCAGCATCCATCACGCAACCAACGTCGGACGCCAGTTCCGGCCCGAAGCGCCGCTCCTGCCCAACTACAAGTGGGTGCCGATCGGCTACCACGGTCGCGCATCGTCGATCATCGCCAGCGGCGAGTCGATACGCCGCCCACGCGGCCAGTCCAAGCGTCCCGATGACGAGACCCCGCACGTCGGCCCTTCGGCGCGGCTCGACTACGAGCTCGAACTCGGCATCGTCGTCGGCGCGCCGAATGCGCTGGGCGAGCCGATTCCGCTCGACGATGCCGAAGCGCATATCTTCGGCCTCGCGCTGTTCAACGACTGGACCGCGCGTGACCTCCAGGTGTGGGAGTACCAGCCGCTGGGACCCTTCCTGTCGAAGAACTTCGCGTCCACGCTGTCGCCGTGGCTGGTGACGATGGAAGCGCTGGCCCCGTTCCGTGCCCCATTCCGGCGCCCGGCCGGCGACCCTTCGCCGCTGCCCTATCTCGATGCGGCCGCCAACCGCGCGGCAGGCGCCCTCGACATCGCACTCGAAGTCTGGCTGCAGACGTCGACGATGCGCAACGCCGGCACTCCGCCACAGCGACTGATGCAGTCGAATTTCCGCGACAGCTACTGGACGGTGGCACAGCTGATCACGCATCACACGATCAACGGCTGCAACCTGCGGGCAGGCGACCTTCTGGGCTCGGGGACACAGTCGGGTCCTGAGCCCGGACAAGGCGGCTCGCTGCTCGAATTGACGCTGGGCGGCAAGCAGCCGCTGCAGCTTGCCGACGGCGAGATGCGCGGGTTTCTCGAGGACGGCGACACCGTGATCCTGCGCGGGCATTGCGCACGTGCAGGCTTTCGCCGCGTCGGCTTCGGCGACTGCGCGGGAACGATCGTCGCATGAGCGCAGCGCCCGTGCCTTCGCCTGCCACGGTCGTCGTCACCGGCGCCGCGGGCAATCTCGGTCGCGCGGTGGCCCGGGCCTTTGCCGAACGCGGCGCGAAGCTCGTGCTGCTCGGCCGCAGCCGGGAAGCGCTCGATGCGCTGCATGGCGCGCCGGATGACGCTCGCCTGCACATTGCCGTCGATCTGCTGGACGCAGCACAGGTCGATACCGCCGCGCAGGCGGCGATCGATCGCTTCGGACGCATCGACGTCCTCTGCAACATCGCCGGCGGTTTCCGCATGGGGCCAGCCGTACACCAGACGAGCGACACCGATTTCGCGTTCCTGATCGACATCAACGCGAGCACGCTGCTGCATGCCGCACGCGCCTTCGTGCCACGGATGCTCGCCGGCGGCGGCGGCAAGATCGTCAATGTCGGCGCCTTCGCGGCACAGAAGGGTGCGGCGAACATGGGCGCGTACACGGCCGCCAAGAGCACGGTGATCCGGCTCACCGAGGCGATGGCCGCGGAACTGCGCGAACGGAACATCAACGTCAACTGCGTGCTGCCGACGGTTATCGACACGCCGGAGAATCGCAAGGCGATGCCCAAAGCCGATCCGGGCCGCTGGGTCGCGCCCGACGACCTGGCCCGCGTCATCGTCTTCCTGGCCTCCCCCGAGGCGGTCGCCATCCACGGCGCCGCGTTGCCGGTGACGGGACTCTCGTAGCGGCCGGCGGATCGCGCCAACCTCGTGAAAGCCAATGCACATGAAATCGACCATCCAATGCGAAAGCACGAACCCCGCCGCGTCTGCCGCGCAGCCGTCGCGCGCCGAGGCGATCGCCGCCGTGCGCACGCTGATCCGCTGGGCCGGCGACGATCCGGACCGCGAGGGCCTGCTCGAAACGCCGGACCGGGTAATCCGCGCCTACGCCGAGTACTTCTCCGGCTACCGGCAGGACCCGACAGAAATCCTCGCCAAGACGTTCTCGGAAGTCGATGGTTACGACGAGATGATCGTGATGAACGACATCCGCTTCGAAAGCCACTGTGAGCACCACATGGCGCCGATCATCGGCTGCGTGCACATCGGTTACCTGCCCGACCGGCGTGTGGTCGGCATTTCCAAGCTCGCACGGCTGGTCGAGATTTACGCGCGACGACTGCAGATCCAGGAGAAGATGACCGTACAGATCGCCGACACGCTGGCCGAGGTTCTGCAGCCGAACGGCGTTGCCGTCGTCGTCGAGGCGGCGCATCAGTGCATGACGACACGCGGCGTGCACAAACCCGGCGCCACGCTGGTGACCAGCCGCATGCTCGGTGCGTTTCGCAAAGACGCGACCACTCGCCGCGAATTCCTGGCGATCATCGGGCGCAACGGCAGCGGAATGCCCGCCCACGCCTAGGCTCACGTGCAACCGACGATCGTCGTCGCGCCCGCCTCGGGTGCCGAGGTGACAGAAGTGCACTGTGCGGGCGCATGGAACGTCCATGCACTCGCAGAACTCGAGCGGCGGCTCGAGGCCGTCGACTGGCCGACGCAGGGCGAGATCGTCGTCGACGGCAGCGCGCTTTCGACGCTCGACACTTCGGGCGCATGGCTGTTGCAGCGCACGCTGCGCGATCTCGGAGCCGGAGGCCGACGCGTTTCCGTGCGCGGCCTGCGGCCGGAACATGCGGCGGTCATGAAGCTGATCGCGGCGTGCGAGATTTCGGCGCCGGCGCCTGTCGCAACGACGCCGGATACGCTGACCCGGCTCGGCCGCCACGCATGGGGCGGCATCATCGGCAGCATCGGCTATTTTTCCTTCGTCGGAGAGAGCTTCATCGCGCTGCTGCGCTCCCTCCGGCATCCGTCCCGCCTGCGCTGGCGGCCGATCCTGCACAACGTGCAGTCGGCGGGCGTGGAAGCGCTGCCGATCACCGGTCTCCTGTCGTTCCTGATGGGTATCGTCATTGCCTACCAGGGCGCGGACCAACTGCAGCGCTTCGGTGCGAACATCTTCGTCGTCGATCTCGTCGCGCTGGCGATGCTGCGCGAACTGTCTCCGCTGCTGACCGCGATCATCATCGCCGGACGCTCCGGCTCGGCGTACACCGCGCAAATCGGCACGATGAAGGTTACCGAGGAGATCGACGCGCTGCGCACGATAGGCATCGGACCGCAGGAGCTGCTGGTGCTGCCCAAGGTCGTCGCGCTGATCATCGTGATGCCGCTTCTGACCGTCTACACCGACGTCACCGGCGTACTCGGCGGCATGGTCATGGCACGATTCAAGCTCGACATCGGCTTCGACGTGTTCATCGACCGCCTGGACGAAGCGATCAGCCTGTCGTCATACTGGACCGGACTCATGAAGGCGCCGGTATTTGCAATGATCATCGCGCTGGTCGGCTGCTATCGCGGCTTCCACGTCACCGGCAGCGCCCAGAGCGTGGGCCGGCAGACCACGATCAGCGTCGTCCAGGCGATCTTCCTGGTGATCCTGACCGACGCTATTTTCTCCGTCGCGTTCCTGTGGCTCGACCTCTGATGAACGTCACGGCCACGCCTTCGGCGGCAGACGCCGTCATCGAGGTGCGCGGTCTCGTCACCCGTTTCGGCGATGCGGTGGTCCACGACAACCTCGACATGAGCGTCCACAAGGGCGAGGTCTTCGCGCTGGTCGGCAGCAGCGGTTCCGGAAAGTCGACGCTGCTGCGCGAGATCATCCTGCTGCAGCGGCCGGTGTCCGGATCGATCCGCGTCCTCGGGCAGGAAGTGGTCGGTCTGTCCGACGACGAGGCGCTGCCGCTGCGCCGCCGCTGGGGCGTGATGTTCGAGCGCGGTGCGCTGTTCAGTTCGCTCACCGTCGCCGAGAACGTCGGCATGGTTCTCGAGGAGCACACCGACCTGGGGCCCCGGCTGATCGACGAGGTCGCCGCCGTGAAAATCGCACTGACCGGCTTGCCGGCCGACGCCGGTCCCAAGTACCCGAGCGAGCTCTCCGGCGGCATGCGCAAGCGGGCGTCGCTCGCGCGCGCGCTGGCGCTCGATCCGGAACTCCTGTTTCTGGACGAGCCCACCGCCGGGCTCGATCCCTTGAGTGCCTCCGGCATCGACGACCTCGTCCGCAGTCTGCGTGAGGGGCTGGGCCTGACGATCATGATGGTGACGCACGACCTCGACCTCCTGTGGCAAGCGGCGGACCGGGTCGCCGTGCTCGGCCGCGGCCGCATCGCTCAGGCGGACACGATGACCGAACTGTCGCGCTCGGAGGATCCGCTGGTCAGCCAGTATTTCCATGGACCGCGCGGCCGCGCCGCTCTGGAGCAGGCATGGAAGCGAAAGTGAATTTCGCAGTCGTGGGTGTATTCGTGATCACGCTGACGGTGGCGATGATCGCGGGCCTCCTGTGGCTCGGTAGCGGCAAGTTCTATCGGCGGAGCTTCGATGGCTACGTCACCTACATGTCCGAATCGGTGGCTGGCCTCAACGTCAACGCGCCGGTCCGCTACCGCGGCGTCGACGTCGGGCGCGTGCGCAACATCGCGCTCGCTCCGGACAATGTCGAAGAGGTGAAGATCAGGCTCGACATCGAGCACGGCACTCCGGTCAAGGAGGACACCGTCGCCATGCTGCAATCGCAGGGACTGACCGGCATTGCCTTCGTGGAGTTGACGGCCGGCGGCAAGGACTCTGCGCCATTGCGCGCGCGCCCGGACGAGGAGTACCCGGTGATCGCGTCGGCGCCTTCGTTCATGAACCGGCTCGAAACGCTGGTCCCTGCACTGCTCGCCAATCTGACGCGGGTGAGCGAATCCGCCAACGCGTTGCTCGATGACGACAACCGGCGCACCGTCCACGCGACGCTCACCGAACTCGAGATCCTGGCACGCAATCTCGCAGCGAGCTCGACCAACGTCGATCGCACGCTGGCGAGTGCTGCGCGCGCCATGGACAGCACGGCGCGCGCGATGGACAACGCCACGCGCGTCGCCGGGCAGCTGCCGCAGCTCGTGCAACGCGTCGAGCGTTCCGCCGACGCCTTCGACCGGATGGCCGCACAGTTGGCCGGCGCCGGCGCCAGCGCGCGCAGAGGAATCGACAGCGTCAGCAGCGACGTCGGGCAATTCACCAACGAGACATTGCCGGAGGTGCGTGCGCTGGTCACCGAGCTGCGCGCACTGACGACGACACTGCGCCGCGTCGGTGACGAGGTCGAACGCAACCCGAGCGTGCTGCTGCACGGACGGCCGCCCGCGAAACGCGGCCCGGGAGAATGATCGTGCGCATAGCCGGACCCGCCTCCAGACCTTCCCTCAGGCGCGAAGGCGCCCTGGCGCCGCCTTCCGCCCCGCTGCCGACCCTCGGCGACGGCGATGGTCGGTGCCGGTGGCGGCTGCCCCTCCTTCTGCTGGCGACAGCGGCGCTGCTCGCCGGCTGTACGGCACTGAAGCCGCCAGAGGTGGTGGAAGCGACGCTGCACGTATTCGAACCCGGGATGGCGTCGGTGCGCGCGACGGTCGCGCGCGATCTCGTCCTCGAGATCGCCACGCCTACCGCGGCGCCGGGCTTCGACACGGCACGAATGGCCTACGCGGTGCGGCCCTACGAACTCGATTACTTCGCGGTCAACCGCTGGGCCGACGCACCGGCGCGAATGCTGCGGCCGCTGCTGACGCGGGCGCTCGAGCGTTCGGGCGACTTTCGCGCCGTCGTGCAGTCTGCGGACGGCGTCGCCGCCGATCTACGGCTGGCGACTGAAATCGTTCGCCTGCAGCAGAACTTCGCAACGCGTCCGAGCCGCGTCGAACTCGTGCTGCGCGTGCAGTTGGTCGACGTCCGCAATCGCCTTGTTGTCGCGACCCGGACGATCGCGGAAACGGAAACCGCAGCGTCCGACGATCCGCGCGGTGGTGTGATCGCCGTCAACGCCGCGCTCCGGCGTGCACTGGCGCAGGTGGTCGAGTTCTGCACGGTCGAATCCGGCCGCTTGCGGCCGCCATCCGCGACCGTGCGCTGAGTCGGGCGGCGCTTCACGCTTTGGCCGGGCCAAAGCCGGTCGCCCGCAGCTTCCGCTCCAGGCGCGCGCCCTTTCTTGCGCGGCGCAGGACGTGGCGCGCGAGCGCCTCACCTTCGAGGACGACCTCGACGGCGCGGCCGGCGCGGTTGCTGCCGCGGACGACGAGGCGCTTCGCCGTCGCCAATCCCACCGCCAGCAGGCGGTCACCGGCATCGAGCCCCATGACGATGACGCCGCGCCCGCGCGGCACCTCGCGCATTTCGGCAAGCGGGAAGACCAGGAGCTTGCCGCCGGCGGACAACGCCGCCACATGATCCAAGCCCGCCGCGAGCGCGACGGGCGCCACCGGCTCCTCGTCCTCGGCAAGGGTCATGAAGGCGCGGCCGGCCTTCACGCGCGACAGCATGTCGTCGAAGGTGGTCACGAAGCCATAGCCGCCGCTGCCCGCCACCAGAAGTTTCTGGCCGGGTGCCGCGCACAGCGCATGCGCCACGCGCGCACCCGGCTGCAGGTCGATGAGCGTGGTCACCGGCACCCCGTCACCGCGACCGCCCGGAATGTCCGCGCCGCGAATCGTGTAAGCGCGCCCTTGCGTGTCGAGGATAAGCACCGGGTTGACGGTACGCGTCTCGAGGATCGCCGCCGGAGCATCGCCGGAGCGCCACGCGAACTGTGTCGCATCGAGCGCGTGGCCCTGTCGCGACCGGATCCAGCCGTGATGGGACAGTGTCACCGTGATCGGCTCGTCGGGGACGGTGCGACTGGAAATTGCCGGCGCCACCTCCTCGATCAGCGTGCGGCGCGCGTCGCCGAAGCGCTGGGCGTCGGCTTCGATTTCCGAGACGATCATCTCCGCCAGCGCCGACCGGTCCGCAAGCAGCCGCTGCAGCGCGCGACGTTCCGCCTTCAGTGATTTCTGCTCGGCCTCGATCCTGATTCCTTCCAGCCGTGCGAGCTGGCGCAGGCGGATTTCGAGAATGTCATCGGCCTGGACATCGGTCAATCCGAAGGCCTGCATCAGGTCGGCCTTCGGATCGTCCGCCTTGCGGATGATGCGGATCACGCGGTCGATCGCCAGCAGCGCGATCAGCCTTCCTTCGAGTATGTGGATGCGGCGTTCGACTTCGGACAAACGATGCCGGCTGCGGCGCGTGACGCATTCGAAGCGGAATTCGATCCACTCGTCGAGCAGCGCCTTCAGGTTCTTCTGCCGCGGACGCCCGTCGCGCCCGAGCGCGACCAGGTTGACCGGCAGGCTGGACTCGAGTCGGGTCTGCGCGAGCAGAAGGTCGATGAACTCCTGCGGATTCTGGCGGCTCGAGTGGGGCTCGAGGACGATACGCACCGGCGCGTCCTTGTCCGATTCGTCGCGAACGGTGTCGAGCGCGCCGAGCAGCAGCGCCTTCAGGTTCAGCTGATCCTGCGTCAGCGACTTCTTGCCCTCCTTCGGCTTCGGATTGGTCGCCCGTTCGAGATCCTCGAGCACCATGCGCGTCGACACTCCGGACGGCAGCTCGGTCACCGCGATGCGCCACTGTCCGCGCGCCAGTTCCTCGACCTTCCATCGCGCACGCATGCGCAGGCTGCCGCGGCCGCCGGCGTAGATGGCGCGGAGGTCGGCCGGCGACGAAATCACCTGCCCGCCGCCGGGCAGGTCGGGCCCGGGCAGCAAGGCGAGCAGCGCGTCGACAGGGATGTCCGGATCGTGGATCACGGCAATCACCGCGCGCGCGACCTCGGCCAAATTATGCGACGGGACGTCGGTTGCCATGCCGACGCCGATGCCGGAGCTGCCGTTCAGCAGCAGCATCGGCAGCCGCGCCGGCAGCAGCTTCGGCTCGCGAAATGCGCCGTCGTAGTTGGCGACGAAGTCGACGGTATCGCGGTCGATCTCCGAGAGCAGCAGTTCGGCGATCGCGGTCAGCCGGCATTCGGTGTAGCGCATCGCCGCCGCGTTGTCACCGTCGCGCGAACCGAAATTGCCCTGGCCGTCGATCAATGGGTAGCGCAGAGAGAAATCCTGCGCCTGCCGCACCAGCGCGTCGTAGGCGGCGGAGTCGCCATGCGGATGGTACTTGCCGAGGACGTCGCCGACGACGCGCGCCGACTTGACGTGGCGCGACGGAGCATAGAGGCCCAGTTGGTGCATGGCGAAGAGGATGCGTCGCTGCACGGGCTTCTGCCCGTCGGCGATATCGGGCAGCGCGCGGCCCATGACGACGCTCATCGCGTATTCGAGGTAGCTGCGCTCAGCGAACGCGGCCAGCGACAGCGCGTCGCCGTCATCCGCCTCCCGGCCGAGCGGTGCGGGTGGCGCCGGCGGTGCTGGAACGCCTTCCCCCACCGGCAGGTCGGCGAACAATTCGCCGCTCAGCTCGTCGGGCGCCGCATGCCGCGTGGTCCTGCCCGGGGATCGGGATTTGCGTGGTCCGGCCATGCGAATTTCGCTCTTGCGCGTCGGGTATCGTCGCGCGTCAGATATCGACGTTGACGGTGTCGCCCGCGCGTTCCATCCACTCGCGGCGGCCTGCAGCCTCGGCCTTGCCCATCAGCCGTGTGAAGACGCGCATGGTGTCGGCGGCATCCCCGCGTCCGACGCGCACCGGCATTACGCGGCGCGTCTCGGGATTCATCGTCGTCTCCCACAGCTGCTCGGGGTTCATCTCGCCCAAGCCCTTGAACCGTCCCACCGACCACGTGCCCGGCTTCACGCCCTCCTTGCGCAGCCGGTCCTCGATCGTCGCGAGTTCAGCGTCGTCGAGCGCGTAGAACTTGCGCGCCGGACGCTTCGCCGAGGCCGGGACGTCGAGACGGAACAGCGGCGGATGTGCGACGCAGACATGGCCGCGCTCGATCAACGCGGGGAAGTGGCGGAAGAACAGCGTCAGCAAGAGCACCTTGATATGGCTGCCGTCGACGTCGGCGTCAGCCATGATGATGATCCTCGCATAACGCAATCCGGACAGGTCGACGTTGGTGCCGGCGGCGTGCGGATCGACACCGATCGCGACGGCGATGTCGTGCACTTCGTTGTTGGCGAAGAGGCGCTCGCGCTCCACTTCGAAGGTGTTCAGCACCTTGCCGCGCAACGGAAGGATCGCCTGGTACTGCTTGTCGCGCGCGAGCTTGGCCGAGCCGCCGGCGGAATCACCTTCGACCAGGAACACCTCGCGTCGCGTCACGTCTACGGATTCGCAGTCGGTGAGCTTGCCGGGCAGCACCGCGACGCTGGAACCGCGCCGCTTTTCGACCTTCTGCGCGGACTTCAGCCGCGATTGCGCCTGAAGGATGACCAGCTCGGCGATGCGCCGGCCGTATTCGACGTTGGCGTTGAGCCAGGTCTCGAAGGGGTCGCGAACCGACTGCGCGAGCAGCTTCAAGGCGTCGCGACTGGTCAGCTTTTCCTTCACCTGTCCCTGGAACTGCGGATCGAGGACGCGCGCCGAGAGCACGTAGGAAAGGCGCGCCGACACGTCCTCGGTCTGCAGCCGCACGCCGCGCGGCAGCAGGTTGTGGTGGTCGACAAAGGTCTTCAGCGCGTCGAAAAGCCCGGCGCGCATGCCCGCCTCGTGCGTGCCGCCTGCCGCCGTCGGAATCAGGTTGACGTAGCTCTCGCCGTCGCCACGGCACTCTTCGTACCAGGCGAGCGCCCACGCCGCACCTTCGCCTTCGCTCCAGTTGTCGCCTTCCGCCGGCGGTCCCAGATACGTTTCGCCGGCAAATATCGGCGCCACCGGCACCGCACCTTGTCCAAGCTCGGCCAAGTATCCTGCGAGTCCCTCCGGATACGACCAGGTCTGCGTCGTCGGCGTCGTTCCGATTTCGACGCGCAACGAGACGCGAACGCCCGGCAACAGCACGGCCTTCGCGCGCAGCAGGCGCGTGAGCTCGGGCACCGACACCGTCGGCACGTCAAAGTACTTGGGATCCGGCGCCACGCGCACGCGCGTGCCAGTTGCGCGCGCTGCACAGCTGCCGACCACTTTCATGGGCTCCTCGACTTCGCCGTCGGCGAAGACGATGCGGTGCAGCTTGCCGTCGCGCTTGACCTCGACCTCCAGCCGCTTCGACAGCGCGTTGGTCACCGACACGCCAACGCCGTGCAGGCCGCCGGCGAAGGCGTAGGCGGCGAGTACTCCCTTCTTGTCGAACTTGCCGCCCGCATGCAGGCGGGTGAAGACCAGTTCGACCGTCGGCAGCCCTTCCTCCGGATGCACACCGACGGGGATGCCGCGTCCGTCGTCGTCGACGGTGACCGAGCCGTCGGCATGCACGGTGACGTCGATACGCGTGGCGTGGCCACCGAGCGCCTCGTCGGCGGCGTTGTCGATCACCTCGGCGACGATGTGCGTCGGATCGGCGGTGCGCGTGTACATGCCGGGCCGCTCGCGGACCGGCTGCAGTCCCTTGAGGACACGGATCGACGATTCCTGGTAGCTGCCCTTGGCCAACGCGGTACTACCTGACGAGCGTCACCGGAACGTCGACGCCGTGGATCGCCTTGTACGCGACCGAGCCCAGCATCAGCGCGGTGGCGGCGCCCAGACCGCGCGTGCCCATCACGACATGGGAGCAGGCGCGGCTGCGTGCGGCGCGGGCAATTTCGATCGCCGGATCTCCAAACTGCATTTCAAATTCATAGCTGATGCCGGCGGAGTCGAGTTCGCGCCGCGCGATCTCGGTAAGCAGCAACGCGTGCTCGCGTCTGTACCGCTCCGCCTCCTCGCGGTCGACAGCGGAGCCCGGCGACCCGGCAATCGGTTCCTGGATGTTGAGCACGTGCACGCGGGCGGCACCGCAGCGCCGGGCGCGCAACGCCACGTAGCGCACCGCACGCAGCGCGTTTTCGGAGCCGTCCACCGCCACCAGCACCGGATCGAAGGGTGTGCCCCACTCGCCCTTGCTCTTGACCAGCGTCACCGGGAGCGATGCGGCCTGGACGACCTGGGTTGCAACCGAACCAAGCATCAGGTTGCCGAACATCCCCATGCCGCGCGAGCCCATGATGATCTCCTCGCAACCGGTGTCGAGCGCGTGGCGGCAGATGGTTTCGCCGAAACGGCCGATCAGGACTTGCGCTCGATAGCCGATGCCGGCTTCGTCGAGGAGCGCGCGGGACGACTGCAGCGCATCCTCGCCGAATCCGGTCAGGCCCTCTTCGATCGTGCGGGCAGACAACTGCGCGCGGACAAGGCCGGATTCGATGGGTGCCTGCACGTTCAGCAGCTCGATCTCGGTGCCACCGCAGCGCCGGGTGAAATCGATGGCGAAGCGCAGCGCCTGCTGCGACGGCGCCGAACCGTCCACCGGCACGAGTATCCTGTTCGTCACATCCATATTTTCCATCGCCAGAGCACTCCGTATTCGCCCGAACTTCCGCCGGCACGGCGGCGTACAGCGTCCGCTTCAGCCCGATGCAACCGGCGGTGGACAGCGATCCTCTCCTGCGGCAGCAACTTCGGGTTGCAAAAAGGCGTTCGCAACAGCTGCGATCATACGTGGCGACGCCGACGGCGGCGACGCAACCGGAAACTTCGCGTGTGCGGCGCCTGGGGCAGCGCGTGCCCGTCGCCAGCGCTGCCATCGGGAGCGGCGACGTCGCCCGGTATGATGCCGGCATTAGCGGCACCCTGCCACGGCGCGACCTTTGCCACGATCCAACGCAATACCCGAGCTCGTGGTCATCGTCGCCGGCGTCGTCGCCGCGTTGCACGTCGGCAAGCTGCCGCCCGCGCTGCCTGTGCTGCGCGACGCGTTCGCGATCACGCTGCTGGAAGCCGGCTTCCTGTTGTCGCTGGTGCAGCTCGCAGGCATGACGACGGGGCTTCTGGTCGGACTCGCCGCCGACGGCGTCGGACTGCGGCGCAGCGTGCTGACCGGCCTCGCCATTCTCGCGCTGGCGAGCGCGTTGGGCGGTTTCGCGCGCGACGCGCATCAGCTCATGTGGCTGCGAGGACTCGAAGGCTTCGGCTTCCTGTTCGTCGTCCTTCCGGTTCCGAGCCTGCTGCGCTCGCTGGTTTCACCTGAGCGCCTGAGCCTGAGGCTCGGGCTCTGGGGCGCGTTCATGCCGGCCGGCACCGCGCTCGCGTTGCTCTGCGGTCCGTGGGTGATGTCGGTGGCGGGGTGGCAGGGCTGGTGGTGGAGCCTGGCCGCCCTGACCGCGGCGATGATGCTCTGGACGGCGCGTAGCGTACCTGCGGACCGCGCGCGGGTCGCAGCGGGCGCGCGACCGGATCCGGCCGGAGGCGAGAGCTGGATGCAGCGCCTGCGTCTCACGCTGTCGTCGGCCGGGCCCTGGCTGGTGGCGCTGACTTTCGCCATGTACAGCAGTCAGTGGATGGCGGTCATCGGCTTCCTGCCGTCGATCTACGCGCAGGCCGGCTATTCGGTGCGCGCGGCCGGCGCGCTGACCGCGCTCGTCGCCGCGGTGAACATCATCGGCAACGTCGGCTCCGGCCGCCTGCTGCATCGCGGCGTGCGGCCCGAAATCGTGCTCTATGTCGGCTTCGTGGCCATGATCGCCGGCGCAGTGGGCGCGTTCGGCCTGCCGGACACGTCGTCGGCAGCGCTGCGCTACGGCGCCGTGTTGTTGCTGTCCGCCTTCGGTGGGCTCATTCCGGGTGCGCTGTTCTCGCTCGCCGTACAGCTGGCGCCCGGAGTCCGGACCGTATCGACGACCGTCGGCTGGATGCAGCAATTCTCCGCACTCGGCCAGTTCGTCGGCCCGCCGCTGGTCGCCTGGGTCGCCAGTGTGACGGGTGGCTGGCAATGGACATGGACGGTCACCGGCTCCGCGTCGCTTGCCGGATTGCTGCTGGCGGCGATCATCGGCCGCGTGCATCGACGCTGACGGCGGGTCGATCGTGCGCCGGCGCGTGGTCGACCGATCCCCTGCGCACATGGGACAATGTTTTCGATGCACACTCGCAACCACGCCAGCAGCACCCTACGCAGCCCGACGGTGAACTGCGCCGCGTGCGCAGCATGCTGCTGTCGGCTGGAAGTATTGCTGACGGGCGACGACGATGTCGCACTGCGGCTCACCGTGGACGACCCGCGCGGCGGAACCTCGATGCGCCGGTTCGATGACGGCTGGTGTGCGGCATTGGATCGCGACACGTTGCGCTGCGCGATCTACGCGCGACGGCCGGCACTGTGCCGCGAATTTGCCGAAGGCGGCGACGACTGTATCGAACAGCGGTCCCGGTGCGCCGCGCCGCAATCGTCGTGAACCGCAGGCGCCGCCTCGGTCTTTGCCTGGTCGCGCTGCTCGCGTCGGCGACCGCCGACGCGACAGAAGTGTCGGTGGTCGGCCTGTTCCCGAACAAAGCTGTCGTGCAGATCGACGGCGGCGCGTTGCGGACGTTGTCGGTGGGGCAAAGGACGGCAGAAGGCATCGTTCTCGTGGCCGTGGGTCGCGACGGCGCGACGCTGGACATCGACGGCCAGCGCACGACCCTCGGACTCGGCAACGCACGCATCGCAAGGACCGCGCCGGTCGCCGAATCCGCCAGGCTGACCGCCGACCTCCAGGGACATTTCGCCGCCGATGGCCAGGTGAACGGCAGGTCGATCCGCTTCGTGGTCGACACCGGCGCCACGCTGGTCGCGCTGCCCGCGGACGACGCGCGCCGCGTCGCGATCGACTACCGCAACGGCAAGCAGGTGACGATGCGCACCGCCAACGGCAATGCGCCGGCGTACCTGGTCAAGCTCGACACCGTCAGCGTGGGAAGCGTCACGCTGCACGGCGTCGATGCGCTGGTGATCGAGGGCAAGGGACTGCCGTACCCGCTGCTCGGGATGAGCTTCCTCAACCGCATGGACATGAAACGCGAGGGAGACATGATGACGCTCACGCGACGCTACTAGGGCCAGGCCCCAATCGCCACCGAACCTCCGGAAATCGGCGGCCTCTGTGGACGTTTCCCGGGTCGCCATCCGCATCGCCTATGCGCACCGCATGTTGCCTCGCCGCACGCAGGGTGCTAACATTAAGGTGTATTTGTTCTACATCTTTATGACCAACCAGCAGTCCCGTGCTGCACGCCGACTCGAGTCCCCGTGTAATGCAGTGCCGCCGAACATCCTGGAACCCTTGCCGCCTGCGCAGGCAGCCGGTCCCGGTTTCGTCGGCCACCGTCGCGACTGCGCCTCGACACGCGCTTCGAAGCGAATGCGGCTTTCGTGCCTTGCGCTGCGGCTCGCCCGGCCAGGTCGCCTTCGAAAAATGCCGGTAGGAGTATCGCCATGACCTATGTCGTCACCGAATCGTGCATTCGTTGCAAGTACACCGACTGCGTCGACGTCTGCCCGACCGACGCATTTCGGGAGGGGCCCAACTTCCTGGTGATCGACCCCGACGAATGCATCGACTGCACGCTGTGCGTGGCCGAGTGCCCGGTGGAGGCGATTTTCGCCGACGACGACGTGCCGGCGGACCAGCAGGCGTTCACGGCGCTCAACGCCGAACTTGCGCAAAAGTGGAAGCCGATCATCGAAAGAAAGCCGGCGCTGACCGACGCCGACGCGTGGGCCGCGATCAAGGACAAGCGCGGAGAACTCGATCGCGGCTAACGGCGTTCCGACCCACGATCCTCGGCAGCGCCTTCCGCGAACGCTGCCAGCGCCTGCCGCGCCTGCTGCTGCAGCGCACGATACGAGCGCTCCCATTCCCCGTCGCGCGGCGTCGTCGACGCCATCCGGCGGAGCACGGTCGCGATCGACTGCGCGGCTTGTTGCGCGCGCTGGGTCTGCGCCAGCGCCTCCTCGTACTCGTAGGCGTATACGAATTGCACCTTGCGGTCCTCGCAGACGCCGATGCAAGGCTGCGGCGCTTCGATCTTGCCGCAGCCTATGCATTGCCATGCCTTCACGTAGTCAGTCATCGACGTTCCACCTCCTTTCGACCCCAGCCCCCTTCGGTACCAGGTGCGCTGGTGTCGACACCCGACACCGTACACCCGCGCCTCACCCGTTGCGCACTCACGTTCGCATTGCACTGCAGCAGCACGATCGAGACCACGGCCCGCTTGATCCTCATCAAATTGTCCATGCTCCGCCAAGCGTAACGTCTGGCGATTCATTCGACTACTCAGGCGGCGTCGAAGCGATTCGGGGCGAAGTTCCTCCGGATTTCCTGGCCGCGCGATCTCGGGAGTGCCATGTACGACATGTCGGTCAGAAGCGTAATGCGCAAGCAGCGGCTCCTGAAGGTGCCGCCGGAGGCGACCATCGGCAGCCTCGCCGAGATGATGGCGCGCAAGAACGTCGGCGCCGGGCTGGTCGTCGAGGACGACCGGCTGATCGGCATCGTGAGCGAACGCGACGTCGTGTTCCGCGTCATTGCCCACGGGCTCGATCCACGGGCGACGCGGGCGATCGACGTCATGACCTCTGCCCCGCATACGATCGAGCCGGACAAGCGCTTCGGCTACGCGCTGCTCATCATGTTCGAAAAGGGCTTTCGTCACCTGCCGGTTGTCGAGAAGGGCAAGCTGATCGGCATCGTCTCGGCACGCAGCGCACTTGACCCGGACCTGGAAGAGTTCAGGTTCGAGGAGGAGCGGCGCAAGCATTTGTCGAAGATCGGGTAGCCGGCGAGCACGGCAGGTCGACCTGCTCGCAGTTCTGAAATTCTGTACACTGCGCCGATGGCCGTGGCGCAACTCAAGTTCCGCACGCAACACGCGCAGGCGCTCGCCCGGGCGAGAGACACCTTGAACCATTGACCCGCGAATGGCCGCCGAAAACGCTCAATCCATAGTCAGCATTCGCGACGTTCACAAGTCCTTCGGCAACGCCGAAGTGCTGAAGGGCCTGTCGATGGAGGTGCCCAAGGGCGCGGTCATCTGCATCATCGGTCCTTCCGGTTCCGGCAAGTCCACGCTCCTGCGCTGCATCAACGGCCTGGTGCCGATCGACTCGGGGAGCATCCGCGTCGGCGATTTCGACGTCCACCTGCTTGCGACCGACCAGCAGAAGATCGCATTGCGCAAGGAGGTGTCGATGGTATTCCAGCAGTACAACCTCTTTCCGCACAAGACGGCATTGCAGAACGTGATGATGGCGCCGATCCACGTGCTGAAGGAGGACAAGGCGGAAGTGCGTACGCGCGCGCTGGCGCTGCTCGACAAGGTGGGGCTCGCCGCCAAGGCGGACGCGTACCCCGGCGAGCTGTCGGGTGGGCAGCAGCAGCGCGTGGCGATCGCGCGGTCGCTGGCGATGCGGCCGGAGGTGATGCTCTTCGACGAGATCACCGCCGCGCTCGACCCGGAAACGGTGAAGGAAGTGCTGAACACGATCCGGCAGCTCGCCGGGGACGGCATGACCTGCATGCTGGTCACGCACGAGATGCGCTTCGCCCGCGAACTCGCGCACGAGGTCTACTTCACCGATGGCGGCCTGATCGTCGAATCGGGGCCGCCGGCCGATGTTTTCGACCGGCCGCAGAAGGAGCGGACGCGCGCGTTTCTGTCGCAGATTCTCTAGCCGCGCCGCAGCGATCTCGAGCATGCGCTATTCGGTCTTCTCGCTCGCCCGCCAGGCGCTGTCCCGGCACCGCCACTGGCCGCTCGCCTGGCGTAGCCCGGCCCCGAAAAAGCACTATGACGCGGTGATCGTCGGCGGCGGCATCGCGGGACTCGCGGCTGCGCGCGCGGCGGCGAGCGCCGGCGCGCGCGTCGTCGTCTGCGACGAAAATCCGCATTGGGGAGGTGAAACACCCGGTGACGACCCGCAGATCGACGGCATCGACGCCGTCTCGTGGATCTCCGCCACCGCCTTGGAGTTGGCGCAGTCCGCCGATGTGACGCTGCTGCCGCGCACGACGGCCTTCGGCGTCTACGACGGCATGCTGGTCGGCGCCGTCGAGCGTGTCGCCGATCACCTGCCCGAACCCGCGCCGCATGCGCCGCGGCAGCGGCTGTGGAAGATCCGGGCCAAGGCCGTGGTGCTGGCCAGCGGCGCGCACGAGCGCAGCATCGCCTACGGCAACAACGACCTGCCGGGAACGCTGCTCGCCGGCGCCGCGCGTACCTACGTCCGGCGCTACGGCGTAGGTCCGGGAAGGCGGGCGGTGGTGTTCGCCAACCACGACGGCGCCTACGCCGACGCGCTGGCGCTGCACGCAGCGGGAATCGTCGTCGCCGCGGTGATCGACGTGCGCGCGAATGCGCAATTGCAGCAGGGCTTGCCGGCGCGCGTGCGTGCCGCGGGCGTCTCGATACACGCAGGCTCGATGGTCGTCCGTGCGCATGGCCGCAGGCACGTGGCGGCCGTCGACGTAGTGCAGCAATCCGGCGGCGCGCCGCAGCGCATCGACTGCGACCTGGTCTGTGTGTCGGGTGGATGGAACCCTGCAGTGCATCTATTTTCTCAGGCACGCGGCAGCCTGCGTTTCGACGAGTCGCTGGCGGCGTTCGTTCCGGCGTCGTCACCGATGCCGATTTATCCGGCCGGCGCCGCGAACGGCCGTTTCGATCTCGCCGACGCGCTGGCCGACGGTCACGCCGCGGGTGCGCGTGCTGCGGCGAATGGGGGCGCCGATCCGGCAGTCACGACGAGCGCACCGCGCGCCTCGGTGCAATCGGTAGCCCCGCTACAGCCGCTGTGGGCAGTCGCGACCGACACGCGCGGCGCCAAGCGCTTCGTCGACCTGCAAAACGACGTCACCGCCGACGACGTGGCGCTCGCCGCGCGCGAAGGCTACCAGGCGGTCGAGCACCTGAAGCGCTATACGACGCTCGGCATGGGCACCGACCAGGGTAAGACCAGCAACGTGATCGGCCTGGCGCTGATGGCCGAGCAGCTGGGCGTAGCGATTCCCCGCGTCGGCACGACGACGTTTCGGCCGCCGTACACGCCGGTCACGCTGGGCGCGTTTCCCGGCGCCGACTGCAGCCCGCAGGTGGCGCCGACGCGCCGTTCGGCGATGCACGCGTGGCACGCCGCCCACGGCGCGCGCTTCGTCAACGCGGGTTTGTGGAAGCGGCCGCACTCGTATCCGCGCGACGGCGAGTCCGAGGACGACGCGGCGATGCGCGAGGCGCGCTCGATTGCGCTGGCGCTGCTCGAGCGCGGCCGCGCCAGGCACGGCGAGGAATTGTGGGCGGTATCGCCGCTGGCCGGCGCGCGCGTACGTGTCCGTATCGGTCCGCCGTGCTTCATCGATCCCGAAGGGGAGCGCCTGCGTGTCTGAGCGCGGCAACGGCGAATTGGGGTCGATGGTCCCCGGGCATTACGGCGCGCCGGGGACCGGTGTCGTGCTGTCGGTGGCGACGATCAGCGCCGCGTGGAACCTGCACGGCGACCCAGAACGCACACCCGTCGTCGCCGACGCCGCGCGGCTCTTCGGCATCGCACTCCCGCGCGAAGCCAACACGACGTCGCGCAGCGATGCGCTGATCGCGTTCTGGCTCGGCCCACGGTCATGGCTGCTGGTCGAAACGACACCCGCGGCGGATGCCGCAGCGCTCGCCGATTTCGACGCGCGGCGCGACGCGCTCAATGCCGTTGGCGGGGCGCTGTTCGACGTTTTGGCGAGCCGCATCGCGTACGTGCTGCGCGGTGCACGTGCCACGGCCGTACTCGAGCACGGCTGCCCGCTCGATCTGCATGCACGCGCATTCGCTCCTGGAACCTGCGCACAAAGCGTTTTCGGCCACGTGAGCGCGCTCTACTATCGGCACGACGATGCGCTGGCGTTCACCGTGATGGTTGCACGCAGCCTGGCTGCCGGCGTCTGGCACGCGCTCTGCGCCGCGGCGGCCGAAGACGGCTACGAGGTGGCGCCGCCGTCGGCTGCCTGGACCGGACGCTGAACATGCAAACTCGAATCACGCAGTTGCTCGAACGACACGGCGTGACCTACCGGCTGCTGCCGCACAGCGAGCCCGTGTTCACCGTCGAAGCCGCCGCCGCGCAGCGCGGCGTCGTCGCCGGCGAAATGGTGAAGTCGATCCTGCTGCGCGAGAAATCCGGCGCCAGCCGATTCGTCATGGCTTGTGTGCTTGGGCACCACGCACTCGACGCGAAGGCGGTGCGCAGCTACCTGGGCGACGATGGATGGCGGCGGCTGACTTTTGCGTCGGCCGCCGAGATCACCACGGTGACCGGATGCGTCCAGGGTGCGGTAGCGCCGCTGTGCTTGCCTGATAGTGTGCCGGTCGTCTTCGACTCCGCCATTGCCGGCTGCCGCATGGTCAACATCAGCAGCGGCGACCCGCTGGCCGGAATCGAACTGTATCCGCAGGACCTGATCCGCCTGGCCGGTGCACGGCTGGCGGCGATCGCCGCGAAGGACTTGCCGCCTGTCGGAATCGGTACCTGATTGAAGTGAAATGAACGACGACATCGCGCTCACCATCGCCGGCATCGGCGTCGTCGCCATCGCCTGCCAGTGGCTGGGTTGGCGGCTCAAGCTGCCGTCGATCGTGTTCCTGCTGATCGCCGGCCTGATCGCCGGGCCGGTCACCGGCCTCGTCGACCCCGACGAACTTTTCGGCGACCTGCTCTTTCCGCTGGTGTCGCTGTGCGTCGCGGTCATCCTCTTCGAAGGCAGCCTGACGCTGCGCTTTGCCGAGATTCGCGGCGTCGAGCGCGTGGTGCTGCGGTTGATCACCGTCGGTACGGCGATCAGCTGGCTGTCGACGACGCTGCTGACGCGGTGGCTGATCGACGCGTCGTGGGAAGTCGCCACGCTGTTCGGCGCAGTCATGGTCGTGACCGGTCCGACGGTAATCGTGCCGATGCTGCGCACGGTCCGACCGACCGCGGCGGTCAGCAACGTGCTGCGCTGGGAAGGCATCCTGATCGATCCGATCGGCGCCGCACTGGCGATCCTGACCTACCAGTTCATCATCGCCTACGGCCTCCAGGGTGCGCTGCTACAGACGCTGCTGACGCTGGGCAAGATGGTGCTCGCCGGTGTCGCGATCGGCGCGCTGGCCGGTTACGCGGTCGGTCTCGCGCTGCGCCGCGGCTGGCTGCCGGGGTTTTTGCACAATTTCACGGTACTCGGGCTTGTGTTCGGTGTTTTCGCGATCTCCAACGCGGTCGAACACGAGACGGGATTGCTGGCGGTCACCGTGATGGGCCTCTGGCTCGCCAACATGCCTGGTGTGCACACCGACGATATCCTCGACTTCAAGGAAAGCCTGTCGATCTTCCTGATCTCGGGATTGTTCATCGTGCTCGCGGCACGACTCGACTTCTCGCTGTTCCGGAGCCTGGGCTGGTCGGCGTTGTGGATCTTCGTCGCGATGCAGTTCGTCACCCGGCCGCTGAAGGTGGCGGTCGCCACCATCGGCAGCAAGCTCAACTGGCGCGAACGCGTGCTGCTGGGCTGGATCGGGCCACGCGGTATCGTTGCCGCCGCCATCAGCGCGGTCTTCGGTCTGCAACTGACCCAGGCCGGTCACCCGCAGGCGGGTTACCTGGTACCGCTGAGCTTCATGGTGATCATCGGCACCGTGCTGCTGCAGGGCGCGACCGCCGGCTGGCTGGCGAAATTCCTCGGCGTCTCCGAGCCCGAGCCCAAGGGTTTCGTGATCGTCGGCGCCAACAAGCTGGCACGCGCAATCGCACTGGCTCTGCGCAAGGTCGGCTACCGGAGCTTGCTCACCGACACGTCGTGGGACAACCTGTCCGCCGCGCGCCACGAGGGATTCGCCACCTACTACGGCAATCCGGTCTCCGAACATGCCGACCGTCATCTCGAGCTGATCGGCTACGGCGGACTGCTTGGACTGTCGGCGCGGGCCGAGCTGAACAGCTTGTCGGTGGTTCGCTACCGCCGTGAATTCGGCGACGAAAATGTCCATGCGCTGCATTCGACGCTGGACGAACAGCCGGAGAACCTGCGCATCGCGGTGTCGCCGGCCGGACGCGCTCTGTTCGGCGAGGATGCAAGCTACAGTCGCTTGAGCCGGATGTTGTCCGAAGGCGGCGCCGTCACGGTGACCGAGTTCGGCGAAGGTGAAACGCTGGAGACCACCATGCAGAAACATCCGCAGGCGATCCCTCTGTTCGCCGTCGACCCCAAGGGGCGCCTGTCGGTGTTCACCGAAGCGCGCAAGCCCTCCACGCTGGCCAAGGGCTGGACGCTGGTCGCGATTGCACCGAACTCCGAAGCGGCAACCGATGCCGATGCCGACTCCGGGGCCGGCGGTGCCGGCTAGCGCGTTTCGCCTTTGCGCACGCTGAATTCGCGGCGGCTGATTCCGCGCAACAACCGGCCCAGGATATCCGAGCCGGTGATGACTCGCCGCTGTTCGCCCCAGAGCAGGATGATGTCCTCTTCGACGACGTCGTCGCCGGGTGCGGATGAGCGAACCTTGAGGCTGCCGATGACCTCGCCGAAGCGCGTCGCCGGATTGCGCACGACGATGGGCCGATGCCAGCAGATGTCCGGGCGAAACGTCGTGTCGCGAAACAGCACACCGCGCAGGAATCGATGCGCGTCCATCACCAGCGCCGGTTCACCCGCGGCGTCGGTGAAGATCACCCACTTCTTTCCAGACGCGTTGATCCGCTCGAGAAACGGATCGCTGGCCGTGCGCTCGAATTCCGGCAGCAGCGGGCGACCGGCCTTCACCGGTAACGCGATGATGCTGGCCGGATCCACGACTTCGCCTTCGTCGGCAAGGCGCACGTCGTCGAAATCGAGAAAATTGATGGCACCCGCGCCTTCGATATTGCCGACGTCTGAACCGGCATTCTCGACATGCTGGCGAATCAGTTCGCGAAAATCGCGCTCGCGGAAGTAGGCGATGGACTCCGGCCCGAGCAAGCGGTCGAGCAGCCACGCCGACGGCCGGGCCACCGGATAGAACAGCACCTGATAGAAGCGCAACAACGGCGTCAGGCGCGCGGCGATGCGCAGCGCGTGGCGCGAAAAATAGGCCTGCGGAAAGATCTCGCCGGCGAAGGTGATGACCACGGTGGAAAAGAAGAAGGCCGCAACACCGGTCATCACCGAATCGGCGAGCAGCGTCAGCAGCACGTTCGCGCAGACGTTGCCCCAGAGGATCGTCGCCAGCAGGAAGTTGGGATCGCGCCGCAGCGTGAGCACCCGCGCGGCCGCGGCGTCGCCTCCGGCGGCGGCCACTTCAAGCCGCAGTCGGCCGACGCTGAACACCGCGAGATTCAGCCCCGAGAATACGGCCGACTGGCTAAGACAAAGCGCCACACCCACCCAGGTCAGCGCGTTCATGTGCGTGGCTCCTGCGGGACCGTAGACTGGGGTCCGCGCTCGGTCGTGATGATGCAGTGTACTTTGCCTTTCCGACAACTTAAGATGATCCGTCGGTGCCGGAAAATGGCGCAAGGCGGCGACCGAGCGTGCGTTCCGATGCGAAGGGGGTCGATATGAAACGTGTGAGCAATCTGCTGGCGTGGGGAGCGTTGGCCGTGGCCGTGGCGCTGATCGTGCTGAACTGGTCGACGCTGATGACACCCGCGCCGCTGAACCTCGTGGTCGCGGAGGTCCAGGCGCCGCTGGGTGTCGTGATGCTGGGAATTACGGGGGTGCTGGTCGCGCTGTTCTTCATCGCCTACCTGCAGAACCTGATCGGCTCGCTACTCGAAACGCGGCGGCTCCTGAAGGAAGTCCAGCGCATGCAGGACCTGGCCGACAAGGCGGAAGCCTCGCGCGTCGAGAACCTGCACCAGCTCGTCGCCACCGAGTTTCGCCTGTTGCACGAACGGCTGGACACCACTGGCGCAACAGCACCCCTGGCCACGCCCGAACGCAAACACGAGGAAGCACCGGTAGGCATCCTGCCGCCGCCGATGTAACGCCCGTCGCGGGCCCGCAATCGCGGCGCTTGCCGGCGCCGAGGTGGCCCCGGGCGGCACGGCATCGGTTACACTCAAAGGTTGCGTGCTGCCCGCGAATCCAGGTTCGCGACGGGCACGGCGGCCAGCTCCGGCCCGTCGAAACGCTTACCAGGCACAAAGGAACGCTCATGCCGTCGTTGGATCACTGGCAACGTGTCGAAGCGGCACTCAACGGCACCGCCGTCGACCATCCGCCGATTGCACTCTGGCGCCACTTTCCCGAGGACGACCAGCATGTCGATAGCCTGGTCCGGCATACGCTCGCCTGGCAGGAGCGCTGGCAGTTCGACCTGGTCAAGTTCATGCCGTCCGGCACCTACGGCATCGAGGACTGGGGTGCGGTGACCCAATTCACGGGACAGGCCAACGGCGCGCGCGCGGTCGTCAAGCCCGCAGTCCTGCGCACCGACGACTGGAGCGCCGTGGGCGACTTGGACGCCCGTTCCGGCGTCTACGGCATGCAGAACCAGGCACTGCGGGCAACGGCGGCGGCGCTGAAGGGCAAGGTTCCGCTGCTGCAGACGGTGTTCAGCCCGCTGACGACGGCACGCAAGCTCTCCACCGACCGGTTGTACGCGGATCTGCGCCGTACGCCCGATGTAGTGGAACAGGCACTGCGGCGCATCACCGACGTCACCATACGCTTTGCTCTCGACGCAATCGATGCCGGCGCGCATGGCCTGTTCTTCGCGACGCAGCAGGCATCGTACCGGCTGTTGAGCGCCGCCGAATTCGAGCGCTTCGGCCGGGCCTACGATCTCGAAGTATTCGCGGCGATCGCCGGCAAGGCCAAATTCAACATGCTGCACGCCCACGGCGACGACATCATGTTCGACCTGCTCGCGAGCTACCCGGTCGAGATGCTCAACTGGCACGATCGACTGACCGAACCCGACCTGCGTCAGGGTACAAAAAAATTTCCCGGCCTGCCGGTCGGCGGCGTCGACGAATACGGCGCGCTGCTGCGCGGCGACACCACGGCGATCGCCGGTGAGGTCCGCGACGCCATCGCGCAGACCGGCGGGCGCTTGATGATCGGACCCGGCTGCGTCGTGCCGATCGCCGTCACCGACCCAAGCATCGACGCGGCGGTACGCGCCGCCCGTACGACCCGGTAGGTTTCTGCCGGCGGTGCGCAGCTGCGCGGCGCCACTTTTCGACAACCAAGCATCGAGGTTCATCATGCGCAAATATCTGGTTCCACTGGCTGCCGCGACCATCTTGTCCGGCGTCGTCACTCCGGTGCTGGCGGAAGACTGGCCGGCCGGCAAGGTCGTGCAGATCGTCGTGCCCGCCCCGGGCGGTGGCGGCACCGGCGACACCATCGCGCGCGTTCTCGCCGAGGACCTCGCGAAAAAACTGAAGACGTCGGTCGTGATCGACAACAAGCCCGGCGCCAACGGCAACATCGGCGCCGCGGCCGCGGCGTCCTCGCCGCCGGATGGCCACCGATTGCTGTTCTCGTGGGCGGGCACGCTGGCGGTCAATCCGAGCCTGCTGAAAAACATGCCCTTTGATCCGCAGAAGAGCTTCACGCCGATCATCCTCCTTGCCGACGTGCCGAACATCCTGGTCGTCAACAACGACGTCCCGGCGAAGACGCTCGACGAGTTCATCGCCTACGCCAAGGCAAACCCGGGCAAGCTCAACTTCGGGTCGACCGGCAACGGCAGCTCGATGCATCTCGCCGGCGAGTTCTTCATGCGCGAGACCGGTACGAAGATGGTGCACGTGCCGTACAACGCACCGGGCACCGCGACGACCAACCTGATGGCCAACGACATCCAGCTCATGTTCCAGCTCGTCCCCGGTATCATCGGCCAGATCAAGGGTGGCAAGGTACGGCCGATCGCGGTGATGGCGACCACCCGCTCGCCGGCGCTGCCGGACGTGCCGACGACCGCGGAACTCGGCCATCCGAAGCTTCTGTCGTCCACGTGGTTCGCACTGCTCGCGCCAAAGGGCACGCCGGCGCCGATCATCGCTCGCATCAATGCCGACATGAATGAAATCCTGCGCGATCCGGCCGTGCGCAAGCGTCTGGCCGACATGGGTGCGTCGACGCTGGGCGGCACGCCGCAGCAGCTCGCCGATCACCTTGCCGCGGAAACCACCAAGTGGGCCGCCGTCGTCCGTGATGCGGGGATCAAGATTCAGTAGTTCTGTGCCCGGCGGCGCCAGCACTGCCGCCGTCACCATCTGCCCGGCCGCGCTGCACGCACGCTGACCATGCTGCCGACCGTCGGCTGGATCGGACTCGGCAACATCGGCCTGCCGATGGCCAGACGCGTGGCGGCGGCCGGTTTTCCGCTCCACGTCTGGGCGCGGCGGCCGCAAGTCGCCGCGCCGCTGGTGGCCGAGGGCGCGTCGCTGGAGGAAGACCCGGAGTCGCTGGCGCGGCGCTGCGATATCGTCGCGACCATCGTCGGCGGGCCCGACGACGTGCTCGAGCTGTACCGGCGCATGTTGCCGCTGGCGCGGCCGGCAACGATCTTCGTCGAGATGACGACCGCGTCGCCGGACAGCGCGCAGGAGTGCGCAGCGCTGGCCGCACGCGTGGGTGCCGCCGTTCTGGACGCACCGGTGACCGGCGGCGTCGCCGGCGCCGGCCGCGGAACGCTGACTTCGTTTGTCGGCGGCGACGCCGCCACGTTCGAACGTGCGCGAGCACTGCTCGCGGCATTCAGCCAGCGTATCGTGCATTGCGGTGCCGCGGGATCCGGCTACCGGATGAAACTCGTCAATCAGACCATCGTCGCCGGCGTCCTGCTCGGGCTGGCGGAGGCCGCGGCCCTCGCCCGAGTCAGCGGTTTCGAGGCGCCCGTGGTAGTCGACGCGCTCTCCGCCGGAACCGCATCGGGATTCCTGTTCGACGCCTACCTGCCGCGAATGGTCGAACCCGGCGGCCCGGTTACCTTCACGCTCGGCATGCTGCGCAAGGATCTGCGACTCGCCCGCGCCGAAGCCGCGAAGCGGTCGGGCACGACGCGGATGCTCGATTTCGCGATCGGCGAGGTCGATGCCGCCTGCGCGCGGTTTGGCGAGCAAGCGGGCGTGCAGTTCCTTGCCGTGGCGGAGCAGCGCGGACCGGCCTAGCGTCGTGCCTTGTTGCTACTCGGTGAACTGCACGCCGTGCCGCTGCGCCCGCAGGCGCGGATCACGCGATTTCACGTTCACCGGACGGCCGGCGAGGACCTCCAGGCAGCGCTCGAGTGCTTCATCCTCGAGCCGCTGCATCGCCTCGTGCGTGAAGAACGTGAGGTGCGGGAAAACGATCACGTTGTCCATCACATAGAGTGCGGCGAGAGGATGCCCCTCCTTCGCCAGCGGCTCGCGCGAAAAGACGTCGAGCGCCGCGCCTGCGATACGCCTGCTCCGCAAGGCCTCCAGAAGTGCCGCCTCGTCGACGAGCGCACCGCGCGAGACGTTGATCAGGAACGCGGTCGGCTTCATCTCCGCAAGCTCGCCGGCTCCGATCATGCCGCGCGTCTCGTCGTTCAAGACGCTGTGCAGGGAAACGAAATCGCTCTGCGCAAGCAGCGAGTGCAACTCGGAGCAACGCTCGACCCCGGCAGTTGCGAAGCGCGACGCCTCGGCATGCGGATCGAACCCGAGAACGCGCATGCGAAACCCCGCACCCGCCATGCGCGCCACGCTGCGGCCGATGCGCCCGAGACCGACGAGACCCAGCGACTTGCCGGAAAGATCCTGCCCCATCCACTTCGCTTCCGGCCAGATCCAGCCTTCGCCGTCCATCGCACGCTGGATCGGCTTCAGCCGTTTCGCCAGCGCGATCATCAACGCCATCGCCCCTTCGGCCACCGTTTCCTCGGCGTACTCGGGGACGTTGACGACGGGAATCCGACGCGCGCTGGCCGCGTCGATGTCGATCGCATCGATACCGACGCCGTACTTGACGATGCCTTTCAGGCGCGGCGCCGATTCGATAACACGCGCCGTGATCGGCGTGTAGCACATCAGGAGGAGGTCGGCCTCGCGCAGCGCGTCGATGAGCTCATCCTCGGACACGCCGTCGGGCAGCAGCGTGAGCGTGTGTCCAGCGGCGCGCAGCGCGGCGTCGACGCGCGGCACTTCCAGCTCGCGGTCGGTGCGGACGATCAGCACGCCGATGCCTGCGCGATCTCTTCGTCGACAATCGCCAGCGCGGAGTCGAGGTCGACCTCTTCGATGACCAGCGGCGGCGCCAGCACGATCACGTTGCCCTGCCCGACCTTGAACGAGAGCCCGCGGGCGAGGCATCGGTAGAGGACCTGGTCCGCGAGTTCCGGATGGGCGAGCTCGATGGCGAGCAGCAGGCCCACGCCGCGCACGTCGACGATCGCGGGGAGGCGCAACTGCATCGCCCGAAGGCGCTCCAGCGCGCGTCCGCCCAACGCCACGGCGCGATCCAGCAGTCCCTCGGACTCGATCACCTCGATCGTGGCGAGCGCCGCGGCGCAGCCCACCGAACTCTTCTCGTGCGTGTAGTGCCCGAGCGCACGGTCCGCCGCCACGTCGAGATGCCCGCGGGCGATGAGCGCCGCCATCGGAAAGACCCCGCCGCCCAAGCCCTTGCCGATCACCACCATATCCGGGACGATGCCGTAGCGTTCGAACGCGAACATCGTTCCGGTGCGTCCGAGGCAGATCGGGATTTCGTCGAGTATCAGCAACGCGCCGTGGCGATCACACGCGCGACGCAGCGTCTCGTAGTAGGCCGGCGGCGGCACCTGGACGTCGGTGGAGCGCACCGTCTCCACCACCACCGCGGCGACGTCTTCCTCCTTGCCCAGCACGTACTCGACGTACTCGGCGCAGCGCGCGTCGCAGCTGCCGCCGCATCCGAAGCGGCAGGCGCGCGGATCGCACGGCGGCACGTGCTCGGTCCCCGGCAACAGCGGTCCCACGCCGCGGCGAAACAACGCCTCGCCGCCCACGGAAATCGCATCGAGCGAGGCACCGTGGAAGGCGTCCCACATCGACACGGTCTTGTGCCGGCCGGTGGCGATGCGCGCCAGCTTGAGCGCGATGCCGATGGCCTCGGTGCCACCCGGAGCGAAGAGGATCTTGTCGAGATCGCCGGGTGCCTGCGACACGATCTTCGCGGCGAGGCGCACCGCGTACTCGTTGGTGAAGCGGCGCGGCGAGAAAGGCAGCGTGTCGAGCGCGCGCTTGGCCGCGGCGACGACGTGCGGATGCCCGTGGCCGACCTGGTGCACGCTGTTGCCGTGGAAGTCCATGATGCGCCGGCCTTCGATGTCCTCGAGCCAGATCCCGGACGCGCTGCGCAGCGCGTTGAAGCACGGCGTGGACAGCGACTGGTGCAGGAAATGCTTCGCGTCCTCGGCAAGGATCGCCCGCGTTTCCGGACCGAGGTGCTCGGCCTCCCAGCGCTTTCTGCGCGGCGACAGGTTGACGTCGCCTTCGGAGGACAAGTCGCTCGTGTTGTTCGTTGTGCGGTGGCGTGTCATGGCTCGAATGATCTCGTGGGGGGACAATTTCTTGGCAGCGGCGGCCAGACCCTGTCCGGTGCGCCAAGGATAAATGATTCGCTGCCGCCCGGGGCGCAGCGCAAGCTTTCGCGGGTAGGCCCCGGCACGATGGCTTCGTTGTCGCGACGTCGATTGACGGCTGCCGAATCGATTGAGAGTATTCCGATGTAGCACGTTGGACTTTCCTTGCCCGAGGCTAGAGCGAACAACTGAACATGGCGCGTATTTCCGTCATCGTGCGCAGCATGGGCAGGTCGACGCTCGACCGGGCGCTTGCGTCGATCGCCGCGCAGGATCATCCCGACGTCGAGGTGCTGGTCGTCGCCGCCTGCGGTCCCGGGCACCCGCCGCTGCCTTCCACCTGCGGCCCCCACACGCTGCGGCTGGTCGCGACGGGCGAGCGGCTGACGCGGCCGCGCGCGGCAAATGCCGGGCTGGAAGCTGCGACCGGCGAATGGATCACCTTCCTCGACGACGACGACGAGTATCTCGCCGGGCACCTGTCGGGAATCGTCGCCGCGACCGCAGAGGATCCATCCGCCATCGCGGTGAACGGACGTGTTCTCGCGCAGGCCGCCGATGGGTCGACGCGCATCGTCGGGCATCCGTTCTGTCTCTCGCGTCTTTACCGGCGCAACTTCATTCAGCTGTCGGCGCTGCTCGTCCATCGGCGCGTCGTCGACGACGGTGCGCGCTTCGATCCCGCCGTCACTTCGCTCGACGACTGGGACTTCGCGCTGCAGGTCGCGCAACGTGGCCGCTTCGCCGACTACCCGCAGGCCACCTTCCGCTGGTTCACCGACATCGGCACCTCGGGTGCCGGCGGCGCCGCAAACCACGATGCGCCGGCTTTCACCCGCGACCGCGACTACATCTACGCCAAGTGGGCGCCGCAGGCCGAGCGGCTCTTCGACGCGGCGAGCGCGCGGGTGCACGAGGCCGTCGCCGCGATCGGCCGCGGCGACTGGCCGGCCGCGGCAGAGCATGCGCGCGGCGTGCTCGCCATCAGCCAGAACGATCCGCATGCATTGAACCTGCTCGCCGAAGATGCGCGCCGTCGCGGCAAACCCGACGAGGCGATCGCGTTGCAGTCGCTTGCCGTCACCATGCTTCCGGAAGAAAGCGACCTTCGATGCAACCTGGCCTCGCTGCTTCTGGCGGCCGGCGACCGGGCATCGGCCGCCACGCACTTCACCCGCATTCTGGGCGAGCAGCCGGAGCACGCGCGGGCGTTGGCGGGATTGCGCGCGTGTCGGGTGTAATGTTGGCTATTGTTCACGAGGCGAGTCTCCATGACGCAGACCGACTTTCACGGTGTCTTTCCCTATGTCATCTCCCCGGTCCGCGCTTCTGGCGACGTCGACGCCGAGGTGCTGGCGCGGCTGTGCGACGACCTGATCGGCGCCGGCGTTCATGGACTGACACCGCTCGGTTCGACCGGCGAGTTCGCCTATTTGTCCTGGCCGCAACGGCGACGCGTCGTGGAGGTCGTCCTGGAGGCGGCGAAGGGTCGGGTGCCGGTCGTCGCGGGTGTCGGATCGACGACCATCGCCGACGCCGTCTCGCAGGCGCGCGAGTTCGAGCATATGGGCTGCAACGGCATCCTGGCGATCCTCGAGGCCTACTTTCCTCTCACCGATGACGGGGTATTTGCCTATTTCAAGGCGATCGCGGATACCGTTGCTCTTCCCGTCGTGCTCTACACCAACCCGAACTTCCAGCGCGCGGACCTGAGCCTGCCGGTCATCGACCGGCTGAGCCACATACCCAACATCGGTTACATCAAGGACGCGTCCAGCAACACCGGCCGCCTGCTGTCGATCATCAACCGGGTCGAAGGACGAATGCAGGTATTCGCCGCCTCGGCGCACATTCCCGCCTGCGTCATGCTGATCGGCGGCGTCGGCTGGATGGCGGGCCCCGCCTGCGTCGCGCCTCGGCAGAGTGTCGAACTCTATGAACTGTGCCGACGCGGTGACTGGGCGCCGGCGATGGAACGCCAGCGCCCGCTGTGGCGACTGAACCAGGCGTTCGCCAAATACAACCTTGCTGCGTGCATCAAGGGCGGGCTGCAGTTGCAGGGATACCCGGTCGGCGATCCGCTGCCGCCGCAGGCGCCATTGTCGCCCGAGGGCGTCGACGAAGTGCAGCGCGCGCTGGTCGCGATCGGAGCGCTGTAATCGCGCCAGTGCGCTTCGCTCGGAACTTCCAGCTACAAGGTTCATCATCGCGCCCCGACGTCGCGATGCCAGCGGCGGGAGAGCACGTAGTGCAGGCACTACTTCGCTACCTTGCCACCGATGGCTGGATCGCGCTCAAAGACGCGCAACATGACTGGCCAGAACGGTAACGAAATGACGTGTAAGTAACGACGGGGCTGTCTGCAATGGCATGGCCATCTGCACAGCTATCTCGACCGCCGGCGCAAACGGCTTGATCAGAAGGCGCCCTGCAAAGGTGCTCGCAATGTAGGGATTGACGATTCCGACGCCATTGCCCGCCGCGACGAGGCCGCAGATGGTGATCGAAGAGTTGGTCTCGATCGCGAACTCCTCAATTCTGGACGCTTCGCCGAAGATCTTGCGAATCCGCAGCGTGGTTTCTTCATTGTCGCTCAACGACATGACACGCTCGCCGTGCAGTCTTTCCGGATCGACGCGACGCGCGCCCGCGAGCCGATGTCCGACCGGAAGGACGCACACGACGTTGCCCCGGGTCATTACCCTTGGCCGGAACTCGCGCACGTCCAGAGTGCCGGTCGTCAGCACGAGATCGAAAGCCTCCTGTCTCAGAAATTCAGCGAGTTGCGGCGTGCCGAGCGTCTGCAGATTGATGTGCGTGTCGGGAAAGCGCCCCAAGTAGCGCTTGATGACGGGGGGCAACAGCCCGATGCCAAGCGTGGGCGTACAGCCTATGCGCAGCGCCCCCGTCCCCGACTTGCGCATGATCGCGGCGACGGCATCCACGCCTTTCAGCGCCGCGAAGTGCTGCTGGACAGTCTTGTACAGCAGACGACCCTCGGCAGTGGGACGCAATCGCCCATGTGCATGCTCGAATAACCTGAGTTCAGTCGCACTCGACAATTCCGCGAGCCGCCGGCTGATCGAAGGCTGCGTTGTGTTGAGCATCATCGCAGCGCTCGTCGTTGTTCCGCTCTGCATCACTGCGGAAAACGCTTCGATTTCACGGAATGTGGGAGGACGTGCCATGTGGCGATCGGCTGCCGTCGAGTCGTTGCGTACTGTATATCATTTTTGCATGATGATGCGCCAATTTGGTATTTGTGTGCATGGATTGCGCGGCTTAGCATGGCGGCAAGTCCCATCCTGAACCCTTATGCCAAATTCATCCGCCAGTGTCAGAGGAACCCTTCGTCGCGTCGGCGTCGACCGCGAGCATCATTTTTTCGGGTACTACAATAAGTGCCCCTGGGACCGCAGCGGCAGCCTGCTGCTCGCCAACCGGGTATCGATGATGGATGCCGACGTCACACCCGCAATGACGATCGAAGTCGGGTACTTCGACCTCGACAATGATGAGCGTTTCATTTCGTGCGATCGAACGGGCGCGTGGAACTGGCAGATGGGGTGCCAACTGCAGTGGCTCGACGGCGACGCACACAGGAGCATGATCTACAACGTCCGGGCCAAGGACACCGATTCCGTCTACCCGGGTTTTGGATCAGCTGTCTACGACATCGATACAGGGGTTAGAAAGACATTGCCGCTGCCGGTGTATGTAGTGTCGCCCGACAGCCGTTTCGCACTGTGTGTGGATTACAGCCGCCTTTATATCACTCACGAGACGATCGGCTACGTCGGGGAAGATGCACCGGGCCACATGCCGAATGCGCCTGCCGACGACGGCATTCATTACATGAACATCGGTACCGGTGAGTCGCGTTTGATCATCAGCTACGCCGATCTGCTCGACTTCAAGCACGTCAAATCCATGGACAAGGCCCTTCACTGGGTTAGTCATATCGAGATCAACCCGACTTCTGCGCGCTTTCTATTGCTCCATCGCTGGACCGAGCGCGTCAAGGACGAGACCTGCTTCTTGCACCGGCTGATCACGGTCGATCCGGACGGAAGCGACATGCGCCTGCTGGAGGATTCAGATCATCCGCTGCCGCAACTGGACGAGAACTTCGATCCGAACGCCGTCGGAACTTACGACTATGAAAAATCGGAGTATCAAATATCGCACCCCCTGTGGTGCGCCAACGATCGCATCGTTGTCTGGGGCCCCCACGCCGGGAGCATCAACTATCAGCTTTACACCGATGCCGAGAACGGCGAGGTTGAAACAATCGGGAAGAACATCCTCAACGAAAATGGACATATGTCCTTTTCACCAACCAGCCCCCGCTGGATGGTAAGCGACACTTATCCGAATTCCGAAACGCACGAGCGTATCCTGTTCTTGTACGACGTCGAAAACGAGAACCGTCACGACATCGGCAGCTTTTACGCGGACCCGGTTCTGAGAAAGGAAAACCGCTGCGACTTGCACCCGCGCTGGAGTCGGGATGGCAAGCAGATTTGCATAGACTCGGTTCACGAATCGGAGCGCCAGATGTACGTCTTGGACGTTTCGGGGATTACAGGCAATTAGACAGGGCGTGGAAATTTCTACAGCGCGCATATGCAGGCGGGCGGATGTCACCAATGGCCGGTGCCACGACGCTGCAATTGCTCGAGATTTTCTTCAAAGGAGACGTGAATGGGTACGTATTCGAAGACCGCGGCTGCCATTACGATGGCCGCCTTTCTTTCTGCGGGCGCAGTCAATTCGGTCAATGCACAGACCGCTTTTCCGACCAAACCCATCGTAGCGATCGTGCCCTTCTCTCCGGGCGGGGGTAACGATATTCTGTTGCGCCTGATTTCTAAGCATGCCAATGAATTCCTGGGTCAGACATTGGTGGTCGAGAACAAGCCGGGGGCCGGAGGGCAGATCGGCTGGACGGCTTTGGCGAAATCCAAGGCGGATGGCTACACGATAGGCGCAACCAGCCTGCCGTCGATGGTCATCATCAAGGCCATGAGGCCTGCAACACCCTTTGCGCTCGATGATTTCAGATACATCTGCAATATTCAGGTCGATCCTGTCATCTGGGTCGTCAAGGCGGACAGTCGCTTCAAGACCGCAAAGGAATTCGTGGCGCAGGCCTCCAACCCACAGAAGGTAATCAACATCGCCGGCGACGGTCCCCAGAGCAACGTGCAACTTCAGCATCTGGCAGCTGCCAAGGCCCTCGGACTGTCCACGAATTTTGTTTCCTTCAGCGGCTCGGGCCCGGCAGTTACCGCCCTGCTCGGGGGACAGGTGGAAATCGCGGCCACGACCCTCAGTTCAGCCATACCGAATATCGAAGCGGGCAAACTCAGGGCCCTGGTCGTCTTCAGCAGCGATCCCGTGCTCTCCCTCCCCGACGTCCCTACCGCTTCGAAGCTCTTTGGGAAAGCCATTCCCTCCGTGGGAATGGCTGTTCGCGGTCTGGCGGTGCCCAAGGGGGTGCCGGACGACGCGGTTGCAAAACTTGAAGGCGCATTCAAGCAACTCAGCGATTCAAAGGCCTTTCTTGCCGAAGCGAAAAACCTGGGCATCATGGTCAAGTTCATGAATGCCGCCGAGGCCGAGGCGTTGGTCAAGGAATCAGCCAAGGAAGTCGACGCTCTCAAGGATCTGTTGAAATAACCTAGCGGCGAGTGCGGGAAACAGTGAATTCCGGGCCGAGCCCCGTTCCGGAGTTCACTGTGGCGATCTTGAGGAGGGCAATATATGGCACAGATATCGAAAACAAAGGAATGCTGGTTTGCGGTTGCCATGATCCTGCTTTCCGCTGCGCTACTCGCTCAGGCGTTCATGTATCCAGCGCAATCATCCCAGTTTCCTCGTTTTCTCATGGTGCTGCAGCTGCTTTTCTCGGCGGCACTGCTCGTGGTGGCGCTGCGGCTCCCGCATGAGAAAACGAAGGACGGCGGCAGTAAGCAGAGGCTTGCAGCCCTGCGTGCTCCCTTCCAGGTTTTCGTGGCCTCGTCGGCATACGTGCTGGCCATTGGATATGTTGGATATTTCGTGTCTACCGCATTTTTCCTCTGCGGCTCCATGTACTGGTTTGGAACGCACAAGCCAGTTGTGTTGATAGCCGTCGGCGCTGGATTCATCCTGACGGTCTATGCATTGTTCGTATTTTTTATCGGAGTTCGTCTGCCCGAGGGCATCCTGATCTAGGTTTGCGAAGCGCAGCCAAGGGGCGACATGGAATCGATACTGAATGGGATAGCGCTTGGGTCCACGCAATTGCTGGATCCCATGGTACTTCTCCTGATCGTGCTCGGCACCGTCTTCGGGATCATTATCGGGTCGTTGCCCGGCCTCACGAGCACCATGGGCGTGGCGCTCCTGGTTCCAGTCACCTTCGGAATGACTCCGGTTCAGGGGCTTGCCCTCCTCGGGGCGATCTACTGTTCGTCGACCTACGCTGGGGCCATCAGCGCAATACTCATCAACATCCCCGGCACGCCGGCGAACTGCAGTACTCTGCTCGACGGTTTCCCGATGACGAAGTTGGGTCAGGGTGGGCTCGCCATTGCGCTTGCGACAGCCGCCTCCGCTATCGGCGGCTTCATGAGCAATTTCGGTTTGCTGTTTCTTGCTCCTCCGCTCGCGGAACTTGCTCTGCGATTCGGCTCGCAGGAGTATTTTCTGCTGGCGCTCTTCGGTGTATCGGTGATCGCTTCGCTGTCGGAGGGCAACATGCTCAAGGGATTCACTTCGGGAACCCTCGGGCTTTTCCTGGCGATCGTCGGCATGCATCCGATGACAGGCGATATTCGCTTCACCTTTGGGATTCCCGAGCTTTTCAACGGCCTCCCTCTGGTCGTGGCCCTCATCGGTCTCTATTCCATTCCTGAGGTTATCGCGAACCTGTCTGAGAAATCGACAAACGAGGAAACGACTGCAGCCGAGGTCAAAGGCGTGTTCGGGCAGATGATGGAAGTCTTCAAGTACAAGATGGTGATGTTCAAGGCTACGGTCATCGGCTTGATCGTCGGCATCGTTCCAGGCGCCGGGTCGAGCATCGCCGGCTTCATTGCCTACGACAATGCCAAGAAGGCTTCCAAGCAGCCCGAATCGTTCGGCAAAGGCAACCCCGCCGGGGTGGTGGCTTCCGAGACCGCCAACAACGCAGTGGTAGGCGGTTCGCTCATCCCAACGCTTACCCTGGGAATTCCGGGCAACGCCGTTTCCGCCGTTCTGCTCGGCGGACTGATGATCCATGGACTGAAGCCAGGTCCGGGTCTTTTTGCCGAAAACGGCGAAATAATCTACGGCTTCATACTCAGCATGTTTGTCGCCAACCTGGTGTTTGTCCCCGTCGGTCTTTTCGTGTCCCGCTACGGCGTCAAATTCATCAAGACGCCCGCCTCGATACTTGGACCGCTCGTCATCGGTCTAGGCGTCGTCGGGGCCTACGCGCTCAACATGTCGCTGGTGGATGTGTGGATCATGATCGCCATGGGAATGCTCGGATTCGTAATGAAGCAATTCGACGTGCCCAGGGAGCCGATGGTGCTGGGACTCGTCCTGGGCACGATGGCGGAAGGCGAACTTGCACGATCAATGTCACTCGTTCAGGGCGATGTCCCCGCGTTGTTCGCCAGCATGTTCACGAGACCTCTGTCGTTGATCATCATCGGACTTACGGCCATTTCGGTATTTCAAGGGTTGCGTTCGCAGTTCAGAAAAAAAGGACCGTTCCTCGACTGACCCGCCTTGGGAATCTCGAACGTCCCGTTCGCAAGAAAGCGGTTCGGGGTGGAGAGGCATGCAGGTCACGCGCGAACTGTGAGCACGGGAGCGCGACGAGAACGGGCTCTAATGGCGTGCGCCGGCGTGCGCCCGCTCGAGAAGCGGCGTTTGCACGCTGCGTAGACGGATGCAGCGACGGGCCGCGGCACGATGTGCCGGTGCGAGCTTTCGAGGCAGTGCCGTGCTGGATTCCGGACATGGTATCGGACGCGAAATCCAAGCTATTGGGTTTGTTGGCGACCCCAGGGGGATCGGGCGTTTTCCCCGCCATTGTTGCGCGCAGCGCGGCGAAGTGCCGATAGCGATGATTCCAAAAATCATTGATCCGTTTCGACATAGGCGACGCCCAGTTCAGTGGCAATTTCCCGCAGTCGCTTGTCCCTCGTCCACAGAAACGAGCCACCGATCGCCGCTGCCGCAAGCAAATGTGCGTCGACGTAGCCGATACCACGCCCCATCAGTTTGTGCCTTTCGATGAAGTAGAGCACCTCATCGTCGGTTGCCATCGCCAACTGCGGCAGCGCCTGGAGCAACTCGATCACATGCGCTCGTGATTTCAAGTTGCCGCAGGCGAGTTCCCCGATCACGAACGCGTGGGCAGTAGCTTGGCCGGACTCCAAGACCGCAACGGCCAACGAATCGCTTCGGCGAAGGTGATCTACCCAAACCGACGTGTCGAGCAGAATCATCGCTCGGTTGCGCTGCGGCGTCGCGACGGCAGCTTGAGTGCGCGCTCGGTGCCGCCCAGGCGCGCCAATCTGTTGGCACTCTCGCGCTGGATCAAGGCAGCGAGTGCCTCGCGCAGCAAGGCCGAGCGCTCGTGCAAGCCGCTCAGGCGTTGGGCACGGTCGAGCAACGCATCATCCAGAGTTACGGTTGTCCGCATGATTGGTCTCCACAGACAGGTACGGGCATCAATTATAGCATCATTTGATGCTACGTCTGATGCTGTAGTTATGCCACGGCCAACGACACGTCAAGAGTACGTGCCGCTGAAATTACGTTTCTGCAACACGTTGTGCCGACTCAACCATCGAATTTCGCGACCTCCGACCTGGTGCCGCAATTGGAGACAGCCGCCCACCTTACTGCGCAAGGCGGAGGAAATCGAGCGCCAGCGCACGGTAATTGAACAGCGGATTGTCGGATGGGAGTAGGACGACGAGGTCGGCCAGACGCTCTTGAAGATCACCGGCGCCCAGGTCCGCACCATGCTCTCTCGCCTCGCCGAAGAGATGCGCCTATACGAGCGCGCCGACCTGCGCGACTTTCTGGGCTCCATCCTGGACCGGGTAGAACTCGACCCCAATGCGCCGACCCTGCAGGTCTGCCCACGCATTCCCCTGCGCGGTGTACTTAACGTGGCGTCCCCAGGGGGATTCGAACCCCCGTACCTACCGTGAAAGCGTAATTCTGCACCTAGAACGGGCCTGTTCATTACCGTGCGTTACCTATAGACTATTCCTAGTCAGACCCAAAACAAACCGGCATAGTCCATAGAAAGTATTGGGTCGAGTATTGGGTCTGACCCAAAACTAGGAGCTAATGATGCCGCGGCCGTCTGCCGATTACAACACCCGATCGAAGGGCGCCCGCGCGAAGCTGGACCCCCGACCCAAGCCGTACTACCGGCACATCGCACCCAACCGGACGCTGGGCTACATTCGCCGGGGTGGCGGCGCCGGGATATGGGTTGTCCGGGAGTGGGAGGCCGGCGCGTACAAGCGCCGATCCTTGGGTGCTGCCGATGACGTAGCGCCGGCCGACGGCCGCGACGTGCTGACGTTCGACCAGGCGCTGCAGATCGCCAACAAGCCGCGATCGGCACAGCGCGTCGGCAACATGACCGTGAGTGCTGCGCTCACCGCCTACTTCGACACGATCGACAGCAAGCACGCCGCTGCCTACAAGGCCGTCGCCGACAAGCACATCGTCCCCGCACTCGGCGGTCACCGCATCGACCGGCTGACGAAAACCCAGATTGAACGCTGGCAGACCGGACTACTCCGCGACGACCCCGACGACCCGGACGTCCGGCGGCGCTCCCAGGACACGGCAAACCGCATTTTGACGCACCTAAAGGCCGCGCTGAATCTGGCGTTTCAGGACGACGCCAACGACATCCCGACCGACTCCGCATGGCGGCGCGTCAAGCCTTACCGGGACGTGTCGCGCGCCCGGCAAGAGCATTTCGACGCGGCGCAGGTGCGGCTACTCGTGGCGAAGGCTGCGACGTTCGATCGACAATTCGCCGACCTCATCGAAGTGTCGTACCTGACCGGCGCCCGTTTGGGCGAACTTTCAAGCGCCGATGTCCGGGATTTCGATCCGGTCAAGGGGACATTGCGCGTAGACGGCAAAACCGGGCCGCGCATCGTCACGCTAACGAATGAGGCCGTCGTCAAACTACGCCGCGTGACGGCCGAACGCGCGCCGACGGCACCCCTACTCCCACGAACCGATGGCGGACGCTGGCGCAACACCCAAAACCGCCCGATGCAGAAGGCGCTAAAGCTTGCCGGCTTGCCGGCCGCGGCATCGCTCTATTCCTTGCGGCACTCCTACATTTCCCGCGCCATCGAAGCCGGCATGCCGTTATCGCTGGTTTCGGAGAACTGCGGCACGTCATTGACGATGATCGAGCGCAACTATGCGCACGTTCTCGCGCAGACCCGCCGCGACACGATCGAAAAGACGGCACCGAAGCTGCGGCGGGTGAAGTGACCGCACCCCCAAACGCCGGCATTCTCTTTCGCGGCTTCGTGTCGCACTTCGCGGCGCTTCGTCGACAACTAGACCCCAACAAACTTCTGCGCCTTGTCCAGCAGATCGAGGCCGCGCACCGCGAGCGATTCGGCGTCATAGGCCGCACCGATGATGAGATCGTGATCCTGACGCTGCGCACCGATGGACAGACACCCGAGGAAGCGGCCGCGCTGCGCGTGATCCGCATGTGCGTCGCGGTGCGCGAGCACGTCGCAAACCACGGACCGGACGTGCTCAGGGCAAGCCCGGCTCTCGATCGGCTGCAGCATGCGTTGTACGAGGCCGACGGAGACAAGGTGCTGGGGGCCGCGCAGCGCCAACGCAGCAAGGCCGGCGGCGCCAAGGGCACGAAAGATCGCGTGCGGGTCGCGAAGCTGCGCGACGCGAAGATCGCGCACGATGCGCGGGCCCGGCTGGCGACAAACCCGTCGTTGAGCGTCGCTGACCTGGCGCGCATGTTGACCCCGGACGGCACCGGCCGCGAGGCTGTCCGTAAAAAACTCGGCGAACTCAAGAAGCTCGGCGAACTTGGGCCGCCGCTCAAAAAAAAGTTGGGAGTTAAGTAAGCATCCCTCCCTAATTTTTTGGAAGATGGGTTACTGACCCGCGCACGGTGCGCGGTAATCAGGAGCCCAAGATGTCAGCAACCCGCGACGAAATCCCCGACTACGCCGAGCGCGCCCAGCGTCTCGGTGCGTTGATCCAAGCCCCGGCGCTGCCACTGTACGACGTGGCGCTGTTCTTCCAAATCCCGGTCAGCACGATCGACATGCTGCGCGCAAAAGGGCAAGGCCCGCGCACGTTCAAGATCGGCCGCCGGCTGTACGTCCGGCAGGTGGATATGCGCGAATGGATTGACCGCCTGGCGACGGCCGAGGCGGCCGCGTGAAGCCCCGACGTGAAAGCGCCCCGGCCGTGGCGACGGTCGAGGCGCAGGGCAATACGAAACACACGCCAAGCGATTCTACCGCATCCCCGCCGAGTCCGCACACCCACGAGCTCGTCGTCATTCGCCCCGCCGATGGCCGGGCGATTCGCTGGCGCGTCTACCCGAGCCGCGACGCTGCCGACACCGAGCGCGTCAAACTGGCGAAGATCGGCATGTACGCCATCGTGCGACGGATCGAGAGGGCGCCATGAGCGGCCGCGGTAAGTCGCTCAAAAGCTTGCGGCTGATCGAGGCGGCCAAGCGCATCCTGACCGAGATTCAACCCGCGTCCGTCCGCGCTGTCTGCTATCGCCTGTTCGTCGAGGGTTTGATCCCGTCGATGGAAAAGACAAACACGAACAGCGTGAGTACGCAGCTTGTGTACGCGCGCGAGGAAGGCATTGTCCCTTGGGGATGGATCGTCGACGAAGCCCGGCGGCCGGAATGCGTCTCCACCTGGGCGAACCCGCAGGAACTCATCAACGCTGCAGTCAACGGATACCGTCGCGACTACTGGTCCGACCAGCCGGAATGGATCGAAGTCTGGTCTGAGAAAGGCACCGTACGCGGCACGCTCGCGCCGATTCTCGACGAGTACGGCATCACCTTTCGGGTCATGCATGGTCACGGATCGGCAACCGTGCTGCACGACGTGGCAGAGATGGCGAGCGGGCCCGACAAGTCGTTGACCGTGCTCTACATCGGCGACCGGGACCCGTCCGGCATGCACATGAGCGAGCTTGACCTGCCTGGTCGCATTGACCGATACCTTGATGACGTGGGGGGCGACGCATCGGTCGACATCATCAGGATCGCGATCGACGGCTGCGATACAGCACCGGCCGCAGGCGTTCCGAGCTTTCCCGCTCGTGACAAGACCAAAGACCCGCGCCATCGCTGGTACGTCGAAAACTACGGCCCGCTGTGCTGGGAACTTGACGCCCTCTCGCCGGCTATTCTCCGCGGTCGCGTTGAACGGGAAATAGTAGCTCGTCTGGACGTAGAAGCTTGGGACCGGTCAGTCGAAGTCGAGGCCGCCGAGGTGGAGTCCATGAAGACGTTCTTCAGCGGGTATCCCGGCATTTCTGGGCAGGCCACGAAATACGGACGAGGTGCGCCATGAAGCCCACACCGACCCGCTGCGTTGCCTGCCTGACGCCAACAGCGCGGCCGTGGGCCCGCTACTGTCGCACCTGCTACGCCTGGATTCGCTTCGCGCACGCGCTGCGCATCATTCGCGCGACACGCGAGGATCGGAGAGCGCGCCATGCGTGACCAGCACGAAGGAACGCAACTCCCGCCGCACGCGTTGGAGGCCGAACAGGCAATCATTGGCTCGCTGTTCCTGGACAACGCGGCCGTTGACGATATTCGCGGCGAAGTGGACGCCGACGACTTCTACATCGACGCACACAAGATCATCTTCGAGCACCAGTTGGCACTACTCGCCAAATCCGAGCCTGTTGACGTGGTGACGATCGAGGATTCGCTAACGCGCGCCGGCAAATGCGAATTCGTCGGCGGGCTCACATACCTGGGCGCGTTGATAGCCAACGTGCCAACGTCGGCAAACGCGCGGCAGTACGCGCGGATCGTCCACGAAAAAGCCCAGCGGCGACGCATCATGATGATGGCCGAGCGGGTGCGCGATTTCGCGTCGCGGTCAACCGACGATAGCGACGAACTGCGCGCTCGCGTCGATTCGCTGGTCGAGGCCGTCAAATCCGACGGCAGCGCGCGCTGGAAACTACCGGGACCGATCACCGCCGACGAATTCACGCTTGCGCACACAAGCCCGGATTGCATCGTCGAGAACTACCTGTTCGCCGACGTGGCCTTGATCGCGGCGCCGGGCGGAGTTGGTAAGACGACGTTGCTCTTATACGAGACCGCGCATATCGTCCTCGGCTTGCCGCTGTACGGCAACACGATCCACAAGCCCGGCCCGGTGCTGATCGTCACCGCCGAGGATTCGCGCAATATGCTGGTCGCGCGGCTGCGCCACATTGCCGACGCGCTGCAATTGGACGCCGGACAAATCGCAACCGTATTGCGCGACGTGCGCATCGCCGACGTGTCCGGCGAAGCGTTCAAGATGACGATGGTCGCGGATGACGTGGTCGTACCGGCGCCGCTGGTCGACGTGGTCATTGCGCAGGCAATTACTCTGCGGCCTGTCGTCGTAGTGCTCGACCCGGCCGTTTCCTTCGGTATCGGTGAGCAACGGGTTAATGACGCGGAGCAAGGTCTAGTCGAGGCCGCCCGCCGAATCCGTAACGCGCTGGGCTGTTGCGTCCGCTACGTTCACCACACCGGCAAAGGGAACGCCAGGGAAAAGACGACGGACCAGTACACCGGCCGCGGCGGCAGCGCCTTGCCGGACGGCTGCCGGATGGTCGCGGTCCTGCAGCCAATGACCGCGAACGAGTGGCAGAAGGCGACCGGCGCATCGCTGATCGATGGCGAGCAAGGTATGGTGCTCACGCGGCCCAAGCTGTCGTACTGTGCGCCGCAACCCGACATCCTCATCACCCGCAAGGGCTACGCCTTCACCCACACCGGCAGGGCCGACCCCGACCCCGCCGCGGACCTGGAAGCGAACTGCCGGCAAGTATTCCAGTTGATCGAGACGGCGATCGCCAAGGGCGAGCAACCGACGCAGAACAGCCTCGAGTCGCGCAAGGTCATGCCGATGCGCGACCTTCGCGGGGCCATCGCAATGCTGATATCGCGTGGTGCCATCCGCTACGTTGAGACGCACCGGAAGGGCGGACCGCAACGCTACCTGACCAACCAAGCCGCGACGGATTCGCCTGTCGCACCTTCGGGGGAAACGCCGTGAAGCTGCGACGCCCGATTTCCCATCCAAGGTGCGACGACACCTATAGGGAATGCAAGAGCGTCGCACCTTGGCGCGACCGCCTTGCTTCCCATTTCCTAAGGTTCGACGTCACGGCTTGTCGCACCTTGTCGCACCTTGCGCAGCTTGACCGAAAGGAACCGAACCACGACCGCACGAGCGGCACGAAAATTTCCAGGGGTCCTCCTACAGGGTAAGCGCTGGGGGTACCGTAGGCGCGCGTTGTTCTCCTAGATAGCAGCCAAAATCCAGTGGGTATCAAAATGACGAAAACCCGGTTATCGCAGCGGCAACTCGCCGCGGCGCTGCAAGTCAGCCAGCCAATGGTCAGCAGGTTGGCGAAAAAGGGCATGCCGACGGACAGCGTCGAGGCGGCCGTCGCCTGGCGCGATCAAAACCTCGACCCCAGCTTGCGCAAGGAGATTCGCCAGCCGGACCGGGCGGACTCTGTGCCGGCGCCGCGCAACTGGCGGGAACGGCGCGATCAAGTGGCGGTCGAAAAGGCCGTGCATGGCCTCGCAATCGAGCGCGGCGAGTATGTCTCGCGCGAAGTGGTCAAGGCAACCTGGTCGGCGCTTGTCCTGAATTTTCGCAGTCGCATGCTGCACTTGCCGCGCAAACTCGCGTCCGAACTGGCGAGCGCCTCGACGCCGACCGAATGCGAAACCATCGTCGAGGACGCGGTGCACGAAGCCTTGCACGAGCTGGCGGGCGATGGACTCCCCGGCGAAGGTCGCAATGCGTAGCACCGCCGTCGCAGGACGGCCGCCACGCCGGTCTGTGGACGCGGCGGCTACCCTCGTGCCTGCGGCAGACCTGGCGGCGATCCTGCGCGAACTACGCGAGTTGCGGGCCGCTGTCGCGCCGGAGCTCGACGCACGTTGCCGTCTGCTGGCTGCGTTGCGGTCATCGTTTGGTGACTCGCTGTTTGCGGCGGTCGACGTGCTCGAATCGGCGCTGGTGACGCCAAACGGCGATCTAGCGCGCGCGGTCGCGCTCGTCATCGGCGAGCCTGCCGGCGGACTGCGGCGCATGGCCCGGCGCATGGCGAAGCTTGCCGGCCGTCCGGCCGGCGGTTTCGTCCTGCGGCGCGTGGGCAGCGACCGCGAAGGCGCGTTGTATGTGGTTCAAACGCTCCATTGGACCGCCTAGCGCCGGAGGCGGCCGCTAGGCTTGCATCACGATCCACCACACAGCGAAGATCATGACTCCGACCATTCACGAAGCGCGGCGACAAATCGCCGAAGTGCTCGCGCACCACTACGCCGAGGCGGCATCGAGCCTCGACCGAGATCCGCCGCGATTCAGTCTCGCCAGGCTGCTCGCCGACATGGCCGGCGGCCCGCGGGCGGACTACGAGCGCGAGACCGTCGACGCCGCGCAATTGGCGCATGGGGGCACATGGCATGGCGATCCCCACCGCGCCGTGATCCCCTGGTCCGCGCTGTCGCAACGGACGATGGCGACCACGCCAGGATCGAAGGGCGGATATCTGGCAGGCGTCGACGTGGGCGCCGCGTCGCAGGCGTTGCGGCCGTGGTCCGTGACGGCGCGCGCTGGCGTGACGTTTCTGGAGAACCTTAAGGCCGACGTTGCGCTCCCGCTGGTGCCGACCGAGCCCACCGGCAACTGGCTGCCTGGCACTGTTTCGGACTCCGACCCGACGCTCGGCTCCGTGAGTCTCGCGCAGCGCACCTTCGTCGCCGTCACGCCGTTCTCGCTGCAATTATTGCGCCAGTCGGCGATTGCCGAGAGCACGATTCGCGCGATGCTTTTGCGCGCGGCCGGTCGCGCACTGGACGCTGCCGTGCTCAACGGCGCCGGCGGCGCCGAGCCGCTGGGCCTGCTGAACTCGGGGTTGCCGAGTGCAAGCGGCACATCATTTGCGCTGGCGAGTGCGACCGGAATCCTCAAGACGCTGGGCGATGCCGGGCTCGATGATGGTCGTGCGTCGTGGATCGCATCGCCTGCCGCGCGCAAGCTGCTGCAGGAGCGCGTCAAGGCGACCGGCACGGCCAGGTTCATTTGGGACGACGACAAAATTCTCAACCGTGCCGCGTACGCGACCTCCGACATGCCGAGTGCGGCGATGGTCTGCGGCGATTTTTCGCATGTCCTGGTCGGACTATTTGGCGCCGGCCTGCGCGTCGACGTGAATCCGAACCAGAGTTTCAACACCGGCAGCGGCGCTGCGCGCGTGGTGCTCGAATGCGACGTTTGCGTGAATGCGCCGGCCGCGTTCGTCACCGTGGCGGCCGTGACGTGAAAACGACAGCGACACGTCGAGTGCTGCGGGTCTTTGCTGCGCGGGTTTGCGCCACCTGCGGCTCGTCGTTTCGCGATCCGAACGACGAACACCAGCATTGCCAGTTGTGCGCCCGTCGCCAACAGTTGCTCGTCCTGGCGCACACCAACGGCAAGCGGCCGAAGCCCGAGCTCATGATTGCGTAGGCGTTTTCGGCCGGCCCGCGCGAGCAAGTCGCGCATAGCGTGGGTACCGGACGGGGTTTGCTCTCCCCACATGCGCGACACCGGCCTGGCCTCGCAGCCCGGCGTGGCGCCTCGGGCGCGGGGAACCGCTCTACGGCGCCGCCTTCACTCCGCGCTGCGCGAATTCTCGAACCTGTCGAGCCGGGCGATTGCGGAAATGTGCGGGGTCGGTGACCAACTGGTCAACCAGGTGCGTGATCCACGCACCTCAACCGTTACTGGCACCGACGGCAAGCGGTATCCGGCGCGACAGCCCGGAGGATTCGAGCGCGGCCGCGTAGGGGGAGACGTTCGTCGCACCATTGGACGAACGTCCTTGCGTCGCATCGTTGGACGTAACCTCGTCGCATCGTTGGACAAGGTTCATCCCGAACGAACCTCAACCGGCGCCCGCGACACCGGCACGAAAACGGCGGCTCGCGCTCGCACATCGCCGCTGAGCAAACGGGGGTAGGTCACCCTACCTTGACGTTCCGTAGCGCGTCTCCTGGGCCTTCCTACGCGGTCGATTCCGGCGCCGGCCCGGGAAAAATGGCCGCTTGACATATCCGCGCTAACGCGGATAATTGGTGCATGCCCAAGTATCAACCCCTCGGCGCAGCGGCGAACCGGCTCGGATATTCCGATGCGTATCTCCGTGAGCTGTGTGCAGCCGGCAAGGTACCCGGCGCAATGAAGTTTGCAGGATCGTGGGCGATCCCGTTGAGCTACCGGCGCAAGCGTCAGAAACCGGGGCCGAAGGCGAAGTAGCTGACCAATTGAAGGGAATAGTCTCAATGGCGAAGAATCCGCGCTGGCTCCGCGCTGGCGAAAAAGCCAATCGACGATCCGAGTTCGACATCGATCTCGCCAGATCTCTCAACCGAACATTTTTTAACCAGGGGGTGAGCGTTGCCGAGGCCGCGGACGCTCTCTTATCCAGCGCTGCCGTGATCCTGAACCGCGAGTTCAGTGAAATGTCGGACGCCCGGTTTAAGCGAAAGCGCGAAGACCTAGTACTGCATTTTGAACAGCGACTTTTCCAACATCGGCAATTAAGAAAGAATCACGATCGCGCCACAAAGAGACGCGCAGCGATAAGCCTCGTGAGAGAGGGCAAGCCGAAGACGAAGTAGGAGTAAAGAGCGGGACCACACGGTGCGATCAACACCGCATGGCCCCTAACCACAACGCACGCTCTAGGAGTGCGCAATGGCTATCATCAAGTGTAGCAGTACGTCGCCGCGTCCCGACGACGCCGAGTACGTCACCATCCCCCGCCGCACCCTTTGCGAACTGGCCTTCGTTGTTGGCCAGCTGCAAAGCCGTCTGGCGTTTCGCACGCCGTCACCGCCTGGCCGTGTCGACGCGCAGATTTTGGAGAACGCCAAGACCGCGCTGGTCAACGCGCGGGCCGCACTCGAACTCGCCATCGCGCGGAGGCCGTCATGACCCGCGACGATGCACTTCGACTGCACAACGCACGCTCTGCGATCGAGCGCGCGACGGCCTACCTGGTGTTGCCTGCCGGCGCGACGCGCATCGGCACCGAGCGCTGGCGGCACGAGGCCGCCGTCATGCGCGATGCGCTGCTCGATCTACTCCAACGTCACGAGCGCACCTTCGCTGATGCCGCTCGCGTGCTCAATTCCTATCAAGGGGGTGTCCGATGAATACCTGGTTCCTGATCCTGATCTTTGCCGGCAACGCGCAAGTCATCGCACTGCCGGATCGCGTCTCCTGCGAGACGCTGAAAAGCGAGATTGTCGCCGCCTACGGCAAGGGCTCGTCGTTCCAAAACGCCGTCTGTACGACGGTGCCCGGATCGACGCCAAGGAAGTGACCCCCGCGGGCAATCGCGAGGGCGGGCGCTTCGGCGCCCGTTCCGTTTGGGGTGCGGTAGTGGCTCCGACCGAAAAATGGGTCCGACCGAAAAATGGGTCTGGCCCAAAAGTGGGTCTGGCGTTTTTTGGGCTGCGGTATTGGGTCGAATATTGGGTCTTGGAACTTTGCCGGGTGTCTGGCGTGCCGCTAACCTCTTGTTTTTCTTGGCGTCCCCAGGGGGATTCGAACCCCCGTACCTACCGTGAAAGGGTAGTGTCCTGGGCCTCTAGACGATGGGGACGTTGCTTGCTGTCGGCCGCGTCAGATACGGCCTGTCTTTCGCGCTCTTCGGTTTCGAGTGGTGGAGGTAAGCGGGATCGAACCGCTGACCTCTTGCATGCCATGCAAGCGCTCTCCCAGCTGAGCTATACCCCCACGGCGAAGCTGAAATTATAGCGTTAGCGGCAGGTGGTGGCAATCGAATAGAGGCGGCCGCGCGCGTTGCCGGTCTCGGGGTTCGGTGATCGGCTATCATCGTGCGGCGCACTTCTTGCGGCTGTCCATCACGCGTCCTCGCAGCTCGGCTTCAACCATGACGACACCGCTGCCCAACCCTCCTCCCATCGGCTCGCTGCACGACCGTATCGTCCTCATCACCGGCGCGAGTGGCGGGCTCGGTGCGGCGCTGGCGCGCGCCTGTGCGGCACATGGGGCCACCGTCATCCTCCACGGCCGCGTCGTGCGCAAGCTGGAGGCGCTCTACGACGAGATAACGGAGGCGCAGCACCCCGAACCGGTGATCCTGCCGCTCGACCTCGCCAAGGCGACTGCCGACGATTTCGGCAACGTTGCAAACGCGCTGCAGGCGCAACTGGGGCGCCTCGACGGACTCGTCCACACGGCCGCGCTGCTGGGCTCACTGGGGCCCATCGAGCACCAGTCCTTCGACAGCTGGCTGTCGCTGCTGCGCGTCAACGTCGCGGCGCCGATGGGGTTGACGCGCGCGCTGCTGCCGCTGCTTTCGGAGGCGGCAGACGCGAGCGTACTCTTCACGCTCGACAACCGCGGCGAGCAGCCGCGCGCGTACTGGGGCGGCTACGCGGTGACCAAGGCCGCCGTCTCGGCACTCGCGCGCGAACTCGCCGACGAGTGGGAGAACCGGCCGCAACTGCGCATCAATGCGGTGGTGCCCGGACCGATACGCTCGCCGCTGCGCGGACAGACGCATCCGGGCGAGGACCGCGCCGCGCTGCCGCCGCCCGACGCGCTGGTGCCGCTGTACCTGCACCTGCTGGCCGGGCAGCCCAAGGCGGACAGCGGGCAACTCGTCGACGCTCAGGCCTGGCTCATGGGTGGACCCTCCGCCTCCGCGCTGCGCGCGTAGCGCAGCATCACCCGCAATCGGCGAAAATCCTCGGCGGGCAGCATGTCGGGCACGATGAGCACCGTGCGCGACCAGCGCGCGCCGTCCGGCCGCCAGACGATGGATGTCAGCCATTCGCCGACGTAGGTGGCGCTGCGCACGTGGCCGGCGACCAGACGCCCGTCGCCCATGTGCGCGACCAGCAGGAGATCGGGCGCCAACCGCAACTCGGTGACGGCGAAGGCGCCGCGGCGCAGCGCGGCGACGCGAAACGCCGCAAGCGCCCAGCCGACGACCATGACGCACAGCGCCGGCGGCTGCCACGGCGGCAGCGGCAGCGCGAATACGACGCCGAGTGTCGCCAGCGCGGCCACGCCGACACCGGCGCCGACGATTCGGGAAGAACCGAGCACGACATGGACCGAGGGAGGCAGGCGCATGCCGTGCATTGCACACGGCTTCACCGCCGCCGCGCCATCGGCCGCATGGCCGAGGCGCCACAGTCCACTGAGGTCCACTGAAGTCCGCTGCGGCTACTTCGGCGCCTTTCCCGCGAGTGCCAGCCAGGTCTCGACCACGGTATCGGGGTTGAGCGACATGCTCTCGATTCCCTGCCCGACCAGCCACTGCGCGAGATCCGGATGGTCCGACGGTCCCTGGCCGCAGATGCCGACGTACTTGCCGTGCTTCTGGCAGGCCTTGATCGCCAGCGACAGCAGCGCCTTCACCGCGTCGTCGCGCTCGTCGAAGGTGGCGGCGATCGGTCCGCCGGAGTCGCGGTCGACGCCGAGCGTCAGCTGCGTCATGTCGTTGGAGCCGATCGAAAAGCCGTCGAAGTGCTCGAGAAAGCGCTCGGCGAGGATCGCGTTGGAGGGCAGCTCGCACATCATGATCACGCGCAGGCCGTTCTCGCCGCGCTTTAAGCCGTTGCGCGCGAGCAGCGCAATCACCTGCTCGGCTTCGGTCAGCGTGCGGACGAAGGGGATCATCAGCTCGACGTTGGTGAAACCCATCGTGTCGCGCACGCGCTTCATCGCCTCGCACTCGAGCGCGAAGCAGTCGTAGAACTCGGGCGCCAGATAGCGCGAGGCGCCGCGAAAACCGAGCATCGGGTTCTCCTCGTGCGGCTCGTAGCGGTCGCCGCCCAGCAGGTTCGAATACTCGTTGGACTTGAAGTCGGAAAGTCGGACGATGACCTTTTTCGGGAAGAACGCAGCGGCGATGGTCGCCACGCCTTCGGCGATCTTGCGCACGTAGAATTCGGTCGGACCCGGATAGCCGGCGATGCGCGCCTCGATCTCGCGCCGCAATTCGGCGGGCTGCGCATCGAGCTCGAGCAGTGCCTTCGGGTGGATGCCGACGTTGCGGTTGATGATGAACTCGAGCCGCGCGAGCCCGACCCCCTCGTTGGGCAAGCGCTGGAAATCGAAGGCGAGTTCCGGATTGCCGACGTTCATCATGATCTTGGTGGGCGACGGCGGCATGCGGTCGAGCGCCATGTCGACGATCTCGATCGGCAGCAGGCCTTCGTAGACGTGGCCGGTGTCGCCCTCAGCGCACGACACCGTCACTTCGTCGCCGTCGGCAAGAACCTGCGTCGCGTCGCCGCAGCCGACGACCGCGGGAACACCGAGTTCGCGGGCGATGATCGCCGCGTGGCAGGTGCGTCCGCCGCGGTTGGTGACGATCGCTGCGGCCCGCTTCATTACCGGCTCCCAGTCGGGGTCGGTCATTTCCGTGACCAGCACGTCACCCTCCTGCACGCGCGCCATCTCGGCGGCGGAGACGACCCGCCGGACGCGGCCCTGGCCGATCTTCTGGCCGATCGCCCGTCCGCTGGCGAGGATCGCCGCCTTCCGCCCGAGGCGGTAGCGGCGCAACCGGTCCGTATCGTCCTGGCGCGACTTCACCGTCTCCGGCCGCGCCTGCAGGATGTAGAGTTGGCCGTCATTGCCGTCGCGGCCCCACTCGACGTCCATCGGCCGGCCGTAATGCGCCTCGATGGCGAGCGCCGCGCGTCCGAGTGCCTCGACCTCGTCGTCGGTGATCGCGAAGCGCAGCCGATCCTCGGCGGAGACCTCGGTGGTCGTCGTCGACCGGCCGGCCGTGCGCGTGTCGGTGAACACCATCTTCTGCGCCTTGCCGCCGACCGTCTTGCGCAGGATCGCCGGCCGGCCGGCAGCGAGGTTGCGCTTGTCGACGTAGAACTCGTCGGGGTTGACGCTGCCCTGGACGACGGTCTCGCCCAGACCGTAGGCCGCGGTGACGAACACCACCTTGTCGAAGCCGGATTCGGTATCGAGCGTGAACAGCACGCCGGCCGCACCCAGGTCGCTGCGCACCATCCGCTGCACGCCGGCCGACAGCGCGACGTCGGCCTGCGCATAGCCTTGGTGCACGCGATAGGCGATGGCACGATCGTTGTACAGCGATGCGAATACTTCGCGTATCGCATGAATTATATTATCTAATCCATTGATATTGAGAAATGTTTCCTGCTGACCTGCAAACGACGCATCGGGCATGTCCTCGGCCGTCGCCGACGAGCGTACGGCGAAGGACACGTCGGGGCTATCGCGCGTCAGCGCCTGGTATGCGGCACGAATGTCTCGCTCCAGGGCGCTCGGCAGCGGCGCCTGCGCGATCCAGCTCCGGATTTGCGCGCCGGCCTGAGCGAGCGCGCTGACATCGTCGATATCGAGGCCCTGCAGACGCGACGCGATCCGCTCGGCCAGGCGGTCGTGCGCCAGGAACTCGCGAAACGCACTCGCCGTGGTGGCGAAGCCGCCGGGTACACGAATACCCGCGCCCGACAACTGGCTGATCATTTCGCCGAGCGACGCGTTCTTGCCGCCGACCCGGTCGACGTCGGCCATCCGCAGCTGCTCGAAGGGAATCACCCTCGCCTGATCGTTGGTCATGGTCTTGCGCCCTGAGCTGACGGCTTGCTGCGCCGCAGGAGATCGCGGCGATCAAGGTCATTTTACTCTGACGCCTGAGAGCCGCCGGCGCATGTTGCGACGCACCGACGGCAGGCCGGCGCAATCGCACCCGCCTACAAGAACGGCCGCACGTGGGCGGCCGCTGTCCCAAAACGTGCCGGTACTGCGATCAGGCCTGCTGGGGCTCTCCGGGCTGGAGCGTCGATACTTCGTCGACATGATCCGCCAGCCGGTCGCCATCGGCGGCCAGGTTGACCCCGGAATCGGGTCCGTGCCGATGCCGGCTTTTTACCGCTCGACGCAGCGTCCGGTACAGGTCCGGATGCGATTCCTTCAGGTAGATGATAATTTCGAAGTCGACGCGCTTGACCTGCGACAGGTCGAGCTGCTCCACATGAACAAGCCGCAGTAACTCCTTGACCGGACGGGGCATATCCCGTCCGCTCTCGTAGCGCGA
>JADYZP010000010.1 GCA_020853025.1 Burkholderiales bacterium
CTGAAGCAATGCCGCAGCGTCAAGACCGTTCGCCTTGTGCTGACCCTTGGCCGCGAATTGCAGATGCCTTGGGCGAAGGGGCTCGAAAAACTGCACCTACCCACGGGGAGCAAGAACCGCTGGGTCGGACGCTCCGAAGATGGCCTGCTCGTGCTGGAGCCCTGATGGATTCGTACTACCTCGACATCGCGCGGGTCCTGGTGCAGATCGCGCCGGTCGTGCTGGCCGGGGATCGGTTCGCCCTCAAAGGCGGCACCGCGATCAACCTGTTCGAGCGCGACATGCCACGCCTGTCGGTGGACCTGGACCTCGTACTGCGGGATGGCGGGCTCGAACGCCGCGAGGCGCTTGGGTGTCGGCCAGCGCGAGTTCCTGCGTACGCTGGCGCGTGCCGAGCCCGACTTCGCAGCGCTCGGGCTGCCACGGCTGGAAGCGCTGCCGGCCATGCAGTGGAAGCTCGCGAACCTCCGCAAGCTGCGGGAGGCCAACCGCCGCAAGCTCGACCAACAGGCGGCGATCCTGGAGCAAAAACTCGAGGAGATGGCGTGACGCGCCGGTTGATCGAGTCGTGGCTGTCGGTCGCGGCGCTTGGCGAAGAGAGCGTGCGCGAACGACGCTTCGAGTTCCGCCACACCGCCACGGTATTTTCCATGCATTCGGAGTTGTTGGGAGCATGCGAGGCCGCTGCCAAGGCACGCAACCGGTCCCGGGGAGCGCGGGTCTATGACGTCCTGCACGACGCGCTCGCACAGGAGAAGGCGGGATGAACGGCCTTTCGCGCGCGCCGCTCACGAGCGCGATGCGATGAAGGGCCACCGTGCCCGCAAGCGGTTCGGCCAGAATTTCCTCGCCGATGCGCATTACGTCCGGCGCATCGTCGACGCGGTCGATCCCAGACCCGGCGACAACGTGGTCGAGATCGGGCCGGGCCTCGCCGCGCTGACCGGCGAGTTGATCGCGCGCGCGGGACGCATCGCGGCGATCGAGATCGACCGCGACCTCGCCGCGCGTCTGCGCGAAACCTTCGCCGCGGACGCGCTCGCGCTGCACGAAGCGGACGCGCTGGACTTCGACTACACCACACTCGGCAACCACCTGCGCGTCGTCGGCAACCTTCCCTACAACATCAGCTCGCCGCTGCTGTTTCGGCTCGCGGCGCATGCAAGCCAACTGCGCGACGCGCACGTCATGCTGCAAAGGGAAGTCGTGGCGCGCATGGCCGCGGCGCCGGCCGCACCCGATTACGGGCGCCTGACGGTCATGCTGCAAGTCGCGTTCCGCATCGAGCGCCTGTTCGTCGTCCCGGCCGGCGCCTTCCGGCCGGCGCCCAAGGTCGAGTCGGCGGTGGCGCGGCTCGTGCCGCTTCGGGAAGGCGCGCCCGCGATCCGCGACGCCGCGTTGTTCGCGCGCGTGGTCGCGGCCGCGTTCATGCAGCGGCGCAAGACGTTGCGCAACGCGCTGTCGGCGTTATGTACCGCCGCCGCGCTGGAGGCCGCCGGCATCGATCCCGGCGCGCGCGGGGAAACGCTCGCGGTCGCCGACTTCGTGCGGCTTGCCAACTCGCTGCACACCTCCCTCTCCCCGCCTGCGGGGAGAGGGTTGGGGTGAGGGGCCGTTACAGTCAGTCCGGCACGGCAGCGCTGACTAGGCCGGCTCGTAGCGCTTGACCCTGATCGAGGCTTCGACGCCTCGCTGCTTCGCCATGTCAAACGCGAGCTGCATCCGCATCATATGCTCCATCTTCGGACCGAAGGCTTTCTCGATCCGCAGGGCCATTTCCGAGGACAGGTCGGTCCGCTCGTTGAGCAGGAGAGACAGCGCCTGGCGCGAGACACCGAGGATCGCGGACGCCGCCGAAACCGACAAGGCCAGAGGTTCGATGATTTCCCGGCGAATGAGGCCACCGGGGTGGGGTGGATTCTTCATTGGCATTGGCTGAACTCCTTGGGTTTTGGCAGTTTCCGTCTTGATCATGTCAGGCTGTAATCCGTCATTTGACAGTTGTCGAGCGAACGAACAGACGTAGTCTGCGGTCAGGACCAGTCCAGATCTGGTCGCCTGCGCGGCGAAACAATCCGCACGATCTTGCGCCGCGACGTCTCGCCGCGCTCGATGATCACGTCGCGCCATGCAACGCCGAAGGCGTCGGCGAGATAACGGCGCAGCGCGTCGTTCGCGCGCCCCTCCACCGGCGGCGCCGCGAGCCGGATCTTCAACGCATCGCCGTGCATGCCGGCGACTTCGGTACGCGCGGCGCCGGGCTGCACGTGCAGCGTGAGGATCAGCGTGCCGGCGTCCTCGCGCCGCCAATGCTCATCCGACATTCACCGGTACGAGCGTCATCGTGTCGTTCTCGAAGATGTAGCCGCCGGTCCAGCGCTCCTCGTAGTCGGACGGGCCATCAGGCGGCCGCGAGCGCTTCACCGATCGACTGGGTGAGCTCGGGCGCCGCGTGCCGGAGCTTGGCGTCTTCCGTCACCAAGCGCACGCCGAGCATCGCGGCAACGCCCAGGTAGCGCGCGTCGTAGGCCGACACCCGGTGGCGATGCGCCAGCGCAAGCGCGTCGTGGTGATCGACCGCATGCAGGCGCGACTCCATCAAGCGCTGTCCCAGCGCCAGCGCTTCCTGGGCGCGCGCAACGTCGAATCGGCCGACGCGCATGCCGGTGGCAAGAACGTTCGTCAGCTCGACGAGGACGAATGACTCGCTGCGCCAGTCGCTGTCCCTTTCGAGAAGCGCGCGCGCCGCACTGGTCTGTGCGGCGTCAAGAAGCAGGTAGGCCAGCACATTGCTGTCGACGGCGAGCACTCAGTCGCGGCCTTCCTTGCGCCACTTTTCGAGCTCGCGGGCCGTAAGTGGGCCGCCCTTGAGCTTGATCGGCGGCGGCAGCTCGACGACCCTCCGATGGCCGCCGACTCCGCGCTCGATCAACACGAGGGTCTCCTGCGTAACCGAGCGGCGGTTGCGCTCGGCCTGCTGGCGCAGCCGGTCGTGCAGGTCTTCCGGAACATTCTTGATCACCAGCGTGCTCATCCAGCCAGTTTACCCCTAGTGCTTCCTAAATGGAAGCTTATTGCTGCCGCGCCCGGAACTCGGTGAAACCGGCCACGAGCGATTCGAACGACTTGGGGCTTGTCTTCTCGAAGCCGCCCCGGATCTTCGCAACGAGCGGCGGGACCAGCTTGTCGTAGCCCGACGCCCGCGCTCCTCGCTTGCCGGAAACCAGCGGGCCGCGGGGTCGAGCTCCGCGTAGGGCGACTCGGGAAATTCTGGATGCAGCGCCACGGTAGCCGCGATGTTGCCACGCGGCCCAGCGGAGTCAACTCCGGATCAGCGTCACCGTTAGCCAGTTCTCGAAGTACCCCAGGAACATGAGCGCGATGTTGGCGACGACAATGACAATGAGCGGCGACAGGTCGAGCGTGCCGCCGATCGGCGGCAGGATCCGGCGGATCGGACGCAGGAACGGGAATGTGAGCGCGTTCAGCAGGCCCGACAGCGGCCCGTCCGGCGCGACCCACGACAAAATCGCCTGCACGATGACCACGATGATGAGTAGCCAGAGCGTGGCCCGGGCGAGCTCGACCGCGGTGCGGATCAGCAGGAACGCGATGCCGTCGCCGGCGAAGGTGAAGCCGCCGAAGACCAGCCGGACGGCCAGGATCCACAGGAACTGGAAGACGACGGTGGCGACGAGGGATGCCCAGTCGATGCCCTTGAAGCCCGGAAGGATCCGACGCAGGGGCTTGACGATCCAGTCGGTAAGCGCGATCACGGCCTGGCCCAGCGGATTGCGGAACGGCGCGCGCAGGAACTGCATGAAGAAGCGCAGCAGGAGCGCATAGGTGAAGAGCCCGAAGGTGACGTCGAGCAGATACTTCAGTATTTGCTCGGCCATGTCAGATTGCGCCCCTCACCCCGGCCCTCTCCCCGCTGCGACCTCCCGAACTGGCGCGGCAGCGCTCGGCGCTGGTGTGGTCGGTCGCCCTCGGTCGCTCGGCGACGCGCCCGTTGGGCCTTTGCTCGCTACGCTCGCCGC
>JADYZP010000011.1 GCA_020853025.1 Burkholderiales bacterium
CCTTCAGGTAGATGATAATTTCGAAGTCGACGCGCTTGACCTGCGACAGGTCGAGCTGCTCCACATGAACAAGCCGCAGTAACTCCTTGACCGGACGGGGCATATCCCGTCCGCTCTCGTAGCGCGAGCCACCGCTTTGCGTGACGCCAATCTGCGTCCAGAACTGCTCCTGGTTCATGCCGAGCCGCCGCCGGATTTCGCGGGGCTTGAGGACGCGGTCGAGTATTTTCACGGGTCGATGGCTTTCGCGAGGGACTCCTGGCTAGCGCGCTAACACGGCACTTCGCAACTTCGGAGCCGCGCTATACCAATGGCATATTTTTGACCGAATCCCGTTCCGATGCAAGTCTGGCCGGACGAACGGCTTGCGAACGCAGCGCCGTCCTGCTTGCGCCGGCCTTCCCCCGGCGCGCAATCTGCAGATTACGCCAATCCGCGCGAGGCGAGATATTCCTCGTAGGAACCACGGAAACGGATGGCGCCGTCGTCGCCGCCGAGTTCGATGATCTGGGTGGCGAGCGCCGAAACGAACTGGCGGTCGTGCGACACGAAGATCAGCGTGCCGGCGTACTTTTCGAGCGCCAGCTGCAGCGACTCGATCGACTCCATGTCCATGTGGTTGGTCGGCTCGTCGAGCAGCATTACGTTGGGCTGCTGCAGCATCAGCTTGCCGAAGAGCATGCGGCCGCGCTCGCCGCCGGAGATCACGCGCACCGACTTCGCCGTCTCGTCGCCGGAGAAGAGCAACCGTCCGAGCGTCGCCCGCACGATCTGCTCATCGTCGGTCGGCTGCTTCCATTGCGCCATCCAGTCGAATAGCGTGCGCTCGGCTTCGAAGTCGGCCGTCTGGTCCTGCGCATAGTACCCGCGCAGCGCGCGCTCGGCCCACTTGATCGTCCCTGCGTCAGGTGCGAGCTCGCCGTGCAACGTGCGCAACAGCGTCGTCTTGCCTGCGCCGTTGGGTCCGATGATCGCCAGCCGCTCGCCCGCCTCGAGCATGAACGACAGCTCCGAGAAGAGCGGCTTGACCAGTCCCGGCCAGCCCTTGGTGAGCCCGTCGACGTCGACCGCGTGACGGTGCAGCTTCTGCTTCGGGTCGTACTCGAAGCGGATGTACGGATTCTGCCGCGACGACGGCTTGACGTCGTCTGGCTTCAGCTTCTCGATCTGCTTGATGCGCGAGGTCGCCTGCTTGGAGCGCGCCTTGTTGGCCGAGAAACGGCGGACGAACTCCTCCAGCTCGGCGATGCGTTCCTTCGCCTTCACGTTGGACGCGAGTGTGCGCTCGCGCGCCTGCGTCGACGCGATCATGTAGTCGTCGTAATCGCCGGGGTAGACGCGCAGCGTGCCGAAGTCGAGGTCCGCCATGTGCGTGCACACGCTGTTCAGGAAATGACGATCGTGCGAAATGATGATCATCGTCGAGTCGCGCGCATTGAGCACGCCTTCGAGCCAGCGGATGGTGTTGATGTCGAGGTGGTTGGTCGGCTCGTCGAGCAGCAGGATCTCCGGGTCGGCGAACAGCGCCTGCGCCAGCAGCACGCGAAGCTTCCAACCGGGCGCCACCGCGCTCATCGGTCCGTCGTGCAGCTCGCGCGCGATGCCGATTCCCTGCAGCAGTTCCGCGGCGCGCGCCTCGGAGGTATACCCTCCCAGCTCCGCGTAGTGCGCCTCGAGGTTGGCGGCGCGCACGTAGTCCTCCTCGGATGCGTCCGGATCGGCGTAGATCGCGTCGCGCTCCTCCTTCGCCGCCCACAGCTGCTCGTGACCCTTGAGCACGACGTCGAGCACGCGCTCGTCCTCGTGGGCGAACTGGTCCTGAGCCAGCTTGCCCAGGCGCTCGCCGCGATCCAGCGCAACGTTGCCGCCGGCGGGTTCGAGGTCGCCGCCGAGCACGCGCATCAGTGTCGACTTGCCGCAGCCGTTGGCGCCGATCAGGCCATAGCGGTTGCCGCCGCCGAACTTGACCGAGATGTTCTCGAACAGCGGGCGAGCGCCGAATTGCACGGTGATGTTGGATGCGACCAGCATGGATTGGGCCGTCGGGCAAACTGTCTATTCTGCTAGACTCGACCACTTATCTCAAGCATCGTCGTCAGTGCAGCGATCCGCGCGAATCGTTGCCGCAGCGCCGTCATCGCATGCACCGTTACGATCTCCATTCGCATTCGACGTGGTCCGACGGCCTGCTCGCCCCGTCTGCGGTCGTGCAGCGGGCGGCCGCGCGCGGCGTCGACGTCTACGCGCTTACCGATCACGACGACACCGGCGGCCTGGCCGAAGCCGCCGCCGCGGCGCGTGAGACGACGATGACCTTCGTCCCCGGCGCCGAACTGTCGGTGAGCTGGGAGTCGCACACCATCCACGTGATCGCGCTGCAGATCGACCCCACCAACGCCACACTCGACGCGGGGCTGGCGGAAATCCGCAGCGGCCGCGACGCGCGCGCGCATCGCATCGCGGCCTCGCTCGCCGACGCCGGCATTCCCGACGCCTACCAAGGCGCGCGCAGCTTCGTGACCAGCGAACGCCTGATATCGCGGTCGCACTTCGCGCGTTTCCTGATCGAGCAGGGCCATGCCCGGACGATGAAAGACGTCTTTCGCCGCTACCTGACCCCAGGCAAGCCCGGCTATGTCAGCCACGCCTGGGCGACGCTGTCGCAGGCGGTGTCGTGGATCCATGCGGCCGGCGGCCAGGCGGTGCTCGCGCATCCGGGCCGCTATCGCGTGACGCCCACCGGCATGCGCCGGCTGCTTGGCGATTTCCGCGACGCGGGCGGCGACGGCATCGAGGTGCTGTCGTCGTCGCATACGCCGGCGCAGTTCGCCGAATACGCGACGTACGCGCGCGTCTTCGGTCTCCTCGCGTCGGCCGGATCCGACTACCATGGCCCGGGGGAGAGCTGGCTGGATCTGGGCGATCTGCCCGAGCTGCCGGCTGGGGTCACGCCGGTGTGGGTGGATTGGTAACACGCACCAGGCGCAGCGATGCCCGACCGTCGAACCGTCCTTTTCATATCCGACCGGACCGGCATCACGGCGGAAATGCTCGGCAACAGCCTGCTGACGCAGTTCGAGTTCTTCCAATTCCGCCGCGTCACCGTGCCCTTTGTCGATTCGCCGGAGAAGGTCGCCGAGGCCATCCAGCTCGTCAACGACATCGCGCGCGAGGATGGACGCCGGCCGCTGGTGATCAGCTCGGTGGTCGACGAGGCGATGAGCGAGACGATCAGGCGCAACGCCAATGCACTGACACTCGATCTGTTCCAGGTCTTCATCCAGCCGCTGGAAGCGGAACTGGGGGCAAAGAGCTCGCATGCGGCGGGACGCTCGCACGGCATCGCCAACAGCCACGAGTACTTCGCGCGGATGGAGGCGATCAACTTCACGCAGGCGCACGACGACGGCGCCACCACCCGCGACCTCGGCAAGGCGCAGGTCATCCTGGTCGGTGTGTCACGCTGCGGCAAGACGCCGACGTCGCTCTATCTCGCGCTGCAATTCGGCATCCGCGCTGCGAACTTTCCGCTGACCCCCGAGGACTTCGTCGATCGCAAGCTGCCGGCGTCGGTGCTGCCGTTTCGCGACAAGCTCTTTGGCCTCACGATCCAGCCGGAGCGCCTGCGCGAAATCCGCGAGGAGCGCCGGCCTTCGAGCAAGTACGCGTCGCTCGACAACTGCCGCTTCGAACTGCGCGAGGCCGAGGCGCTGATGGTGCGCGAGCGCATCGTCATGCTCGACACGACGACCAAGTCGATCGAGGAAATCGCGACGACGATCCTGCACCGCGCCAAGCTGCAGCGGCACGTCTACTAAGCGGGGTAAGCGTTCAGCGCGTGGTCAGTCGCCGTGACCTCAGGCTGTCGTCGGGTGTCCTGCAGGTGCATTACAACCCATAGAAGCGGCGGGCGGTGCCCCCCATCAGCGCGGCGCGATCCTCCGTCGACCATCCGGAGGTCAGCGCCACCGTCGCCGCGAACCAGCTCTGGTAGGTGCCTGCAAGGTTGACGACGGGCCAGTCGCTGCCCCACATCAGTCGCTGCGGACCGAAGCTCTCGACCAGGTGGTCGAAGTAAGGGCGCAAGAGGTCGATGGTCCAACCGGCTCCCGCTTCGGTGACCAGGCCGGAGAGCTTGCAGCGCACGCGTGGATGCTGCGCCGCCTCAGCCACGAGGGGCGCCCACGGCTCCCATTCGCCGTTTGCGATGCCAGGCTTGGCGCCGTGGTCGACGACCACGGCGAGCGCCGGATGGCGGTCGAGCATCTGCAGCAAGGCGGGCAGCTGCGCCGAGGTCACCCGCGCATCGAGTCGAAGGCCGAGCCGCGGCAGCGCCGCCAGCGTCCGCCCCACTTCCGCGCGCAGAATCCACGCCGGGTCGGACAGACCCTGCAGCGTCGGCCGCACGCCCTTCAGCAGCGGATTGCGCGCAAGACGCGTCAGCGAGGGAATCGCGTCCGCCGCGGCCAGGTCGACCCAGCCGACCACCCCCTTGACCATGCCTTCGCTGCGACCCGCGATGTCGAGCAGGAATTGTGTTTCCGCCACGTTCGGCGCCGCCTGCACCAGTACCGTCGTCGTCACCCCGGCCTGCTCGCGCAGAGGTTCGAAATCGGCGAGTGTGAAGTCCCGGTGGAGCGGCGCGAGCTCGGGCGTCAGCCAGCCGTAGTCGCCGCGGGCGAGCGACCAGACATGATGATGGGCGTCGACGATTCCGGTCATGAGTTCAATCGGCAGGCGGACAAGCCGCGTCGAAGAGAACCAGCGCACGTTCGCGCAACGCTCGCCAGAATGCAGCCGTTGCGCCGTCCTGGCCGGCGCTGGCAGTCCGTCAGCGCGACGGCACACCCGCAAGCCCGGACACTCCGGCATAGCAGGTATACTGGGTCTTCCATTCGCTTGCACGCAAATTCCATCCACGGTGCTGACATGCGCTCAATACCTCGAGTAATTCCCCTGCTTCGCTCACTCGCTGCCGTGCTGCTGCTCGCCTTCGCCGCCGTGCGCCCTGCTGCCGCGGTCGACTGGACCGACCTCTGGTGGAACTCGAACGAAAGCGGCTGGGGCGTCAACTTCGTCCAGGCCGATGATTTCGTGTTCGCGACCTTCTTCGTCAATGGCGCGAATCAGCAGTCCATCTGGTACACGGGCCAGATGACCGTCGACGCCAATGGCATCTGGTCGGGGCCGCTGTACCAGACGACCGGGCCGTACTACGGCGGGATCTGGGATCCGACGCAGCGGACGACGACGCAGGTCGGCACCGTGACCTTCACGCCGCAGAACTCGTATTCGGGAACGCTCACCTACAACGTCAATAACGTCAATGTAACGAAAACCGTTGCGCGGCAGACGCTGAAGTCGATCCCGCTCGGGGGCAAGTATTCGGGCGCCTACCTGTCCATCTTCAGCAACTGCGACGATCCGGCCAACAACGGCCCCGTGCGCACGTTCGTCGACATCGAAGTCATACAGACGACAGGCGGCACGCTGCAAATGGATATCAGTACGTCGCCGACGGCGGTCTGCCGCCTCGCCGGCGACTATTTCCAGGACGGCCAACTCTATCGCGTTCCCGGCGCTTCGTATACCTGCGGCTCGGCCTTCGCTTCGACCGCCAACCTCACGCAGGTGAAGGCGACGGCGCAGGGCATCGAGGGACAGTGGGTCGCGCCGATCGAAGCCGGCTGCGTCGAGAGCGCGTACTTCTCGGCGGTCCTGCTCTAGCCGATTTTACCGAGGCCGTGTGCGCACCGCCTCGAAGAGCACGACCGCGGCGGCGGCGGCCGCGTTCAGCGATTCCATGCCGCCGGGCATCGGGATGCGCACTTGCCTGTCCGACTGCGCAAGCAGCCCGGGTGAGATCCCGGCGCCTTCGTTGCCGATGACGACGGCCAGCGGCCAGGACAGCGCCGCCGCATAGAGGCTGCTGCCGCCGCTGGAGACCGTTGCCGCCACCTGCCCGCCGCCCGAACGGAACGCCACCGCCCATTCGCAAAGATCCACGGCTTCCAGGACGCGCGTCAGAAAATGTGCGCCCTGCGCGGCGCGCAGCGCCTTCGGCGACCAGGCGAATGCGCATTGCTTCGACAGCAGCACCTGGTCGACACCGGCAGCCGCGGCGGTGCGTAGCAGGGTGCCGACATTCCCAGGATCCTGGACGTCGTCGAGCAGCAGATGGAAATGCTGCGGCTCCGGCACCGCAGGTGTCGGAGCCGGAATCACCGCCAGCACACCCACGGCGGCCGGCAACGCCGAAACACCGGCGAACAGCACCGCCGGAACCTCGAAAACATCGCGTGGCGGAACGCTGGCGGCCAGCCGCGCGACGCGTGGATCATCTTTCATCTCCTCGACCACCAGCAGCATTTCCGGCGGGCCGACACGATCGATGTACACACCGATCAGGTGCTCGCCTTCGAGCACGCAGCGTCCCGATTTGCGCCGGTCGCGAGACGAGGCGACGAGCCTCGCCGTCTCCTTCAAGCGCGGATTCTGGCGCGAAGTCGCGCGCGGCATCGGGTGTCGCCTCGTGCGACGCTAGCGGGGCACGGTCCTGGAGCCGGGGGCGGTCAGCGCCGGCGCGGGCGCGACCTTGGGCGCGCCGCCACCTGGCTGCAGCTGGAAGAACACCTCGTCGGAGCGGATCATCCCGAGTTCGGCTCGCGCGCGCTCCTCGACCGCCTCGGACCCGGTCTTCAGGTCGCGCACATCGGCATCGAGCGCTTCGTTGCGCAGCTTGAGCCTGGCGTTGGTTTCGCGCTGCGCGGCGAGCTGACGGTCGGTTTCGCGGACCTGCAACCAGCCGCCCTTGCCCAGCCACATCGGATACTGCAGGGCTGCAATCAGCGCGACCAGGATGAACGCAAGCCAGCGCAAGTGGTGTGGTCGCTATGTGATGTTGAAGAACGCATCGCGCCCAGGGTAGCTCGCCGCCTCGCCCAGGTCCTCCTCGATGCGCAGCAACTGGTTGTATTTGGCGATGCGGTCGGAGCGCGACAGCGATCCGGTCTTGATCTGGCCCGCGTTGGTACCCACCGCGATGTCGGCGATGATGCTGTCCTCGGTCTCGCCCGAGCGATGCGAGATCACCGACGTATAGCGCGCACGTGTGGCCATCGTGACCGCTGCGAAGGTCTCGGTCAGCGTGCCGATCTGGTTGATCTTGATCAGGATGGAATTGGCCACGCCCTTCGCGATGCCCTGCTTCAGGATCTTGGTGTTGGTGACGAAGATGTCGTCGCCGACCAGCTGGATCGACTTGCCGAGCCGGTCGGTCAGCAGCTTCCAGCCGTTCCAGTCGTGCTCGGACATGCCGTCCTCGATACTGATGATCGGGTACTTGTCGCACCAGGTGGCGAGCACGTCGACCAGTTCCTCGGAGCCGAGGTCCCTGTTCTCCGCCTCGAAGCGGTACTTGCCATCCTTGTGGAATTCGCTTGCCGCGCAGTCGAGCGCCAGCGCGATGTCGGTCCCCGGCGTGTAGCCGGCGCGGTCGATCGCCTCGACCAGCAGTTGCAGCGCAGCCTCGTTACTCGGCAGGTTCGGCGCGAAGCCTCCTTCGTCGCCGACCGTCGTCGGCATGCCGCGCGCATCGATCATCTTCTTCAGCGTATGGAAGACTTCGGCGCCGTAGCGCAGCGCCTCGCGAAACGTCGGCGCGCCCAGCGGCACCAGCATGAATTCCTGCATGTCGATGGCGTTGTTGGCGTGCGCGCCGCCGTTGATGACGTTCATCATCGGCACCGGCAGCTGCATCTGCCCGGCGCCGCCCAAATACCGGTACAGCGGCAGCGACGCCTCGTCGGCGCCGGCCTTGGCCACCGCACACGAGACCGCGAGGATCGCGTTGGCACCGAGCCGTCCCTTGTTGTCGGTGCCGTCCAGCTCGATCAGCGTATGGTCGATGAAGCTCTGCTCGCTGGCGTCGAGACCGAGAATGGCCTCGCAGATCTCCGTGTTGACGTGCTCGACCGCGCGCATCACGCCACGGCCGAGATAACGCGCGGCGTCGCCGTCGCGCAGTTCGACCGCTTCCTTCGAGCCGGTCGACGCGCCCGAAGGCACGGCGGCGCGGCCGGATACACCCGACTCCAGCACGACGTCGGCTTCGATGGTGGGATTGCCTCGGGAATCGAGAATTTCGCGGGCGATGACGTCGACGATGGCGCTCATGTTCGGGTGTCAGTTGGGAGTTGGCAGTTGGCAGGAGTCAGTGGCGGCCATCAGTTCGCGTTCGGGGAAGCCGCGGCGCTTGGCCACAACATCGAGTTCCAGCAGCGTTTCGAGCAGCGCGCGCATCTGCGGCAACGGCCAGGAATTGGCGCCATCGGACAACGCCTTCGCTGGATCGGGATGCGTTTCCATGAAAATGCCGGCAACACCCGCGGCGACCGCGGCGCGCGCCAGCACCGGCACGAACTCGCGCTGTCCGCCCGACGCGGGTCCCTGCCCGCCCGGCAACTGCACCGAGTGCGTGGCATCGAAGACGACGGGGCAGCCGGTGTTGCGCATGATGGCGAGCGAGCGCATATCGGACACCAGGTTGTGGTAGCCGAAGGACGCGCCGCGCTCGCACACCATGATGTTGTCGGCGCCGCTCGCCGCACGGGCCTTGGCCACCACCTGCAGCATGTCCTCGGGTGCCAGGAACTGGCCCTTCTTGATGTTGACCGGCCGGCCGCAGGCCGCCACCGCCTGGATGAAGTCGGTCTGACGGCAAAGGAGGGCCGGCGTCTGCAATACGTCGGCCGCTTCGGCGACTCCTTGTATCTGGTCGATAGCGTGCACGTCGGTCAGCACCGGCACGTCGACGTGGCGACGCACGTCGGCAAGTATGCGCAGCCCTGCATCGAGGCCCGGCCCGCGAAACGATGCGTGCGAGCTGCGGTTGGCCTTGTCGTACGAGGACTTGAAGATGAACGGCATGTTCAGCGACGCGCAGATGGACTTCAATTCGCCGGCGACGTCCATTTGCAGCTGCCGTGACTCGATGACGCAGGGACCCGCGATCAGGAACAGCGGACGGTCGAGGCCGACGTCGAAGCCGCAGAGGTTCATTCAGATCGAAGCAACCAGTTCGGCGACCGCATGCACGGCGTCACCGCCGGCGCTCTGTCGCCTCGCGAGCGCGGCCTGGATGAAGCTGATAAACAGCGGATGGCCGCGGTGCGGGTTCGACGTAAACTCGGGATGGAACTGGCAACCGAAGAACCACGGATGGCCGGGCAACTCGACCATTTCGACCAGGTCGCCGACGGTGGCGCTTTTCGCGCGCGCACCAACTGCCAGCCCGGCGGCCTCGATGCGCGGCAGATAATGGTTGTTGACTTCGTAGCGATGCCGGTGCCGTTCGGCCACGACGGTCGACCCGTAGATTCGCTGCGCGAGTGAGCCGGGCACGACGTCGCAGGGCTGCGCGCCCAGCCGCATCGTGCCTCCGAGGTCCGAATTCTCGCTGCGCTTCTCGATCGAGCCGTCGCGATTGCGCCATTCGGTGATCAGCGCAACGACCGGGTGCGGCGTGTCCGGGTCGAACTCGGTGCTGTTGGCATGCTCGAGCCCCGCCAGGTGCCGCGCGCACTCGATGACTGCGAGCTGCATGCCGAGGCAGATGCCGAGGTAGGGAATGCCGGACTCGCGTGCCAGACGCACCGCGCGCAGCTTGCCCTCGACGCCACGCTTGCCGAAGCCTCCGGGCACCAGGATCGCGTCGACACCGCGCAGCGAATCGATGCCCTCCTTCTCCAGCACCTCGGAGTCCACGTAGTGGATGCGAACCTTCGAGCGTGTATGGATGCCGGCGTGGATCAGCGCCTCGGTCAACGACTTGTAGGACTCGGTCAGGTCGACGTACTTGCCGACCATCGCGATCTGCACCTCATGTTGCGGATGCTCGAGCGCTTCGACGAGCCGATGCCACTTCGACAAGTCCGCCGGAGGCGGCTCGATCTGCAGCTTCTTGCAGACGATGACGTCGAGCCCCTCGGCGTGCAGCATGCCCGGGATCTTGTAGATCGAGTCGGCGTCGAGAGCGGGAATTACCGCTTCGGGCGGCACGTTGGTGAACAGCGCGATCTTCCGGCGGTCGCCATCGGGTACCGGGCGGTCGGCGCGGCACAGCACGACGTCCGGCTGGATGCCGATTTCGCGCAATTCCTTGACAGAATGCTGTGTCGGCTTGGTCTTCATCTCGCCGGCGGACGGGATGAACGGAACCAAGGTCAGATGGATATAGCAGACGTTGTCGCGGCCGAGCGTGATGCCCAGCTGGCGGATGGCTTCGAGGAAAGGCAGCGATTCGATGTCGCCGACCGTGCCGCCCACCTCGACGATCGCCACTTCCGCTGCGTCGCCGTCGACGTCGGTGCCGGCCATGATCCAGCTCTTGATCTCGTCGGTGATGTGCGGAATCACCTGCACTGTGCCGCCGAGGTAGTCGCCGCGGCGCTCCTTGCGAATCACCGATTCGTAGATCTGCCCGGTGGTGAAATTGTTGCGCTTCCCCATGCGCACGTCGGTGAAACGCTCGTAGTGGCCGAGATCGAGGTCGGTCTCGGCGCCGTCGTCGGTCACGAACACCTCGCCGTGCTGGAACGGCGACATCGTGCCGGGATCGACGTTGATGTAGGGATCGAGCTTGAGATTGGTGACGCGGACTCCGCGGGAGGCGAGGATCGCGGCCAGAGATGCGGCGGCAATCCCCTTCCCGAGTGAGGAAACGACACCGCCGGTCACGAAGACGAACTTGGTCATGACGCTTCTGGTCCGGGAAATTCGCAGTTTACCCGTTCCGCCGGCGATGGGCAAAAGTACGGCGAAGTGAGGGTCACTCGAGCGCCAGCCCCGCGGCCATCCGCGATCGCACCGCCTCGCGGCCGAGCAGCGCCAGCACCGCGTCGATCGCCGGCGTCGACGGCGTCCCGGCAACCAGCAGCCGCATCGGCATCATGACCTTCGGTGGCTTCAGTCCGTGTCGCGCCGCTGCGCTCTTCATGGCAACGGCCAGCGCTTCTCGCGTCCATTCGAGCGTTGCGAACTCGGCGTGCAATTCGACCAGCGCGCCGCGGTTTGCCGCGTCGACCTGCTCGTCGAGCTTGTCCGCGGGAACCTGCGGCGGCGCGTAGAAGTACCACGCGGCATCGGCCATCGCCACCAGCGTCTCCGTGCGGTCGCGCAGCAGCGCCGCAACCGCGCCGGGATCCGGTCCGCCGATGGAGTCGACGCCAGCGCGCTCGAGATACGGCCGCAGATGTGCGCCGAGCTCCGCTTCCGGCAGGCGCTTCATGTGCTCCTGGTTGACCCAGTTCAACTTGCCTGCGTTGAATCGTGACGGCGCCGCGCTGATTCCGGCCAAGTCGAACCATTCGACGAGCTGCGCGCGCGTGAAGATCTCGTCGTCGCCGTGCGCCCAGCCGATGCGCGCCAGAAAGTTGACCATCGCATCGGGCAGGTAGCCGGCCGCCTCGTAGTCCATGACGCCGACCGCACCATGACGCTTGGAGAGTTTGGCGCCGTCTTCGCCGAGCACGGTGGGGACATGCGCGTAGTGCGGCGGTTCGGCGCCCAGCGCGCGAAAGATGTTGATCTGCCGCGGCGTGTTGTTGACGTGGTCGTCGCCGCGGATCACGTGACTGATGCGCATGTCCCGGTCGTCGACGACGGCGCAGAAATTATAGGTCGGGGTGCCGTCGCTGCGGGCGATGACCAGGTCGTCCAGCTCAGCGTTGGCGAACTCGATGCGACCTTTGACGCCATCGTCCCAGCCGACGGTGCCGGCGTCGGGATTGCGGAAGCGAATCACCGGGAGGATCCCCGGCGGAGGTGTCATGCCGGCTGTGTTCTCGGGACGCCAGCGGCCGTCGTAGCGCGGCTTTTCACCGCACGCCATTTGCTGCGCCCGCAGCGCGTCGAGCTCGGCCGGGCTCATGTAGTCGCGATAGGCGAGCCCGCGCGCGAGCATGTCGGCGATCACCTCTCGGTAGCGGTCCATCCGCTGCATCTGGTAGAACGGTCCCTCGTCGCAGTCGAGTTGCAGCCAGGCCATCGCGTCGAGAATCGCCTGCACCGCGGCGGGCGTCGAACGCGCGACGTCGGTGTCCTCGATGCGCAGGATGAACGTCCCGCCGTGATGGCGCGCATAGGCCCATGCGAACAGCGCGGTGCGCGCGCCTCCCAGATGCAGGTAACCGGTGGGGCTGGGTGCGAAGCGGGTGCGGACTTGAGTCACCGGATTGCCAGCGTCATCAAACGCCGCATTCTACCCGCCGGCCGATTGCCAGCGACGTGCCAACGTAAGCAGCGGTCGCGGTCACTTGCGCCGCAGCCGGAACATCGTCGCCGGTGCTAGAATTCGACGGTTTGCACGCGCCAGTCGCCGTGTGCCCGGAGCCGAACATGCAACGACCGTCAATGAGCGCTGCGCGCTCCAGCCTCCTGGCGGGACTGATCTTCGCTTTGCTGGTCGGTCCGCACGCGGCGCTCGCGGTCGACGCCCCACCGCCGCGCGCACCCGGCACGCCGCCGCGCATAGGCCTGGCATTGTCCGGCGGCGGCGCGCGCGGCATCGCGCACGTCGGCGTGCTCAAGGTGCTGGAAGAAATGCGCATCCCGATCAGCTGCGTGACCGGCACCAGCATGGGTGCGATCGTCGGCGGCACCTTCGCCGTCGGCACCCCGCCGAAGCGGCTCGAGGAACTCGTGCTCGCCGCCGACTGGCCGGAAATCTTCCGCGACAATCCGCCGCGGCAGGAACTGGCGATCCGGCGCAAGGCCGACGACTACAAGACGCTGTTCGCACCCGAATTCGGAGTCAAGGACGGCGGCCTGGCGCTGCCCAAAGGCATCATCGCCGGCGTATCGATCGAGGCCTTCTTCCGCGTGCTGGCCGAGCCGGCGATCGGCATCGCCGACTTTTCCAAACTGCCGATTCCCTTCGAGGCGATGGCCACCGACATCGAGAACGGTCAGTCGGTCGTGCTCAACCGTGGCAGCGTCGCGCAGGCGATGCGCGCATCGATGTCGGTACCTGGAGCCATCGCACCGGTGGAGATCGACGGCCGCTTGCTGGTCGATGGCGGCATCGCCAACAACCTGCCGATCGACCAGGCGCGCAAGCTCTGCGCCGACGTCGTCATCGCCGTCAACATTTCGACGCCGCCACTCAAACGCGACGAACTGAACTCGGCACTCGCCGTCTCGCTGCAGCTGGTCAACTTTCTCGGCATGCAAACCGTCAACGACCAGTTGAAGCGCATGGGCCCCGACGACGTGCTGATCGAGCCCGACCTCGGGACCATTTCGGCGGCGAGCTTTGGGCGGTCACGGGACGCGATTCGCATCGGCGAGGAGGCCACGCGCAAGCTGGCGGCTTCGTTGTCGCGCTACAGCATGCCGCCCGAGCAGTTTGCGCAATTTCGCTCTCGTCAAATAGCGAAAAACGCGGATCTCGGAACGGTTGCCGAGATCCGCTTCGAAGGACTCGAGCGCACCAATCCCGAGGTGCTGCGCGGCATGCTGGAGACCAAGCCGGGCGAGCCGCTGACCGAGCAGAAAATCAACGCCGACCTGCGCCGCATCTACGGGCGCGGCGACTTCGAGGGTATCAGCTACCGCATCGTCGGCGATGCGGGACCGCGGACGATGGTGATCACGCCACGCGAAAAGCTCTGGGGCCCGGACTACCTGCGTTTCGGCCTCGGACTCGCCAGCGACTTCCAGGGCAACAACCAGTTCAACGTCCTGGTCCAGTACCGCAAGACCTGGCTCAATAGCCTTGGCGCCGAATGGCTGACCGAGGCGCAGATCGGGCAGGACACGCACCTGTTCAGCGAGTTCTACCAGCCGTTGAACGAAGCCGGCTTCTGGTTCGGATCGCTGTACGGCGCGGTCGGGCAGACGAGCCGTGGCTTCTTCGAGGACGACGACCAGGTGGCCACCTATCTGATCGGCAGCGCACGCGCCGGTGTCGATCTCGGGGCAACGCTCGGCACCTGGGGCTCGCTGCGGCTGGGTCCGCAGTGGACGCAGGTCAACGCGCGCGTCGATGTCGGCGACCCCATCTTGCCGTCGGTGAATGAACTCACCGCCGGCGGTCGCGTGCAACTCGTCGTCGACCAGCTTGATCACCCGTGGTTTCCGCAGCATGGCTACGCTGCCAACCTCAACTACTACGGCGCAACCACGGCGCTGGGCTCGGCGCTCGACTACCAGCGGCTGCAGGCCAGTGGCAGTTTCGTGCGATCATGGGGTCCGCATTCGTTCAGTATCTACGCAGCGGGAGGCACCGACTTCGGCTCCTCGATGCCGGCGTATGAAACCTTCGCGCTAGGCGGGCCGCTGCGTTTGTCCGGCTTCAAGCTCAACCAGTTCTCCGGCCGCGAGTACGTGTTCGGCCGCGCGATGTACTACCATCGCATCGTCGCACTGCCGGACCTGTTAGGTTCCGGCGTCTACGCCGGCGCGTCCGCCGAGGTCGGCAACATCCGCGACCGCGTCGATGGCCTGCCCGCGCCAGGTACGCTCTATTCCGGTTCGGTATTCCTCGGCGCGGAGACCTTCGCCGGCCCCGGCTATCTCGGCCTGGGCTTCGGCAATGGCGGGGCGTTCAGCGTCTACTTGCTCTTGGGAGCGCCATAGCGCTTCGCTGGCAGCCGCGCGCGCAGTTCACGGCACGCACGGGTCATTGGCTAATATGTCATAACGAACAACGAGTTACAGCAAACTCGGTATATCCATGCTCCAGCGCTCCCCGATTCTTGCCGCCTGTCGCACTATTTCGGTGCCTTTTCGTCCTGGACAGGAGACGACACTGGCCGAAGCTTCGTTTGACCCTGCTTCGGGCCTCGTGGTTAAATCGCTGCTCCTGTCTGGGTTCGCGGGGCGTTTAGCTCAGCGGTAGAGCACTCCCCTCACACGGGAGGGGTCGCTGGTTCGAACCCAGCAATGCCCACCACACTGAACCAAGGGGTTACGCGCAAGTGTAACC
>JADYZP010000012.1 GCA_020853025.1 Burkholderiales bacterium
GCCGAGCAGCATGGTCGCGATCACCGTGACCGCGTAGGTTTCGAACAGGTCGGCGGCCATGCCGGCGCAGTCGCCGACGTTGTCGCCGACGTTGTCGGCGATCACCGCGGGGTTGCGCGGGTCGTCCTCGGGGATGCCCGCTTCGACCTTGCCCACCAGGTCGGCGCCGACGTCCGCGCCCTTGGTGAAGATGCCGCCACCCAAACGCGCGAAGATCGAGATCAGCGAGCCGCCGAAGGCCAGGCCGACCAGCGGCTGGATGATGTGATGCAGGCTGTCCCTGGTCGGATTGGGCGCCCATTGCGCCGTTCCGGTGAGGAACCAGTAAAAGCCGGCCACGCCCAGCAGGCCGAGGCCGACGACCAGCATGCCGGTGATCGCGCCGCCGCGAAAGGCGACCGCCAGAGCCTCGTTCAGGCCCGTGCGCGCCGCTTCGGCCGTGCGCACGTTGGAGCGCACGGAGACGTTCATCCCGATATAGCCGGCGAGCCCCGACAGGATCGCGCCCAGCGCGAAACCGCCTGCCGTGCGGCCGCCCAGCGCCCACCAGATGATCGCGAACAGGACGACGCCGACGATGCCGATGGTCGTGTACTGGCGGTTGAGATAGGCCTTGGCGCCGGCCTGGATGGCCGCCGCGATTTCCTGCATACGGGGATTGCCGGCGGGCTTGGCAAGGATCGTGTTGATCCAGACCGCACCGACGACGATCGCCGCCACAGCGCAGGCAAGCGCGAAGATGAGTCCTGTGGGCATGGCTGATTGTGCTCCCTTAAACGTGGCGAAAATGGCGCGCAGGCCGCATTCGGTTAAAGCGCCCTGCGCGGGATCGGTCCCCGGCGCGTGACTGCCGCCTGAAGGTCGAACCTGGTTCCCCCTTGCCTGCCGGTGGGTAAGGCCCGGCCGGCAAAAACACGCTATTTTGCCAGTTTGCGGACCAGGAAGTCCAACCGGCCCAGTCTTGAGAACCATTCGTCGCCGACGACGTAGGTCGGTGCGCCAAATACCTGGAGGTCGATTCTAGTCGAGCACGAAGGTAGCTTTGAGCTTCTTCGCCACCGGCACGTTCTTCAGGCGCACGTACTGCGGCAGCCCGTCCTTGAACGGTGGCGGATCCTCGCCCTTCATCAGCGGACCAAGGTAGGCGCGCGCCTTCGCGGTGATGCCGTAGCCGTCCCTGGAAATATAGTCGCGCGGCAGCATCTTTTCGACGTTGGCGACCTTCGACAGCGGCGCCTGCGTGATCTTCCAGCGATAGGGCTTGTCGGAAATACGCGTGATCGCCGGCATCACCGCATTGCCTCCGTCGAGCGCCATTTCCACTGCCGCCTTGCCCACCGCGTAGGCCTGCAGGACGTCGGTCTTCGACGCCAGATGCCGCGCGGCGCGCTGCAGATAGTCGGCCACCGCCCAGTGGTACTTGTACTTGAGCCGGTCCTTGACCAGCGCTGCGAGCAGCGGGCCGACGCCGCCCAGTTGCGCGTGGCCGAAGGCGTCGCGCGTGCCGGCGTCCGCCAGCAACTTGCCTTGCGCGTCGGAGAGCCCTTCCGACACACCGACGCAGCAGTAACCGAAGGCGCGGACCCTGGCGTCGACCGCCGCCAGGAACTTCGCCTCGTCGAAGGCGATTTCCGGAAACAGCAGCACCAGCGGGATCGGCGTCGCCGCATCGTCGGCCATGCCGACGGCCGCGGTGATCCATCCGGCGTGGCGGCCCATCACCTCGAGCACGAACACCTTGGTCGATGTCTTGGCCATCGACGCGACGTCGAAAGCGGCCTCGCGCATCGACGTTGCAACGTACTTGGCGACCGAGCCGAAGCCGGGACAGTTGTCGGTGACGGCGAGATCGTTGTCGACGGTCTTCGGCACGAGGATCGCCTGCAGCGGATAGCCGAGATTTTCGGCGACCTGCGCCACCTTGAGGCAGGTGTCGGCCGAATCGTTGCCGCCGTTGTAGAAGAAGTAACCGATGTCGTGCGCTCGGAACACTTCGAGCAGCCGCTCGTACTGCGCACGGTTGGCGTCGACGCCGGCCAGCTTGTAGCGGCAGGAGCCGAAGGCACCGCCCGGCGTGTAGCGCAGCGCGGCGATTGAGCGCGCCGATTCGCGGCCGGTGTCGATCAGGTCCTCGGTCAGCGCGCCGATGATGCCGTTGCGGCCGGCGTAGACGCGGCCTATCCGGGCGCGGTGGCGCCGCGCCGTCTGGATCACTCCGGCGGCGCTGGCGTTGATGACGGCGGTGACGCCGCCGGATTGCGCGTAAAAGGCGTTGCGTTTGACCATGTGTGAACTCCCGGTGCGAAGGGTCAGGAGAGGAGCGCCGCCAGAGCGGCGTCGCGTACCGCTTCCACGCTCGCCAGGCCGTTGACCTTGCGGTACTTGGGCGCGCGCACGTTGCCGGTCGCAGCCCATTGCAGATAGTAGGCGACCAGCGGCTCGGTCTGCGCGTGGTAGATCGAAAGGCGACGCTTCACCGTTTCCTCCCGGTCGTCCTCGCGCTGGATCAGGTCCTCGCCGGTGACGTCGTCCTTGCCGGTCACCCGCGGCGGATTGAACACGACGTGGTAGCTGCGGCCCGACGCGAGATGCACGCGCCGCCCGCTCATTCTCTCGACGATCGCCGAATCCGGAACGTCGATCTCGAGCACGTAGTCGATCGGCACGGCGGCGTCGCGCATCGCCTCGGCCTGCGCTATGGTGCGCGGAAAGCCGTCGAACAAATAGCCGTTCGCGCAATCGGCGTGCCGCAGGCGTTCGCGAACGAGGCCGACGATGATGTCGTCGGACACCAGAGAGCCCCGGTCCATCACCTTCCCCGCGGCGAGGCCCAGCGGCGTGCCGTCCTTCACCGCGGCACGCAGCATGTCGCCGGTGGAGATCTGCGGGATACCGTAGGCCTCGGTGATGTAATTGGCCTGCGTTCCCTTGCCTGCGCCGGGCGGGCCGATCAGAATCAGTCGCATGGTCGTGGCTCGCTTAGGTGTCGATCGTGGTGGCGGGTAACGCCAGGCCGTTCACCCGGGACCCGAGCGCAGCGCCCTTCAGGCCACCGCGTATGTTAACCCGACGCGCGGTTCGTCGCGCCACACCCGGCGCCTTCGGACCCGCGGCCGGCTTCGGCCGAACATTCAATGCGCGGCGCCTGCCGCGTAGAGCGCTTGCACCCGCGCGAGGTCTTCGGGTGTGTCCACACCCGGCGCCGGCGTGCCACGCGTGATCTCGACGACGATACGGAAGCCGTGCCAGAGCGCACGCAACTGCTCCAACGCCTCGAAGCGCTCGATGGGCGCCGGGGCCAGTGCCGGAAACGCCCGCAGGAACCGCGTCCGATAGGCGTAGATCCCATAGTGACGGAACAGCGGCAGGCCAGGAGGCAGCGCATCCTTCGTCTGCGCGAAGTCGTCGCGCGCCCAGGGAATCGTCGCCCTGCTGAAGTAGAGCGCGTAGCCGGCGGCGTCGAGCACCACCTTGACGACGTTGGGATTGAAGGCCTCGGCGACATCCGCGATCGGGTGGCAGGCAGTGGCGATGGCCGCGTCGGGGTGCGCGGCGAGGGCTCCGGCCACCGCCTGCATCAGTGCCGGGTCGAGCAAGGGCTCGTCGCCCTGCACGTTGACGACGATTTCGTCGTCGGCGAGTCCGAGTGCTACCGCGGCTTCGGCGAGGCGATCGGTGCCGGTCGCGTGGTCGCCGCGCGTCATGCACGCGATGAAGCCATGCGCCTCAACGGCGCGCAGCACGCGCCGGTCGTCGGTCGCAACCACGACGCGCGAAGCGCCACTGGCGCGCGCGCGCTGGGCGACGCGCACGACCATCGGTTGGCCGGCGACGTCCGCGAGCGGCTTGCCGGGCAGGCGCGTCGACGCGTAGCGCGCGGGAATGAGGACGGTGAACGACAACGTCGTTCAGCCGCGGTGAGCAGCGACGGCGAGCTTTTCCGCACCGCGCACCGGACCCGCGATGCCCGCCGGTGTCACTCGGCTTCCTCCGGACCCAGGCGCCGCGCCTCTTCCTCCAGCATCACCGGAATGCCATCGCGGATCGGATAGGCGAGCCGTGCCGACTTCGACACCAGTTCCTGGCGCTCGCGATCGTAGATCAGCGGACCCTTGGTCACCGGGCACACCAGCATTTCAAGCAGTTTGGAATCCACGGATCCTGTTCTCCACGTAGGCCGGCAGCGCCGGATCGAGAACCGCGGACAGCGGCAGGTACCAGCAGCGTACGTCGGCCAAGCCGACGCATTTTACCGCGTCCTTCTGCGTCATCAGGATCGCCGCTGTCGCCGGGTACGCCAGATCGGCCGCGGTGAACGCGTGGTGGTCGGGCAGCGGATGTTCGAATGCGGCGATGCCCATCGAACGCAGCAGCGCGAAAAACCGCTGCGGATGCGCGATGCCGGCGAGCGCATGCACGTCGCGCCCTCGCCAGGAGGCGACGTCGGCCACGCGCGTCGCGTCGACCAGGTTGCGCCACGGCAGCGGCTCGTAGGTCATCAATGTCTCGCGCGCGTCGCGCGCCGGACGCCGCGGCGCGTCGCGCGCGACCAGCCGCACCACCGCGTCGACCTCGGCCAACCTCCCCGGCGGCTCGCGTAACGGTCCGGCCGGAAGCAGCATCCCGTTGCCGAAGCCGTACTCGGCATCGATGACGGCGATCTCGACGTCGCGCGCGAGCCGGTAGTGCTGAAGCCCGTCGTCGCAGAGCAGCACATCGCAGGCCGGATGCGCGGCGAGCAGTCCGCGCGCCGCCGCGACGCGATCGCGACCGATCCAAACCGGAAAACCGGTCGCCGCGAGGATCAGCGGCTCGTCGCCGACAATGCGCGGATCGTCGGCTCTGGACGCTGCGCGCGGCTCGCGCGCGCTGCCGCCGTAGCCGCGGCTGACGATCCCCGGGTGGAAGCCTCGTGCGTGCAGCTCCGCGGCCAGCGCGCAGGTCAGCGGCGTCTTGCCCGCGCCGCCGACATTGAGATTGCCGATCACGATCACTGGTACAGGCAGCCGCGTGGAACGCAGCACGCCGGCGCGGAACAGCGTGCGGCGCGTCGCGACGACGGCGCGAAAGACGACGGACAGCGGCCACAACAGGGCCGCCAGCGCGGTCAGCCGCGGCGCGTACCAGGCGGCGGCGACGCGCTCAGCGAGGGTCACTTGGCGGGCGTCTGCGTCGCAAAAGTGATGCGGACGAGCCCCGCTTGCCGGGCCGCCTCCATCACGTGAATCACCGACTGGTGCGTCGCATTGGCGTCGGCGTTGATGATGACCACCGGCTCTTTGGCGTCACCCGCCGTGCGCCTCAGCATGTCCGCCAGCGCCTCGGCCGTGGTGAACGTGAACACGGTCTTGTCGATGACGTAGCGGCCCTGGGCGTCGATGCCGACGTTGATTTCCTTCGGCCGCTGCTTGGCCGCGTCGGCCTCGGCCTCGGGCAGCGTGATCTGCAGCTCGGCCACCCGCTGGTAGGTCGTCGTCACCATCAGGAAGATGAGGATGACGAGCAGAACGTCGATCAGCGGAATAAAATTGATCTCGGGGTCTTCGCGCCCCCGTGTGCCTCGCAAATTCATGGCTGCGCGCTTCCTAGCTGCGATCCCCGTGCGCGAAATCCACGAGCTTGATCGCCTGTTGCTCCATTTCGACGACCAGCGCGTCGACCTTGGCCCGGAAATGCCGGTAGAAGATCATCGACGGGATGGCGACGATCAGGCCCATCGCCGTGTTGTACAGCGCGATCGAAATACCCTGCGCGAGCTGGAGCGGGTTCGACGCCGACGAGCTCTGCGACGCAAAGATTTCGATCATGCCGACCACGGTGCCGAACAGGCCCAGCAGCGGCGACATCGCGGCGATGGTCCCGAGCGTGGTCAGGTAGCGTTCGAGATCGTGCGTGACGACACGACCCACTTCCTCGATCGCCTCGCGCATCACCGGGCGCGGCGACTTGACGTTGGCGAGTCCTGCGGCGAGGATGCGGCCCAGCGGACCCTGCGCCGCGGTTTTCGCGAGCAGTTCCGGTGTCGTGCCGAACTGCCGATAGTCATTGAGCACGCGGTCGACCATGCCGGGAGGCGCCACGACCGCGAGGCGCAGCGACCACAGGCGCTCGAAAATGAGCGCCAGCGCAATGACGGAAGCCGCGATCAGCGGCCAGATCGGCCAGCCGGCGGCCTGGATGAGGGACCACACCTGAGAACACTCCTTATGCGAGAAACGCCCGCAATGTAGCGTGCGCGCCGGGATTCGGCAAGAAAACGACGTCAGTCGCCGTGATCGGGATCGGCCAGCGACGCGGTGATTGCGGCACCCGCCAGCACGATCATCCAGAACGCGAAGACCCAGGCCAGAAACAACGGAAACGCGGCCAGCGCGCCGTAGAGTATCTCGTAGGAAGGGGAGTGCACGACGTAGGATGCGAAACCGTAACGCACGGCCTCCGACGCGACCGCGGCAAGTGCGCCGCCGATCACCGCGTGCCGCCAAGCCACCTTGCGTGCCGGCGCGAATGCATAGAGCAGCGTGAAGCCGGCGACGGTGATCAGGAACGGAATCGCCGTACTGATCGCCTCGACCGCGCCTTTTTCGAAGGCGACCGCCGTGATCGACGTCGACAGCAGCCAGCTGATGAGCATGATGGCAGCACCCACCAGCACCGGACCCGCGGTGACGCCAATCGTGTAGATCAGGACCCGCCGCAGCAGCGGCCGCTTGCGGCGGATGCCCCAGATGGCGTTGATTTCCGATTCGATCTCGTTGGCGACCAGCACCGCGGTGATGGTGACAAAGACGATCCAGAAGCCCTTGTATTCAGCGGCCACCGTCGCCAGTCCGACGACGTATTCCTGAACAATGTCCCTGGCGTCATTCGGCAGCATGTAACGCAGCAGGTAGCTCTCGAGTATGTGCACGAAATCCTGGAACACGGGGAACTGGGCGACCACCGCGAACGCTACCGTTGCCAGCGGCACCAGTCCCAGCAGCGTCGTGTACGCGAGGCTGCCGGCCGCCCGTGTCCAGCCGATGCGGTTCAGGCGGGCGATGACTCGCCGCACCAGCGTGATCGGGCCTAGGAAAGCCAAAACGGACTCATCGGAAGCAAAGCATCGATCGGCGGGGACTATGAACGCATGGCAAATGCGCCGTGGCACGAGCGATTATCGCAGACGCTCAGTTTCGATTCAGGCGGCGCGCTTGGTCAGCCAGCCGCCGGCTGCGAGACACAGGCCGACCGACCAGAACACCGGCGTCAGGCCCACCGCGCCGCCGAGCGCGCCGAAAGTGAGCGGCACGGCCACCGCCATCGATTGCACCAGCGACATGCGCACGCCAACTACCTCGCCCATCCGTCCCGGCGGCGCATGCGTGTGCAGCAGCGACATCACCATCGGCTGGCTCACTCCCAGCCCCAGACCCAGAGCGAAAGACAGCAACATCAACGTCGGCGCATCGTGGGAAAACGGAAACAGCATGTACACGAGCGCCGCCATCAGGAGCGCGCTGGTCAGCATCTGATGCTCGCTGAACCGACGCATGATCCAGCGCATCGAAAAGCGCACGACGAAAGTCGCTGCGGCGAAGGACGCGAGGATCAGGCCGATCTGCGATGCGGACAGTCCGATCTGCGCGCCGTAGACGGGAATCACGATCGTGTTCAGGTCCCAGCCAAGCGCGAGCAGCACGTTGACGAAATACACGCGGCGAAGCTTGACGTGCATGAGCAGCGCCAGTGCGCCGCCTACGTGACCCGGATCGCGCGATGGATTTGGCCCCGGCAGCCGCAGGCGGTTGCGCGCCAGCACGAACGCCGGGATCAGCGGCAGCACGGCGAGCACCGCGAAGGCGGCAGTGAAGCCGCCATGGTCGATGGTGAACCCCGCGAGCAGGGGCCCGACGAATCCGGAGATCGAATAGCCGAGCGCCAGCAGACTGAAGTTGTGCGCACGGTCGGTCGGAGCGCCCAGTTCTCCGGTCGCATTCTGCGACGCGACCTGAAACAGCATGAACGACGTGCCGACGAGCACCGCGCAGGCGTAGAGCACGGCAAATCCCGACACGATCGCGGGCAGCGCGGCACCCAGCGCGAGCACGACCGAGCCGACCAGCATCGGCCGGCGCACACCCACGCGGTCGGACATGCGGCCGGCCGCCACCGCGAAGAGCATCGGCAGCAGTCCGAACAGCGCCAGCAGCAAGCCGACTACCGCCGTCGACGCACCCAACTGCAGTGCTTCCAGCGAGACGGTGACGCGGCAGCCGGTGAGGACGACGTGGTTGGCAATGCCGAGCCCGATCAGCGCGGCGAGCGTCGGGTTGCGGCCGGCCAGCCGCCGGATCACGGAGCGAGACGACCGACTTGCCATCCGGCGCCTTGGCGCCGGTACACGATGCGATCGTGCAGGCGCGACGCGCGTCCCTGCCAGAACTCGAAGGACTCCGGCAGCAGCCGGTATCCGCCCCAGTACGGTGGCCGCGCGACGTCCTCGCCGGGGAAGCGTCGTTCGGCTTCCGCAAAGCGCGCTTCGAGCGCGGCGCGGTCGGGCAGCAACGCGCTCTGCGGTGAGGCCCAGGCGCCGAGACGCGACAGTCTCGGCCGGATCTTGAAATAGGCGTCGGCGATCGCCGGATCGACGCGCTCGACTGCGCCCTCGATACGCACCTGGCGCTCGAGTTCCGGCCAGAAGAAGAGCAGCGCGGCGACCGGGTGCGCCGCCAGCTCGCGCCCCTTGCGGCTGTCGAAATTGGTATAGAACGTGAAGCCGCCCGCGTCGATCTCTTTCAGCAGCACGATGCGCGCCGCCGGCCTGCCCGATGCGTCGACCGTCGCCAATGTCATCGCGTTCGGTTCCGGCACTTGCGAACTCACCGCCGCGTCGAACCAGAGCGCGAACTGGCGCAGCGGATCGTGTTCGACGTCGCGCTCGTCGAGCGACGCCTGCCTGTAGTCGATCCGCAGGTGCGCGAGATTTTTGCGGGATTCGGTCATCCGTGGACGGAGGTGCGCGGCGCGAGCGTGCTTCGGAGTGTCGGCAGTCTACTCCAAGCCGGAGCATCGAACTCGCCGAAAGTCGACGGCGCTGAAATCGGCTACACTTCGCCGCCTCTCCCGAGGTGCGCATGCCGCTCGACGCCCGCCAAACGCTGATCCTGGCCATCCTGGTTCTGTTCGCCGGGCGTCACGTCAATCGCCTCGTTCCGTTTCTGCGCAACTACAGCGTCCCGGAGCCGGTGACCGGCGGCCTGCTCGCGTCGATCGTGCTCTCGGTCGCCGGGGCGCTCGCCGGCATCGCGTTCACCTTCGACCTGGGCGCGCGCGACACGCTGCTGATCGCGTTTTTCACGACCATCGGCCTGTCGGCGCGAGTGAGCCTCCTGCGCGCGGGCGGTATCGCACTGGTCGTGCTGACCGTCATCGCGGTCGTCAACCTGGTACTGCAGAACCTGATCGGCGTCGGCATGATGTCGGCATTCGGCTGGCCACCTGCCGCGGGGCTGCTCGCGGGATCCGCGGCGCTGTCGGGCGGCCACGGCACCGTGCTCGCCTGGGCGCCGATCGTTACCGCGAAATTCCCGATGCCATCGGCGGCCGAGTTCGGCGCCGCCGCCGCCACGATCGGACTGATCGCCGGTGGCCTGCTGGGCGGACCGCTGGGGCATTGGCTGATCGCGCGCCACCACCTGTCCGGGAAAGACGCGGAGGCGCTGACGGTCGGACTTCCGTTCGCCGACGAGGACAAGCCGAAGCTCGACGCCAACGGCGTCCTGATGTCGCTACTGGTCATCGCCATCGCCATGGGCGCGGGTGGCTACCTGAACGGCGCGCTGCGCCACTTCGGCATCACGCTGCCGCCCTTCGTGACGTCGCTGTTCGCCGGCATCGTGCTCTCCAACGTGGTGCCCCCGCTGTTTCCGAAGCTGGCGTGGCCTGCCGGGTCGCCATCGCTGGCACTCATCTCGGAGATGTCGCTCGGGCTGTTCCTGTCGATGTCGCTGATGACGCTCAACCTGGCATCGCTCGCCGCCGCCGCGCTGCCGCTGCTCGCGGTGCTCGCGGTTCAGGTCGCCGTCTGCTGGCTGCTGTTGACGCAGGTGGTGTTCCGGGTCCTGGGCGGGACCTACGATGCCGCCGTCACCACGTCCGGCTTTTTCGGCCTGGCGCTGGGCGCCACGCCCACGGCGGTGGCGATCATGACCGCGATCACCAAGGCCCACGGCGCGTCGCCACGCTCGTTTCTGGTAGTGCCACTGGTCGGAGCATTCTTCGTCGACATCGCCAACGCGGCGGTGCTGCAGACGTTCCTCCACTGGCTGAGCGCCTGATCGAGGCCTCCTTCGTACGCGCCGCGCAACACTCGCGGTACCCGTGCGCGTTTTCCCTCGGCAAGCGCATTCCCTTACTCTGAAAATGCGGTATAGTCGGCCGCGATGGAGCGCTATCCCTTGACAGGAGGGTCCGCTTCAGATCGATCGGCACAGTCCGCTCGTACCAAACGACAGGAAGGAGACCCATGGCTACTGCCAAGAAAGCTGCGAAGAAGCCCGCCGCCAGGAAGCCCGCGGCGAAAAAAACCGCTGCCAAGAAACCCGCAGCGAAAAAAACCGCTGCCAAGAAACCCGCTGCCAAGAAGACCGCTGCCAAGAAGGCCGCCCCGGCCAAGAAGAAACCGGCCGCCAAGAAGACCGCCGCCAAGCGCAAGCCGAATGCCGCGTTCATGAAAGCGATGACGCCTTCGGCGATGCTGGCCGCCGTCGTCGGCGCTTCGCCGATGCCGCGCACCGAAGTCACCAAGAAGATCTGGGACTACATCAAGAAGAACAAGCTGCAGGACGAAGTCAACCGCCGGCTGATCAATGCCGACGAGAAGCTCCGCGCCGTATTTGGAGGCAAGGGCAAGGTCTCGATGTTCGAGATGACCAAGCTCGTCTCGAATCACCTGAAGTAATCCCCTTCGTCGCGGACGGCGCGTCACGCGCCCTTCGCCGTCGATTCTGCGGCCGGCCCCGTGGCAACGCGGGTGCCGGCCGATTCGTTTGCGGACGCCGCCGGCGTCCTCGGGGGATCTTCTACCTTTTCGGCCAGTCGTCCTCGTCTTCGAGGATGCGGATGACGCGCGTGCGCTTGCCTCCGGCGTACTGCTCCATCTTCACCAGCACCGGGTAGCGTTCGGCGAGCGCCGCACGCGCCTCCTCCTCGCGCTCGAAGGTCAGCAGCTTGCCGTCGTCGGCGTAAATGTCGCTCCAGATACCCTTGTCGTCCTCGACTTCGATCTTGAACATGGCCGTCGGTTCCTTGGCTACACTGCGTGTGCTGCTAGGCGCGCGCCTGCAACGCCGCGATTCGCTGCTCGATCGGCGGGTGAGTGGAGAACAGCGCCATGAACCCGGTGCGGTCGGTGATGCCGAAGGCTTTCATCGCTTCCGGCAACCTGCCGGGCTCGACCCCGCCCAGGCGGCGCAGCGCGTTGACCATCGGCGTCGGTGAGCCCAGGTATCGGGCGGAACCGGCGTCGGCGCGAAACTCGCGGTGCCGCGAGAACCAGGCGACGATCATCGACGCGAAGATGCCGAGAACGATCTGCAGCACGATCACCGTGATGAAGTAGCCGGGTCCGTTGCCTCGCTCGCTCTTGAACACGGCGCGGTCGACGATAGAGCCAATGACGCGCGCCAGGAAGATCACGAAAGTGTTGACCACGCCCTGGATCAGCGCCAGCGTGACCATGTCGCCGTTGGCTACGTGCGCGACCTCGTGCGCCAGCACCGCCTCGACTTCCTCCTTGTCCATCGACTGCAGCAGGCCCGTGGAGACGGCGACCAGCGCGGAGTTGCGGAAGGCGCCGGTCGCGAAGGCGTTGGGGTCGCCTTCGTAGATCGCCACTTCCGGCATCCCGATCCCCGCCTTCTGCGCGAGCCGCTCGACCGTCGCGACCAGCCATTGCTCGACGTCGTTTTGCGCGCGCCCGATGACCTGTGCGCCGGTCGACCACTTGGCCATCGACTTCGACATCAGCAGCGAAATGATCGACCCGGTGAAGCCGATCACCGCGGAAAACGCCAGCAGTTCGCCGTAGCCGGCGCCCGCGCGGCCCGCCTGGTCGAGGCCGAACAGGCGCAGCACGATCGACAGCACGACGATGACTGCGATGTTGGTGGCGAGGAAGAGAACGATGCGTTTCATGAAGGATCCCGGAAAAAAGTCGGTGCCATGTTAGCGTGGCCGCAGCGCGCGTGGAAACAGAAGGGAAATGGGGGCGGCGCACAGGCGATGCAAGGCTTCGCCGCAGCAACCGCGCTACGGCTTGGACCAGGAATCCTTGAGCGTCACCGCACGATTGAACACCGGCCGGCCCGGCGCATGATCCGCCAGGTCCGCGACGAAATAGCCATGACGCTCGAACTGGAAGCGCTCCTCCGCTGCTGCCGCCGCGAGCACGGGCTCGACAAAGGCCGCCAGTACCCGCTTTGAGTCCGGATTGAGATCGTCCAGATAATTGCGCTCGATATCGTCGCCACCATCGTCGTCGTCGCCGGCCACCACCGCAGGCCGCAACGGCGAAGGGTCGTCGACTGCAGTTGCCTCTTCGCGCGCGCCCCCGCGATTGCGCGCGCCCGGGAAGGGCACACGAAACAGCCGGTCGTAGACGCGCACCTCCGCCGGCACCGCATGCGCGACCGACAGCCAGTGGATGTTGCCCTTCACCTTGCGGGCATCGGCGCCGGGCGTCCCGCTGCGCGTCGTCGGATCGTAGCTGCAGTGCACGGCGATCACCCGGCCGGCCGCGTCCTTGTCGGCCCCGGTGCAGCGGACGATGTACGCGTAGCGCAGCCGGACTTCGGCGCCCGGTGTCAGCCGGAAATAGCCCTTTGCCGGGGTCTCCGCATAGTCGTCGCGCTCGATCCACAACTCGCGTGACAGCGACAGCGCCCGGCGGCCCTGCTCGGGCTGTTGCGGATGGTTCGGCGCCAGGCATTCCTCCTCCTGCGCTTCCGGATAATTGTCGATGACCAGACGCACCGGATCGAGCACGGCAATGCGCCGCTGCGCACGCGCGTTCAGGTCGTCGCGCATGCAGTCCTCGAGCACGCGGATGTCGATCCACGTATCGGACTTGGACACGCCGGTGCGCTCCGCCAGCAGCCGAAACCCCTCCGGCGTAAAGCCGCGGCGCCGGGCGCCGACCAGCGTCGGCATCCGCGGATCGTCCCAGCCGTCGACGTGCCCATGTTCGACCAGCTCGATCTGCCGGCGTTTGGACAGTACGACGTAGGTCAGATTGAGGCGTGCAAACTCGTACTGCCGCGGCAGTGGCCGCTCGAGCATGCCGCCGTCGGCCAGCTTTTCGATCACCCAGTCGTAGAGCGGCCGGTGATCCTGGAACTCCAGCGTGCAGATCGAATGCGTGATCCGCTCGAGCGCGTCGGAGATGCAGTGCGTGTAGTCGTAGAGCGGATAGATGCACCAGGCGTCGCCGGTGCGGTGGTGCCGCGCATGCCGGATCCGGTAGATCGCCGGATCGCGCAGATTGAGGTTCGGGCTCGCCATGTCGATCTTCAACCGCAGCACGTGCGCGCCGTCCTCGAAGTCGCCTGCGCGCATGCGGCGAAAAAGGTCCAGATTCTCGGCGGCGGTGCGCTTACGGTACGGACTGTCGACGCCCGGCTGCGTCAGTGTGCCGCGCGCGGCTCGCACTTCATCGGCGGACTGGCTGTCGACATACGCGAGTTCGTGCTCGATGAACCACTCGGCAAAACGGTAAAGTTCGCCGTAGTAGTCGGAGGCGTGATAGCGATGCCCGCCCCAGTCGTAGCCCAGCCAGCGCACCGACTGCGCGATTGCATCCTCGAACTCGACCTCCTCCTTCAGCGGATTGGTGTCGTCGAAGCGGAGGTGGCAGATGCCGCCGTTCTCGGCGGCGAGTCCGAAATTGATGATGATCGACTTGGCGTGACCGTAATGCAGGTAGCCGTTGGGCTCGGGCGGGAAGCGCGTCACGACGCGGCCGTCGTACTTGCCGCTGCGGTTGTCGTCGGCGATGATCGCGCGCAGGAAGTTTGCCGCCGGCGCCGCATTCGATCCGCCCGTTTGTTGCTGTGCAGCATTCATCTGCGGGTTGTTCATGAACAAGACATGGGTATGGGACATTCTAACCAACCGCGCGGGTCCCGTCATCGCCGGCCCCGAGGGCGCCGCGGCGATACGCCCGAAAACCGCACCGGGCAAGGCTTTCCGTGGCCCGACCCATACCACCGCCGTCCCGTTTTCCACAAATTCTGTGGATAGTAGTGTGCATATCTTGTAAATTCGATGCCTAAGTGATGCCGGCGCACGGAAAAACCTGGGCTGCCCGAATAATCGCCGAAAATAGTCGTTGTTGAATCAATGAATTGCAATGAACTTGCTAGGGGTTAGCGGACCGTGCCGGCGCCCTCCGCCGCGTCTTGATCGATGCCGAGTTCAGTTCTGACATTATGGTTATGTCCTGGACAAATATCGTGTTGCACCTGCGTTGCCCCACTCGCTTTCCAGCCTTCATCTGATGGCCGAAGACGCCTTCGACTCCGATCCAGCCCATGGCGCCGCGGCGGTCCCGCCTGCCGTCGCGGGTGGCGCGCCGGTGATTCCGGTGTCGCTGCTGGTGTCGTCGGCGAGGCTGCTCATCGAGCGCCATATCGGCCTTACTTGGGTCAGCGGCGAAATCTCGAACTTCACGCGCGCCGCGTCCGGCCATTGCTACTTCAACCTGAAGGACGCGCAGGCGCAGGTCCGCTGTGTCCTTTTCCGGCAGCGCGCGGCGAATGTCGCGTTCGCGCTGCGCGACGGCCTTTCGGTCGAGGTGCGCGCAACGCCTTCAATCTACGAGGCGCGCGGCGAATTCCAGTTGAACGTCGACAACCTGCGCCTGGCCGGCATCGGCGCGCTCTACGAACGCTATGCGCGGCTCAAGGCCCGGCTGGAGGCGGCCGGTTGGTTCGCCGCGGAGCGAAAGCGCCCGCTGCCTTCGTACCCGCGCGCCGTCGGTGTGGTCACCTCGATGCGTGCCGCGGCATTGCGCGACATCCTGACCACGCTCGAACGCCGCTGGCCCACCGTGCGCGTCATTGTCTATCCGACGCTGGTCCAGGGCGCCGATGCAGCTTCGGCAATCGCGCAGGCGATTCGCGACGCCAACGCGCGCGCCGAAGTCGACGTGCTGATCGTCGCCCGCGGTGGCGGCTCGATCGAGGACCTGTGGCCGTTCAACGAGGAGTCCGTCGCGCGGGCGCTGTTCGAATCGATGCTGCCAGTCGTCTCGGGTGTCGGTCACGAAACCGATTTCACCATCTGCGACTTCGTCGCCGACGCCCGCGCGCCAACACCCACGGCGGCGGCGGCGCTGGTGGTGCCCGACCGCCACGCGGTAGCGCAGCGGGTGCACGCGCAGCTGCTGCGACTCGCGCGGGCCGGGATGCACGCGCTCGAAACGCGCGCGCAGCGCCTCGACCGCGCCGCCCGGGGACTCGTTCATCCCGCCGCGCGCGTCGCGCAGCAAGGCCAGCGCAGCGCCGAGCTCGCGCGTCGCCTGGTCCATTTGGGACGCGCCGACGACACGGCACGCGGCGCGCGGTTCGCCGCGCTAAAAGGGCGTCTGCTGCGTGAAATGCGCGGGCCGCTTCCTGCCGCAGCCCGACTCCAGCATCTTGCCGAAGCGCTGGAACGCGCCGGACGCGAGCGCGTCACCCGCGCCGGCGAACGCGTGGCAAGGCTCGCGCAAAACGTGGCGCACCTGAATCCGCAGTCGGTGCTCGAGCGCGGCTACGCAATCGTCGCTGCCGCCGACGGCGCCATCGTCGTCGATGCGCAGCAGGTCGACCACGGCGACGCGGTGACGCTGACGTTTGCACGCGGCGGCGCCGCCGCGACGATCGTCCGAAGAGCATCCGGCTGAAGCCGAACCGACATGGCAGGCAGCGCCGCGGCTAGGCTTCGTCCGGATCCGGGTCGTCGACGGCCGCGGCGCGCGCGTGCTCGGCTGCGACCTCGGGCGGTGCGCTCGCCGCGATCCGCGGGGTCGTCACCTGCACGTCCGCGTTCTGCGCCCGGTGCCGCAGCGCGTGATCCATCAGCACGACCGCCATCATCGCCTCGGCGATCGGCGTCGCGCGAATGCCGACGCATGGATCGTGGCGGCCATGCGTGTTCACGATCACCGGCCGCCCGGCCTTGTCGATCGAATGCCGATCAAGACGGATCGACGACGTCGGCTTGACGGCAATCGCCACGCGAATGTCCTGTCCGCTCGAAATGCCGCCGAGGATGCCGCCAGCGTGGTTGGACAGGTATCCGTGCGGTGTCATCTCGTCGGAGTGCTCGGTCCCGCGCTGCGCGACCGCCGCGAAGCCGGCGCCGATCTCGACTCCCTTCACCGCGTTGATGCCCATCATCGCGGCGGCGAGGTCGGAATCGAGCTTGCCGTAGACCGGTTCGCCCCATCCGACCGGCACACCGCTGGCGACGACCTCGATGCGCGCGCCGACCGAGTCCCCGGACCGGCGCAACCGGTCCATGAACGCTTCGAGTTCGGCGACCCTCGTCGCGTTGGCGGCGAAGAATGGATTGCCGTACACGTGTTCCCAGCCTTCGAAGGGAATCACGTTGGGACCCAGCTGCGTCATGTGGCCGCGGATGACGACACCGTAGCGCTCGGAGAGCCACTTGCGCGCGATCGCGCCGGCCGCCACCCGCACCGCGGTTTCGCGCGCCGATTGCCGGCCGCCACCGCGATGGTCGCGAATGCCGTACTTCTGCCAGTACGTATAGTCGGCATGACCCGGCCTGAAGGTGTCGGCGATGTTCGCGTAGTCCTTGCTGCGCGAATCCTGGTTGCGGATCAGAAGTCCAATCGGCGTCCCTGTCGTGCGGCCGTCGAAGACCCCGGACAGGATTTCCACGGTATCCGGTTCGCGCCGTTGCGTGACATGGCGCGAGGTTCCCGGTCGACGGCGGTCGAGCTCGTGCTGGATGTCGGCTTCCGCCAACGACATCCCGGGCGGGCAGCCGTCGACAACGCAGCCGATCGCGGGACCGTGCGACTCGCCGAACGAGGTGAACGAGAACAGCATGCCGAACGTGTTGCCGGACATGGCGAAAAACAAAAAAAGAGTGTGTTTTCGAGTGTAGCACGCGGGTCCGCGCACGCCCCGGCGTCCTCTGGCTGCACTTCTACTGCGGCGGCAGCTCGTCGCTGCGCGCGGCGGCAGGAGGCAACGGCGCCAGATAACCGATCAGCAGCAGCAAGGCACCGACGCCCAGGAAGGCAACGACACGCGGCAATCCGGACAGCGCCGAGAGGTCGACGACGAACAGCTTGACGACCACCGCACCCAGGAGGGCCGCGCCGACCATCCACAAGGGCCGCACCGCGCGGCGCGTGGCGACCAGCATCAGCGGCAGTGCAGTTGCCGTCCAGGCGAGCGTCAGCGTCGCCTGCAGCGGCTTGTACGCGAGCAGCGGAGGCAGCCTCCAGGGCACGTCCATCCATTGATGAACGGTACGGAACGCGATCGCATTGATGAGCAGGAACAGCGCTGCACCGAACCAGGCGTAGAGCGCGCGATCGGTCGCGCGCGTCGTATGCTGCGCCCAGCGGAAGAGCACGGCCAGCGCCGCGACCAGCGTCAGGTCGAGCGGGTTGACGATCGGTACAAACGGCAGCGGCGCCGTCGATCCGGGAGAAATGACGTTGACGATGGCGAACCAGACGCCGAGCAGTGCGCCGATCGCCGTACCCGCGCTGGTGGCGTAGGCATCGCGATAGACGGAAAGCGGCCAGGTCCGCGGATGCGCGTTGCGCACGACCAGCGCGAGATAGGCGATGGCCGGCCACGCGGCCGCGCACGCCATCCAGATCGTGCCCTCCGGAAACTTGCGGCCAACCCACTCGCTCGCCTCCCAGGCGACCCAGGCGACCGCGGCGATCGCCGACGCGGCGTGCGCGACCTTCAGGACTTCGCCGATTCGCGCAGCGCCGCGCCCCGCTCCGTCGCCTTCGGCACGCAGCGCGTCGGCTGCCCGCAGCACCGCCCAGTGCGCGACCCAGGCGAGCGGCCACACCACCCAGCCGTAGGCTCGCAACGTCGTGCGCATGGCGTCCCAGTCGGCGAAGGCGACCCACGCCATGACCGGCAACACGGCGGCACCGAACCAGACCAGCCGCGGCCAGCGCAACCATCGCTGCAGCAGCAAGGCGACAGCGGCGCTGGACGTTGCGTACATCAAGATCGCGTTGCCCTCCGTGCGCGTCGGCAGCGCGCGTGCGAGGTCGAGCGCACCGGCGCCGTACCACCAGACGATGCCCCAGAGGAGAACGAAGGGAACGACCGCGCGCTCGCTGGCCGTGAGAGCGTCGCGATGGCGGTCCGCGTTGAACGCCGTTGCCAGCGCCGCCAACGCGATCATGGCGCTACCCATGTACGTCGCGTTGACAAACATACGGTCGCCCGCTTCCGTACCGCCGGCGACGAAGGCGAAAGCCGCCCCCAGCTGCAGCAAGAGGGCGAATCCGCGCGCCAGCCACTGTCGTTGCACGCAGCCGATCCAGTACACACCTGCCGCCTCCAGCGCCCACCAGGCGGACGTCCACTGCGGGTCGACGGCGAACGGTATCGCGATGGTCGCGAACAGGAACGCGAGTACGAGGAACGCGCGCGCGAGCAGCACCTGCGCTTCTTGCGGACGCCGGATCAGCGCCGCTGCGAGCACGCCATAGGTCGCGGCCATCGCCAGCGCGCTCCAGGCCACGCCGTAACGCGTGTCGCGCACCAGTCCCGCCTGCAGCGCGAAGGCGACCAAAGGCACGCCGAACACCAGCATCGCGTCGACCGGCGTCTTGGCTTCCAGCGCTCCGCGCTTCGCATAGAGCACGGCGATCGTCACGTAGAACACGAAAAACAGCACCAGGAAAGGCTGCACCGTTGCAAAGTGCTCCGGCCGGTAATAGCGCTCGCCCCAGAAGACGCCGAGCACGAAGGTGAATACGAAGCCGAGCGCGTTCAACGTGCGCCAGGCGCGCAACCACGCGAGCGCGAAAATCGCGCCGTTCAACACCGCGAAATAGCCGAACAGCAACGCAGGTGCGCCGGCCGACGTGGCGACCAGGAACGGCGCCAGGAAGCCGCCGGCGACCGCCAGTCCCGCCAGCGGCTGCGAATCGTTGCGGATCGCGAGCCACACCGTGAGCCCGGCAGCGGCGACCAGCAGCGCGAAAGCGGGTACCGCCGGCAGCACCTCGTAGAGCCGGAACGCGGCGAAGGTCGTCAGGTAAAGGATGCCAGCGCCCGCACCCTGCAACGACAATCCGTAGGCTGGACGCTTGCGCCCGAGACGCATCCCCAATGCGATCAGCGCGATGCCGGTCAACGCGACACCCGAGAGCTTGACCGCGATCGGAACGGTGAAAACTTCGGCAAAGTAGCGCAGCAGGAACGCAACGCCGAAAAACAGCGCCACCACGCCGACGCGGGTGAGCACATTGCCGCCGGTGAACCATCCCAAAGGCGAATTGCGACGAGCGGGCGTCGCCGTCGCCGAGGCACCAGGCGCAGCGATCGCCGGCACCGCGTTCGGCGATGTCGAGGCGACCGGCGCGGCGGCGCTGCTGGTCGCCATCGAGTCCGGCGTCTCGATGGCTGCGGCGTCCGATGGAGGCACCTCTGGCGACTGCGCAATTCCGGCCATGCGCTCGAGCGCCGCGAGTCGCCGCTCGATATCGGCGAGCCTGGGGTCGCCGTCGGTTGCCGCCCGCGCATCGTCGCGCGCCAACGCCGGCTTCTGCAGCGACGCGCCTGGCGCCGCGACGCCATGCTGCATTCGCTCGCGTGCCTGCGTCCGCGACCGCCATACCATCGCCACGATGAAACCGATGAACGCGCCCGCGATGGCGCCGGACCAGCCCAGCACCAGCGCGCCGAAGATGAAACCAATGCCGATTGCCAGCGCGATCATCGTGCGTCCCTGGAAGTTGTTGCGGTCCCGTGCGGCTTGAAGCAGATCAGCGATCGTCGCCGCGCAGCGCCAGCACGCGTGCCTGCAGCGCTTCCGGCGTAGCGTCGGACGGCGGCACCGGAGGTGCGACGATCAGCGCGATGCGCGAGAACACGCCGCGCAGGCGACGCATCGCGCGGCCCTCGCACGAACGGCTGAAGAAGCTGCCCCACAGACCCCGCAGCGCCATCGGTACCACCGGCACCGGCGTTTCCTGCACCATGCGCTCGATACCCGGACGAAAGGTCTGCAGCTCGCCGTCGGCAGTCAATGCGCCTTCCGGGAAAATGCCGACCGCCTCGCCGGCGCGCAGCGCCTTGGCCGCGGTGGAAAACGCCTCCTCCTTCAGGTTCGCGTCCTCGCGCGCCGAGGCCACCGGAATCGCCTGCATGGTGCGGAACAGCCAGTTGAGCAGCGGCACCCGGAAGATGCGGTGGTCCATGATGAAGCGGATCGGGCGCCTTACCGAGGCGGCGATGACGATCGCGTCGACGTAGCTCACGTGATTGCAGACGACGATGCAGCCGCCTTTCTCGGGCACGTTGTCCAGGCCCTCCTCGTGCACGCGATAAACGGTGTGGATCAAGAGCCACGCGAGGAAGCGCATCAGGAACTCGGGCACCAGCTTGTAGATGAAAAGCGCAATCACCGCGTTGAGGATGCCGACGACCAGGAACAGAAAGGGAATCGAAAGCCCGGCGCGCAAGAGGACGATCGCAAGGCCGGCGGAGGCGACCATGAACAGTGCGTTCAGGATGTTGTTGGCGGCGATGATCCGCGACCGGTACGCGGGATCCGAGCGTTGCTGGATCAGCGCGTACAGCGGCACGATGTAGAAGCCGCCGAAGAGGCCGATCAGCATCAGGTCGACGATGACGCGCCAGTGCGCGGGTTCGGACAGGAATACGCCGATCCCTGAAAGACCCGTGGCGTGCAGCGACCGGGTCGCGAACCACAGGTCGATTGCGAACAGCGTCAGCCCGATCGAGCCAAAAGGAACGAGCCCGATCTCGACCTTGCGGCCCGACAGCCGTTCGCACAGCAGCGAACCCGCGCCGATGCCCACCGAGAACAGCGCCAGCAGCAGCGTGACCACGTGTTCGTCGCCGCCCAGGATCTCCCTGGCGAAGTTGGGGAACTGGGTCAGGAACGCCGCGCCGTAGAACCAGAACCAGGAAATGCCGAGCATCGACAGCCACACGACGCGGTTGCCATACGCGAAGCGCAGGTTCTTCCAGGTCTCGGTGAAGGGGTTCCAGTTGAGTTTGAGATCCGGCGCCACGGCCGGCGTCTCGGGAATGCCTCGGCTCACCAGCCAGCCGACGACGGCGACGGCGAACGCTGCCGCACCGGCCAACAGGGGTCCTATCCCCGGTACCGCCACCAGCAAACCGCCGGCGATGGTGCCAAGGAGGATCGCGACGAAGGTCCCCATCTCGACCAGGCCATTGCCGCCGACCAGCTCCTCGGGCGATAGCTGCTGCGGCAGAATCGCGTACTTGACGGGTCCGAACAGCGTCGATTGCACACCCAGCAATGTGAGCGCGACGAAGAGCAGCAGCAGATTCGACTGCCAAAAGCCGACGACGCCGATCACCATGATCGCGATCTCGAGCAGCTTGGTTGCCCGGATCAACCTCGATTTCTCGTACTTGTCGGCGAGCTGTCCCGCCGTCGCCGACAGCAAGACGAAGGGCAGGATGAACAGGCCCGCGGCGAGGTTGACCAGCGTGTTGGCGTCGAGCGTCGAGTTCGCCGCCGCGTGAAAGGCGACGAAGATAATCAGCGCGTTCTTGTAGAGATTGTCGTTGCCGGCACCGGCGAACTGCGTCCAGAAAAAAGGCGCGAAGCGGCGCTCGCGAAGCAGGTCGTACTGGCTGTGCGTGGACATGGTCGCTTCGGTCGGTCGTAGGTACGGACGTGAATCGAGACGGACGCGCATCGAACTCCGGGCGCGCGACACCGTCGCCATTATTCACGAGACTGTGCCGCAAGACGATCGGCTACAATGAAATCGCCACGCCGAAGAACCCCGACCGACCGGCCCGCCGATGCTCGCCTACCTCGATTTCATGCGCCTGGTGCGCGACCGCGGCCAGCGCAAGGACGACCGCACCGGCATCGGCACGCTGTCGGTGTTCGGGCACCAGATGCGTTTCGACCTGTCGCACGGCTTTCCGCTGCTGACGACCAAGAAAGTGCACACGCGGTCGATCATCCACGAATTGCTGTGGTTCCTTAACGGCGACACCAACATCGCCTACCTGAAGGCCAACGGGGTCTCGATCTGGGACGAGTGGGCCGACGCCAACGGCGACCTGGGACCGATCTACGGCTACCAGTGGCGGAGCTGGCCGGCGCCCGACGGCCGGCACATCGACCAGTTCGCCAGCGTCGTCGCCGAGATCCGTCGCAACCCCGATTCGCGGCGGCTGATCGTCTCGGCGTGGAACGTCGGCGACCTGCCGCGGATGAAGCTGCCGCCGTGCCACGCGTTCTTCCAGTTCTACGTCGCGGACGGCCGGCTGTCGTGCCAGCTCTACCAGCGCAGCGCCGACATCTTCCTCGGCGTTCCGTTCAACATCGCCTCCTACGCGCTGTTGACACACCTGGTCGCCCAGCAGTGCGATCTCGACGTCGGCGACTTCATCTGGACCGGCGGCGACTGCCACCTCTACGTCAACCACCTGGAACAGGTCGAGACGCAACTCGCACGGGAACCGTACCCACTGCCGCGACTGACGCTCAAGCGCCGTCCGCCGACGCTGTTCGACTACCGCTTCGACGATATCGCGATCGATGACTACCGGTGCCATCCGGCGCTGAAGGCGCCGGTCGCCGTCTGAGAAGGGGACCTTGGCCAACGTGCAGTGCAGGACATCGGCGATCCGCGCCACGTCTTCCGAAAACGGAATGGCGCTCGAAAAACCAAAAAAAGCCCGCCGGGAGGAATTGAGCGGGCAAGGGGGTTCCGATGACCGGAGCTTTGGACCCACTCCGCGAGGTTCCGGGACTTGCGCCGCCCGGAGGCGTAAAAAAGTTCAGACGACGCTGCGCGCAGCACTCACGCGTTCGGCGAGTTCTTCGAGTGCTGCCTGCTGCACCCCCGACTCCTCGTCGCGCTGCCGACGTTTGGCGTCGACGCGCGCTTCGGCGGCTTCGGGAAGCCAGAATCTCGAAAACTCCGGTGCGAACGTGTCCATTGCGGTCTCGATCTCGGGGGAAACTTCTGCTCACTCTCATTTAAGCAATCGATATGCCAGGAATGCGCAGCCTGATCAACTCCTCGCTGATGCAGGGCGTTTCACGAGCGAAACACCAGCGGTCGCCATTGCAGCCGTCTCGTAGTCGCGTGCGCCGGAAAACTACTCGAATGTCGCACGTCGCCGACAGCGTTCATGACAATAGCATTAACGCACTGATTTCATGGGCTAAAGCTTGTCGTTTTCGCCCGACAGCGAAAAAAGTGCAAGGCTAGGCTTTGGCTTCCTTGAACATCCCCGGCTCGAGGCTGTGCCGCTGCAGAAGCTTGTAGAACTCGGTGCGGTTGCGCTTGGCGAGCTGTGCCGCCTGCGTGACGTTGCCGCCGGTGATCTTGAGCAGCCGAACCAGATAGTCGCGCTCGAAGGACTTGCGCGCCTCCTCGAACGGCACCAGCGCCGCGGCGTCCTCCTTCAGCGCGTTCTGCACCAGCGTGGACGAGATCATCGACGTCGTTGTCAACGCGAGTGTCTGTTCGAGCAGGTTCAGCAGCTGCCGCACGTTGCCGGGCCACGGCGCCGCCACCAGCATCGCCATCGCATCGGGCGCCAATGTCGGCGCCGGCTTGCGATAGCGCTCGGCCAGCCGCCGCAGGAAATGTGCGGCGAGCACCGGAATGTCCTCGCGGCGCTCGGCCAATGTGGGCATCTTCAGCGAAACGACATTGAGGCGATAGTAGAGGTCCTCGCGGAACTGCCCGGACGCCTTTTGCGCATCGAGATCGCGATGCGTGGCCGAAATCACGCGCACGTCGACCGGAATCGCCTGCGTGGAACCCACGGGACGCACCTCACCTTCCTGCAGCACGCGTAACAACTTGACCTGCAGCGTCAGCGGCATGTCGCCGATTTCGTCGAGCAGCAGCGTACCGCCGTCGGCCGCCTGGAACAGTCCCTTGTGCGCCTGGACGGCACCCGTGAACGCACCGCGCGCATGCCCGAAGAGCTCGGACTCCAGGAGTTCGGCGGGGATCGCGCCGCAGTTCACCGCGATGAACGGGCGGTCGCGCCGCGGGCTCGCGCGGTGGATCGCCCGCGCCAAGAGCTCCTTCCCGGTGCCCGACTCGCCGTAGATGAGAACGCTGGCGTCCGATTCGGCGACGAGCTTCGCCTGCCGCAGCAGATCCTCGACCAGCGGGCTGCGGGTGATGAAACCCTCGCGCCACTCGCCGATGCCGGCGTCGCCGCGGCCGACGTCGTGGCCGGACAGCTTCAGCGCCGAGGCGACCTTGGCCAGCAGTTCCTGGCTGTCGAAGGGCTTGGTCAGGAACGCGAAGACGCCGCGCTGCGTCGCCGCGACCGCGTCCGGGATCGTGCCGTGCGCGGTCAGGATCAACACCGGCAATCCGGCGTACTGACGGCTTATGGCGTCGAAGAGCTGCAGGCCGTCGATTCCCGGCATCTTGAGATCGGTGACGACGACCGCCGGACGGCGCACGGCGATCGCCGCCAGCGCGGTCCCGCCGCTTTCTGCCGTGCGGACGCGATAGCCGGCGGAAGTCAGACGCAGGCTGATCAGCTTCAGGAGATCCGGATCGTCGTCGACCAGGAGTATGTCTCCGGCCAATTCGTTTACGTTGGTCATTTGCCTCTAGCCCCCTCCACCGCTGCCGCCGCTGCCGCCACCGGAACCGCCGGATCCACCACTGCCGCCGCCACCGCCACCACCGCCGCTGCGGACACGATCACGCAGCAGGCTGCGTTCCATCTGCCGCAGTGCTTCGAGCTTTTGCAGCGCGGCGTCGGCCTTTTGCTGCTCTTCACGCACTGCGCGCTGGCGACCGGCGATCTGCAGATGCAGGACGAAGGCGAGCTGCTTCACCGACGCCGAACCGCTGTGGTTCTTCGCAACATTGTCGAGAAGCTGCAGCGCCCGCTGGTCGTCCTGCGGGTTGGCGCGCGACAGCGTGAACAAGACCGCGAGACGCACGCGGTTCGCGTCGGTTCGCTGTCGCGACAGCGACTGCGTGGCGCTGGTGAGCTCGCGCTTCACTTCGTCGGGGGACAGCGCACCGTAGCGCTGCAGATCCGCAAGCAGCACGACGAGTTCGCTGTCTTCGACGACCGTCGGCGGCAGCACGACCGGCGGCGGCGTGATGAGCACCGACGGCGGCGCCGTCGCCACCGCGCCCGTCTGCTCCTGCGGGGCGGAAGCCGGCTCGGGCTGTGGCGAGGCCGCCGGAGACGTCGCGGCCGGTGCGGACTCCACCAGAGGCGGCTCGACCGGCTCGATCGGCGGGTACTCGACCAGCGGCGTCGGCACGGTGGCGAGCTCCGGCTGGTACTCCTCCTCGATCGTCAGTTGCGGCGGCGGCGTCGTCGCACAGCCAGCGAGCACCAGCCCGGCAACGACGAACACCACCGTCCGTTTCAGCAAGTCGCTCACGAATGGCCTTCGACGGCGGTCGCCGCAGCGACCTGCGTCGACGTCGCGTGATGGATCGCGTCGACACCGAGTGCCAGCGGCAGCGAAAGACGGAAACGAACGCCGCGGTGTCCGTCGCCGCGATCGAGAATCTCGATGCGCCCGCCTTGCGCCAACGTGTATTCGCGGGCTATCGCGAGCCCGAGGCCGGAACCCTTGACCCTGCCGTCGACCGGCGCCGTACCCGAGTAAAAGGAGTCGAAGACGCGTTCGCGTTCAGCGGCCGCGATGCCGGGACCGTGATCGGCGACATCGAGCACCGCGAAGCCGTCGTTCTCGGTCAAGTCCAACTCGATCACGCCGGAGCGAGGCGAATACTTGATGGCGTTCGAAATCAGGTTGTCGATGACCGTCCGGATCTTTTCCGCGTCGCCCACCACAACGGCCGCGGCGAGCTTCGACTCGAAGGTGATCATCCGCGCGACGGCCGCGAGCTTCTGCTCGCGCAAAACGCGCCGTACGACGTCGGCGACCGGTACCGGACCCAGCGTCGCGGGCTCCAGCGCGCGCGACTGGTGGTAGGTGAGCAGGTTCTCGATCAGCTTCTGCAGCGACAGCGTATTCTCGCGGACGATGCGCACGATGTCGTGCTGCTCCGGCGTCAAACGGCCGCCGACGCTATCGCGCAGCAATTCGACGCCTTCGCGGACCGCGGTGAGCGGCGTCTTCAGCTCGTGCGAGACGTGCCGCAAGAAGCGCGTCTGCTGCTGCTCGAGTTCACTCAGACGAGAGCGCAGCCATTCGAGTCTTTGCCCGACATAGCGCAGGTCCTGCGGACCGTTGACTTCGATCGCGTGCGAGAAGTCCGCCGTTCCCAATTGGCGGATTGCGAGGTCGAGCTGCCGGATCGGGCGCGCGATCAGCACGGCGAAGACGATGGCGAGCAGCAGCGCAATCGCCACCGTCGACAACGCGAGGTAGAGCCATTTCTCGCGGCCCTGCGCCGCGGTGTCCTGCAGGCGCTCGATCGCACGCTGCGTCAACTGCGCGGTCGCATTGAGCATCCCCTGTGTGCGCTCGACCAGGTTGGCGTAGCCATCGGCGAGCTGCGCCACGTCCTTGGGTGAGCGCTGCTGCGAGATCAGGATCTGGTGCAGATGGTTCTCGCGCTCGCGAATCTGGTCGAGTGCGGCGAGCTGCTTGGGCTCGAGCGGCAGCAGCGACAACTGGCGCGTGGTCTCGCGAAAGTCCTGGCGCATGCGGCCGTAGTCGTCGAGCAGCGCCGGGTCTTCGAGGATGATCTGTTGCCGCGCCAGTCGCTCGAGCGTGGTCACCTGCTCGAACAACAGCCGGCTCGAACGTCCGGCCGCCGAGGCCTGCAGCACCTCCTGCCGGCTTTGCGTCGCGAGCCGGTCGAGCGAGAGGACGAGTTCGCCCAGTGCGTAGACCAGCGGCAGGCTGACCAGCAGGAAGCCCAACAGGATGAACTTGAGGAACGAACGCGGGTAATACACGCGAGAGACACCCCGATATAATCCGGGGCATTATCGCACCGCCGTCGACCGGACGGCGCTCGAAGCCCGGCCGTCGCGTCCGGTGCGGCCGCCTCCTGTCCCGATCGGCCGTCCCCGCCGCAACCGATGACTGCAACCGCGTGCTTGTCCGAACATGACGCAGTCTCGCTCGCCGTGATCGCCGCGGTGGCCCGCAACGGCGTCATCGGCGCCGGCAACGCTCTTCCCTGGCGCCTGCCCGAGGACCTGAAGCGCTTTCGCACACTGACCATCGGGCACACGGTGATCATGGGCCGCAAGACCTGGGATTCGCTGCCGCGCGCGCTGCCCGGACGGCAGAACATCGTCGTCAGCCGCCGCGATGATTGGCGCGGCGACGGCGCCGAAGCCGCGCACTCCTTCGCCGACGCGCTGGCGCGCGTGCGCCTGCCCGCGCCGGCATTCTGCATCGGCGGCGGCGAGCTCTATGCCGCATCGCTGCCGTACGCCGACGTGCTGCACGTCACCGAGATCGATCGCGACTTCGGCGGCGACGCCCGCTTTCCCCGAATCGATCGCGAAGTTTGGTGCGAGACCGGGCGCGTTCCCGGCCGCGGCGACGACGGCCTCGGCTACGCTTTTGTCACCTACGTGCGAACGGCGAAGCGCTAAAGCTTCGTGCGTGCGACGAGGTTTTTGGCGATAATGTCCAAGATGCCGCGAGACGACCGCCAGCCGCGCCTGCGTTCGAGACGACGCCGGCAGTGCGCGCGAGCGACGGGCACCTGCAGCGCCGGGATGACGGAACTGGTAGACGTAGCGGACTCAAAATCCGCCGGTGGCAACACCGTGGGGGTTCGATTCCCCCTCCCGGCACCAAGCATCGTAAGCCAGCACCGAATGCGCGAAAACGACGGGAGTGGTGGCGCGCGCAGTTCAGGCTACCGATGCGTGCCGTGCAAATGCATGTCCGACGCGCCCGCCCAAACGCCACCCTTCGCGCCGTCATGGGCTATACCCTTTCCGATTTCGATTTCGAGCTGCCACCGGAGCTGATCGCACAAGTCCCTGCCGAGCAGCGCTCGGGCAGCCGCTTGCTGCACGTGGAAGGGGACCGGCGGACGGACCTTGGATTTCGCGATCTGTCCGCCCTTTTCGATGCCGGCGATCTCGTTGTCTTCAACGACACGCGCGTGGTGAAGGCACGCGTGCATGCGCAAAAGGAATCCGGCGGCAAGGTGGAAATGCTGGTCGAGCGCATCGCTGCCGACGACCGCGCCTGGGTCCAGCTGCGCGCGAGCCACCCGCCGCGACCGGGCACGGCGTTGCACCTGCCGGGCGGCGCGCGTGCGCAGGTGCTCGCGCGCGCAGGCGGCTTCTATCTACTCGCGTTCGAGGTGACCGAGCCGTTGCCGGCGTGGCTCGAAACCCACGGCGAGGTGCCGTTGCCGCCGTACGTCGACCGCCCCGCCGACGGTGCCGACGAGTCGCGCTATCAGACGGTCTACGCGCGCGTGCCTGGCGCGGTGGCGGCGCCGACGGCAGGACTGCACTTCGACGACGAGGTGCTGGCGGCACTTGCCGCGCGCGGTGTTGCAAGCGCCTTTGTCACGCTGCACGTGGGTGCCGGCACTTTTCTGCCGGTGCGGCATGACGATCTCTCGCTGCACCGCATGCATACGGAGTCCTATTCGATTCCGCCGGAAACCACTGCCGCCATCGCCGCGGCGCGCGCGCGCGGCGGCCGCATCGTCGCCATCGGCACGACGACGCTGCGGGCGCTGGAATCCGCGGCACAGGCGCTTGGCGATGTACGCGCGGGCGCGGCCGAGACCGCACTTTTCATCACGCCCGGGTATCGCTTCGCCATCGTCGATCGACTGCTGACCAATTTCCATCTGCCGCGCTCGACGCTGCTGATGCTGGTGTGCGCCTTCGCCGGATACGACGCGATCCGCGCCGCCTATGCGCATGCAATCGCCGCGCGTTACCGCTTCTTCAGCTACGGCGACGCCTTGCTGCTCGAACGTAATCCGGCCGTCGGCCCGGCCCGGTGACGCCAAAGCCCGACAACTCGCATTGCAAAAGCGTCGCCGACCAGCGACATTGCGGGATTCGACGGCTGACTTCGCAACAAAACTCCACCTGCGACGTTCGTTTGCCGGGAGATGACTTGGCAGTGCATCGCGAACGCGCTACTCTTGGCGCAACTTGTTTCGTAGCGGAAAGCTCTTCGCATGCCAGTATTGCGAGGATTTCCGCGATTCCATGAAGCCTCGTCATCTGCGCGCCGTTTTCACTCGCGCCGTGTACGCCGCAGTCGCCGCCGCCGGCATCGCGACCGTCGCGACGCCGGCTACCGCCGCCCGCATCGGCATCTTGTCCAATCGCTTCGCGACCGAGACGGCCGCGGACTTCAATTCGCGCATTCCGGCGCACAGCTTCACCGCGATCAATACCGCTGCGTCGATCCCGACGTTGCAGACGCTCACCGATGCCTACGACGTGATCCTGGTGTTCGAGGACCAGACCTACGGCAACTCGACGGCGGTCGGCAACACCGCTGCGGCGTTCGCGACGTCCGGACGCGCGGTCGTCATCGGCGCCTTCTACGACCAGGACCGCTCCGACGGTCCAGCCGCCAACGCGCCGCACGGCTGGGGCGCGCTCGAGACTCTCGATCCCAACACCACCGACGGCGCCGGCACCCCCTATGCGCCGCGCACGCTGGACACGTCGACCATGGTCAGGCACGCGCTGACCGGCGGCGTCACCGCGCTATACAGCGCCAAGTTCGCCGGCGGCAATGCGGCGAAGCCGGGAACCAACGTCGTCGCGTGGTGGAGGCAGGCCAATGCGCGCGGACAGCCCGACCCGGCGATCGCGTTTCGTATCACCGGCGCCGCGTGCGTCGTTCAGGTGGCGATGGCGCCGAATTACCCGGCGACCGGCGTGGTTGGGACCGACTACTCCGGCGACTTCCATCGTGTCTGGCAGAACGCCTTTGATTTCGGCGCCAACAAGTGCGTCTCGACGACGCGGGATTCGGAAACCCCCGGTGCCGAAGCGATTCCAACGCTGTCGCAGTGGGGCCTGGTGCTGACGATGCTGCTGGTCGGCGCAGTTGGCGCCCTGCAGCGCCGCCGCCGCGTGCGCTAGGCCGGTTCGGCGTCGCACCGGCGGCCGCCCTCCCGGTTCATGCGATTCCAGGTCCTCGCCACGTCGGGCTTCGCCCGGCGCGGCCGCCTCGAACTCGCGCACGGCGCCGTCGACACCCCGACGTTCATGCCGGTCGGCACCTACGGCACGGTGAAGGCGATGGCGCCGAACGAACTCGTCGACGTCGGTGCGCAGATCGTCCTCGGCAACACCTTCCATCTTTGGCTGCGGCCCGGGCTCGAAGCGATCGCCGCGCACCGCGGCCTGCATCGGTTCATGGGCTGGCAGCGGCCGATCCTGACCGATTCCGGCGGCTTCCAGGTGTTCAGCCTGGGTCCGCTGCGCAAGGTCGAAGAGGAAGGCGTGGCCTTCGCGTCGCCGATCAACGGCGACCGGCTTTTTCTGACGCCAGAACTGTCGATGCAGATCCAGGCAGTGCTCGACTCGGACGTGGCGATGGCTTTCGACGAGTGCACGCCCTATCCGGCCACGCGCGAGGAGGCAGCGGAGTCGATGGAGCTGTCGATGCGCTGGGCGGCGCGGTCGCTGGCGGAGTTTCGTCGGCTCGAGAGTACCAATGCGCTGTTCGGCATCGTGCAGGGTGGGATGTACGACGACCTGCGCGACGCGTCGCTCGCCGCGCTGGTCGATCTCGACTTCCCCGGCTATGCGATCGGTGGACTTTCGGTCGGCGAACCGAAGGAGGAGATGCTGCGCGTGTTGGGCCGCCTCGTCCCGCGAATGCCCGACGACCGACCGCGCTACCTGATGGGGGTCGGCACGCCCGAAGACCTGGTGGCGGGCGTCGCCGCGGGCATCGACATGTTCGATTGCGTGATGCCCACGCGTAACGCGCGCAATGGCTGGCTGTTCACGCGCTTCGGTGACGTCAAGATCCGCAACGCCCGGCACCGCATCGATACCGGGCCTGTCGACCCGACCTGCGCCTGCTACGCCTGCCGCAACTTCTCCCGCGCCTACCTGCATCACCTGAACCGGGCCAACGAAATCCTCGGCGCGCGGCTCGCAACCATCCACAACCTGCACTACTACCAGCTGCTGATGGGGGAACTGCGCGACGCGGTGGCGGCCGGCGCCCTCGCCGCCTATGTGGCGCGATTCCGGAGCGAGCGCCGCCGCGTGCTAGAATCTTAAGTTGTCCGCCGCCTGCATCGTCTGCCTGCGGGCCCGCATCGGACCGGCGCCCGGACGAGCGCGACGCGCGCGGTCGGCGGCCTGCATCGGTCAGGAGGCTCGCGACCGCGCCAAAGTCACTGGAGGGAATTTCGTGTTGATCAGCCCCGCATATGCCCAGGCCGCCGGCTCCTCGTCCGGCTCCGACCTGATGACGTTCCTGCCGATGATCGGCATTTTCGTCGTCTTCTACTTCCTGCTCATCCGCCCGCAGCAAAAGCGCTCCAAGGAAACCAAGGCAATGCTCGAAGCGCTGCAGAAGGGCGATGAGGTGATCACTGCAGGCGGCGTCGTCGGCAAGATCTCCAAGCTGACCGACCAGTACGCCGTGGTCGAGATCGCGCCCAGCGTCGAGATCAGCGTGCAGCGCGCGGCTATCTCGCAGTTGTTGCCCAAAGGCACGATCAAGGCCCTCTGACGGCGGACCTGGCCGCGCGCGGCGCCTGAGGTCCTCCGGACGCGTCGACTTCGCATGGCACGTGCGCTCACGACCCACTCCAGTATCGACCGCGTCGTGCCCGCCGCTGGAATGAAACCAACCTCACGCCGCCCGCCATGAACCGCTACGCGCTCTGGAAGTACATCGTCATCGCCGTCGCGTTGCTGATCGGCGCCCTGTACACGCTGCCCAACTTCTTCCCCGAGGTGCCGGCGGTGCAGGTCTCCTCGGCGAAGGCGAAGATCGACAATGCGCTGCTCGTCACGGTGGAGGAGGCGCTGAAGGCGGCGAACGTCACCTTCAGCGGCATCGCGCTCGATGCGACCGGCATCAAAGTCCGTCTCGCGGATCCCGATACGCAGTTGAAGGCCAAGGACACGCTGCAGGCCAAGCTGGGCGACAACTACATCGTTGCACTGAACCTGCTGTCGTCGTCGCCGCGATGGTTGTCCGCCCTGGGTGCGCTGCCGATGTACCTGGGTCTCGATCTGCGCGGTGGCGTGCATTTCCTGCTCCAGGTCGACATGAAGGCAGCGGTCGACAAGGCCGCCGACCGCTATGCGACCGACCTGCGGTCGCTGCTGCGCAAGGAGAAGGTGCTCTATTCGGGCATCTCGCGCGAAGGCGGCAGCGTCGTCATGCGTTTCAAGGATAACGCCGAACGCGACAAGGCGCGGCTGGCGATCGAGAAGAACTATCCCGACCTGCAGTTCCGCGAGGCCGAGGGCGCTGGCGGTGAATTGCGCCTCATCGCCGGCCTCAAGCCCGAAGCGCAGAAGCGCATCCAGGACGGCGCCGTCGCGCAGAACATCCAGATCTTGCGCAATCGCGTCAACGAGCTTGGCGTGGCCGAGCCGATCATCCAGCAGCAGGGGGCGGAGCGCGTGGTCGTCCAGTTGCCGGGCGTGCAGGACACCGCGCGCGCGAAGGACATCCTCGGCCGCACCGCATCGCTGGAGATCCGCATGGTCAACGACGATCCGGGCGCGCTCGATGCCGCGCTGGCGGGCAACGTGCCCATCGGCAGCGATCTGTTCACCGAACGCGGCGGAACGCCACTGCTGGTCCGGCGGCAGGTCGTGCTGACCGGCGATCGGATCAACGACGCGCAGCCCGGCTTCGACCAGCGGTCCAACGAGCCAGCGGTCCATATCAATCTCGACGGTACCGGCGCCAACCTCTTCAAGGAAATCACGCGTGAGAACGTCGGCAAGCGCATGGCCATCGTGCTGGTCGAGAAGGGCAAGGCGGAGGTGATCACCGCCCCGGTCATCCGCGAGGAGATCGGCGGCGGCCGCGTGCAGATCAGCGGCCGGATGACGACGCGGGAGGCCAACGATGTCGCACTCCTGATGCGCGCTGGTGCGTTGGCGGCGCCGATGGAAATCGTCGAGGAGCGAACGGTCGGCCCGTCGCTCGGCGCCGAGAACATCGACAAGGGCTTCAAGTCGGTGACCTACGGCTTCATTGTGCTGGTGATCTTCATGTGCCTCTATTACCAGCTGATGGGCGTGATATCTGCCATTTCGCTGTCGGTCAACCTGCTGCTGCTGGTCGCGATCCTGTCGATGCTGCAGGCGACGCTGACGTTGCCCGGCATCGCCGCCATCGCACTCACGCTCGGCATGGCGATCGACGCCAACGTGCTGATCAACGAGCGCATCCGGGAAGAGCTGCGCTGGGGAGCGACGCCGCACGCGGCGCTGCAGACGGGGTACGAGCGCGCGTGGGGCACGATTCTCGACTCCAACATCACGACGCTGATCGCGGGCGTCGCGCTGTTCCTGTTCGGCTCCGGACCGGTGCGCGGCTTCGCCGTCGTCCATTGCCTCGGCATCATGACGTCGATGTTCTCGGCGGTGTTCGTGTCGCGCGGGATGGTGGCGCTGATCTACGGCCATCGCAAGAAGCTCGACCGGATCTCGATCGGCCAGGTATGGAAGCCCGGTGCCGGACGACCGGCGGCGCCGACCAAGGCCTGACGCGAAGGCCAACAGCTGCCAAGACCACGGATCTCAAGCCCGGCCGCAGCCGGCACGGGAACGACGCAGGCTACAAGGAAACGCAATGGAATTCTTCAGGATCAGCCGCGACATCCCGTTCATGCGGCATGCACTCGCGTTCAACGTGATCTCGATCGTGACCTTCGTGCTCGCCGTCGTCTTTCTGGCCGTAAGGGGCTTGAATCTCGGCGTCGATTTCCGTGGCGGTACGGTGATCGAAGTCACCTACAGCCACCCGGTGGATTTCAGCCGGCTGCGCGCCGCGCTGGACACTTTGAAGTTGTCCGAATATTCGGCGCAGTCCTTCGGGCGCTCGGACACCGCGTTGATCCGCCTACCGCTCGCCGAAGGGACGTCCAGCGCCGCGCTGTCCGAGCGCGTGATGGGCGTGCTGAAGGCGGATGATCCGTCTGCGACACAGCAGCGCGTGGAGTTCGTCGGGCCGCAGGTGGGCCGCGAGCTGTACGAAAATGGGGCGCTGGCGCTGCTGCTGGTGTCGCTCGGCATCATGGGTTACCTGGCGATGCGTTTCGAGTGGCGCTTCGCCGTGGCGGCGATCGTCGCCAATCTCCACGACGTGGTCATCATTCTCGGCTTCTTCGCGCTGTTCCAGTGGGAGTTCTCGCTGCCGGTGCTCGCCGCGGTGCTCGCGGTCCTCGGTTATTCGGTCAACGAATCAGTGGTCATCGCCGATCGGATTCGCGAGAATTTCCGCAAGATGCGCAAGGCCAGCGTGACGCACGTGATCGACAACGCGATCACCAGCACGATCTCGCGCACGATGATCACCCACGGCAGCACGCTGTTGATGGTGCTGTCGATCCTGTTTTTCGGCGGCGAGGCGCTTCATTATTTCGCGCTGGCGCTGACCATCGGCATCTGTTTCGGCATCTATTCCTCGGTACTGGTGATGGCGCCGCTGGTGATGTGGATGGGTGTCTCGCGCGAGGACCTGGTCAAGCCGGAAAGAAAAGGCGGCGGCGCGGGTGACAAGATCCTGCCGTAATCGCCGGTGCTGACGGCGTTCTTCTACTCGCTGCTGTCTCTCGACCAGACGGTCGCGCAGATTGCGACGCAGTACGGCGCCTGGGTCTACGCGCTGCTGTTCGCGATCATCTTCGCGGAAACCGGACTCGTTGTCTTCCCATTCCTGCCGGGCGACTCGATCCTGTTCATTGCCGGGACGGTAGTGGCGGCCGCCGGCCTCGACGTGCACCTGCTCGTCGCGCTGCTGATCACTGCCGCGATCCTCGGCGATTCGGTCAACTACACGATCGGCCACTACATCGGACCCAGGGTCTACGACCGTCCGGATTCGCGCTGGTTTCGTCAGGAGCACCTGCGCCGCACGCAGGAGTTCTATGATCGCTACGGCGGGGTGACGATCATCATCGGTCGCTTCGTGCCGATCATCCGCACGTTTGCGCCGTTCCTCGCCGGAGTCGCCGGCATGTCGTATCGCCGCTTCCTCGCCTACAACGTCGTCGGCGGCATCGTCTGGGTGACGGCACTCGTCTACGCCGGTTATCTTTTCGGCAACATACCTTGGGTCAAGAGCAACCTGACGCTGATCGTGCTCGGCATCGTTGCCGTCTCGCTGATTCCCGCGGTAACGACGTTCATGCAGGAGCGCCGCCGGCGCGGCGCGCCGGGGCGGTGACCTTCAGACGCGGCGAGCGAGGCGCGCGGCAAGTCCGGTGTAGCCAGCCGGGGTGAGCGACTTGAGCCGCGCCTTCGCCTCCTCGGGCACCGCGAGCGAGTCGATGAACGCGTGCAGCGATTCGCGCGTCATGCCCGTCTTGCCACGCGTCAACGCCTTCAATTGCTCGTAGGGATTGGCCACGGCGTAGCGCCGCATCACCGTCTGGATGGCTTCGGCCAGGACCTCCCAGTTGGCGTCGAGGTCGGCGGCGATTCTCGCGGCATCGATCTCGAGCTTGGCGATGCCTTGCCGTAGCGAAAGCCAGCCCAGCAACGAATACCCGAGTGCGACGCCCATGTTGCGCAGCACAGTCGAATCGCTGAGGTCGCGCTGGAAGCGCGAGATCGGCAGCTTTTCGGCGAAGTGGCGCAGCAGTGCGTTGCCCAGCCCCAGGTTGCCTTCCGAATTCTCGAAATCGATCGGGTTCACCTTGTGCGGCATCGTCGACGAGCCGACCTCGCCGTCGCGCATCCGCTGCCGAAAATAGCCGAGCGACACGTAGCCCCACAGGTCGCGATCGAGGTCGATGATGATCGTGTTGGCGCGGGCGATCGCATCGAAGAGCTCCGCCATGTAGTCGTGCGGCTCGATCTGCGTCGTGTAGGGGTTGAACTCCAGGCCGAGACCGGTGACGACGCGGGCGGCGAGGCGCTCCCAGTCGACGTCGGGAAAGGCAACGACGTGCGCGTTGTAGTTGCCCACCGCTCCGTTGATCTTGCCCTTGAGTGGCACGCGCTCGATGGCGGCAATCTGCCGTTCGAGCCGCGCGTAGACGTTGGCGAACTCCTTGCCGAGCGTCGTCGGCGTGGCAGGTTGCCCGTGCGTGCGTGCGAGCAGCGGCAGCTCGGCGTGCTCGTGCGCCAGAGCGCGCAGATCCGCCGCGATCATGCGCAGCGCGGGCAGCAGGATGTCCTGGCGCGCTTGCGCGAGTGCCAACCCGTGCGCCAGGTTGTTGATGTCCTCGGACGTGCACGCGAAATGAATGAATTCGACCGCTTGCGCCACGTCGGGCAGGTCGGCAAAGCGCTCCTTCAACCAGTATTCGACCGCCTTGACGTCGTGATTGGTCGTGCGCTCGATCGCCTTGACGCGACTCGCGTCGGCAGACGAGAAATCTGCCGCCACGGCATCGATCGCCGCGCACGCGGCAGGAGAAAACGCCGGCAGTTCGGCGATCGCGGCTTCGTCGCCGAGCGCGGTCAGCCAGGCGAGTTCGACACGCACGCGATGGCGAATCAGGCCGGATTCGGAGAAATGCGCGGTCAGCGCCGCGACTTTGGCAGCATAGCGGCCGTCGAGCGGCGACAGCGCGGTCAACGCGTGAATTTCTGCAGTCATCGATGGAGTCTTGCGCGCAGGCCGAAGAGTCTAGCATGCCGAAAATCGTCCGGCTTCAGCCGGGCGCTCTTCTTCGTGCGGACAACCGGGCGCCAATGGAAAAGGCCCGCATCGCTGCGGGCCTTTTTCGTCCCGGCGTGGCCGAAACGCCGCTTCGAAAATGAACTACGTCCCGACGGTGTTGATCGTGTCGCCGGCCAGGTTCGGATAGCGGACGTGCTCGACCATGTCCTGCGTCTCGCGGTCCGGCGCCGGCGTCAACAGGCTGACCACGATGATCACGGCGAAGCCCAGCGGAACACCCCACAGGCCGGCCGAGATCGAAGCGATACCCCACCAGATGTGATCCTGGACCGGGGTCGTCACTCCGAACACGCTGCGCAGCCAAGGTTGCGTCGTGGCCATGTAGTAGAACGTGATACCGAGGCCGGCGAGCATGCCGAAGATCGCGCCCCACTTGTTCGCCCGCTTCCAGAAGATCCCCAGCACCAGCGCCGGGAAGAACGACGCGGCCGCGAAGGAGAACGCGGCGGACACCAGGAACAGGATATCCGCCGGCTTCTGCGCGGCGATGATCGCGGCGAACACCGCGACCACCAGCAGCAGCGCCTTCGACACCGTCACCCGGCGCGTCGTCGACGCGCTGGGATCGAGCATCTTGTAGTAGAAGTCGTGCGACAGCGCGTTGGCGATCGTCAGCAGCAGGCCGTCGGCGGTCGACAGCGCCGCCGCCAGGCCGCCGGCGGCGACCAGACCCGAAATCACGTACGGCAGGCCCGCGATCTCGGGTGTGGCAAGCACGACGATGTCGCCGCCGATGGCGATTTCCGCCAGCTGGACAATGCCGTCGCGGTTGACGTCGATGATCGACAGCAGCGCCGGATCGACCTTCTGCCATGACGCCACCCACTGTGGAATCGCCGCGTACGCGGTTCCGACCAAGTGGGTGTAGACGTTGTATTTCACCAGCACCGCAAGCGCCGGCGCCGTGAAATACAGCAGGAAGATGAAGAACAGCGACCAGAACACCGACTGCCGCGCCTGTTGCACCGAGGGTGTCGTGTAGTAGCGCATCAGGATGTGAGGCAGAGCCGCCGTGCCGATCATCAGGCAGAAGACCAGCGCCAGGAAGTTTCGTCTCGATACGTCCCGCGCCGCCTCGTCCTTGCCGGGGAAGGGCTCCGCGTGGTGGATCGGCGGATTTGCCCGTTTCGCCAGCTGCGACTCCTTCGCCCACAAGGCCTTCGCCGTCGCAGCGTCCGACGGAAACGCCGCCAGCGCCTTCTTCGCGGCGTCGACGACATCCGGCGCGGCGTTGTCGGCTTCGGCCTTGGCGACTGCGGCGGCGAGCTCTGCCTTGCCGTCCGCATACGATTTTTCGACGTCCTTCAACTGGGCGGCGGCGGTCGCCGCGCGCTGCTTGAAGATGTCGCGAACCTGGAGCTCCTTCGGATCCTTCGTCAGTTCCGCTTCGCGCGCCGAAACGCGCTCGAGCACCTTGCCGTAGACGAACTGTGGCAGCGGGATCCCGGTCTGCTTCACCGACAGCCACACCACCGGAATCATGTAGGCAATGATCAGGATGATGTACTGTGCGACCTGCGTCCAGGTAACCGCGCGCATGCCGCCCAGGAACGAGCAGACCAGGATGCCGGCCAGACCCAGGAAGACCCCGAGTTCCATCGGCACGCCGGTCAGCCGCGCCGTGATGATGCCGACGCCGTAGATCTGTGCCACGACGTAGGTGAACGAGCACAGGATCGCCGCCAGCAGTCCGATCAGGCGGGGGATGTTGCCGCCGTAGCGCGCGCCCAGGAAGTCGGGAATCGTGAACTGGCCGAACTTGCGCAGGTAGGGTGCCAACAGCAGCGCCACCAGCACGTAGCCACCGGTCCAGCCGATGATGAACGCGAGCCCGTTGTAGCCCAGCAGATACAGCGTACCGGCCATGCCGATGAACGACGCGGCGCTCATCCAGTCGGCGCCGGTCGCCATGCCGTTGAACAGCGCCGGAACGCGCCGGCCGGCGACGTAATACTCAGTGGCGTCCGACGTCCGGCTCATCACGCCGATGCCGGCGTAGAGGCCGATGGTCGCGAACAGGAACAGGTAGCCGATCCAGTTCTTCGGCAGCCCCAGCTGCTCGAGGATCGCCAGTGCAGCAATGAAAAGGAGGAAGCCGCCGGTGTAGAACGCGTACACCTTCTTGATCTGGGCGTAGAACGCCCGTTGCGAACTGGCGGCGAAAATTCCGGTGCCTTGCGCGGGCGCGGCCATCAGTCTTCCTCCCCTTCGTGCACGTCGTATTCGATGTCCAGCTTGTTCATGTAGCGCGCGTAATACCAGATGATGAACACGTAGATGATCAGCGATCCCTGCGCCGCCATGTAGAAGGCGAACGGCCAGCCGAAGAAATTGAACTGCAGGTCGCGCGCGAAGAACGTGACGACGAAGGTGACGACGAACCAGATGAACAGCAGTATCCCGGTGATCTGGAGATTCTTGCCCCAGTATTCCTGGTGCTTCTGAGTCAACTGCATGGCTTGGCTCCTCCACTGAAGTGACGACGGCAAACGCCGCGCTTCCACAAAGCCGGGCGGCCTGACGCTCTTGACGACGTCGTGGCCGAATTCGCCTTGACCGGTGACCCGGTAGCGAAATTGGTCGGAGTATAGACAGCTTTTTTGCAGGGAAACAAGCCCGTTGGCGCCACGACGGCGAATTCTCCGACCGAAAACCCCGGCCGGCTCGCCGGTTTCAAGGCAAGGGCGGCACCCGCAGCCCGGTCTCACGTGCGAGTTGTGCGGCAACCTTGGGTTCGAAGGTCGTCAGGTGGTCGATGATCGCCTGTGCCTTGTCCGGCTTGCCGCGATCGAACTGGACGCGTGCCAGCTGATACCAGCCGTAGGGGCTCATCGGCTGCAGCCTCGTGTTGCGCTCGAGCGGCTGCACCGCCTCGTTGCCGCGGCGCAGCGCGATCAGCGACAACGCCTTGCCATACAGCGCGCGGTCGTGATCGGGATTGCGGGCGAGCGCGCGGTCGAAGGCCGCCAGCGCCGCCTCGTGATCGTTTTGCTCCTGCAGCAGGAAGCCGCGGCCGAACTGCACCTCCGGCCAGTCGGGCCGGACGGTGACCGCCCGGTCGAACTTCGCCAGCGCCTCTCGCTTGCGTCCCAGCTGCAGCAGTTCGAAGCCCATGCTGGCGAGCACCTGCGGGTCATCGGGAACCAGCGCCAGTGCGTAGCCGAAATACCGCAGCGCGATGTCCCGCTGCCTCAGCACGTGACACCAGTTGGCGAGTTGCACCCAGAACCAGCGCTGCAGGCGGATGCTCACGCCGCAACCGACCGCATCAGGGTTCGACCTGCGGAATGGCGACGGCAAGCCAGATGAAGATCACCGACAGGATGCAGAAGGTTGCGAAGGGAATCACTCGATCCTCGAACACACGGGGCGTCAGCAGCCGCGTGAGCTTGACGAACGGCGATGGAATGATCCTGACGATCTGGTAGAAGAGGTTCCTTTCGCGTCCCGCCCCCGCCAGGATGTAGAGCACTCCTTGGCCGACCAGCCCCATCAATGCGATGGCGACGACCAACTGCACGACCCCCAGCAACTGCCGCATCGCACCTCCATCCCGCTTCGAGTGTCAGTTCAACTGCTTCAACTGGTCCAGGATCGCCGGATTCTCGAGCGTGGAAGTATCCTGCTTGATCTCCTCACCCTTGGCGATCGAACGCAGCAGCCGGCGCATGATCTTACCCGACCGCGTCTTCGGCAGGTTTTCGCCGAAGCGGATGTCTTTCGGCTTGGCGATCGGGCCGATCTCGCGCGCGACCCAGTCGCGCAGTTCCTTCGCGATGCGGTCGGCTTCCGGACCCGCGGGTCGTACCTGCTTCAGAACGACGAAGGCGCAGATCGCTTCGCCGGTCAGGTCGTCCGGCCGGCCGACGACCGCCGCTTCGGCGACCAGCGGATTGGCGACCAGCGCCGACTCGACCTCCATCGTGCCCAGGCGGTGCCCCGACACGTTGAGCACATCGTCGATACGGCCCATGATGCGGAAGTAGCCTTCGAGGTCGCGCGAAGCGCCGTCGCCGGCCAGGTAATACCTGCCCTGGAAATCGTCCGGGTAGTAGCTCTTGCGAAATCGCTCGGGGTCGCCCCAGATCGTGCGAATCATGCCCGGCCACGGCCGCTTGATCACCAGGATGCCCCCCTTGCCGAGCTCGACGCCGTGCCCGGTCTCGTCGACGATGTCGGCGAAGATCCCCGGCAGCGGGAACGTACACGATCCCGGCTTCAGCGGCGTCGCGCCCGGCAGCGGGTTGATCATGTGGCCTCCGGTCTCGGTCTGCCACCAAGTGTCGACCACCGGGCAGCGCCCGCCACCGACGGTCTGGTGGTACCACATCCACGCCTCCGGATTGATCGGCTCGCCGACGGTGCCGAGGATGCGCAACCGCGACAGGTCGTATTTCTTCGGCAACTCGCCGCCGGCCTTGATCAGCGAGCGGATAGCGGTGGGCGCCGTGTAGAAGACGCTCACCTGGTGGTCCTGGATCATTTTCCAGAAGCGCCCGGCGTCCGGATACGTCGGCACCCCTTCGAACATGACTTCGGTCGCACCGCAGGCCAGCGGGCCGTAGGTGATGTACGTGTGGCCGGTCACCCAGCCCACGTCGGCCGTGCACCAGAAGATGTCCGTGGGCTTGTAGTCGAAGGTCCACTTCATGGTCAGGATCGCCTGCAGCAGATAGCCGCCGGTCGAGTGCTGAACGCCTTTCGGCTTGCCGGTGGACCCGGACGTATAGAGGATGAACAGCGGGTGCTCCGCGCTCACCCACGTGGGCTCGCAGGTGTCGGCTTCCGCAGCGACCACGTCGTGCCACCAGACGTCGCGCCCTGCGGTCATCGCGATCGCCGATCCCGTGCGCTTCCACACGACAACGGTCTTGATGCCGTCGCAGCCACCCATGGCGAACGCCTCGTCGACGACCGGCTTCAGCGGGATCTCGCGACCGCCGCGGAACTGGCCATCCGCGGTGATGACCGCAACGGCGCCCGCGTCGACGATGCGCTCCTGGATGCTCTTGGCGGAAAAGCCTCCGAATACCACCGAATGCGTGGCACCGATGCGCGCGCAGGCCTGCATCGCGACCACCGCCTGGATCGACATCGGCATGTAGATGAGGACGCGATCCCCGCATGCGACGCCCCGCGCCTTGAGCGCGTTCGCCACCCGGCAGACCTCGTGGTAGAGCTCCTTGTAGGTGATCCGCGTGACGCGGCCGTCGTCCGCCTCGAAGATGATCGCGACCTTGTCGGGCTGCGTCTGCAAGTGCCGGTCGAGACAGTTGTACGAAGCGTTGAGTTCGCCGTCGTCGAACCACTTGAAGAACGGCGCCTTCGATTCGTCGAGCGTCCTTGTGAACGGTTTTTTCCACAGCAGTTCGGTGCGCGCGAGGCGCGCCCAGAAGCCCTCGAAATCACGTTCAGCCTCCGCGCACAGCGCGCGATAGGCATCCATTCCGGAGATGTTCGCCTGCGCGACGAACGCCGGATCCGGGACAAACACACGGTTTTCGATCAATACCGATTCGATGGTGGACGACATGCTGATGGGCTCCTTGCAGGAAATCGCTGGCGCGGCGGTCGACACAGGCGAGTCTACCCAATGGATTGCCGACGACGCAACGGAGCGGGCGGCGCGGTCCTTGGTCGCATCGCCGATGATAGACTTATTGGTTCGCCGGCTATCTCTGGATTATCCAATGACCACGATCCGCCAGCAGGACCTGATCCAGAGTGTCGCCGATGCACTCCAGTTCATCTCCTACTACCACCCGGTCGACTACATCCAGGCGCTGGGCGCTGCCTACGAAGCCGAGGAATCGCCAGCCGCGAAAGACGCGATCGCGCAGATCCTGACCAATTCGCGGATGTGCGCCGAGGGCCATCGGCCGATCTGCCAGGACACCGGCATCGTCGTCGCCTTCGTCCGGGTCGGCATGGACGTGCGCTGGGAGGGCGCGACGCTTTCGCTCACGGAGATGATCAACGAAGGTGTGCGCCTCGCCTACCTCGATCCGGACAACCGGCTGCGCGCATCGGTCGTCGCCGACCCGGCGGGCACGCGGAAAAACACGAAGGACAACACGCCTGCGGTCGTTCACTTCGAAATCGTGCCCGGCAACACGGTCGACGTGAGAATCGCCGCCAAGGGTGGAGGCTCCGAAAACAAGGCGAAGTTCGTGATGCTGAATCCGTCGGATTCGATCGTCGACTGGGTGCTGAAGACGGTGCCGACGATGGGTGCGGGCTGGTGTCCGCCGGGCATGCTCGGGATCGGCATCGGGGGTTCGGCGGAAAAGGCGATGCTGCTCGCCAAGGAAGCGCTTATGGAGCCGATCGACATGCAGGCGCTGGTCCGCCGCGGCCCGGCGAACAGCACCGAGGAACTGCGCATCGAGCTCTACGAAAAGGTCAACGCGCTCGGCATCGGCGCCCAGGGCCTGGGCGGATTGTCGACGGTTCTCGACGTCAAGATCCTCGACTATCCGACGCACGCAGCGTCGAAGCCCGTTGCGATGATTCCCAACTGCGCCGCCACCCGGCATGCGCATTTCACGCTCGACGGCTCCGGCGCCGCGCACCTCGAACCGCCCGACCTCGCGCAGTGGCCCGCCGTGCACTGGCAGCCTTCGGCCGCCGCCAAGCGCGTGAATCTCGACACGCTGACCCGTGAGGAGGCGTCGACGTGGCAGCCCGGCGACACGCTGCTGTTGAGCGGCAGGATGCTGACCGGACGCGACGCCGCGCACAAGCGTATCGCCGATTATTTCGCGCGCGGCGAAAAATTGCCGGATGGTGTGGATTTTCGCAATCGTGCGATCTACTACGTCGGCCCGGTCGACCCGGTGCGCGACGAAGTCGTGGGCCCGGCCGGTCCCACCACCTCCACGAGGATGGACATGTTCACGCAGATGATGCTCGAGCATCACGGCCTGCTGGTGATGATCGGCAAGGCGGAACGCGGTCCCGCTGCGATCGAGGCGATCAGGAAGCACGGTGCGGTTTACCTGATGGCGGTCGGCGGCGCCGCGTATCTGGTGTCGAAGGCCATACGCGCATCGCGCGTCGTCGCCTTCGCCGACCTGGGCATGGAGGCCATCTACGAATTCGACGTGCGTGACATGCCGGTAACCGTCGCCGTCGATGCGCGCGGCAAGTCGGTGCATCACACCGCGCCGAAGGAGTGGCAGGCACGCATCGGCAAGATACCGGTGACCATCGGATAGGAGGGTTACGTGCGGGGGCTCGACCGTCCCGGCACGGGACTCTCCCGGAAGGCGGAGATCAGCCCCATGGCACAGAGTGTGCTTGATCGACGCGTGGCCTTTGGACGTATCCCCGCACCGCCTTTTCGTTGCCGTACGGCGATGACGAAGGCCTTGCGTCTGGCGTTGGCCGTACTCGTCATCGCGCCGGCGGCCGCGAGCGCGGACGAACGCCTGCTGATTGTCGTCGCCAACGACACGCCGCGCTTCCGCCAGGCGCTCGCGGGCATCGAGCGCGCGGCAGCGCCGACGACGATCCTGGAGGTCGCAATCGCAGGTGAAGCCACAATTCGCGAGGCATTGAGCGGCATCGGCCGCGGCGGGGCGATCATTACTCTGGGCGCCGCAGCCTCGGGGCTCGTCGCCCGCGCTGCACCAGCCGCGCCGGTCGTCGACTGCATGGCCGGCGACGCACTCGGTGCCAGGACGGCGCCCGGGACGCTGGTCGTCCCTGCCGATGTGCCTGTCGACTCGCGCATCCGGTGGTTGCGCCGGCTCCTGCCCGAGACCCGCAGCGTCGGCGTACTCTTCGACCCGGCGCGCGATCAGGTCCGAGCCCAGAACTTCTCCACGGCCCTGCTGCGCGGCGGTTATGTTCCGGTCCTCGAGCCCGTGGCCGACCCGACCGCGCTGCCGGGCGCGTTGGCGCGACTCGCCGGGCGCGTCGACGTGCTGCATGCCATTGCCGGCAGCACCGTGTACATGCGTGAGCATTCCCGCCCGCTGCTGCTGTTTTCGTTCCGCCGCCAGGTCCCGTTGGTCGGGCCGACCGAGGCGTGGGTGCGGGCCGGCGCGCTCTATGCGGTAGCCTGGGACTACGGCGACCTCGGCCGCTATTGCGCGGCACTCGCGAAGCGGCAGGCGGCTGGCGGCCGCGGAGCGCCACCCGCGCCGGCGCGCGAACGCGTCGTCGTCAACGCGCACAGCGCGCGCCTGCTGAACATCGCTTGGGATGCGCAGATGCTGCATTCGGTCGATCGGGTATACGAATGAAGCGCGTTCGCCGCGCGCTGCGCAAGCATCTGTCGCCGCTCGCCGGCGATACGATGTCGATGCTCGACCTGCCGCCGGTGCGGATGGGGCTGCTCACCAAGCTCAACCTGCTGACCATCGGCCTCATCTTCCTGACCGCGGTCGCGATCACCGCGTTCTACTTTGCGCAACGCTGGCGCGACGACGAAACGCAGTTGAAACAGCAAGCCGTATCACTGGTCACCGTGATGACCGAACTGGCCGAATACAGCCTGTATACGTCGGACAAGGAGTCGCTCGAGCACCTGCTGCAAAGCATCGGCACCGACCCGGAGGTAGCCTACGTCGTCGTGCTCGATCGCCAGCGCGTGGTGCTCGTCGAGCGTTCATTCCTGCCCGCGTTCGAACAATTGCCGATCCCGCAGCTGACCGCCGAAGACACGCTTCCGCAACGGGGGGAATTGCGCTCGCTCGAGCATCAGCTCGACGGGCACAAGTACATCGAGCTGGTCGCACCGGTCGTGAGCAGCGGCGCAGAGCCAAGCGCGCTGTCGATGGATGATGCACGGGCCACGATCCCGCCGCCCCTCACGGCGGGGCGACCGATCGGCTACATCCGTCTGGGCATGACGCTCGACGTGCAGCGCAAGCAGTTTCGCGATCAGCTCGCCGGGGCGATCGGCGTCGTCGGCCTGCTGGTCGTGATCGCCATCGTCGCCTCGCTCTTGCTGACCCGCCGTCTGGTCGCGCCGATGCGTCGCCTGATGCGTGCTGCGCGCGCGGTGGGCGCGGGCCGCCTGGATGTCTACGTGCCGGCGCACTCGTCCGATGAACTGGGCCTGCTCACACACACCTTCAACCACATGACCCAGAAGCTATCGGAATCGCAATCCGAAGTCGCCGATTACCAGCGCACGCTCGAGGACAAGGTCGTGCAGCGCACCCGCGAGCTGGAGGTTGCCACCGCGCAGGCCTACAAGCTCGCACAGCACGACATACTGACCGGGTTGCCCAACCGGTCGCTGCTCAATCAGCGCCTGCGACAGATCCTCGCGCAGGCGCAGCGCGACGGCACGCACGTTGCCTGCCTGTTCCTCGACTTCGACCACTTCAAGCGAATCAACGATACGCTGGGCCACGACGCCGGCGACCAGCTGCTGCAGGCGATCGCGCAGCGGCTCGCCGACGCAGTGCGCGAGTCCGACACCGTCGCACGGCTGGGTGGCGACGAATTCGTCGTGATCCTGCCCGGCCTCGATCCGCAGCACGCCTCGTTCGAGATCATGACGGTACTGACCCGTGTCCGCGAGGCGTTTCATCCGCCATTCCGGCTCGCCGACCAGACGCCGACGCTCAACTGCTCGATCGGCGTTGCGATCTATCCGGCCGACGCGCCGGACGGCGTCGGCCTGATCAAGCTGGCCGACACCGCGATGTACGCGGCCAAGGACGCCGGCCGCAATGCGTATCGCTTCTTCACCGCCGACATGAACGCACGCGTGCAATCCCGGCTGCAACTGGAGACCGACATGCGGCGCGGCCTGATGGACGACGAATTCTTCATTCTCTACCAGCCGCTGATCGAGATGCAGACTGGCAGGCCCTGCGGTGTCGAGGCGCTGCTGCGGTGGCGCGATCCGGAACACGGCGTCATCGGACCATCGGAATTCATACCGGTCGCCGAGGAGTCCGGCATGATCCAGGCATTGGGTGCGCGCGTACTGCGCGACGCCTGCCGCCAGGTCGTGCAATGGCACCGGCACGGAATGTCGCTGCGGCTGTCGGTGAACCTGTCGGTGCAGCAGCTGCAGCACGACAGCTGGCTGTCGGTCGTCGAGGACGCGCTGACGACAAGCGGTCTCTCGCCTCGGTATCTCGACCTCGAGATCACCGAGAGCGTCATCATCACGCATCCGGAGAAGGCGGTTGCCACGCTGGTGAAGCTGAAGCAGATGGGCGTGTCGATCACCGTCGATGATTTCGGAACCGGCTACTCGAGTCTGTCCTATCTCGCCCGGCTGCCGATCCAGGGTGTGAAGATCGACCAGCGCTTCGTGCATGGTCTCGAAAGCAACAGGAACGACGAGGCGATCACGCAGGCGATCATCGCGCTGTCGCACTCGCTGGGATTGCGCTGCATCGCCGAAGGCGTCGAGACGGCGGCGCAGTTTGACTTCCTGAAGGCGCATGGCTGCGAGGAGGCGCAGGGCTTCCTGGTCGCCCATCCGCTGTCCGCGCTCGAACTTCGATCGTGGTGGCGTATCCAGGAGGAACTGCTGCAAAGCCGTGACCGGCAGCCCGACCTGTGGCAGCAGGCGTGAGAAAGAGCAGGGCCAAACCCTGCTATTGCTGCTTTCGCAGATCCTCCGGCCGGTCGACGTCGAGCAGCACGCCGGCATCGTCGACCTCGACCAGGCGCAATGCCCATCGGCGCGCCGCCAGCAGCGAGCGCGCCCCCTCGTCGCCGGTCAACTCGCGAAGCAGCGCACCGTAGGGGCGCGCAAAGCCGACCGGGTGCCCGCGCTCGCCACGGTACGAAGGCGCGGCAATCTCGGCGCCGTCGCCCAACGCGTCGGCCACCGCGGCGATGGTCGCCGGTGCGATCCACGGCATGTCGGCCAGCGCAACGAGCCAGCCGTCGGCATCGGCGCACTCCGCCACCGCGCAGGCAAGGCTCGCACCCATGCCTTCATCGGCGCGCTCGCAGACGACAGTGCGCGCGCCGGTCTCCGCCAGCGCCTGCTGCAGCAGGACGTCGCCCGGGCGGACGACGGCGACCACTTCGTTGAGCGCGGCCATCAGGTGCATTGCTGCCGCGACACCCAGCGCCGCGCCACCGGACACGCCATGCGAAGGCTCCGCAAGCGGCGCCAGCAGCTTGGCGTTGCCGAAGCGTGTACCCTTCCCGGCGGCCAGCAGAATGCCGACGATGCGCTTCGACGCGGACTTCATATCCTCGGTGACCTATGCCATCGAATCCTGCGTGGCGCGATCACGCGGCCTCACCTGCCGCATACCCGGACGCCCACGCCCACTGAAAATTGTACCCGCCCAACCAGCCGGTGACGTCGACCACCTCGCCGATGAAATACAGATTTGGCACCGTGGTCGCGGCCATGGTCGTGGATGACAGGTCGCGCGTGTCGACGCCACCCAGCGTCACTTCGGCCTTGTTGTAACCGAGCGTACCGGACGGCAGCACCTCCCAGCGCTTCAAGTGCGTCGCGATTTCGGTCAGTCGTTGCGCACCGAGCTCGCGCATCGGAGCTGTTGCATGCTCCGCCGCGCACCACGCCTGCGCTACGCGCCGCGGCAGGCGTTCGGCCAGCAGGTTGGGCAGGTGCACGCCGGATCCAGCGTGTGCACGCAGCCAGCCGCTCGCGTCGATGCCCGGCAGGAGATCGATCGTCAGCGGCACCCGACCATCCCAATACGAGGAGATCTGCAGGATCGCCGGGCCGGACAGTCCGCGATGCGTGAACAGGATATTTTCGCGAAAGCGGCCCGCGCCGCAGCTGACTTCCGCATCGACGGACACGCCCGCCAGATCACCGTAGCGCGCAAGCGCATCGGGCGCCAGCGCGAGCGGCACCAACGCCGGCCGCGGCGCAATCACGCGCAATCCGAACTGCTCGGCGACGCGGTAACCAAAAGGCGTTGCGCCGATCTTCGGGACCGTGAGTCCGCCGGTGGCGATCACCAGCGACGCGCAGCGATATTTTTTCTTCGGTGTCGTGACGGTGAAGCCGCCGGCCCCGAGGGCGACACCGGAGACCGGGCAGGGCATCCGCCACTGGACCTGGCCGCGATCGCATTCGTCCTTCAGCATCGCGACGATGTCGAGAGCGGTGTTATCGCAGAAGAGCTGGCCCAGCTTCTTTTCGTGATACGCAATCCCATGGCGTTCGACCATGCGCACGAAATGCGCCGGTGTGTAGCGTGCCAGCGCCGAGCGGCAGAAATCGGGATTGGCCGAAAGGTAGTTCGCCGGACTCGCGTTGACGTTGGTGAAGTTGCACCGCCCACCGCCCGAGATGCGGATCTTCTCGCCCGTCAGGTGGTAGTGCTCGATCAGAAGCACGCGGCGGCCACGCTGTCCGGCCCGCGCTGCGCACATCATGCCTGCGGCACCGGCGCCGATGACGATCACGTCATAGTTCGACATCGACGACCGGACACTAATCGCCGAAGAATTCCTTGACCTTCTCGAACCAGCCCTTTGCGCGAGGATCGTGCCTGCCCGGGTCCTCCTGATTGAGCGCCTCCAGTTCGCGCAGCAACTCCTTCTGGCGCGTGGTCAGCTTGACCGGCGTTTCCACGGCGACGTGGCAGTAAAGGTCGCCCTGCGCCGAACCGCGGACGGGCCGGATGCCCTTGTTGCGCAGCCGGAAGGTCTGGCCGGTCTGCGTCTCTGGCGGGATCTTGATCGTGGCTTGTCCATCGAGCGTGGGGATCTCGAGTTCGCCGCCGAGCGCCGCCGTCGCGAAGCTGATCGGCATTTCGCAATGCAGGTCGGCACCCTCGCGCTGGAATACCGCGTGTTGCTTCAGGTTGACGACGACGTAGAGGTCTCCCGAAGGCCCGCCGTTCAATCCGGCCTCGCCTTCTCCGGTGAGTCGGATGCGGTCGTCCTGGTCGACGCCGGGGGGAATCTTGACCGACAGCGTCTTGTGCTTCTTGGTACGACCGGCACCGTGACAGGCCGCGCACGGGTCGGCCACGACCTTGCCTCGGCCGTGACAGTTCGGGCAGGTCTGCTGGATGGAAAAAAAACCCTGCGAGACACGGACTTCTCCGTGGCCATGGCAGGTCGGACACGTCTTCGGTTCGGTTCCGGGCTTCGCACCGGTGCCGTGACAGGTTTCGCAGCCCTCCATCGTCGGGATGCGGATCTTCACCTCGGCGCCGCGCGCGGCGTCCTCCAGCGACAGCTCGAGGTTGTAGCGCAGGTCGGCGCCGCGGTAGGCGCCGCTGCCCCTGCTGGCGCGGCCCTGCTGCCCGAAAATCTCGCCAAAGATGTCGCCGAAGGCGTCGGCGAAGCCACCGAAGCCTTCGGGCCCTGCTCGCCCGCCCGCGGACTGATCGACACCGGCGTGGCCGAACTGGTCGTAGGCCGCGCGCTTGCGCGGATCCGTGAGGATCTCGTAGGCTTCCTTGGCCTCCTTGAACTTGGCTTCGGCGCCCTTGTCGTCCGGATTGCGATCCGGATGATGCTTCATCGCGAGCTTGCGGTAGGACTTCTTCAAATCCTCCTCGGTCGCGTCGCGATTGACGCCGAGGGTCGTGTAGTAGTCGCGTTTCGCCATGGGAAAGAGCAGATTCTATGTGAAGCCCAGAGGGCGAGAGTTGAACATCCGGCCTGACAAGCGACTCATGATTGCAGCAGCGAGCAAGCTTCGTTTGATACGACAAGGCCGAGCTGAGCGTCGCAGTATTTCACGATGCTCGAACTCGGCCAGATCTTCCGTCGCGCGCTGCCGTCGATCTTCGTCGAACGCCCGCCACGACGGAATATCACTTCTTGTCGGATTTGACCTCGGTGAACTCCGCATCGACGACCTTCTCGTCGTTCTTGCCGCCATCGCCGCCGTGCGCGCCGTCGCCTGCACCGGCCGACGCGCCACCCGCCGCACCGGCAGCCGCCTGCGCCTGCGCGTACATGAGCTCACCCAGCTTCTGTGCGGCCTTCCCGAGTTCCTCGGCCTTGGCTTCGAGTTGTTCCTTGCCTGCGTCCTTCTGCTTCAGCAGTTCCTCGGCGTCCTTGACCGCGGCTTCGATCTTCGCCTTCTCGTCGGCATCCACCTTGTCGCCGTACTCGCCAAGCGACTTGTTCACGCTGTGCACCAGGGCATCGAGGCCGTTGCGCGCCTGTACCGTCTCCATCAACTTGCGGTCATCCTCGGCGTGCGCCTCGGCATCCTTGACCATCTTCTCGATCTCGCCTTCGGTCAATCCCGAATTCGCCTTGATGGTGATCTTGTTCTCCTTGCCGGTCGCCTTGTCCTTTGCCGACACGTGCAGGATGCCGTTGGCGTCGATGTCGAAGGTCACCTCGATCTGCGGCATGCCGCGGGGCGCCGGCGGGATGCCCTCGAGGTTGAACTGGCCGAGGCTCTTGTTGCCCGAGGCCATGTCGCGCTCGCCCTGCAGCACGTGGATCGTCACCGCGCCCTGGTTGTCGTCGGCGGTCGAGAACACCTGCTGCGCCTTGGTCGGGATCGTCGTGTTCTTCTGGATCAGCTTGGTCAGTACGCCGCCCAGCGTCTCGATGCCGAGCGACAGCGGCGTCACGTCGAGTAGCAACACGTCCTTGACGTCGCCCTTCAACACGCCGCCCTGGATCGC
>JADYZP010000013.1 GCA_020853025.1 Burkholderiales bacterium
ACGGCCTGTTCGCCAACACCATCCGCGACCTCACGTTGCAGACGCTGCCGCGCGAAGGCCAGTACGCGTTCCTCGCTGCCGATGCCGAGCGGCTGTTCGGCGAGCTCGGCCGCGCCACCGACCCGACCGTCATCCAGAACCTCGCCGGCTTTCTCGACGACACCATCCGCCGCGCGTTCGGGCTGCTCTCGCCCGAGGAGCAGAGCGCGATGCTGGGCGGCTTCGTCAGCGAGCTCGAGCGCGCCCGCGAGCTCACCGCCGAGCGTCTCGACGTCGCGCAGGACGACATCAGCACGCAGCTCGGGCAAACGCTCGGCCAGGTCACCACCGACTTCAATGCGATCGTCGACCGTCTGCGCGACGAGGTCGTGGCGCCGATGGCCGCGGCCGCAGATGCGCAGCTCATGGCCGCGCGCACGCCGCAGCAGGTCAATCTCAACCTCGGTGCGCCGAGCTTCGACGTGACCCCGGGCTGATCTTTCAAGCGCCGCACACGCATGAAGACCAAGCGCTACGACCTCGCCTATTTTCTGCGTGCCAAGCAGAGATTCGACGAGCTCGGCCAGGAGATCATGCGGGAAGCCCGTGGCGTGGCTGATTGCGCGGTCACGTCGGAGGATCTCGACGTCAGCGAAGGCGCACTCGCCTCGATGTACACCACGATGCTCGCGCGCGAGCGGGCATTCCGCGATGCAATGCAGGCCTTCGCGGACATCATTGCAGTCGAGCCCGCGGTTGGCATCCTCGATCCACTGTGCGGTCCGCGCGCCGACGCCGCCATGCAGGCCGCGGAACGCTATCTCGAGACGCTTCGTTGCATCCGGCGCGCAATCGACGCGACGCGCGCTCGGCTTGCGGCTCAATCGGCCATTACGGTCGCGTCGTTGAAAGCACGGTGTTCGAAATGAACTGGACCTACCGAGACTACATAGGACGGGGTAAGTGACGCAGTTCGCGGCCGACGCCTTCGGCGGCACGTCGGGCACGGAGCTGTCGACGTATTCGTCCGACTGGACAAAGATTTCCGGCGCGACGCAGCGCGACGTTTTCATCAGCAGCGCGGGTCGCGCGCGCTGCGGCAGCGTCACCGGCAGCGCAGGCTATTACCACAGCGTTGTTCCTGCCAGCGCCGATTACAGTGTCAGCGCGGATATGCTCGTGGTCACGAACGCCTCGGGGGCGCTCGCCAGCACCATCGCGCGCTGTACCCCGGCGGCGGCGACGTTCTACATGTTCGGCTTCACGGTCGACACCGGCTGGAGGTTATACAAGAGCATCAACAACACGTTTACGCAACTTGGATCGACGGTCGCGGACACGCTGACCGAGGGCAACACCTACCGGATCGAAACGCGCGTCAGCGGCAACCAGATCAGCGGCTACGTCGATGGCGTGCTCAAGATCGGCCCGATCACCGACAGCAGCATCAGCGCGGCGGGCAAGCCAGGGCTGCGGCTGTTCGGCGTTACGTCATGGGGCGACGCGGCATCGCTCCATCTCGACAACTGGTCGGCGGATACGCTCGATACAGGCTACACGCTCACGCTCGACGGTGGCCAAGCGTCCGTGGCCGGCGGAACAATCGGCCTGGCGGCCGCGCGCAAGCTCGGCATGGCTGCGGGATCGGTCACCGTCGCTGGCGGGGCCGTCAATTTGGTCTACACGCCGGCCGGCTCGTACATTCTGACGCTGCAGGGCGGATCCGTGGCGGTCGCAGGGTCGTCCGTTGGCTTGCGCGCCGATCGAAGGCTGCAAGCAACCGGCGGCACGATCGGGATCAGCCCTGGTGCGCTTGCCCTGCGGGCCGCTCGCTCGCTGGCGCTTGCCGGATCCTCGATTGCCATCAACGGGGGCGTCATCGCGCTCGATTGGTCGGGCGCCGCCGCGGTTGTGCCCGCCGACTTTCCGGTCGGACCAGCCCGTATCGGCAGGAAAGCGGTCGCCGACGCCACCAAACGCATCGGTGGCGTCAGCATGCGCGCGCCGAAGCGCCGCATCGGCTGATCTCATTTCTTGCCGACCCCCGACCCAATGATTCCAACAATGCCGCGTCCGCAGATTCGAGTTCGAAAATATCGCGGTGAGCGAGTGTTCGAGGCGACGTGCGAGCACCCCAGCATCCGAGTTACGTCGCATTCCGCCGAGCGCGCGCGCAAGCTAGCTGAAGCGTTGTTGTATTACGACCCGGCGACCGGTGAATGGCGGCGCCGCGAGTACACGCGATGAACGGGTCCGAATCGAAGAAGAAGGCGCGGCGCCGCGCACGAGCTCGCGCTCGACGTAACACATGATCGTGTCGGCCAGCGAGGTGCGTGCAGATGCTACGGCGGTTGTCGTCGTCGAGTTGCGCGCCCTTCGGCGCCGTATCGCCCGGCGCCTGGGATTCGATTGGCGCCGACGCGTTCGGGAAGCGGAAGCGCTCGATGACGCTTTCCTCGTCGCGTTCGTCAGGCTGCCGCCCGAAACGAGACGGCGGGCGATAGACGAGATCGCGCGTCGACGGCAGATCCGGCTCAGGCTCTCGGAACGGTCGATTGCGGCATGAACGTCACGATCAGGACCGACTTCGCGGCAACGATCGCCCGGATGAACCGCTTGAAGGCGGGCTTGGGCGATCGTGCGATTCGCCAGGCGGTCACCCGAACCGCCGAGCAGGCGAGGACGCAGATGTCGCGCGCGATCCGCCAGGAGTACAACATCACGGCGCAGCTCGTGAACCAACGACTGCAGGTGCGCCGCGCGTCGTTCGCCTCGCGCGTCACGTTCACTGCCGTCCTCCTCGGCAACCCGGATAGCGGCGGCAAGAACCGTTCGATGAACGTCGTGCACTTCCTCGAGCGCAGCGTCTCGCTCGCCGAAGCCAGGCGACGCGCGAAGGCCGGCACGCTCGCGCAGTTGCGGTTCAAGATCAAGCGCCAAGGCGGCAAGCAAACGATCGAGGGCGCGTTCCTGGCCAACAAGGGTCGCACCGTCTTCGCTCGAGAAGGCAAGGCGCGGCTCCCGATCAAGCCGGTGCAGACGATCGGCGTCCCGCAGATGTTCAACGCCAGGAGGAACCGCGCGAAGGTCGAGGCGTGGATCCGCGTGAATTTCCCGCGCATCCTGGCCGACCAGGTGCGCTACTTCCTGACGACGGTGCGGTGACCGCGCCTCGCGCGCCCGCCTACGATCTGCGATCTTCTAGGCGATCCCCGGGCGCGAGGTGGCCTGCTCAAGCGACGCTGCAGGGAAAACTGCGTCCCGACGCTCGCCGTTGTGAAACCAAACACACCGCGTCGCGTTCGCCATGTTCCCGGCGTCGATATTCACCTTCTCGACTGTCATGAGCGGACCGCCACTCTTCAGCTTCACAACATCTCCGACCTGCCACCCCGCCATTTTTTGCCCCCTCGCCAAGCGATCGGAATATCTTACACCCCGAGCATCGTCTAGGCGCGTCACTTAGGGGTAAAGCAGAGGGTAAGGGAAAGGCCGGTGCGGCCGACATCGGACATTTAACTATAGACACCGTGGCCGGTTCGATTCCGACCCCCGCCTCCAAACTCTGGTTCGTCAGAATCCGCCGCGCAATCGCGGCGGACTTCTTCGCCCGGCGTTCGCTGGCTGATGTGGCTGCGACTCGCCGCGCTGTACGACGCTGCGCGGCGACGGCCGGTTTGCGAAGCTCGTGAATCGGATGACATACGCTGATTGACGGGGCCGCTCGGTAAGCTTCGCATTGACGACCGTCAGGAGCACGCGATGAAAGGATTCGTCGGCTGGCCCGAGGCCGTCGCCGCGGACTACCGCGCGCGCGGGCTCTGGGAGGGACTGACCGTCGGGCAGGTGTTCGCGCGCAGCGCAGCGCGCAGCCCGCGCAAGGTCGCGCTCGTCCATGGCGAGACGCGCCTGACCTACTCGGAATTGCTCGCGCGAAGCGAGGACCGCGCCGCCCGCCTTGCCGGCCTGGGACTGCCTCCCGGCAGCATGGCGCTGATGCAGCTGCCGAACTCGATCGAGTTCGTGGTCACCTACCTGGCGCTCAACATGATCGGCGTCGTGCCGGTGATGGCATTGCGCGCGCACCGGCAAGCGGAGATTCGGCACTTCCTGCGCGCATCCGGCGCGATCGCGTACGTGATTCCGGACGTCGTCGGCAACTTCGACTTCCGGGCGATGGCAAGCGAGATGCAGGCCGAGTTCCCGAACCTCCGGCACGTGCTCGTCGCCGGCGAGCCGGGGCGCGGACAGCGCACGCTCGCAAACCTGCCCCAAGCGCCCGCCACGTTCGCCAAGCCGCGCAGCGGCGACGTGTCCACCATGCTGCTGTCGGGCGGCACCACGTCGCTGTCGAAGCTGATTCCGCGCACGCACGACGACTACGTGCTGAACGCCCGCCTGTGCGGCGCCGCTGCCGGTTTCGACGAGCATACGGTGCTCATGGCCATCCTGCCGCTGGGCCACAACTACAACCTGGCATCCCCGGGGATGCTGGGCGCGTTCTACTACGGCGGCACCGTCGTGCTCGCGCCGGGCGGCGGCGTCGACGACGTGTTCCCGCTGGTGATGCGCGAGCGCGTCACCGTCATTGCGGCCGTCGTGCCGC
>JADYZP010000014.1 GCA_020853025.1 Burkholderiales bacterium
CGTTCTGACTGGGGGTACCTGCTCAGCCCGGGCGCGACCGTGCTCCGGCTATCGCGTTGTCCATGCGGCTTCGGACCAATCCGCGCCCATCCCCAAAATGACGCGCTTTTGCAACCCCGCCAACAGCAGATGTAGTCGATCTCCTGAACGCGACTTTGGTCGCGCAAAATGTTCAGATCGGCCGGCGTTACGCACCCCCTATCCATATAGCCGGGTCGGCGATCCACGTACGCCGTGCAGACGAAGACACCAAAGTGCGTGTACGCAGCCCAATGCCCCGCCTCATGTATGCAGGTGGTCAGAAGTCGGTACGCGTCACGCGCGACAGAAACATGCCTGCCGCACCGTTGTTGATACTCAAATATCAGAGGATTCATGGGGAGGACTCCAGTAGCGGTGGTAGTGCGCACGCGAGCGCCAACGCCGTTTCCGCCGCCACCCTAAAGCAAGCAGCGCGGAGGAAAGCAGTCGTCCTGGGCACTTCAGGGCAGTCTCTATCTCCCGGATTGAATATGGCCGTTGCCGAGTGAACGCTGGCAGGCCGTCGAACCATGCCTGCACGCGGGTCTTCAGGTCTTCAACGTCGTTCCCGGCGAGCGTTGGGCTCGGGGTAGTTTCCTGCAGGTACTTTAGATAATGGGACATCGACTGGTCACGGAATGAATGTGGTGGTTACGGTCCGCCGCGGGGCCGCGCCGCGCAGTAGGTGTTGGTGCTGCAGGTGCTTGTGCACGCAATGCAGCCCCGCGCACGCGTAGATATCTCCCTTTTCTTTTCTTATATAGAAGGCGGGCGGGGGTGCCACCCCACCGGAAATGCACAACATACGGGGCACTATGGTGCCGGGCCACACAGCCGCCCGAGCCGTGTCAGTGCTTCCTGCGCCGCCCGCCGCTCCTGTTTGGCGATCTCGGCGAAGCGTTGATGGACCAGGGGGTTTACCCGCCAGGCCGTCGCCTCGCGGAAGCGGGGGCCAAGACGCACTCGCTTGGTGTCCGCTTCAATTAGCCAGCCCGCGCCTGCTAGGTGGTCGATGGCTGCGCCGCGCTCGGCCTCGGTGGCCTTGGCGTAGGCATCGGTGCGCATGAACTCGCGCCGGGTGATACGGTCGCCCCCCGAGGTCAGGATGCGGGCAGCCAGGCGCCGGGCAATCGCCACCGGTTGCGAAACTGCGAACACTTGCTCATGTGCGATACGTGCTGTCATCGCCGCGTGCCGCATAAATTTCTCGGCCCACTCCATATGTTCGTCCCTGACTCTTACTTCGCCCTGAACAACCGCGAACAGTCCGGCGAGCCGCACCGCCATCGTCGGCGCCTTGACCAGAAACCCCGAAAGTCCCGGTGCAAGCTCGGCCACGGCCAGTGCAGTTGCCCGATAGTCGGCACGCAACGCCTCCCAGCGCGCGTGGGCTCGGCGGGTTATGGTGAGCAGCTGGTGCGTGGCTGCGGCGTCGCGTACGGCCTGCACGTACCGTGCGGTGACGGCCACTACGTTCGGGTCGGCCTGCGCAGGAACCCAGTGCGCCGGGTCTGTGAGGCAGATCAGCGTCCGGGCAAGCATCCCGTCGGAGGACGCATCGGCGTACGCCTCCTTCAGCTTGTTGGGCGTAATGCCGTAGAGCACAGCCACCCCCCATGCATCAAGGCTGCTGTCGCCGCGCTCGATCCTCGTAACGGTATAAGGCGCGCCATTCCAGCTCGCGAGCCAAGTGCCGCGTTCGCCGCCGTCACCCCGCGTGGAAAAACGCCCCATCGCGTTGAGCCAACTTGTACCCTCGTCTGCGTGGCGCAGTACGGTGTGTTGGGAGTTCGCAGCCCGGTCAATCAAGGCGTCAATCGTGGGGTCGGTGAAGTAGTAGCCCGACCGCGTCGGAGCTGGGCCTTGCTTCGCCGCTTCCCACGCCGCACGGTCGAGCTTGTACTTGGCTTGGACGGCGTGATGCAGCGCCACTACAGGTTCCACGGCGGCCGTCATTGCCGGCGACTTGCCGCTGCCCGTCGGGCCGACTTCGGCCACCCACTGCAACAAGGGCTCGCGCCACGTCGGTCCTATTTCGACGCGCGTGTCGTGCGGGATCACGCCCGAGACGGCGGCGACGGCAGCATATGCGTAGGCGGTGGGGTCGTGCCCAGCTACGCCTGCGCGGACGGCCGCGAATTCTGCGAGCACTGGGGGTAGCGCGGCCATGAGGTCGAGTGGAGTAGGGGCAAGCGTCTCGAACAGGTTTTGGGGTTCCGGGACTTCCGGGTCTTCTTCGCACCCCGCTGCACCTGCCGCACGTCCCTTCAAACCGAGCGCTGACGGCGATCTGATCGTGCCCTTGTACGGGCAACCTACACAGCCGGCCGGACGCTGGGTTTCGAGGAAATCGCACCTAACACCACCGCCCTTGAATTTCTTTGCCTTGTCCTCGGTTTGCGCCCTCGTGTACCTCGGGTACTTCTCCGAGAACGCGTAGATGCTATCCGGAGTGTCGGTGCGGTATAGCGTCCCGATCATTGCCCGCCACGTTGGTTCCGGCACGTCCGGCTGATTGTCACGCGCCCACGCGAACTGCTGGCATCCATCGATGATCTTCTCGGCATTGAACTCCGTCGGCTGCAGTACCTCCGGTTGCAGGTTGGGCGGCAGGGCCAATGATTTCACGGGCTGCCCAGCGATCTCGCGCTGTGCGTTCGGCGAGGCGCCCTGCGATTCCCGCCGAGTCGTATCATGGTCGAGCCTCAGCACGCTGACGATTTCGGCCAACGCATAGGGCGGCCCGGCGTAACCCGCTTCGAGCATGTGGGACAGGTACGGCTCGGCCTTGTGATGCAGAAATTCCGGTAGGCGCATTACGCGCGGTAAGTCATGTATGCTCGAATCGCCGCTGAATCGCTGCGCCAGTGCTTGTTGCACGCGCTTGAACTGATCGAGCGGACAATCCCTTACCCGCCAGTAGCAATGCCATCTACCTGGGCTCGACCTGACGATGCAGTGTGGGTCAAGCCCTGCCTGTAACACCGGGGACAGCGGCGCGCCGTCGAGATCAACGAACACGGCCCGTACACGCACGATGTTCTGAGCTTGCCTTCCCTTGCCGTCGGTCTCGTTGACGCTGAAGAAAATGCCGGCGCCGGATTTGTTGAGCTCGACGAGCCGATCTAGCGTGTCTGTCGCCGGGTCGATGTGGATGATCTTTGCGAACGCACTTCGCTTCGCCTTCGTATCATCGAATGTCTGGATTGTGAAGAAGGTCGCCTTGGGATCGATCCGTTGCAGGAACGAACGTGTTTGTCTGTGGCGATCAGAACGAGTCTCACATGCGCCTACCGAGCGGTCCAGAGATCGCCGTTCAACTGCGTTCATCGTGCCGCTCCGCACGTTTTCTCTGGGGGTGCTTCGACAACGGGCCACAACAGCCGGCCATTCGCCAACTTGCGCGGCTTGGCGCCAAAGTAGGAGCCCTCGCGGCAATACCGCGAACGGATGGACTGAGGTTTGACGAGGTGCAGTGCGGCGAACGCTTCGGTACTCTTGAATTCCATCATGGTCTCCATCGGCCGCTGGGTGCGGCCTCACACGATGAAATCTACTGACGCGGATTGCGTTGCGAAATTAGCGCGGAATTAGCGCGGAAAACGCGAGGGTCACGGGCGGAAGATGCAAGGGTTTAGCGAAAAGCAGCGTGGAACGAGCGCGGAAGTGCTACAGGGCAAGAAACTCGCGCTGGTGTTGTGATCGGGGCGGAAGGTTGTTCGCCAGAACGCGGTCAACGCGTGCCTGATCCCAGCCGGGGATTCCGCGATGAAGAAACCATTGTGCAGCCCGGTAAGGGTTGAATCGAGCGCGCGCGACTCGCGCGGCCTTCAATCCGTTGTCGCTTGCGCGCTCGGCCCAGTTCTTCCATTGTCCGTCAGCCGGAAACATCGTTTCGAGTTCCGCATGGGTTACCGGGTCATACCACTCGGCGAGTACGTCTTCGGCGTTAGTGCCCGGGTTCGTGGCCGCAGTGATGGTAGGAGCAGCAGTACCGCCCTCGCGTTTCAGGAACTCACCGCGTCTTTGGTGTTCGGCGAGGGCAGCCCGTGCCGCTGGGAGCCCGACCTCTCGCGCCGCTAGGTCTAGCGCCGTCGGTGTAGGAACGTTGTCCCAGCGCGCGACATCGCGGAGTAGGGCGTCTTCATCGAGAGAGAAATCCCACCAGAACGCCAATTCCTGGTCCTCTACTCTTTCAGTGCCGTCGGCGCCCAGCTCCGGAACTACGGCAGGAGGAGGGCTGTTTGATCCGTCCGGATGCTTCGTCGCCATCACGCCGTCGCTCCTACAACACGCAATCCCGGCCCGTTGGAGGCTTGCACCGAGTCAAACGGGATACCAGCTTGCTCCAGTATCCAACGCTCATATTTGCCGTGCCACAGGGCTAGTAATTCAAGCGGGCGGTTGATGTAGTGCCGCTCCGCAGTCGCGCTTGGTTTGTGCCCCATGATTTGCGCAGCCACACCTTGTGGCATTTCCACCCATTCGGCCAGGCTCGCGAAAGTTCGACGCAGGCCATGCAGCGTAACGTGATCGAGACCGGCCACCGCGAGTGCTCGTCGGTGCGGGATACGCGGCTCATTGATACGGCCGTCGGCAGCGGAGCGGCTGAAGAAGACCCACGGCGAGGGCGACCAGTCGACCGGCGTTTTCGTCTTGCCGCGCAACTTTCTAACTCGATGAGGCGTTTCGTTAATACGCTTCAATTCCAATAGCAGGCTTTGTAGGTATGGCGTTAGCGGCACCTTCCGGCCCTCGGCCGCCACCTTGTCTTTGAGCCACAGACTGCCCCAGCGGAAGTCGAGATCATCCCAGCGCAGCGCGGCCAGTTCCTCGCGGCGCGCGCCGGTCAGCAGGAGTCCTTGTAGATACGCAGCCATTACGGGATTGTTGAGCCCGCGCACAGCAATAAACCATGCGGGTAGATGCGATTTTTCAAGAACGTCGAAACGCTTGCTTTTGCGGCTTGGCACTTCGTCGCGAAGCTCCTTGTTTTCGACGACACTCGCGTCAATGGCGTCGCGATACTCGGGGTGCGAAGCACACCAACGCCAGAATGCGCGGAACATCTCGAAGCCTTGGCGGGCATTGTTCGGACGTATCGCGGCCTCGCTTGCTTGCCATTGTTGTAGGGCCGCGGAGGTAACGTCCGCCAAGCGCAACTGAAACAATGGGTGCAATACGCCGCGGATGGTAGTTCCTTTGCCCCGCTTCTTGGGTTGCCCCCCAGCTTGTGCGAGGTTTTCATGGTCGCGCAAGTGTCGCGCACCCCAGCGTTTGCCCTTTTCGATATGTAGGCGGCTCATTCGCTCGCGCTGGTGCGCAAGGTATGCGCGCCACGCATCTTCGACGAGCAGCGCGCCGCGCCGGGCTTCGGCTTTCGCCGCGCGGGTTGATGCTTCCGCCCGTTGGGTTATTTCATCTGCGTGCGCGCGTGGGTCGATGCCGCGATCAACCAGCGCTTGAAGTCGTCGTGCCTCTTGGCGTGCGCCGGGACGATCAGGGTCGGCCGAGTCAATGTCCCACATCCGAACGTGCCCGATCGTATGCCGAATGGTGCGCCGATTTAACTTGGCCTCGAACACATACGACTTAGCGCCACCGATCGTGGCGCGCACCGCGAGGCGCGGCGCTTCTGTGTCCCAAAGATAGGATTGCTGTTTGCCTGGCGGGCAGGAAAAGCGGGCGACGCGGGCCGGTGTGAGTCGTTCACGGATCATCTTTTGCGCTCCCCCGAAAGGCCTGTTGCCGGGCCATGTAGCCACCATGTAGCCAAATTTTACCATAGTCGATCAATTCGGAGCAATGCGCTTGCATTCGTGCTATGACACAACATATTGAAAATACACCAAAACTGATTGATAGTCGCAACCCAGATCAATGCCTAACTATGCCGAATTCATCGGGCTCATAACCCGAAGGTCGCAAGTTCAAATCTTGCCCCCGCAACCAATTAAGGCAACGGCCTACAGTGATGCAGGCCGTTTTGCTTTTTGGTCCGAGTAACGCCGGGGTAACGTCGGACGTCGATTCGAGCTGACTAATGCCTGCTTGCACCGTCGGGAAGTAGCTGCACCACGGCGTCGAAAGGCGCGGTGACTGCGGGCGTATCCTGCGCGAACGATGTTCGGTGTTTCAAGGCTTCCTCGAGGGTGATCGCGTTCTCCTCGTGCGGGATCGCCGCATCTGGGGGTTGCAGCGGGAAGTCATTGCCGTCACGGCGGTTGATTTCCCAATCGACCAAGTGTTCGATCCATGCCAGCAAGGCGGATGCGGTCTGCGCCTGGCCGCCAGCTGTCGTGGAGGGCGCCCACTCGACCGGCAAGTTGGGCAAGTTCGGGGCCCCGCAATCTGACGCGTTCTGCCCGTGCGACTTCCGCTTCGACGTCGCGCAATCAAGCGTTGAGGGTAGGCAAGAAGTCAACGGTCGCGATCGCTCGCGCCATGCGCGTTGCTTCGGCTTCGAGATCGCACGCCTGACGCGCGTGCCGGTCCACGGCGTCTCGGTCGCGGTCGACGCGATCTCGCGCTGGCAGTTGTGCCATCATAGTGTCGCCCTGCCGCTGGCGCTTGCTCCGCGGACCGGAAAATGACCTGGATCGAACTTGCCTGGACGGTGATGGCTTCGGCCAGCCTCACGCTGGCGGGCATTCATCTGTTCGCCTGGTTCAGGAACCGGTCCCAGCGCGCACACCTATGGTTCTTCGCGTTGGCGGCGTCGGTGCCGCTGTTCAGCGTTTTCGAGATTTTCGCGATCGAGGCGAAAACCCCCGCTGAGTACGCCTTCGCCAGTAAATGGGCGCAGGTGCCGCTGTTCCTGATCATTACCGCGTTCGTCGCCTTCGTACGTACGTACCTGGACGCGGGGCGCGCATGGCTCGCCGGGGGTGTCCTCGTCACGCGTGCCGCCACTCTCGTGCTCAACTTCACAACCGGCGTCTCGGTTCTGCACGAGGAGATCACGGAGTTGTCGCACGCGGTGCTTTGGGGCGCGGCGGTCTCGGCGCCGGTCGGCGTGCTCAATCCCTGGTTCATCGTGCCGCAGATCAGTAACGTGCTGCTGCTCGTATTCGTGGTGGATGCTGCCATTACGCTTTGGCGCCGCGGCGGCGAAACCGCGCGCCGCCATGCCATGCTCGTCGGGGGCTCGCTCGTCCTTTGCGTCGGGATCGCAATGGTCATGGGGCTCGCGATCACCACGGGAGTGCTGCGTGCGCCGACGCCTCTCACGGCGTGCTTTTTCCTGGTCGTCGTGGCTATGGGCTACGAGCTCAGCCGCGACCTGTTCCAGGCGGCGCAGCTTGCGCGAGAGTTGCGCGAGAGCGAGCGGCGCACCGAGCTCGCTGCGCGGGCGGCAGAGCTTGCGTTCTGGTCGTGGGATCCGACGCGCGACGACGTGTGGATGTCGGGCAAAGGACGGGAGCTGTTCGATCTCGATCCCACAGTCCCCATCGATCGCGCCGCCTTGCTCGAGCGGATACACGCCGATGACCGCGATGCGCTGCGCGAGGCCTGGGAGGGCGCCTTGCGCGAACGCGGCGCCTTCGAGAAGGAATTCCGCGTCGTGCTGCGAAAGGGTGGCGTGGTTTGGATTGCAGTGCGTGGCCAGGCCGAGGCCGCGCAAGCTGGCGACCGTTCTCTGCTGCGCGGGGTGGTGCTCGACATCACCACACGCCGTCGGCTCGAGCACGAGGTCGAAGAGCAGCGCAACGAGCTTGCGCATCTGTCGCGCGTGGCGACGCTGGGCGAACTGTCGGGCTCGCTTGCGCACGAGATCAACCAGCCGCTCATGGGTATCCTGAGCAATGCCCAGGCCGCGCAGCGCTTCATGGCCAGTGAGCCGCCGAATCTCGACGAAGTACGGGAAATCCTGGTCGACATCGTCGAAGACGACAAACGCGCTGGCGAAGTGATCCGGCGCCTGCGGGTACTGCTCAAGAAGGGCGAAGTGCAGCACGGCCTGGTCGACCCGGGCGACGTCGTCGGCGACGTACTGCGCGTCACGCGCAACGATCTGTTGAACCGGGACATCCTGCTCGCCCCGGAACTCGCGCACGACCTTCTGCCGGTGTTCGGTGACCGCATCCAGTTGCAGCAGGTGCTCCTCAACCTGGTGATGAACGCGTGCGATGCCATGACCGGTGTCGATCGCCGGGAAATTCGCATCGTCGCGCGCGCGGTCGAAGGCCTCGCCGTCGAGTTCGCCGTGTGCGACACGGGCGTGGGGGTACCGCCGGCCGACATCGAGCGAATCTTCGAGCCGTTCGTGTCCACCAAGGAGCACGGCATGGGACTGGGGCTTTCGGTCTGCCGGACAATCGTTGCGGCTCACGGAGGGCGTATTCAGGCGGAGAACAATGCAGGGGGCGGCGCGACCTTTCGTCTCACGCTGCCGCTCGCACCGACCGACGCGAAATGACCGACGCCGCGTGTACCGTGTTCGTGGTCGACGACGATCCTTCGGTGCGCAAGGGCGTGCAGCGGCTCTTGCGTTCGGCCGGGTTCTCGACCGAGGGATATACCTCGGCACAGGCGTTTCTCGATGGCCACGATCGCGCGGTGATCGGTTGCGTGATCCTCGACCTCACGATGCCGGGGATAAGTGGATTACAAATGCAGGAAGCGCTTGCCGACAGCGGCAGCGTTTTGCCGATCGTCTTCCTCACCGGGCACGGTGATATACCGACGAGCGTGCGCGCGATGAAGCATGGCGCGGTCGATTTCCTGACCAAGCCGGTGAGCGACGACATGCTGCTGGGCGCGGTCCGCCATGCGATCGAGCGCGCGACGGTCCTCGAGCAAGAGATGCGGGAGAAACACGACATCGAGCGGCGGCTTGCTACGCTGACACCGCGTGAGCGCGAGGTGCTGACCCATCTTGTGCGCGGCCGGCTCAACAAGCAGATTGCCGCAGATCTCGGGACAGTGGAAAAGACGATCAAGGTACACCGGGCGCGCGTCATGCAGAAGATGCAGGTGCGCACGCTCGTGGCACTCGCCCGGCTCGTGCAGCAGGCGGGAATCGCCGTCGATAGCGCCGGCTAGCGCGCGCACCCACGGCTTGCGGGGCAACGTCACGCGTTGGCCCAAGGTCCAATTCCGTCCCCGACTCGCGTGGCCTAGGCTGCGCGCAAATGATCAACCGGGCACGCGTCGCGGTCGTGGACGACAATCCTTTCGTCCTCCGCGGGCTGCGGCGCCTGCTGGCATCCGCGGGTTTCGCCGTGGAGACCTACGGAACCGGAGCGGACTTCATGCATGCCGTCACGATCGTCGAGCCGGACTGCATTGTGCTCGACCTGCACATGCCGGGCACGAGCGGGTTCGACGTGCAGGCGCGCCTGGCGCAGACCGGCTGCGCCACGCCCGTCATCGTCATCACCGGAGACGATACTCCGGAGGCGCAGTCGCGGGCGCTGCGGCTCGGCGCGGCCGCCTACCTCAGCAAGCCTGTCGACGAGGCGACGCTGCTCGCCGCGATCGCCGACGCTCTTGGCCGCGTACCGAGGGGATCGAAGCGAGGCGAACCCGCATGAAGATCGTCCGGTTATCCGATGCAGCGAGAAGGTGGCGTCGAGCAAACGTCGTCGCCACCCGCAAGGACGGGAACGAGAACTTCAACGAAAGGAAGACGGTGATGAGAGTTACAGGACGCACGACACTGATACTGGCGGCGCTGACCGCGGCGGGGATCGCTTACGCGCAGTACCCCATTCTCGACATGGTCGCCGGCAAGGTGGTTCAGAAGTACCAGGGTATGACCTGCGAGCAGCTGTGGCAGCAGAAAAGCAAGCCGAAGTCCGCAGAGGAGCAGCGTGTGATCGGCATCCTCAAGGGTGATCCGCAGATGCGCGCGGCCTTCGTCAACCAGGTTGCCGCGCCGATCGTCAACAAGATGTTCGAATGCGGGATGGTTCCGTGATGAACGCCAACGCTCGCAGGATATTGCGGGCGATGGTGCCGATTGCCGCCGTGCTCGTTGCCGGTATCGTTTCGGCGCAGTCGCCGAACCCCCAGACGGCCGTAGCGCCGCCGGCGACGAAGCAGGCGGCACCCAAAGCCAAGCCAGCGGGCAAGGCCGGCGAGCAAACCTTCAAGATGGTGCTCGAGCCGCGCGCAATGGACCTGCTCAAGGCCACGAGTGCCAAGCTGGCGGCGGCGAAGTCGATGTCGTTTACGGCGGTGGTCGGCTACGAGTACCCGAGCAGGCTCTGGCCGCCGATCGTGTACACGACGCGCTACGACATCGCGATGCAACGGCCGGACAAGCTGCGCGTTCTGATGCCGGGCGACGGCCCGGCGTCGGAGTTCTACTACGACGGCAAGTCGATGACGGCCTACGCGCCTGCGGAAAAGCTCGCCGCCGTGGTCGACGCGCCGGCATCCATCGATGCGATGCTGAGAGTCGCGTTCCAGAAGGCGGCGATCTACTTCCCGTTCAGCGACGCGCTGGTCGCGGATCCGTACACGGCGCTGACCGACGGGGCCATCCTCGCTTTCTACGTCGGCCCCTCGGCAGTGATGGGTGGTACCAGGACGGACATGGTGGTGTGGGCAAACCCCGACGTGTTCGTACAGATGTGGATCGGCGCCGACGACAAGCTGCCGCGACGTATGCGCGCGATTTTCGCCGCGGATCCGCTCGCGCTGCGGCACGAAATGGAACTTTCCAACTGGCAGCTCGATCCGGCGCTCCCACCCGACACCTTCACGTCAGCCGCGGCGCAGAGCGCGGGGCGGATGGCGTTTGCGGCACCGGCGCCGCCACCGCGCGGTGCCAAGCCGATCACGTCCGGCAGGTCCACTCCGGCTTCCGGCAAGGCGCCGGGCGCATCCGACTGAGGCGCGACCTCCATGAAGAAAACAATCCTTGCCCACGGCGTCGCGCTGCTCGCAGCGGCCATTGCAGTGGGCCACGCGCATGGCTGGGCGAGCGCGAATCGCGCCGGCGGCAGCACCAGTCACAGCTACGGCTCGACGAGCCACCAGAACCGCTGGGGTGGCAGCACGTCGCACCAGGCGGGCCAGGGCACCAGCCACACCAATACCTACGGCGGCAGCACGTCGCACGCTTATGGCGGTGGCACCGCGCACACCAACGTGTACGGCGGCAGCACCTACGGGCGCTATGGCTCCGGCGCCTACCACACCTACCCATCCGGCGCGACCGCGTACCACCCGCCGGGATACGCGGCGTATCCGACCTATCCGGTGTATCACCCGCCGGTGTCGGTGCCGTACTACTCGTCGGGATGCTACGGCTGCGCCGCCGCGGCCGGTGCTGTCGTGGGCATGGCGGTGGGTGCTGCCGCTGCCTCGTCGAACACAGCGGCGGCGACGTCGAGCGCATACAACGCGGGCGTCGCGGCAGGCAGCGCGAACACGGCCGCGGCCACCAGCACCGCGTATGCCGCGGGTGTTGCCACGGGGGCTGCAGCCGCTGTGGCGGCCCCCGCCTCGGGTACGTGGGTGATGGGCATGAACTACGCTGCCGTGCCCGTGGGGGCCATCGCGATCCCGAAGGATGGCGCCACGTACTACCTGGCCGGCAACACGTGGTTCAAGCCCGCGTACGGTGCCAACGGCGTGTTCTACACCGTGGTTCCCACGCCTTGAGAGGGCACAGGGCATGGAGCACGCGTCGCGCGGCAGTCTTTCCGCCTTCGTGCGCGGCGTCGTGATTGCCGTTGTCGTTATGGCTGTACTGGTGCTCACGGGCGTGCTGCCTGGTTGATCTCGGCGCGGACAGCAGAAAACTGATTCCAACGGAGGATATCGATGCACGACAATCGCAAATTTTGTCTCACACGCGCAGCAGCCACAGTGGCGGCCATCATGATCGCGGCACTTTCGGGTCCCGTGCTCGCGGGGGGCATGATGAGTTACGAGCTGGGTACCGCGGACGTCGGTCTCGCGTCGGCCGGCTACGGCGCACGCGCGCAGGACGCTTCGACCGTGTACACCAACCCGGCCGGCATGGCGCGCCTCGAGGGCAACCAGTTCCTGGGCTCGGGCCAGCTCCTGTGGAGCAACACCAAGTTCTCGATCGGTTCGGGGACCACACCGGGCCTCGGCGGCAACGACGGCGGTTACGCCGTCGGGCACGAGGGATGGTTCCCCGGCGGCGGGCTGTTCGCAAGCTATACGCTGTCGCCCGATGTGAAGCTGGGTTTCGCGGTGGGTGGCACCTTCGGCGGCGCGCTCAACTACGACAACGATTGGGTCGGGCGCTACTACGTCCAGCAAACGTGGCTGGTGGGTGCGTCGCTGTTGCCGTCGATTGCGTGGAAAGTCACCGACAAGCTCTCGCTGGGTGCGTCGCTCAATGCAATGCTGGGCATCTACAAGAACAACGTCGCGATCAATAACGTCGATCCGCGAATGGGTGACGGCCGACTCAAGATGAAGGACGAGACCTGGGGCTGGGGCGCCAACCTGGGATTGCTGTACGAGTTCACGCCGGCGACGCGGCTGGGACTCACCTGGGGCTCGCAAGTGGACCTGGATTTCAACGCGCCGCTGGAATTTTCGGGGCTCGCCCCGGGGATCAGCGCCGCGCTCGGCAAGGCGGGCTTGCTGGGATCGAGCCTTGCCGTCGGCATCAAGGTGCCGCAGCAGGCCATGGCCAGCTTGTTCACCCAGGTCGACGCGCGCTGGGCGTTGCTCGGCAGCGTCGGCTGGCAACAATGGTCGAAGTTCGGCCAGATCCAGGTCGGCATCGACGATTCGCTGAATCCGACCAGCATCACGACGAGCATTCCGTTCCAGGACACGTGGCACGTCGCGGCGGGGGCCCAGTACCGGCTGAGCGAGCCGTGGCTGCTCAACTTCGGAGTCGCGTACGACTCGGGCTATCAGAAGAACGACGACCAGATTTCGCCATTGTTGCCGAGCAACGCCGCGTGGCGCTTCGGCGTGGGTGGCCAGAAGGACCTGGGCAAGGGATCGTTCTGGGGCATGAGCGCCGAATACCTGTACGGCGGGTCGCTCGGCACCAATATCCAGGGGAAGCCGGTCGCGCTCGGAGGTCGCGGGAATCTGGTCGGCTCGTATCCCAGCACCGGGATCATTTTCCTTGGCGCCTATTACAGCCGGAGCTTCTGATCGGGGGCTCCGCAGACGCACGAGCTGCGGAGGCAACGAGCGCCGGTTGCGCGGCCACAGGGTGACCGCCGCGGCGGCGCGTATCCGAAAACACGTGGAGATCTTCCGATGCCCTGCCAATTTCGTGTCGTAGCCATGTCGGTGTTGGTTGCCGGCTCGCTGAGCCTGCAGCCACCCGCTGCGTACGCGCAGCAGAAGAATCCCGAGCGCAACGTCTACTACGGCGAAACGCATGTTCATACGAGCTGGTCGTTCGACGCGTTTGCCTTTGGCGACACCATCACCGGCCCCGATACGTTCTATGAATATGCGCTGGGCAAGTCCGTCCCGCATCCCGGTGGCTACAACGTGAAGATCACCAAGCCGCTCGACTGGGGTGCGGTCACCGAGCATTCGGATTACATGGGCGTCATCCAGCAGGCGATGGACCCCGAGTCGCCGCTGCGCAAGAACTCGCCGATCATGGCTGAGACGTTGAAGGTCGGCGTCCGCGCCGACCCGCTGCTGGCCTTCAAGGCGCTGTCGGTCACCATCGCCAAAGGCGTCCGGCTCAACGAACTCAGCACGCCCGAGGTGGTCGCGCCGGTCTGGAAGAAACTGGTCGAGAGCGCCGACAGGTACTACCAGCCCGGCAAGTTCACTACTTTTGCCGCCTATGAATGGACCTCCACGCCGGGCGGGAAGAACCAGCACCGCAATGTGTTCTTCCGGGATTCCAAAAAGGTGCCGCAGTTGCCCTTTACGCCGCTTGACTCGACCGACCCGCGAGCACTCTGGACCTGGATGGACCAGCAGCGCGCCGCAGGCAACGAGCTTTTGGCCATCTCGCACAACGCGAACCTGAGCAATGGCACGATGTTCCCGACCGAATTGGACCTCAATGGGCGGCCGATCGACCGGGCCTGGGCGCAAACGCAGCTGCGCAACGAGCCGCTGACGGAAATCAAGCAGCTCAAGGGGCAGTCCGAGACGACGCCCGGACTCTCACCGAACGACGAATTCGCCAACTACGAGGTCTTCGTCTGGCACCTGCTGGGCAAGCCGGGCCCGCCGCCGCAGGAGTACGGCAGCTACGTGCGACAGGCGTATAAGGACGGCGTGGCGATGGAGCAGGCGAAGGGCTTCAACCCCTACAAGTTCGGGGTTGTCGGCGGTTCGGACTCGCACGTCAGCGTTGTCCCCTATCGCCAGAACAACTTCTTCGGCGTGCATGGGACCGTCGACGACACGCCGCAAAAGCGCATCGACGGCGCCTCCGTACTGGGACTCAACAGCCTCTGGGTAACGCCTGCGGGTCTGAGCGCGGTGTGGGCGGAGGAGAACACGCGCGAGGCGATCTTCGATGCGATGAAGCGCAAGGAGACCTACTCCACGAGCGGCGTGCGCCTCCCGCTGCGTTTCTTCGGCGGCTGGGCATTGGACGAGGGGTTGCTGAAGCAGAAGCAATGGGTGAAGGCGGCGTATGCCAAGGGTGTATCGATGGGCGCCGAACTTCCGGCGCCGAAGGCGAAAGCACCGTCGTTCGCCGTGTGGGCGACCAAGGACCCGGACAGCGCCAACCTCGACCGCATCCAGATCATCAAGGGCTGGAGCAGGAGCGGCCAGTCGTTCGAGAAAATCTACGACGTTGCCTGGGCGGGCAAACGCAAGCCCGATCCGGCCACCGGCAAAGTGCCGCCCATTGGCTCCACGGTGAACCTGGCCAGAGCGACCTACAAGAACACGATCGGTGCGGTAGAGTTGAAGGCGGTGTGGACCGACCCGGATTTCGATCCGAGCCTCGACGCCTTCTACTACGTTCGCGTACTGGAAATTCCCACGCCTCGCTGGAGCACCATCCAGGCCGTGAAGCTGGGCCGTGTTCCGCCCAGCGGCACCGGCTATTCCGCGATCATCCAGGAGCGCGCGTGGAGTTCGCCGATCTGGTACACGCCGAGCGGGGAAGCGCGCAAGGCGGCGAAATCGAATCCGACGGTCGCCGAACTGAAGCAGCAGGGAGCGATGGCGCTGTCCGATGCGCAACTCAAGGACCTCGTCGTCGGCAAGACGCTCAACGTCCGCAATGCCGTCACCGGCGAGCGGTTCGAGATGCTCTATGGCGTCACCGGTCGCCGCCTGGTCACGGCGGTGAACGGGAAACCGACCGCGCTGACCGAGGTCGGCGAGCTGATGCACGGCGGGGACCTTGATTACGAAATCCGGGACGGGCGACTGCGCACCACCATCGACGGCACCGACTTCGAGGTGACGGTCTACAAGCTGGGCGACAGGTACCTGGCGGCGCGCAACAACGAATTCGGCTACGCCAACTACCAAGTCGAGTCGACTAAGCCATGAGTGTTCCGGTCGGCGCGCAGCGATCGCTTGTGAGGCGCCTGGTTCGCGAGCCGCTGCTGCACTTCCTGTTGGCTGGCTTCACGCTCTTTGTCGCTTACAGCGCGCTCAATCCGCAGGCCGGCGACCGGTTCCGATCCGACCGGATTCAGTTGACGGAGGTCGATTTGCGCCAGATGGCGCTGGTGTGGGCGGCCAAGTGGCGGCGCCCCCCAACCACGGAGGAAATTCGCAGCTTGATCGAGGACCGAGTGCGCGAGGAAGTTTTATACCGCGAGTCGCTCGCGCTCGGACTGGATCAGGGCGACACCATTGTCAGGCGTCGGCTGGCGCAAAAGATGGAGTTTCTTGCCGAGGACGCCTCCGCGATCCGCGATGCCGATGCCGCGGAGCTCAAGGCGTGGTTCGAGGCAAACCGTGAGCGCTTTGCGGCGCCGGGTCGCGTGACGTTCCGCCACCTTTACTTCTCTCCCGACCGGCACGGCGATCGCACGCGAGAGGCGGCCGCCCTTGCACTGCAGAAGTTGGCGCGGGAGCCAGCCGGCTCCGCATCTGCTGCCAATGCAGGCGATCGCTTCATGTATAGCGATTACTACGTGGAGCAGGTCCCCGATCAGGTGGGCAGTGTCTTCGGCGAGCGTTTCGCGCAGGCGTTGTTCCGCGTCGAACCGGGCGCGTGGCGGGGTCCGATTGAATCGGGATTGGGCTGGCACCTGGTCTTCATCGAGTCCGCCACGCCCAGGCGCGTGCCCGCGTTCGAGGAGATCGTGCCGGAGGTGCGGGCCGCGTGGATCGAGGAGCAGCGCGCCGCGGCGAAGCGCAGCATGTACGCGCTGATGCGCGCGCGCTACGAAGTTGTACTGCCCACGACGTCCGCCCTGGGTGCGCTCACCTCGGAGTCGAAGTTAACTGCCGCGGGCGGGCGTTGAATTTCGGGCGCTCCCTGCTGATCGTTGCCGCTATTCTGGCTTCGCTGCCGGTGTCAGCGTGGGCGCACGAATCGCGACCGGCGTATCTCGAAATCAACGAGACCGCACCCGGCCGCTACGACGTGCTTTGGCGCACTCCGGTACTGTCGGGAATGCGGCTGCCGGTCGTGATCGAGTTCGCCGACGGCACACGCAATCTCACGGCTCCCGTAACGCGCGAACTTTCCGATTCGCTGGTCGAGCGCCGCATCATTGAAGTTCCTGGCGGCCTTGCCGGCAAGCGGATCGCGTTCGCGGGACTCCAGGGCACCATCACCGACGTGCTGGCGCGGGTGCAATTTCGCAATGGTGTGTATTCGACCACGCTCGTCCACCCATCGCAACCGTGGCTGGAGATCAGCGCGGCGGTCGGCTGGCCTGGCGTTGCGGCTGCCTACCTGCGGCACGGCGTCGATCACATTCTTCTCGGCTACGATCACCTGCTGTTTGTCCTCGCCTTGATCCTCATCGTCCCCGGCTCGCGGAAGCTGCTGTGGACGGTCACCGCGTTCACCCTTGCGCATTCGATCACGCTGGCGCTCGCTACGCTTGGCTATGTTCATGTCCCCGGACCGCCGGTCGAGGCGGCCATCGCACTGTCCATTCTGTTGCTCGCGTGCGAAATCGTGCGGCTGCGGCGCGGGGAGTCGAGTTTCACCGCACGCTGGCCGTGGGTGATTGCGTTTGCCTTTGGGCTGCTGCATGGATTGGGATTCGCAAGCGCGTTGGCGAGCATCGGACTGCCGCAGGGCGATGTCCCGCTTGCGCTGTTCGCGTTCAACGCCGGCGTCGAGGTCGGACAGCTCATGTTCATTGCCGTCGTGCTTGGAATATTCGCGCTGGCGAAGCGCCTCCCGCGCGTCGGCGCGCTCGAACGCCATGCGCAGCCGGTGGCCTGCTACGCGATCGGCACCCTCGCCTCATTCTGGTTCTTCGAGCGGCTTGCGGGATTTTCCGGGTGAGGCCGGGTTTGCTCGCGGGCGCCAATGCCTTCAATCGAAGAGGCCACGGCACGATCTGGCTTCGCAAACTGGCGGCCGCACCGACGCTTTTCCTGTGTTCTGCCATTGTTCTCGGTCAGAACGCGGAGCATCCGCTCAAGCCCCCCGACCGATCGAGTCCGCACGCCGCGTTGAAGACGTTTCTCGAAGCGAGCGACCTCGTCGCGGCCTATCTGTCGCGCGATTACCTGCCGTCTCCGCCGTACGAACGCGCCCGGCGCCTGCCCTCGCTCGCCTCGGTCGCTGTGCAAAGCCTGGACCTGAGCAACGTACCTCCCGCAGCGCGGATGAAGACAGGCGGAGCGGCGGTGCAGGAGTGGCGGGAGCAGGGCGCGCTTCCCTTCCCCAATTTCTCGCCGGAACAGGCAGGCCGAATTCGCGGATCCGTCGTCTGTCCTCCTGCCGGGACTACGGCGGCGTCTCTTGGCAGATGAGCGACGGCAACCGTTCCGCTTGGGAAGGCGTAACCGGCGGACGACCGGGCATATCGAGTTTCGAATGAAGATCGGGGAGGGAAGGTCATGAACGATTGGCGCACTGTAGTCTCCGTTGCGCTCGGCACGCTGCTCGGCCTTGGCGGTTGCGCCACACGGCCGGTTAATCCACCGATTAGCCACGTGGATCCGAACGGCGGGTATACGTACCTGGCCCGCCAGAAGCATTTCAAGAACGACGAGAACCTGGTGGTGCTCGCCTTCTCGGGAGGCGGCACGCGGGCCGCCGCGTTCTCCTACGGAGTACTCGAGTTTCTGCGTCGCACGGAGGTCATCGCGCCGAATGGCACCAAGGTTCGGCTGCTGGACTCGGTCAACGTCATCACGGGCGTGTCGGGTGGCAGTTTCACCGCGCTCGCATACGGACTCTATGGCGACAAGCTCTTCGCCGACTACGAGCAGCGCTTCCTCAAGCGCGATGTTCAGGGCGAACTGCTAGGGCGTGCGCTCAGTCCGAGATATTGGGGCGACCTGTCGTCGACGGGTTGGGGCCGCTCCGAGCTCGCCGCCCAGCTGTACGACGAGATCCTATTTAACGGCGCTACCTTCGGCGACCTCGACCGCGGCACTGGCCCATTCGTCATGGCATCGGCCACCGACATCTCGACCGGCAACCGGGTCACGTTCAACCAGGGGGTGTTCAACGTGATGTGCACTGATCTCAATGCGATACGGCTGTCGCGCGCCGCCGCCGCCTCGTCCGCCGTGCCGGTCGTGCTCTCGCCGGTCACCATCAACAACTACGGGGGCACCTGCAATTACGCCGTTCCGCCCCTGGTCAGGCGGTTCGCGCAATCCGCGAACCCGCCGCGGCCGGCGGCGCGCGCGATACGCGAGATCAGGGACGCCGGATCGTATGCCGACAGCGTGCACCGTCCCTATATCCATCTCGTCGACGGCGGCGTGTCCGACAACGTGGGGATGCGTGGCGTGCTCGATGCGCTGCAACTGCTCGAGGCACTGCACGATGCCGAACTGCCGACACCGCTCGACCGCGTGCGCAGGATCGTCGTCTTCGTCGTCAACTCGCTGTCGTCACCGCCGACCAATTGGGACGAGTCGGAGTCGCCGCCGGGTACGATCAACGTCCTGCTCAAGGCGACGGGCGTTCCGATCGACCACTATTCGTACGAGGCCGTCGAATTGCTGAAGGACATTTCGGCGCGGTGGGAAACGGCACGGCGCATTCGAAGCCTGGCCGGGTGCGCCGTCAACTCCGACACTCCGGTGTGCAAGGCGATACGCGTGCCACAGGCAGAGATCTATGCCATCGACGTGTCGTTCCCCGCGCTTCCCGATGTCAAAGAACGCGCCTACCTCAATGAGCAACCGACGTCATTCGTTCTGCCATCGGAGGCCGTGGACCGCCTGCGCACCGCGGCGGGGACGATCATCCTCGTCTCGCCCGAATTCCAGCGCTTGCTGAAGGATGTCGGGGCGACGATCGCGCCGCCTCCGCCGGCGGCCGCGACCGCACACTGATCGTTGCCGATCGAGAGTCTTGCTCTCGATGCCACCTACCACGAATCGGGAGATCGAATGAAACCAATGGCCAAGCCTATCCTCGCGCCGCTCCTCGCCACCGCGTTGCTTGCCGCGCCAGGGCCGACCGAGCTCGTTCTCCAGTTCGTGCGCGATGTCGGCGCAGACGATCTTCGAAAGGGATGGGACGAAGGCTTTGCCAAGAACTCGAGCGCGCAGTTACCGGCATTGAAAGACCGCATCGCGACGCTCAACGGCTGGATGAGCGACGTCAAGACCGGCCAACGCCTTAGCTTCGTGCACATGCCCGGGACGGGAGTCCTGGTGAACGTGAATGGCACGGCGAAAGAAACAATCAAGGGCGATGATTTCGCGTAGGTGTTTCTGGCGATCTGGCCGGGCGCCGGTCCGCCGAATTCTTCCACATATCCACGACATGGATTTGCAGTTTGGTCGGAGTCTGTGGCCTAACATGTCAATCCATCGGACGCCGTTCTGGCACTGCTGATTTCCGGCTCCAGTTACCACGGTGCGGCAGCCGCGCTGCGGCCGATGCGAGGCGCAAGTCTATGCGTGGTCGGCCCTCTCAGGATTGCTCTCTATCCATTTCAGCAAGGCTCCCGTCAACTGAACGGGCCGCTTCGCCGGGAAAATTTCATTCGGATATACCACCGTCTCACAGGTACGTGACTTCTTGGCGATAATTTTTATTACTTGGCCGTTCAAGTCGGGTCGTGTCGAATTAATCGCCAAGAATTGCCGCACGGCATTCGATTGCGGAATTTCGTAGTAATCGACGGTGGTCATCTCGACGATGTCGAGCCCATGCGCAGCAAGTATTAGTTGGCACTCCGTGGGTGTCCAAAGGTGCGGGTGACCAGATTCCATCGCTTCAAAGAACTGCGCCCGGCCGTTCGGATTCGTTTGATTCAGCAAATTCACCAGGCAATCGTAGCCGCAAGCATTTGGCGTTGTAAGAAACAGACTTCCGCCCTCCTTCAGGACTCGGCTGATTTGAAAAACCGTCCATGCCGGGTCTCGAAACAGGTGCTCCAAAACCTCCGTAAAAAGTACATTGCTGATTGTCCCGTCCTCGAACGGAAATCTCTCGCTTTCAATATCAATTCGGATTATCGGGTATGGGCTAAAGGGCACGTCGATTGAAATCGTGTGGAAGTTTGACGCCGGATTGACCGTCCGCAGCATGTGCGTCAGGAACGGTTTGTCCGACCCAACCTCAACGACATCGCTGCCTAGCGGTGTCGAAAGCATGTCTAGATAGCGCGTCTTATGATATTTCGCATCGTCTACGAATATCTGTCGAACGTCGTCGGGCAGAAATTCGTAGAACCTGGACACAGCACCGTCGTAGTCCTGCAACAGTGGCCGCAGGCGTGCCGCGTGCGGATCGCCATTGGGCGCGCCTTTAACGAGGCTTGTCGGGGCGGGCCCCTCTACGCCTTGACCAGCGCGCTTCAATGCCTCGTTGCTCGCGTGGCGTTCTCGCTTGAAGAACGATGAGAGTCCCATTCGAACCCTTCTATCAGATTGGCACGGCTGCCATCTTCACGTAACGTCGAACTTCGTTGGTGCAGGCTATCGGGCTCATAGACTACTATAAAGGACAGTCAATCCAACGCGCTGACGCCCCGCCGGGAGCAGCACGGCGATTCGATACTCGCTCGTGCCGACGGGACGCTGGGGTGAAACGCGGCCGCCGTGGGGGCAGAGTGGGCTTCGGCGTGGGTGTTTTGCAAGCGTCAGCCGATCTGAGCTGAACCGAGAAATCGCGCCAGCCGGTGAACGCCGTCGGCGAGCCGCGCTTCGTCGGAAGCGAAACACCAGCGGACGAAGCCCTCGCCCTCCGGCCCGAACGCGCTGCCGGGTGCCAGGCCCAGTCGCGCCTCGTGTACCAGCCGCTTGCAGTACGCGAAGCTGTCGGAGAGGCCGTCGACCCGGAAGAACGCGTACATCGCGCCGGCCGGTGCCGCGACCTCGATGCCGGGCAGCCGCGCGAGTTCGCCAACCAGATAATCACGCGCCCGGCGAAACCGCGCACGGGTATGCGCGACCGTCGCTTCTCCCTGCGTGATCGCGGCCACGCCCGCGTGCTGGACGAACGCCGGCGAGCACGACGTGTTGTACTCGATCAACTTGCCCAGGTCCGCCATCAGCGCAGGCGGCGCGACGATCCAGCCCAGTCGCCATCCGGTCATCAGCCACGACTTGGAAAAGCTGTTGGTGCTGACGACGCGTTCTTCGGGGTCGGCGAAATCGAGGAAGGAAGGCGCGGCCGGAGCGTCCTCGCGGTAGTAGAGCCGCTCGTAGACGTCGTCGGCGACGAGCCAGATGCCGTGGCGCCGGCAGTGCTCGAGGATCGTGCGCTGCTCGGCGCTCGTGAGCGTCCAGCCGGTCGGATTGTTCGGCGAATTGATCATCACCAGCCGGGTGCGCGGAGTCAGCGCCGCCAGCAGGTGGTCGAGGTCGAGCGTCCATTCGCCGGCGCGAAAGGTGAGCGGCACGCATTCGACCTGCGCGGACAGGATCTTCGGAATCTCGACCAGGTTCGGCCACAACGGCGTCACGACGACGACGCGATCGCCCGGCGCAACCAGCGCCTCGACCACCAGCATCAGCGCCGACATGCCGGACGCGGTGACCGCGACATTCGACTCCGGCGTCGGGCGGTGCAGGCGGGAGAGGTATTCGGCGAGCGCCGCGCGCAGCGGCGGGATGCCGAAGTTCTGCGTGTAGAACGTCTCGCCGCGCGCGAGCGACGCAGCACCCGCCTCGCGGATGAAGGCTGGTGTCACTTCGTCGGGTTCGCCGAACCAGAACGCCAGGATGTCCGGGCTGTCCATGCCCTCGTTGGCGACTTCGCGGATCTGTGACGCGGCGAGTGCGCGCACGGCGGCGCGTGCCGTGGCATCGTGGCGAGAAGGGGAGTCGGGCATCGTCGAATCGCTCGCGGGGTGGGCAGGTGCCGCTTCGTCGGATCGCATGGGCGCCGCCCGAAGGTTATACTGCGCTGCGGTCGATTCATGCAAACGCACGAGGTCCGTGCCATCGTCGGCGTCCGTCCTCATGAAGGTTCCTCCCACGCGGGACCCGCTGGCCGCTTGGTGCGCCGCCGCCTTCGGCCCGCATCGCGCGCTGGATGGCGAGCGCAGCAGACGAGCGCGTTCCGGTACAATCGGCACCCATTTTCGCCGCGATCGTGGCGTTTTTCCAAGGAGAGCCGAAGTCCATGAAACCGCTTGCCATTGCCGTCATGACGCTGGTACTTGCCGCTTGCGCGGGTACGTCCACGTCAGCTAATGATTCGTCCGCCATGCAGGCGCCGAGACAGGAAAAAAAATATCGCACGGGCAGCCATATTCCGGTTCGCGATCCGCTGTCGCCGTCGTCATCGCCGACCACGATCGCCAGTCCGTCGGCGATGCAGCAGGGCGCCGCGCCGCCAGCGAAATAGCGCAGCGCGCCAGGTTCTCCCCGGGGGTGCTGAGCCGCGTCCGATGCGGTGGACGTTTCCTGGCGGCGCAAGTTTTCGGACGATTCCCGACCGACGCCCATGACCCGCAGGCAGCCGCGCCCTTCGCAACGTGCAGCGCCGGTTTCTGCCGGGCCCGTGGCCGCCGTGCGACCGGCGGGGTCGCGCTGGCCATGGTTGCTCGGCGCGGCATTGGTGGTCGCAACGCTGGCGGCGCTGCTGTGGACCTACGCCGGTCGGCCGGGTTTGGCTCCCGAACACGCGTCGACGCCGCTCGCGCCGGGTGCGCCCGAGTCCATGGCCGTTGCGGCGACCTACGTCGCTGACGCGCAATGCGGCGAATGCCACGCGAAGGCGGTCGAGGCCTGGCGAGGCTCGCACCATCAGCGCGCGATGCAACCGGCCAATGCGCAGACGGTACTCGGCGATTTCGCGAACAAGCGCCTCACGCATCGCGGCATGACCACGCAATTCACGCAGCGCGACGGCAGGTATTTCATCACCACCGAAGGCCGCGACGGCAAGCCGGCCGAATTCGAGGTGCAATTCACGTTCGGCGTGGAACCGCTGCAGCAGTACCTGGTCGCCTTCCCCGGCGGCCGCCTGCAGGCACCGACCGTCGCCTGGGATACGCAGAACAAGCGCTGGTTCGCGCTGTATCCGAAGGACCGGCACAAACCCGACGACCCGCTGCACTCGACCGGGCGCTACCAGAACTGGAACCTGATGTGCTCGGAGTGCCACTCGACCGACCTGCGCCGCAACTACGACGCGGCCAACGACAGCTACGACACCAAGTGGGCGCAGATCAACGTCGGCTGCCAGGCCTGCCACGGCCCGGGCAGCGCGCACGTCGCCTGGGCGAAGGCCGCACCGGGCAAGGTCGCGATCGACCTCGACGCGCGGGCGATGGGCCTGGTCGTCGATTTTCGCGGCAACGATTCGCGCTACCAGGTCGAGGCCTGCGCGCCCTGCCATTCGCGGCGGCAGCGATTGACCGATGGCGAACTGCCGGGCAAGCCGTTCCTCGACAACTACCATCCGGCGCTGCTGCGCGAAGGGCTCTACTATGCCGACGGCCAGCAGCAGGACGAAGTCTACGTCTGGGGCTCCTTCCTGCAGACGAAGATGTATGCGCAGGGCGTTCGCTGTACCGATTGTCACGCTGCGCACGACCTCAAGCTGAAGCTGCCGGGCAACGCGCTGTGCGCGCAGTGCCATCAGCCCGCCGGAAACCCGCGCTTTCCGACGCTCGCGAAGCAGGCCTACGACACGCCGGCGCACCATCACCACGCGCCGGGGAGCGCCGGCGCGCAGTGCACGAACTGTCACATGCCCTCGAAGAACTACATGGTGATCGATGCGCGCGCCGATCACAGCTTCCGTATCCCGCGCCCGGACCTATCGGTGAAGATCGGCACACCCAACGCGTGCAACGGATGCCACGACAAGAAGACTCCGCACTGGGCGGCGGACGCGGTGGCGAAGTGGTATGGCCCGAACCGGCGCCAGGAACCGACGTTTGCCGAGACCTTCGCGGCGGCGCGCGGCGGCGCGCCGGCGGCGCTCTCCGGCCTCGACGGCATCGTTTCGGATCGGGCGCAGCCGGCGATCGTGCGCGCGACGGCGCTCGATCTCGCGCGCGCCTACGGACCGGCGGGCGGCCGACTCGCGATCCGCGCCAAGAACGACGCCGACGCGCTGGTGCGCGCCGCGGCGGCGGCGGCGCTGGCCGCGGTTCCGGCGCAGGAGCGTTTTCCGTACGCGGCGCCGCTGCTCTCCGATCCGATCAAACTGGTGCGCATCGAGGCTGCGCGCGCGCTGGCGGACATTCCATTGGAACGAATACCGGACGCCGATCGTGCCGCGTTCGACAGCGTATGGAACGAACTTATCGCCTCCGAACGGTCGCTGTCCGACATGCCGGCGATGCGGATGAATCTCGCGGGGCTCGCGTGGCGGCGAGGCGACGCCGGCGCCGCCGAAGGCGAGTACCGCCGCGTGATCGAAATGGACCCCTACCTGGCCCCCGCCTACAACGCGCTGGCCTCGGTGCTGTCGGCACAGCGCCGCAATGCCGATGCGGAAGCAGTGCTGCGCGAGGGCCTGCGCAAAGCGCCCGATAACGGGGATCTGCACAGTTCGCTTGGCCTCCTGCTGGCGGAGGAGGGGCGCGACGCCGATGCGGCTGCGCAAATGGAACATGCGGCGAAGCTCTCGCCGTCGAATGCGCGGATTTTCTACAATCTGGGATTGATCGAGCAGCGGCGCGGCGACCTGCGCGCATCGGTCGTGGCGCTAGCGAAGGCCCGAGCGCTCGGTGATGCCGAAGCTACTTACGCACTCGCGCTGCTTGAAATCAAGCGGAACCGGCCCAACCGCGCACTGCCGCTGATCGAAGAACTCGTCGCGGCCAACCCGGGCAACGCGCAGCTCGCGAAGATGCGCGATGACCTGCGGCGCGAAACGGGCAGGTAGATGGATGGCGGCGCGTTGCGAAGGGCTGTCGCAGTCATTGATGATCGAGCACTTCGTCGCAATGCGGTTCACTTAGCGGATTTCGTCGCCCTCGCGAAAGCGGGAGTAGTGTCGTTCATACCAAGATGTTGGGTTCCCGTCTCCGCTTCAAGCATTCGAGGGCAAGTTTTCGCGGGGACGACGGCAAGTCCAAAGTGAATGGTATTGGGCAGCGCATAAATACCGAAGAGTATTGACTCTACTCGCGCAACTCGCGGCGGAGAACCTTTCCGATCGGCGACTTCGGCAGTGCTTCGCGAAATTCGACGTGGCGCGGCCTCTTGTAGCCGGTGAGTTGCGCGCTACAGTACTCGAACACCGCCTCCTTCGTGAGAGCCGGGTCCTTTTTCACGATCACCACCTTGACGGATTCGCCTGATTTTGAATCGGAAATGCCCACGACGCCGCATTCGAGCACGCCCGGGTGCGCCGCCACCACGCTCTCGATTTCATTCGGATAGACGTTGAAGCCGGACACCAGGATCATATCCTTCTTGCGATCGGTGATGGTCACGTAGCCCCGCGCGTCCACGTGACCGATGTCTCCGGTCATCAGCCAGCCTTCGCGCAGCGCGGCACTGCTTTCCGCGGGATTATCCCAATAGCCCTTCATCACCTGCGGACCCCGGACGCACAACTCACCCGTGGCCTTCTCGATCTCGCCATCCCCGGTCCAGAACGGCAGCTCGTTGAAGTCGCCGTCGCGTATCGAGACTTCGGTGGAAGGAAACGGCAGGCCGACGGTGCCGTTCCACGGCGATGCCAACGGATTGGCGCAGACGCCGGGCGACGCCTCGGTCAGTCCATACGCTTCGGTGATGAACTTCCCGGTCAGCTGCTGCCAGCGCTCCGCCACCGGCTTCTGCACGGCCGCGCCGCCGCCGACCACTACTTTCACTGCCGTAAAATCGAGCTGGTCGAATCCTGGCGTGTTGAGCAGTCCGTTGAAAAGCGTGTTCACGCCGGTCATCACGGTCCACTTCCACTTGCGCAACTCGTCGACGAACCCCGGCATGTCACGCGGGTTGGTGATAAGCACGGTAAGACAGCCCCACTTCAAGAACGACAGCGTCGAGGTCAGGCAGAAGATGTGATACATCGGCAGCGGTGCGACGACGATTTCCACTCCCTCCTTGAAGCTCGCCGACACCCACACGCCCGTCTGCTCCAGGTTGGCGAGGATGTTGCGGTGGGTGAGAATCGCACCCTTGGAAACGCCGGTAGTCCCCCCGGTGTATTGCAGGAAAGCTATGTCCTCGCGCGAGATGGCGACCGGCGTGAACGGCGCCGACGCGCCGCGCTCGAGCGCCGCCCGGAAACCCAGCGCACCGTCGAGGCGCCACGCAGGCACCATCTTCTTCACCCGCTTGACGACGAAATTGACCAGCCAGCGCTTCGGCACGGGTAAGAGGTCGCCCGGCTGCGTGGTGATCACGTGCCTCACCGGCGTGTTCGCGATGACCTGCTGCAGCACGCTCGCGAAATTCTCGATGATGACGATGGCCGTGGCCCCCGAGTCCTTCAGCTGGTGCTCGAGCTCTCGCGGCGTGTACAGCGGGTTGACATTCACCACGGTCATGCCCGCGCGCAGGATGCCGAACAGCGCTACCGGATATTGAAGCAGATTCGGCGCCATGATGGCGACTCGCGAGGCGCGGGCCATGCCTGGAAGCCCCTGCAGGAATGCGGCAAACCCCCGCGAAAGGCGTTCGAGCTCGGTGTAGCTGATCGTGTGCCCTAAGTTGTGGAACGCCGGCCGGTCGGCGTATTTTCCGGCAACTTTTTCGAGCAGATCCGCGATCGAATCGAAGTGATCGGCATCGATTTCGGCAGGCATGCCGGTGGGGTAACTGTCGAGCCAGATCTTGTCCACGCCGATCTCCTTGTGCAGAAGTCAATCGGAGCATCGGCCGCGCGATAGTATTGCCGGCACCGCCGTGCCCCGACCGGCAACATAACACGGTACCGCAACGCGCGGTCGATCGTCTCTCGCAAGCTGCGGGAATGATATTCCGGCATTCTGAACTGTTTCCGCACCTGTCGACCATGCAGAACCTGACCCTCGCACAGGTCAAGGGCATAAAGCACATCAGCGACGAGGCCAACGACCGCGGACGCAAGCTCCGCGATCGCATCGGCCTCGCCAAGATCCTGCATCACTAAAGCCGCCTTGCCCGGTAGCAGCCCGCCGCTTCGGTCACGCGTTCTTCCGCGACCAGCTTGTAGAGATGCGCGAGCAGCGAGCGCGCCGCGGCCGAATGCAGCCGCTGGGGCGTTTCCGCGTATACCACCGGTACGAGTTCGGATAGCGTCGCGCCCTCGAGGCGGTCGAGCGCGTCGATAACCTTCGCTTCGCGCTGCAGCCGATGCTGGATGATCTTGCGTATTTCGCGGTGTGGAGTTCCGATGAGGTAGCCGTGCCCGGGCGCGATGATCGCGATGTCGCGGTCCGACAATGCCTCGAGTGAGTCCAGGTAGGCGCGCATGTCGCCGTCGGGCGGATTGATGATCACCGTCGAGCCCTGCATCACGTGATCGCCGGTAAACAGCATTCTTGTTTCCGCGAGCATGAAGCACAGGTGGTTGGACGCGTGGCCCGGTGTGTGCAGCGCGCGCAGCGTGAGTCCTGCGACGTGCAGCTCCTGATCGTGCGTCGGAAGCACTTCGGGCGCAAATGAGGAATCGTGCGAGTCGACGGCCGGCGGTGGGAGACCGATGACGCGGGCACCGGTGGCGGCCTGCAGCGCCCTTGCGGCCGGCGAATGATCGCGATGCGTATGCGTGCAAAGAATCCAGCGGATGCGCTCGCCACCCAGCGCAAGGATCGCCGCAACATGTGCATCGATCGCCGGCCCCGGGTCGATCACCGCCAGTTCCCGGTCGCCGACCAGGTAGGTGTTGGTTCCCGGTCCGGTCATCATCCCGGGGTTGGGCGCGATCAGGCGGGTGACCCAGCGGTCGAGTCGCTTGGCGATGCCGGGCACGAGGTCATAGCTCGTCCTCATGGTCTCTTCGGGGTCGGTCCAATGGATCTCGGCGTAGGCCGCGTCGTCGCGGCGAAAAACCTGCTGCCCGGTGCGGCCTTGGGCGACGACCACGCGGTCGGCTTCGATGTGTTCCTTTGCGCGGGCATGCGCCAGCGCCTGGTCGACGTTCGCAAAGCGTGCGAGTTCCTCGAGCACGATGGCCGTTACCGGCGCGATCTCGATCTCCTTGCGTCCGGCAAGATCGAGCGCGTCGCGCGGTCTCAGCCAGGCGCTGTCGATCGCCTCGTTGTTGTCGTGCGAGCCGCCCTGGCCCGGTGGCGCGCTGGCCACGAAGAAACGGGTATCGAATCGCCGCGGACGAATCGGCGGTGTGATCCGGTGGTCGAAATAGATGAGTTCGGACGCGCGCAGGAACTGGCGATGGCGCGCCAGAAGCTCGGCAAAGCCGAGTTCCCGGCGATTGAGCGCTTCGCGATCGGCTGTCATCGCGGCGACGCGGTCGGGCGCGATCGGCGACCCGGCTTCGTCCTGCGTGAGCAGAATGCCGGCCTCTTCGAAGCATTCGCGCGCCGCCGCCACCCAGTAGGCCAGCGCGCCCTCGGCAAGCGTCAACCGCGTCCGGGCCTGCTCCTCGCTGAGCCCGACGACACGCGCCTGAACACCTGGATCGGCATCCGAGATTTCGAGCGCACCACCCGGAAACACATAGGCGCCACCGAGAAAAACGGCGGCCGACGCCCGGCGCTGCATCAGCAGTTCGGGCCCTCGCGCGCCTTCGCGCAACAGAATGAGCGTCGCCGCGGGGCGGATGGCCAGCTTGGTCTGGCTTGGCGCTGGCATGTTCGATCCTCCGGATCAGTAGGCGGCGATCGCCGCCGATGGACGGTGCTGTCGCGTCGCGGAACTCTACCGGGAATTGCGAACAGCGGAGCGGGGCCCGCCGACAACATCGCACGCTGGTATTTCGATTCCGAAGCGAAGATCTTAGCAACCGGCGAGGAAAAGTGGCGCGGCAGCGACAAGCACGCCGACGGGGCGAAATGCGATGGGCCCATTAATGCTGCGGATCCGGTCGTCGTGAAGGCGCTCATCCGGAAGTTCGCGAACGCGCGATGGCGGGGCCCGTGGTCTGCGCTGCAGGTTCGATGCCGGCCTGGATGAGGGCGAGCGCAGTGGCCGGATCGTCGGCGAAACGAAACAGGGACAGGTCCGCCCGATCGATCATCCCGTGCCGAGCCAGCGCTTCGAAATTCACGATCTCGTTCCAGTAGTCGGTGCCGTAGAGCACGACGGGGATGCGCCGGACGATCTTCTGCGTTTGCATGAGCGTGAGCATTTCCATCAGCTCGTCGAGCGTTCCGAAGCCACCGGGGAATACCACGAGCGCGCGGGCGAGATGCGCGAACCACAGCTTGCGCATGAAGAAGTAATGGAACTCGAACGAAAGATCGGGCGTGATCCACGGATTGGGGCGCTGCTCGTTCGGGAGGCCGATGTTGAGCCCCACCGATTTGCCGCCGGCATCGGTCGCGCCGCGATTGGCCGCTTCCATGATGCCGGGACCGCCGCCGGTGCACACCACGCAATGACACAGGTCCGACGACAATTCCTTCGACCAGAGGGTGACGCGGCGTGCGAGCTCGCGCGCGTCGGTGTAGAAGCGACCGAGCGGGCCGTCGGCGGCAAGACGTGCCGAGCCGAAGAAGACCACGGTTCCCCACACCCGATCGCGCTCGAACGCGTGCAGCGGTTGCAGGTATTCGGCGAGGATCCGCAGCGGCCGGGCGTCGTCGGCGTCGAGAAACGCCTCGTCCTTGTAGGCGAGCAGCGGCTGGTCGTCCGCCGGAGGCGTCACGATGCGCCCTTGTTCACCGCGAAGTCGATGAAGCCGCGCTCCACGTCGGTGTGGATGAGCTTCACGGTGACCCGATCGCCCACATCGAGACCCGCGTTCCCGCGCACGATCCGCCCCTCGGTGGTGGGCCCGGTGATGCGCGCCCAGGTGCCCTTTTCGGAGGCGCCGGTGACCACCGCGCGGAACGTGGCGCCGATGCGTGACGACAGCAGCAGCGCGGCCGCCGATTTCGCCACTTGCCGCTCCACCTTTTCCGCACTCTTCTGTTGCGTCGTGCAGTGCGCGGCCAGCGCCTCGAGCTCGGCATTTCCGTAGGGCGTGCGCGTACCCGCAAGCGTGGCTTTCACGATGCGCTGCGTGACGAGATCGGGAAAGCGACGGTTGGGCGCGGTCGCATGCGTGTATTCGCGCACGGCCAGGGCGAAGTGGCCGGGAGACGTCGCGCCAGGGATCTCGAGCGCGTATTCACCGGCGCCAAGAAGCTTGACGACGGCGAGCGAGAGGTCGGCGAATCCCCCCGGGTCGGCCCCTCGCCGGTAGCGCAGGAAGGCGTCGAGCGCCAGCGCATCCGGCTCCACGGGGAGGCTGCCGCCATGTTCCGCGGCGAGTGCTGCGATGCGATCCCAGCGCTGCGGGGTGCGCAGCACGCGGCGCAGCGATGGGATGCCCTTGTCGGCAAGATAGGCTGCCACCACGCCATTGGCCGCCACCATGAAATCCTCGATGATCTCCTTCGCGCGATTGGAGGCATCGGGCGCAAGATCGGCGAGCACGCCATCGGAAAAAATCGCGCGTGATTCGCGAGTGTCGAGCTCGAGGGCGCCACGCGCGGAGCGGCGGCGCTTCAACGCCTGCGCTACGCGATCCTGCCGCCGCAGCTGCTCGTCGAGCCCGGGCACAGCGGCCAGCGCAGCCGGTGCCGGCGCGTCGCTGCCGAGCCATGCAGCCACGCCGTTGTAGGCAAGCTTGACGCAATTGCGGACAAGCGCGCGATACACCTGCGAGCGCTGCACTGCGCCGTCGGCGCCGACGGCCATCTCCACCACCAGTGCGAGGCGATCTGCCTGCGGATTGAGCGACGTGAGGTCCGTCGACAGCTTCTCCGGCAACATCGGAAAGATCTCCGCGGCGGTGTACACCGAGGTGGTGTTGAGCAGTGCGTGGCCATCGATGGCCGAGCCTTTCTGCACCAGGGAATCGACGTCGGCGATGGCCACGTAGATGGTGTCGGCGCCCTCCGCCATGGCGCCGGCCACCGAGAGCTGGTCGAGATCGCGCGAGTCGTCGTTGTCGATCGATGCCCACGGCAGATTGCGCAGGTCGCGTATGGCGGGGTCGGTGGAGGTGGCGGGGCCCGCGAGCGCGTTCGCTTGCGCAAGCACGTCCGGGGCGAAATCGGGCTGCAGTCCGCGCTCGAGCATGGCCGCGTGGGCCACGCGTGACAAGCGGGTATCGCCACCGGCGTGGCGCGAGGAAGAGGTCATCGGGACAGATGAAGGGGAGGTGCGTCATTGTAGGCGAGCGCGAACGCGGCCTCCGCCTACCGCGTCGGGCGGCTGTGTTGGCGAACGCCCGTGCCGACGGGAGGCTGGGGTGATCCGGGGTCGCCGCGGGACCAGGGTAGCATCGGGTGCGGATGTTCTTGCGAGCGTCAGCCCGATTGCGTTGCTTGCCGGCGCGCCGCAGGCGCGCGCTTGGCCGGCGTCGCACGCGGACTGCGGTCGACGGTCTGCTCGCTCATATCGATTTCACCACGCCCTCGATGATCGACCCAGTTACCTCGCTTCAGACTCATACCATGTTGGATAAGACTACCGCTGGCCACGTCGATCGTCGTCTCGCTGCTGCGTCGCTGCTGATCTGGTGGTGGCGCAAGCGAGGCGCCCGACGGCAGCACCCCACGGGTCAGCGTCGCCCGACCGTCAGCAATAACTCGTTCGGTCCGACCCAACCCGCCGGGGTCGTGAACTCGCCTAACCGCTGCTCCATCTCGGCCCACGCCGCACCGGCCGCAGAGCGGTCGAGCCGGCCGAGGATCTGCTGAATCGGGCTCGCCGAGCTGCGCACGAAGTCGAGGTAGTGCCTTGTCGAAGGCAGCCGAAACGGCGCGTCAAGCTTCGTGGTCGACACGTCGCTGAAGCCTGCCGACCGGAATAGCTCGTCGGCAAGCCCGGGCTTGCCGAGGCTCAGCAGCCCGCCCGGCTGGAACGGGTCGCGCGGCGCGAGGCCCGCGTGCTTGAGCGCGGTCGACATCAGGATCGTGACGCACGGGTTGCGATCGGGGCGCGAGAACACCATCGTGCAGGCGCGGCCGCCGCCGCGTGTGGCGCGGTGCAGTTCGCGCAGCCCTTGCAGCGGATCGGGGAATAACATCAGGCCGAGCCGGCAGACGGCGGCGTCGAAGTCGGCCGAATCGACCGGCAGGCTCTCGCCGTCGGCAACGCGGGTTTCGACGTTCCGGCATCCGGCGCGCGTGGCGCTCTCCTTCGCGAGCGCAAGGATCGCCGGCGACAGGTCGATCGCGAGCACGTAGCCTTCAGGACCGACGCGCCGCGCGATGTCGAGCGTCTGGTCGCCTGAGCCCGCGGCCACGTCGAGGACGCGCGAGCGTGGCGCTACGGCGGCCATGTCGAGCATCGCTTCGGTGGCCGCAGCCAGCCAGTCGCGAATCTGCGGCGTGTGGGCGTTCCAGCCGGCGGCGGACTGGTCCCACTGCGCGCGCTGCGCTGCCTTGAACGCTGTCGGTTCGGTGGCCTGGGTGGCGGTCATGATTGCTTCCTCCTGTGCAGTCGGATGTCCGACGTGTCGGCACAGTCTGGTCGCGTGGAGTGCGTCCCGTAAGATGGAAAAATTGCATAATGGGGCCGCGTAAACGCATAGCCAGGCTGGCGAAATCTCGCGATGTTCGACTGGGACGATCTCAGGTACTTCCTTGCCGTCGCGCGCCACGGCAGCACGCTGGCGGCCGCACGCGTGCTGAAGGTGAACCAGTCGACGGTGCAACGCCGGCTCACCGAGCTCGAGCAGCGCATCGGACGACCACTGGTGCGACGCCACCCGACCGGCTACCGGCTGACCGAGTTCGGCGAGGCGCTGCTGCCGCAGGCGCAGCGCGTCGAACAGGCGGTCGCAGCCTTCGAAGTTCAGGTCGACGTGTCGCGGCGCGACGCGGTTGGGGTGGTGCGGGTCACCTGTCCCGAGCCGCTGATGAACCGGATTACCGCTTCGCCGCTGCTCGAGCGCTTCCGCATGCGCCATCCGGGGCTCGAGGTCGAGTTCGCGATGAGCGACCGCTACCTCGACCTGGCCAAAGGCGACGCCGACGTCGCGCTGCGCTCGGGCGATACCGATGACGGCGTGCTGATCGGACGCAAGATCGGCGACTCGCTGTGGGCCGTCTATGCCAGCCGCGCGTATGTCGAGAGGCACGGAAGACCCGAGCGGATCGAGGACCTCGAGCGACATGCACTGGCGGGCTTCGACGAGACGATGGCCGGGCACCGCGCGGCGAAGTGGCTGCGCGAAGTCGTGCCGGGCGCCCGGATCGTCGCGCGCAACGACAGCGTGCTCGGGCTGCTCAATTCGGTGAAGGCGAGCATCGGCATCGCCCCGCTACCCACCGCGCTCGGCGACGCGGAGCCGGAGCTGGTGCGCCTGTTCGGCCCAATCCCGGAGCTGACGAGGATCTGGCGCGTGTTGGCGCACCCGGACGTGCGGCATACGCCGCGCGTCGCCGCATTCTTCGACTTCATGGTGGAGGAGATCGAGACGCTGCGGCCGATCATCACCGGATGATTTTCGCAGCCTAAACCTAAGGTGCATCCGTCGATTGCCGTGCTGTGCGCGACGCCGCGTGAACCGCCTCCACCAAGGCCGCCACATGCTACGGCAGCGCGCTTGACGCTGAGTGCGGGCGCGCGGCACGCTGGTGGTGTTCCACCATTTCGACCTGGTGCCCGGCGGCGATCTCCGTGCGCCCATGATTCGGGCACCTGCGGCGGTCACCCATCTGCTTGCGATATGCGTTGCCTCTAGTTGCGCGGCGCCTGTGTCGATTTGTACTTGGCCAGGTGGCGGACGGGGAGCGCCAGCGCGTCGCGGCGGAACGGGTCGCCGAGTTCGCGCGTCACCATCATTTCCAGCACGGTGGTGCGGCCATCACGTTGTGCGGCGGCGGCGGCGCGCAACGCAGCTCCGACGTCGGATAGCTTGTCGATGCGCTGGCCATCGGCCCCCATCGCCTTCGCCACCGCTGCCCAGGAGGGTTGGTGGTCGAGGTTCACGCCGACGAATCGGTTGTCATAGAAGTCGACGTGGTTCTTCTTTTCCGCACCCCACTGCCCGTTGTTGAACACCACGGCCGTCACCGGGATTTTCTCGCGCACGCAGGTCTGCAGTTCACCAAAGCTCATCCCCCACGCGCCGTCACCGACGTAGGCAATCGCCGGTCGGTCCGGCGCTGCAACTTTGGCGCCGACGATGGTCGGAAAGGCGTAACCGCAGTTGCCGAAGCTCATCGCCGCGAACATCGATCGCGGGCGCTCGAAGCGCAGGTACGAATTCGACACCGAGCAGATGTTGCCGATATCGGTCGACACCATCGCACCCTCGGGTATTGCTTTTTCCAATTCACGCAACATCTGTCGCGGATGCATGAGGCCGGTGTCGGCACTGACTTCGACCGACCATGGATCCTTCTCGTGCGTCCACCCAGAAAGTTCCTTCTCCCATACCGACTTCTCGGCGTCGATGCGCTTGATCCGATCGGCCCGATTGGCGTCACATGCCAGCGACTTGCCGGCGAGCCGTGCGGTCAATGACGCCGCCGCCGCTTTGGCGTCGCCGCAAATGCCGACCGCAATCGGCTTGACGAGCCCCAGCATCCGAGGGTCGGCGTCGACCTGGATGATCGCCGCTGTTGCCGGCCAGTAGTCAATTCCGTACTGCGCCAGCGTACCGAATGGCCCCAGGCGTGTGCCGAGCGCCAGCACCACGTCCGCCTGAGCGATCAGCTTCATCGCCGCTTTCGACCCCTGGTAGCCCAGCGGCCCGCACCACAGCGGGTGCTGCGACGGGAATGAATCGTTGTGCAAATAGGAATTGCACACCGGTGCCGATAGACGCTCGGCCAGCGCGATCGCTTCGGGTCCGCCATCTGCCATCACCACGCCGCCACCGCACAGGATGACCGGAAATTTGGCCGACGCCAGCAACGTGGCCGCTTCCGCCAGGCTCTGCTCTCCGCCCGCGCCCCGCTCGATGACGATCGGGCGCGGAATTTCGCACTGAATGTCCCCGTAGAAGTAGTCGCGCGGAATATTGAGTTGCGTCGGACCCATGTCGAGCAGCGCACGGTCGAATGCGCGACCGGTCAACTCCGCCATGCGCGCCTTGTTATTGACGTGCGCCTGGAACTTGGTGATCCTGGAAAAGATCGGCAACTGCTCGGTTTCCTGGAATCCACCGAGGCCGAGCGTCATCGATCCGGTTTCCGGCGTGATCACGACCACTGGCGAGTGCGCCCAGTACGCGGCCGCCGTCGAGGTCACGAAATTGGTGATCCCGGGTCCGTTTTGCCCGATGCACACACCTTGCCGGCCCGATACCCGCGCGTAGCCGTCGGCCATGTGACCGCCGCCCTGTTCGTGCGCGACCGAAATGAATCGGATGCCGGCCAGCGGAAACAGGTCGAGCGCGTCCATGTACGCCGATCCGACGATTCCGAACACTTCCTTGACGCCATGCGCGACCAGCGTTTCCACGAACGCCTCGGAAGGCGTCATGGTTTGTCGGCCGATGACGGCCGGCGGCAATTCGACGGGTTTGTTCATTTCGTAGCTCTCCAGAAGTCATCGGGCGCGGCGCCCGGCGCAACCCCGCTCGGCGTGCGCACGCGAATGGCGTGGATGCAGCATCGGGTCGATCGACAGTGTTCCATATCGGCTGCACATCGGCAAGTCGACAATACAAAATATGGATTGAGATATTCCATTTTTTGCGATAACGTCAGTCCGATGACGCGCAAGATCGATCGTGCTCCGCCGCTGTTGCGTGCCTTCGCGTTGCTCGAACAGGTCGCGCATGTGCAGTCGCCGGTTTCATTGCAGGAAATGACCGATGCCGTACAACTCCCCAAGCCTACGGTGTACCGGATGCTCAACGTGCTCGAGCAGTCGGGGCTCATTGCGCGCGAGCCCGGCGGCCGGCGCGTGGTCGCGGGTCCGCGACTCGCCCGGCTCGCGCTCGATGTGCTGATGAACGAATCGGCACACGGGCCGCGCCATGCGATCCTGCAGCGGCTGGCGAGTGAAGTCGGCGAGACCGTCAACCTGACGATGCTCGAGAAGGGCGAGGTCGTCTATGTCGATCGCGTCGAAAGCGCATGGCCGTTGCGGATGACGCTGCAACCTGGATCGCGAGTGCCGCTGCATTGCACCGCCAGCGGCAAGCTGCTGCTGGCGCTGTTGCCGACCGCAAGGTGCCGTCGCGTGTTGGCAGCCCTCGAGCTCGCGCGGCATACGAAGAACACGATCACCGACCGCAGCCAACTCGAAACCGAACTCGCGTCGATCCGCCGTGCCGGGCTTGCCACCGACAACGAGGAATACCTGGCAGGCGTCGTGTGCGTGGCGGTGCCGGTGATTGCCCACGGCGGCCGAGTCGCCGCCTGTGTTGCGGTGCACGCGCCGGTGGCGAGGATGTCGCTGGCCCGCGCACTGTCGATCGCGCCCGCGCTGCGACGCGCCGCAGGTGCGCTCGGCGCGTCGTTCGAAGATGGCCTCGGCGCGGACATGTCGCGCCGGGGGCCGCAATCGGGCAAGCGTACGCCGCTGCGCGAGCGCCCGCGCGTAACACCCCGCGCCGACGGCGCAACACGGTGACGGCCGCTCGCGGTCAAGCGGTTGGCGAGCACGCATCCGGCGGTGCCGCCACCGACGATGACGAAGTCGGATTCAATCATGCGCATCGGTCATGACCTACGGTGGGCGTGGCGGCTCCGCGCTGATCAATGGCCACGGCGAAGGCGTCAGGAAGCGAATGATTATCATTTTATGAAACGGCGCGGTCCGGAAATCGCTGGCCGCGTATTGCCAACGGACTCCGCACTGACTACATTGCTGCTGCAGCCGTGGGAGCCCCGAGAGCCCGCGCCGACGCCGCAAGCCGCGCCGCGCGGCGCCGATACCGCGGCTTCGATTCGGGCGTCGCGTAGCCTGTCGGTTGCCACTGGCGGCGGCCATTGCCGATCTCCTGGGTACATCGGAGTACGATAGCCATTCGAAGGCACAAGCGCGCAGCCGCGCAGGAGAGACATCGATGGGACACACCGAAGCTGCAGTGCACGACACGTCAAGCCGCGTCAGCGGATCCAGGGCGGAATACTGGATGCCGTTCACCGCCAATCGCGATTTCAAGAACGATCCGAAAATGGTCGTGCGTGCCGAAGGCATGTACTACTTCAACGAGCGCGGCGACAGGATCATCGACGGCTCGTCCGGGCTGATGTGCGTCAACGCAGGGCACGCACGAAAAGAAATCGCCGACGCCGTCAGCCAGCAACTGCGCGAGCTCGACTTTGTCGCGCCTTTCATGCGCGGCCATCCGAAAAGCTTCGCGCTGGCCGAGCGTGTGGCCCAGCTTACCCCCGGCGACCTCAATCGTGTGTTCTTTGTCAATTCGGGATCGGAATCGATCGATACCGCGATGAAGATCGCACTCGCGTACCACCAGGCCAACGGCGAGGCCGGTCGCACGATGTTCGTTTCGCGCGAGCGCGCCTACCACGGCGTCAACTTCGGTGGCGTCGCGCTGTCGGGAATCGTCAACAACCGCCGCAAGTTCGTGTCTGGACTGCATGTCGCGCACATGCGCCATACGCATCTCAAGCAGAATTACTTCGTGCGCGGCCAAGGCGAGCACGGAGCCGATCTGGCCGACGACCTCGAGCGCTTCGCCAACCTGTATGGCGCGGAAAACATTGCCGCCTGTTTCGTCGAACCGATTGCCGGATCGAGCGGCTGCCTGGTGCCGCCGAAGGGCTATCTCGAGCGCTTGCGTGCCATATGCGACAAGCACAAGATCCTGCTGGTGTTCGATGAGGTGATCACAGGTTTTGGGCGCACGGGGCAAGCATTTGCGGCGCAGAGTTTCGGCGTGACGCCCGACATGATCACGATGGCCAAGGGAATCACCAACGCCGCGCAGCCGATGGGTGCGGTTGCAGTGACGACCCGGATCCACGACGCGGTGATGAACGCCGCGCAGGAAGGCGCGATCGAACTGTTCCACGGCTACACCTATTCGGGTCATCCGGCTGCGTGTGCCGCCGGGCTCGTGACGCTGGACATCTATGAGCGCGATGATCTGTTCGGGCGCGGCCGGGCAATGTCGCCGTATTTTCTTGACGCCGTCTGGTCGCTGAAAGACCATAGCCTCGTTACCGACATCCGCGGCTACGGCATGTTCGCAGCCATCGATTTAGCACCCGACGGCGCGCCGGGTGTCCGCGGGCATGCGCTGCAAAAAAAGCTGTTCGACAACGGCCTGCACGTCAAACTCACCGGGGACAGCGCGCTGATCGCGCCACCGCTGATCGCTGAGAAGTCGCACGTCGACGGCATTGCCGAAATTCTCGACGCGACGCTGCGTTCATTCTAGAGGGCCGTCGCCGCCAGCACGGCAGGCTTTGAATGCCCGACTACCGCCGACAACGTCAGCGCGCATCGTTTTTTTCGCAGCACCACTCAAACCAGGAACGGGGGAGAAGCAGATGAATATGATCAGGACGCTGATGGTTGCATCGGTCGCCGCTGTTGCGACAATGACGGCAATGCCCTCGATGGCGCAGAAGGAAGTCACGATCGCCTACCAGGACATGCTCGTTCCTTATCGCATCATGCAGGAATCGAAGGCACTGGAAAAGGCGACCGGGTACAAGATCAACTGGAAGCAGTTCGGCGGTGGTGCCGGTGAAGTCATCAAAGCGCTCGCCTCGGGTGCAGTGCAGGTCGTCGAAGTCGGATCGGCAGGCATTTCTGCGGCGGCATCGCGCGGCGAACCGCTGGAATTGTTCTGGATCCTCGACAATATTGCCGATGCCGAAGCGCTGGTGGCAAGAAAGGGATCAGGAATCAAGACGGTCGCTGATTTGAAGGGCAAGAAGATTGCCACACCGTTCAATTCGACCACGCATTTCGACCTCATGGTCGCGCTCGAGCACGCAAATATCAACCCCGCCGACGTGAAAATACTCAACCTGCGCCCGCAGGAGATACGCGCGGCCTGGCAGCGCGGCGACATCGATGCGACGTTTATCTGGAACCCGGTGCTTTCCGACGTGAAGAAGGATGGCGACGTCATCACCAGTTCGGGCAAGATCGCCAAGGAGACTGGCAAGGCCACGTTCGACGGTTATGTCGTCGATAAGAACTGGGCCAAGTCGCACCACGATTTCCTGGTCAAATTCGTCTCGATCATGGCCAAGGCCGACGCCGAATACCGCGACAACAAGGCCAAGTGGACGGCCACGTCGCCACAGGTGAAGGCGGTGGCGAAGTGGTCCGGCGCCAAGGCCGAGGATGTTCCGGAGAGCATGGCGCTGTACGAGTTCCCGACGCTGCAGGAGCAGGCGACGAAGTGGCTCGGCGGTGGCAAGGACAGCCTCGCCGCCAAGGCGCTGGAAGCGACCGCGCAATTCCAGAAATCGCAGAAGCAGATCGACAAGACGCTTCCGGACTATTCGGTGGCGGTGAACCCTGCTTACGTCAAGGATGCAATGAAGTAGTCCATTCGATGCAGCAAGCCGCCGGCGGCGACTTCCCGTTATTCGGCGGCACGTCGCACGGTCGAGTATCGGCGAATGTGCCGCTGTCGAATGCGCCCCGACCGCGTCGCCGACGCGCCGGTGCATAACCGGCCAGCGCTGATGAGCAAACTTGAAATCCATCAATTGTCGGTGCATTACGCGGCCACGGGTGGCGGCAGCGTGCACGCGCTGTCGGACATCGATCTCTCGCTCGATCCGGGCGACTTCGTGGTCGCGCTGGGCGCGTCCGGCTGCGGCAAGACCACGCTCCTGTCGTGCATCGCCGGCTTCATGCAGTATTCGTCGGGCCAGATCCTGCTCGACGGCGAGGTGGTCACCGGACCCGGTGCGGAACGCGGCGTGGTGTTCCAGAAGCATGCGCTGATGCCGTGGCTCGACGTGGTCGCGAACGTCGAGTTCGGCTTGCGCATGCGCGGCGTCGATCGTGCGACGCGGCGCGCTACCGCACTGGACAAGTTGCGCCTGGTCGGGCTGGAGAAATTCGCCCATTCGCCTATCTACCAGATTTCCGGCGGTATGCAGCAACGCGTCGGCCTCGCGCGCGCGCTCGCCAGCGACCCCGAGGTGATGCTGATGGACGAGCCGCTCGGCGCACTCGATGCGCTGACGCGCGAGCAGATCCAGGAGTTGATACTCGAACTGTGGTGGGAGACACGCAAGATGTTCTTCTTCATCACCCACAGCGTGGAGGAAGCGCTGTTCCTCGCCACCGAGCTGATCGTGATGACGCCGTCCCCGGGACGCATCGCGCATCGCTACCAGCTGGAATTCGGCAGGCGCTTCATCGAATGCCGCGACGCGCGCGCCGTCAAGTCCGATTCCGAGTTCATTCGCCTGCGCGAGGAAATCCTCGGCGTCATCCAGCAAAGCGCGCATGACGAGCTCGATGCGGCATGAGCACGACACGACACGCCGGACACGGTGAGGACGCCGGCGACAGGGTGGCGCCGGTAGCGGTCGCGGCGCGGGCGCGCGCGAAGGGAGAGCGTACCGTCACCGGCTACAGCATTCCAGGGCAGGGCTCGAGCACGATTATCAGCATCGTCACCGTCATTTTGTTGCTGGCGCTGTGGTGGCTGGCGACGCACCTGGGTTGGATACGCGACCTGTTCCTGCCGACGCCGGAGCGAATCGTCAAGGCATTCGGCGACGCGATGCGTGGGGATATCCAGGGCGGCAAGCCGCTGCAGGACCACCTGTGGGCGAGTCTCTACCGGGTCTTCGCGGCATTCCTGCTTGCCTGCATCACCGCGATTCCCGCCGGCATCGCGATGGGCGTATCGCGAATCGCGCGTGGCATCCTCGATCCACCGATCGAGTTCTATCGTCCGCTGCCGCCGCTGGCGTACCTGCCGCTGATCGTTATCTGGTTCGGCATCGATGAAAGAGCCAAGGTCGTTCTCATCTACCTGGCCTGCTTCGCGCCGCTGGCCATGGCGTCGCGCGCCGGTGTGCGCGGCGTGATGATCGAGCAGATCAATGCAGCATATTCGATGGGGGCGTCGAAGTGGCAGGTGATCTGGCACGTGATCGTTCCGGCGGCGATGCCGGAGATCTTCACCGGCATGCGCATATCGATCGGCTTCGGCTGGACCACGTTGGTGGCGGCAGAGATGGTTGCGGCTACCGAGGGGCTGGGGCAGATGGTGCTGAATGCCTCCAACTTTCTGCGCACCGACGTGGTGATGATGGGCATCGTGGTCATCGGTGTGGTCGCCTATGCGTTCGACCTGCTGATGCGCTACGTCGAACGGTTGGTCGTTCCGTGGAAGGGTAGAGGTTGACGCTATAGCGCAGACAAGGACCCGCGTACCCGGGGTAATTGCCTGCGTTTGTCGTCCGCGCCGCTGGCCGGTCTCCCGGACAGGGACCGCCGGACGTGCCGCCTGGGCCGGCCGCATTCGCGATTTTCGTGCACCGTCCGTCCACAACCAGAAAGGAGAGCTGCTCCATGTAACGAATGCTGCTCGCATCCGGCGCCATCCTTGTCGCCTCGCTGGCGCATGCCGCCGACAACGCGCAAATGGCAAAAGCCAAAGCCGAGGGCGAAGTCGCCTTCTACGCCAGCATCACCGCGGTCGAGCCGATCACGAAGGCGTTCACTGCGGATACCGACATCAAGGCGAAGTACGCGCGCATTTCGAGCTCCAAATTCGTCGCCACCGCAATCACCGAATTCGAAGCGGGCAAACTTGCCGCCGATGTGGTCCAGGCACCCTTGCCGGTGCTCGAAGAGCTCAAGAAAAAGGGCATTCTCACCGCCTACCACTCGCCGGCCGCCAACGGCTATCCCAAATGGGCGCACAAGGACGACAGCATCCAGCTGTTCGGCATCGAATACGTCGGGCTGATCTACAACAAGGGCCGCGTGAAGAAGGCCGACGTGCCGAAGCGCTACATGGACCTGACCGATCCGAAGTGGAAGGACAAGATCGTGATGGCCAATCCCGCGAACCATCCATCGACGATTTCCTGGCTGATCGGCCTCAAGAAAAACGTCTTCAAGTCGGAGGCGGAGTGGATGAAGTTCGTCAAGGGACTGGCGGCGAATCAGCCGATGCTGGTGGCGTCGTTTGGGCCGACCCCCGCCCCGATCGAAAGCGGTGAGAAGTTGATCGGAATTTCCATGCCGAAATACATCGTCACCAAGGCCCCGGCGCCGCTCGAATGGGCGCGGCTCGACGAGCCGCTGATGGGACCGCCGCGCGCCATCGCGATTACCTCGAAGGCGCCGCACCCCGAGGCCGCGCGTGCCTTCGTCGACTACTGGCTCTCGGACAAGTCGATGGGGATGCTGGCCAAGGATGTCGGCGAATACGCGCTCGCACCCGGCGTGTACCCGCCGATCGACGGTATCCGCGAGGCCAAGGTGATCGCGATCCGTGAGCTCACCGATGCGGAGCTGCGCAAATGGGGCGCCGAGTTCAAGAAGATATTCAGCGCCAGCTGACGACTGCGGAACGAGCGAATCGACCTGGCCATGCTGATCAGCATCAAGGGTCTGCGCAAGCACTACGGTTTCGAGGGCCGCACCATCAAGGCGCTGGATGATGTCGACCTGACCATATCCGCAAACCAGATCTTCACGCTGCTCGGTCCCAGCGGTTGCGGCAAGACCACGCTGCTTCGCTGCATCGTCGGGCTGGAGAAGCCGGACGATGGTGAAATCCGCATCGGCGACGACATTGTCTGGTCGAAGGCCAAGGGGATCGCGATACCGCCGGAAAAGCGCGGGCTGGGCATGGTATTCCAGACCTACGCGATATGGCCGCATCTTTCGGTCTTCGACAATGTCGTCTACCCGTTGCAGATCCGGAGAATGGCGAAAGGACTGATCCGCGAAAAGGTCGCCGACGTGCTTGCCTTCGTGCAGCTCGAAGGCGTCGAACGCAGGTCGGCGACACGCCTTTCCGGCGGTCAGCAACAGCGCGTGGCGCTGGCGCGCGCGCTGGTCGCCGAACCCAAGGTCATTCTGTTCGACGAGCCGCTCAGCAATCTCGATGCCAAACTGCGCGAGGAAACGCGCAAGGAACTCAAGGCCTTCCTCGGCAAGCTCGCCATCACCGCCGTGTACGTCACGCATGATCGCGTCGAGGCACCGGCGCTGTCCGACTCGATCGCGGTGATGCGCAGCGGCAGCATCGTCGAGATCGGTACGCCGCAGAAGATCTATTTCGACTCCGACCACCGATTCGTTGCCGACTTCGTCGGGCGCGCCAACCTGGTCAAGGCCATCGTCCGTGCACAGGAAGACGATCGCACGGTGGTCGATTGCACGCTCGGTAGTTTGCGCTGTCGTAAGCACGAAGCAGCGATCGGGACCGAACTGACCTTGTGCTTGCGACCGGAATTCATCCACATCGTCCGCGACGGCGTCCGAGGAAGTGAAAACCAGTTGTGCGGCGTGGTCGAGTCGCTGACCTTCGTCGGCGAGGTTTACGAGACGGAGTTGCAGGTCGGCGGCGAGCGGCTGCTCGCCCGCATCGACCCGGATGTCACGATCGCGGAGGGAGACCGCGTCGACTTCGCGCTCGACCCCGCGCATTGCCTGCTGGTATCGGCCTGAAGCACTTCGGGCGATGGACCCAACGCGCTCGAAGCTCACCTACGCGCTGATCCCGATCGTCGGTCTGTTGACGGTGAGCCCGGTGGTCATGTTGCTCCTGGGCAGCTTTTCGCAGGTCCTGACGGCTTTCGGCAGTTTCACGCTGGCCAAGTACGTCGAGGCGTACACCGATCCGGCGCTCGCCGATGTCATGGTCAATACCGTGCTGTTCGTGGTCGGTTCGTCGACGCTGGCGACGGGTCTCGCGCTGTTTCTCGCCTACCTGATCATCGCGCCGGCGCTGGCGTCGTTCGATGTGTCGCTCGAGGAATCGTCGCGCGTGTTCGGTGCATCGACATGGCGGACGCTGGTGCGGATCACGCTGCCGGTGTTGCGTCCTGCAATTCTGGCGGCGTTCATCCTCGGCGTCGTGCGCAGCCTGGCATCGTTTGCCGTGCCGTCGGTGATCGGCATGCCGGGACGCGTGGAGGTGCTGGCGACCTACCTGTACCAGATGATCGCCACCGGTTTCACCACCGACTACGGCAAGGCCGCCGCGCTCGGCATGAGCGTGCTGGCGGCATCGATCACGTTGATCGTCGTCTATCGCGCGCTGACGGCGGAAGGCGAAAAGTACGTGACCGTTTCCAGTCGTGGATACCGACCGACGGTCATCGAACTTGGGCGCGCACGTACACCGCTGTTCGTCGTCGTCGCGCTGCTTTCGCTGGTGATGATCGTGCTGCCCGTGGCGGTCCTGCTGTACACGTCGTTCATACCGTACTCGATGCTGCCGAGTGCGCGCGCGTTTTCGATGATGAGCCTGCGCAACTGGGTCGGCGTGCTCGACGATCCTCTGTCCATCCTGGCGCTGCGCAACAGCCTTTTCCTCGGTGTCGTCGGCGCGACGATAGGCGTGCTGCTGTCGATCTTCGTCGCCTATGCAATTGTCAAGGGCAGGACCCGCGCCGCCGGGGTGCTGGAGTCGCTGTCGTTCCTGTCGTTCTCGTTTCCGGGCATCGTGATCGGCGTCGGATTCATGTGGTTCTTCGTGCAGACGCCGCTGTACGCGACGCTGACCGCATTGCTCATCGGCTACATCGCGACCTACCTATCTGCCCTACGGCGTTCGACCGCTGGCGAGCGCGTTCGTGCAGATCCATGCGCACCTCGAGGAATCATCGCTGGTGTGCGGCGCCAGCCCCATCACGACCATGCGCCGCATCATCGCGCCATTGCTGATTCCCGGCATCGTTTCGGCATGGATCCTGTTGGCGTCGATGTTCCTGCGCGAACTGACGCTGTCGGTGGTGCTGTCACGGCCGGGCACCGAGGTGCTGGCGGTGCAGATCCTGCGCTATGCCGATGACGGGCTGTGGGGAAAGCTTTCGGCGCTCGGCATCATCATGATTGCCATCTCCACGCTGCTGGTCGTGCTGGCGACTCGCCTGGGCGCGCGATTCAGGGCGGCGTGAGCCGCGGCGGGCGCATAGGGGTCTGGCGAAAGGCGGCGAATTGCCTGAAACTGTGTGTGAATGCGGCGGGGGGCCGTACTTCTCATTTTCCACGGATGGCCGATGCGCGCGTTTCGGCGGGTTCCGTTGCTGACGACCTTGGTGCTGCTCGGCATCTTTCTGGTGCTGTTCGCGTATGCGTGGCGGGTGCCGCTGACGCCCGGTGCGGCGCGCCCGCTCGACCGGGCCCGCGTCATCGCCGCGGGCGAAGCGCTGGCGCGAGCGGAGGTCAGCGACCCGGAAAGCGCGCGGTTCCGCCGCAGTTTCGTGAGCAGCAAGTGGGCGTATCCGGTGACCTGCGGCGAGATCAATTACCGGCACCGGGCAGGCGGCTACCTCGGCTTTCAGCGCTTCGTCTCGGCCGGACCCGTCGCGCAGCGCGAGGACGAAATGAGCGAGGCGCAGTTCGCGCGCCTGTGGTCGGTGATGTGCGAGCAAGCCGAATGAGTCCGGGTGGCGCAGCCGGCGGGTTCGTCCCGGCATCGGCGGCGCCGGGTGCGGCTAAAGCGGAGGTCGCGTTTTCGCTGTTCGACGGCGACGGGTTCCGGCGCCTGTGGGTGAGTTTCGGGCTGGGCAGCCACGCGCGGTTTCCGATCGTCAAGCGCTGTGCCATCGCAGTTCTCGTGACCTACGTGCCGATGGCGATTCTCGCCTGGCGGCAGGGGCTGGCCGGCGTGGAGGCGACGCCGACCAACTTCTTCGCCGACTTCGCCGCCTATGTGCAGTTCTTGCTGGGGCTTCCGCTGTTTCTCGCGGCGGAGGTGATCATCGACGGCAGCACGCGGGAGGCGGCCAGCCAGTTCCTGCGCTGCCGGATCATCAGCCCGGCAGATGTGCCGCGCATCGAGCGGGTTTACGCGCTGATTGCCCGGTTGCGGCAATCGCACTGGCCGGATGTCGTGTGCATAGTGTTCGCCTACGCCATCTCGCTGGCGATCCTGGTGCCACAGTTCGGTCCGGATCCGTTGCCCACCTGGCACGTCCACGGCGTCGAGGACGCGCGCATGTTGACGGCCCCCGGGTGGTGGGCGTTTTTCATCGCGCTGCCGATTCTGAACTATGTCTGGCTGCGCATCGGTTGGAAGACCGGACTGTGGATCTTCTATCTCTACCACGTGTCCCGCATGCGTCTCGACCTGCATCCGACGCATCCCGATCTCACCGGCGGCATCGGCTTCATCAGCGAGGCGCAGGGCCGCTTCGCGCTGTTCATTCTCGCCTACGGTCTCTCCAACGTGGCGGCCCCGGTCGGCTACGAAATCGCGATCCAGAACTACGACCTGTCGATCGCGCCGGTGTGGGGCCCGATTGTCGGCTTCATCATCGGGGCACCGCTGCTGTTCACGCTGCCGCTGTTCATGTTCACCAAGCAGTTGTTTCGAACGCGCAAGCGGGCGCTCGCCGCATATCGCGAACGCGTCACCGAGCACAGCCGGCTGGTCGAAAGCCGGTGGCTGTTCGGTGACGCAACGCAGTTGCCGCAGGAGGAGATCCGGGACCTTGCCGAACAATCGACGCTGGGGACGATGTTTTCCCGCATCGAGCACATGCGTGTCGTGCCGTTCGACCTGCGATCGTTCGGCCAGCTGCTCGGTTCGACGCTGGGCGCGATGGCCACGCTGTTGCCACTGCTTCGTGGCCGTGGCGAACCGGCGGCGATGGTCGAAGCGATCGGGAAGCTGCTGGGGCACCTGGGGGGCAGCTAGCGTGGAATGGGACAAGCGTCAGCTTTCCCGGACGCCCGTCAACGTTGAAACCTGGCTACACTTCAAGCAAGTCATGATCACCCGCACGACAACCACCGCGAGTGCAGCGAGCACCACGAGTGAGGGCGAATTCACCTGCATCGCGGTCCTTCGCCGACGCGCACGAGCTGATCCTGGCAGTAGCCAAATCGCGACTGCTGCGTGCCCGGCCGCGACAAAGTCGAGCAATGGCTGGTCGCTGCCTGAAGAAGAGAGCAGCGCCTTTCTGGATTTCTGGATAAAGGCCTTCGCCATGGCCTGCGTCATCCGCGTGCCGGAGATTTTGCTCCGGTGACGCGCCTACTCACCGCTGGTGTGCTGGGTGTCGCCCCGCGATTCGCTTCAAGCCACGAAAATTCCGCATGAGCGCAATAGCCGATCTGCCGCCGGCCCGCGAGACTTTTCATCACTCCAAACGGAGAATCATTGCATGTTGTAACTACTGATGACGACCATCGCCCTTGCAACCGCGAGCGTGGCGAATGCGCGAAGCGCTACCTACACCGTCGAACCCGACCATACCTTCGCGTATTTCGAAGTCGTTCAACGGATCACTTCTTTGATGGGCGAATGCACCTAGAACTCGGGGAGGCTCCCACCGCTGCTGCGCTGCATCTTGCGGCTCCCCCCAACAACCGACTGACGCTTCATGACCAGCTATGGCAAAAATACGCGCCTGGGATTCTCGACATGTTTCGAAAGGCCTGGCGGCCTGTGGGCATCGCGCCGGTGCACAGCTTTGCGACCTTGCCGGGCGAACTCGCCACCCTCGTGCGCAATACCTGCGGCACAAGCCGCACTCGATGCGCCGACCTTCGAAGTGCTCACCACACCCAACGCGCAGCAGCAACGCACACTCGACCTGATCCAGCAGATTCGAATGTAGACAGAAGCTCGAACCCAGAACTCAGACCAAGCACTTGGTGCAAAAGAAGAAACACGCTCGGCGGTGGAAGGAACTTCGATTAGAATATCCGCTTGCAAGTGCCGCTGTGGAGCGGAGCGAGGAGAACATTCATGGACAGCGTCGACCTGGAAGTCCTGAAGCGCAGCGCCGAATGGCTCGATGCCGGCCGTCGCGTGCTGCTGGTCACCGTGGTGAAGACCTGGGGCAGTTCGCCGCGGCCGCCAGGGGCCATGCTTGCCGTTCGCGACGACGGCCTCGTCGTCGGCTCGGTCTCCGGCGGCTGTATCGAGGACGATCTTATCGATCGCACGCGCCGCCTTGGCATGACGCAGTCGCGCGCCGAGGTCGTGACCTACGGGGTGTCACCGGATGAAGCGCGCCGCTTCGGCCTGCCGTGTGGCGGGACGATTCAACTGGTGGTGGAGCCGCTGACACGCGAATCGGCCATCCGTGCGCTGCTGCGCGAAATCGAGACCGGGCACCTGGTGGCGCGCCGGCTCGATATCGTGACCGGCGAGGCCACGCTGCATCCGGCGCGTGATGTCGACGGGCTGGCCTTCGACGGCGCGACGCTGACGACCATTCACGGTCCGCGCTACCGGATGCTGGTGATCGGCGCATCGCAACTTTCCAAATACCTGGCGCAGATCGCGGTGGGACTCGACTATCAGGTCACGATCTGCGATCCGCGCGAAGAATATACGGAGACCTGGGACATTCCCGGCGTCACGCTGGTGCGGACGATGCCCGACGATACCGTGCACGCAATGCAGCTCGACGAACGCTGCGCGGTGGTGGCGCTGACGCACGACCCGAAGCTCGACGATTTGGCGCTGATGGAGGCGCTGAAGTCGCCGGCGTTTTACGTCGGCGCGCTGGGTTCGCGCGCCAATAACGCCAAGCGCCGCGTACGCCTGCTCGAGGTCGATGTGACGCCGGCCGAGATGGCGCGGCTGCACGGCCCTGTCGGCATCTACATCGGCAGCCGCACACCGCCGGAAATCGCGATCTCCATCCTGGCCGAGATCACGGCCGTCAAGAACGGCGTAGCGCTGCCCGAGGCGGCGCGGATCACCGTGGCCAAGGAACAGATCGCTGCGTCGCCGGCCTGTTCGACGACCTGAGCCGGACATCTCTCCAACGCGGCGCTGTTCACGCTCGTCATGACGATTTCCCGATTTGCCGCGCGTCAGGGACTGCCGGTCGTTGAAGCATCGCGCAGGGCGTTCCAGCGCGCGAGATCTTGTGCGTCGTCGACATCCCAGGTCGCGGGTAGCTCCGACCAGGCAATCCCGGCGCGCGTGAACCCGGCAGCGGTGTCCGCCAAGGCGTGCGGCGTGCTCCAGCGGATCGCGCCGAAAGGCAGCGGGCGGCGCGCACCGACGGCGACGTAGCCGCCGTCGGCGGCGGGGCCCAGGACCGCATCGTGATCGGCCAGCGCCGCGCAGGCCCGAGCGAGATAGCCGCAGTCGAGCACCGGGCAATCGGTGCCGACCAGCAGCACCGCGGGTGCGCGCGTCAGCGCGCTGTCGATGGCATCGGCCATGCGCGCGCCGAGGTCGCCGTTGGCCTGCCGATGCAGTGACGCGCCATGCGCGGCCGCGAGTGCCGAAAAGTACGGCGTGCGCGGATCGGACGCGCACCACAGTTCGATGTTGCCGATGATGCGAGCACCATGGGCTTGCGTTGCATGCATCAGCGTCAAGGCTGTGAGTTCCCGATACACGGCACAGGCGCGTTCGTTGCCGATCGTGGTCGCCAGCCGCGTCTTGACGCTGCCTGGCAGTGGCTCCTTGGCGAACACCAGCAGCACCGGCGCTTTGGCGCGTCGCGTCATCGGTAATGGCGGGCGAGCGATGCTGGATCCGCACCCAGCGCGTAGGCGAGGCGCAGACGCCACATGCTGAAGATCGTGCGCCAGGGACCCCGCGCTTCCCATCGGCGCCCCGAAACCTCGATTTGCTGGGTGAGGCACGCCGGCCTTCCCGCGGCGCGTTTGAGCGATTGCGACAGCGTGATGTCCTCCATCAGTGCGATCTCGGGGTAGCCGCCGACTTCCTCGAATCGCGTACGCGTCACGAAAATGCCCTGATCTCCGGTGGCGATGCCGGTCCATCGCGAGCGCAGATTCATCATCGCTGCCACCAGCTTCAGGATCCGCGCGCGCCCGGCGATGTGGACGTCGAAGCGCCCCCACACCGCACCGCGCGTCAGCGACTGCGCGATCGCCGTTGCGGCGTCGGCGGGAAGCAGGCAGTCGGCGTGCAGAAACAAGAACACGTCACCGCCTGCTCGTTGCGCTCCTGCGTTCATTTGTGCCGCGCGTCCCGGCGCCAAGGTGAAGACGCGGTCGGCGAGTGGACGGGCAATCGACAGCGTCGCATCGCGACTGCCGCCGTCGACGACGATCACCTCGTGGCCCTGTGCGCGCAGCGGCTGCAGTGCGGCGAGTGTTGCGGTGATGGCCGCCGATTCCTCGAGCGCAGGGACGATGATGGACAAGCGCATTCAGATACTCTCCTTGTCGCGGGATCGCCGCCGCCATGGCCGATCTTACAGACCCGGCGCCGGACGCGCCGCCTGTGCGCGCGCCAATGCGGGTGCAGGCAGGTCGAACTGCAGTCCGTCGACCAGTTCGGCGATCGAATACGATCGCGACAGGTCGCCCAGCAGCGCGCTCTGCTTGTGCATCGCCAGCAGCGCACGGACTCGATAGTGGGCATCCGCGAGCGCCACATCGACGCCTTCTTCCCGGGCGCGGTGCGCGAAGTCGACGAGCATGCGCACGGTCGACAGGTCGAGTTCGGTCGTGAACGAAAGGTCGATGATGATCCGTCGCAGCGAGCCATCGGTGCGTGCCAGCAGCGACAGCATGTGGTCACGCACGTCGTCGACGTTGAAATAAAGCAGCGCGGCGTTGGGGCGAAACACGATGACCCCGGATACCGGCTGTGCGCTTGGGTGCCGGATGAGCGAGGCGAAGTGGTCGGTTCCCGGCAGGCGTCCGAGCAGCACGCACTCGGGTAACGCCAGCCGCCGGATCAGGATCGCCAGCGAAAAGACGCAGGCGACCAGCACGCCCTTCAGGATGCCCATGCCGAGCACGGCGGCGATGGTCACCAGCGCGATTGCGAACTCGGCCTTGCTGACACGGCGCAGTTGCCGCAACTCGTCGATCCTGAACATGCTCTGTACCGATGCCAGCACCAGCGCGGCCAGCAAGGGCTGCGGCAGGCTGTCGAAGAGGCCGGTGAGGAAAACGAGCACGATCGCCATCCACGCCGAGCAGACGACGATCGAGATTGGTGTCCGGGCGCGCGCCTCGTCGTTGACCAGCGACTGCGAAAGGCCGCCGCCCGACGGGAAGCCGTGACCAAAGGCGATGGCGACGTTGGCGGCGGATAGTCCCAGCAGTTCGCGATTGGGGTCGATGGCAGCATCGTGTCGCAGTGCCAACAGCCGTGCGGCGGCGATGCCTTCGTTGTACGCTAGCAGGAAGCAGGCGAGCGACAGCGGCAGCAGCGTGTCGAGCTCCGCCCAGTGCAGAAGCGGAAGGCCCGGCAGGGGGATGCCGCGCGGAATGGTGCCGACGCTCGCGATGTTCAAGGCTTCGACGCTCGTCAATTCCATCAAGGCGAGCGACAGCGCAACGACGATCAGCGGTACCGGCCAGCGCGGCCGGAGCGCGTGTCCGACCTGCAGCAGGGCGAGCGCAGCGACACCGAAGACGAGCGACGGCCGGTGCGTATCGGGGAGCTGGCCGAAAATGTGCGTCAGCGTCACCGCGAGGTTGCCGTGCTGGCCCGCGAAGCCGAACAGCAGTGGCAACTGGCTGATGGCGATCACGGTGCCGGCGCCGATCTTGAAGCCGGTCAGCACCGTTTCCGAAATGAAATGGACGATGCCGCCCCAGCGCATCGCCCACGCAAACAGCGCGGTCAAGCCGACGAAGAACGCCGTGGCGCTGGCGAGATTGGCGTAGTGCGCGGAATCGCCGCCGGCCAGAGCGCCCAGCGTCACTGCGAGCGTCAGTGATATCGACGACGTCGGGCCCACGGCAAGTTGGCGCGACGTGCCAAAGAGCGCGTACGCCACACCGGCGAACAGGTAGCAGTAAAGCCCGGTCTGTACCGGCATGCCGGCCAGTTGCGCGTAGGCAATGGAACTCGGCACCGCATACGCGGCGAGCGTGCTGCCGGCGAGCACGTCGTCGCGCGCGTCGCGGCGGCGGTAGCCGGTGAGCCAGGGCAACAGGCGTGCGAGCGACAGCGAGGACGTGGTCGGGGCGGGGGCGGGCACGGTGGGGTGGGATTTCCGGGTCGGCTGCGTCGGGGCGAGGCAGCTGCGATCCTAGCCGCCAGGCATCGGGTGTGTCACGCAATCGGCGCGAAGGTCGGGGAGGCGCCGCCGTGGTCCCCATCTGCGATAATGCCGGGTTGCCCGCGCGACGGGCGGTCGATCCCACCGAAATGGCCATGTTCCCTCGCTTCGCACTGCGCTTCCTGGTTGCTTTCGCAGGCTCCCTGTTCGCGCTGCACGCCGGCGCGCAGGCGCCAGGCACGGCAAAGCCAGATCCCTCGGCACTGCTGGCAGCCGCCAAGGCGGCGAGCGGCGGCGCGGCATGGGATGCACTGCGCACGCAGTTCAGCCAGGTCCGGTTGTCGGCCGCCAATCTCGACGGCGAGGTCGAGCGTTGGAGCGACGTCTTGTCCGGACGCAGCATGCTGCGCTACGACATCGGCCCCTTGAGCGGAGCCGCGGGATTCGACGGCAAGGTCGCATGGACGCAGGAAGGTGGGGACGCGGCGAAGATCGAGTCCACGCCGGTGGCACGCGAATTGGCGGTCAACGCGGCGTACCGCGATCGCCTTGCTTTCTGGTACCCGTCACGTGCTGCCGCAAAGATCGAATTCAAGGAGCGCGCCGAGGCGGACGGCGGCAAGTTCGACGTCGTCCGCATCACGCCCGAAGGCGGCCGCGCCTTCGAGCTGTGGATCGGCGCCGAGTCCCGGCTGATCGAAAGGCTCGTCGAGCGCGAGGCCGAGCTGACCCGTACCGAGCATTACTCCGACCGGCGCGACGTCCAGGGCGTCAAGATTCCCTTCCACGTCCGCACGACGCGTGGCGATCCCAAGCGCGAAGAAATCGTCGACGTGCAGGAGATCGTGTTCAACGAACCTCTGGCCGGCATCGACTTCGGGCCGCCGGCGGCGCGGCCGGAGTACGCCTTTCCGGCCGGACGCGATGCCGTCGACATTCCTTTCGAAACCTTCAGCGGTCATCTTTTCGTTCGCGTGATGTTCGATGGCCGAGGTCCCTTCCGCATGCTCTTCGATGCCGGCGGCACCAACGTGCTGTCGGCGCAGACCGCGGCCTCGCTGGTCGACTCCGACAAGCCTTTGCCGCAGACGATCCGTGCCGACGTTACCAGTCTCGGCGGCGTGGAGCTTTCCGGACAGCGCTATGCGGTCGCGGATATCGACGGTTTCCTGCATCGTGTCGAAGGACTGGACGATATCGCCGGCGTACTCGGGCTCGAGTGGTTCGTGCGCATGCCGATCAGGATCGATTACGCGCGCTCGCGGCTGACGCTCTACGATCCCGCGAAATTCAAGTACGCGGGCACCGGCACGCGCGTGCCGGTCGCGGCTCGCGGGCGCCTGCCGCTGGTCGACGGCAGCATCGACGGCGTCGACGGCAGCTTCGAAATCGACACCGGCAGCCGCGGCTCGCTGACGCTGGCGCCGGGCTTCGCGGCGAAGCACGATCTCGAGAAGCGACTGAAGGCGAGCAAGCGGGCGATCACCGGCGCCGGGCTCGGCGGACCGGTGCGCTCACTGCTCGCGCGCGGCCGGATGCTGAAGCTGGGGACGGTCGAGGTGCCGTATCCGGTCGTCGCCATCGTCCAGGTCACCCCTGAGGCGGCCGCGCGCACCGAGGTCGCCGGCAACGTCGGCAATGGGGTGCTGCGTCAGTTCGCGGTGACCTTCGACCTTCCCAACGACTCGCTGTACTTCGAGCGCTACCTCAACTTCGGCACTCCGGACATCGCCGATCGCGGCGGCATGTGGCTCGAGCGTGCGGCCGATGGCTACAAGGTCGTCGACGTGGTCGCGGCGGGGCCGGCAGCGGCGGCGGGGCTGAAGGCGGGCGACGTCATCGTGGAAGTCAACGGCCTTGCATGGTCGCAGACGACGCTGCCGGCGCTGCGCGACGCATTGCGGGCGCCACCCGGAACCCGGATCACGGTGAAGACCGCCGCCGGGGTCCAGGCGACGATCGTGCTTGCCGATCTCGTCTGATTCGGCGTCGCCGCATCGGTATTCGCTACCGCTGTTCGAGCGCCGGTGCGGCAATCGCCGACAGCGCGCGTTCGAGGGTCTCGACGCTGTGCGTGACGTCGGCCCACTTGTCGAGGCCAAACAAGCCGACACGGAAGGTCGAGAAGTCCGCCGGCTCGTCGCACTGCAGCTGCGCGCTGGCCTGTCGGTGGTCGCCGGGATTCCGCGCGGCCTGGTCGCCCAACCTTCCGGCGCCACGCGCCTGCGAAACGCAATGCAGGACTCCCGGCGCTTGATTATTCGGTGGGCTCGGCGCATTGGCGGTACTGGCTTTCTATCTGATCGCCTGGCGCGCGGTGGGCCGCGACCCGCCGAAGGGAACCATCATCCCGCTGTTCCATCCGCCGGAAGGCATTTCGCCGGCACTCGCCGGCTACGTCAGGGACTGGGGCTGGAGCGGCGCCTGGCGCGACTTCACCGCCGCGACTGTCTCGCTCGCCGTCAAGGGCCTGCTGGCGTTCGGAAATCTGAGCAACCCGGAACTCGCCGTCCTCGTCTTTGCCGGATTCGGCTGCACGATCTTCGGTGTGTTGCTCATGCCGCTGCTGCGCGTGCTGATGGGTCGCCGTAAGCTGCGCACCATCATCGCCGCCGGGATCAATCTCGCGGTTCTGATCTTCGTCGGCACGATGGCCTTCACGCTCTACGCCAGAAGCGGCCTCCGGATGCCCGAAGGCTTCGCGCGCCACGTGTTCGACGAGTTGTGGCACAACGGATTCCCGGTGGCGCTCATCGGCGGTCTCGCCACGCTCAACGGACTGTTCTTAGAGAGGACGGCAGGCCGATGCCGGTACCACGGCGGCGCGGCGGCGGCGGCGGACAGGACGCAATCGTCAGGCGACCAGCCACGCCGCAGGGAAGACCTTCCAGTGAGGCGCATCCGCCGATGCGACCATTTCGCTCGCTCCTCGCCTACGTCACCGAGGCGGCGACCGAGCGCGACCTCATCGCCCACCTCGGCGAGCCGATCGCGCTACACCGGATCGCACTCGCCCGGAGCCCGCCGCTGTGGGAGGCGGCCGATGCCAAGCGGGATTCGCCACCCGATCCGGCGCTAAAGCCCGCCCCGGCCGACGAGTTCGAACAGCGCCTCTCCTGGTAGCCAAGTCGTCCTGCGACGCCTGCGGACTCGACACGCGAACCGCTGGTGCCGGCCGCCAGGGTCCGCTCGAAGTTCTTCCGCAAAGTGCCCGGATCAGCCTGCTGCCGCCGGAAACCGACGGTTGACCCGCACGATCGAACCCTCAATACTCGGGCTCGCGTGATTGAAATGCCTATCCCCTTATTGCCGACTTGGACGGCGTCGAGGAAGGCGGGATCCTGCACCTGGAACACCATGGTCATCGCGGGCATGTCCAGGTGCGGATCGCCGTGATCAAGACACTTCGTCCCGGATAGCGAGACACTCCATCCCGGATAGTATCTCCGGAAGCGCGGCCGACCTAAAGGGAGTTTCACCACGCGAATCGCCGGATTCGCCACGTGATTTCCGGGTTTTGTCAGGCCTGCTGTTGCGGGCAACTGGCTCGGAGCCGAGAATGCGCACGATGGGGGGTTAGATGCTAAACGCGTCGTCCGGCGGCAGTACGAAGTCGACGTGGGCCGGGGCCCGCGTCGGCCGATTCCTGCATTTGCACCTTACCGGCTGGCGCTTCGCGTTCACGCTGGCGATCTGCGCACTCATCAGTACGGAGGTGCTGTTCCAGCCGTTGCTCTATCACTTATTCTCGCTCGAACTCCTGTTGCGGACCTGGTCCGACTACCTGGTCGAGTGCCTGCTCATGGGGTTTCCCATCCTGTTCATGTTGGCACTTGCCGAAGCGCTGTCCGCCGGTCGTTCCCGCCTCGTGGTGGCGGCAGTTATCGTTACCGGCCTGTTCGCGGGTGCCTTCACCGGGGCGCTGATGGTAATCCCGTTCTACGACCTTGATTGGGACAGTATCGCGGCACGCAGATTCTGGGTTGATCTGCTCTACTGGATGGTTATAGGTGGCGGCGTCGCAGCCATCAACGGATTCCATCAGCGGGCGGCCGCTGCCGCGGCGACAATACAGCAGGCGCAGATCGACCGGGTGGCACTTGCCAAGCAGATGCTCGAAGCGCGCCTGCAGGTCATGCGCGCGCAGATCGAACCCCACTTTCTGTTCAACACGCTTGCCAACGTCAAGCGTTTATGCCAATCCGATGCCGAAGGGGGCATCGCGATGCTCGACAACCTGGTTCGCTACCTGCGCGCCGCGCTGCCGCGGATGCGCGATGAGCGATCCACGCTTGCGCAGGAAGCGGAGCTGTTGCAGTCCTACCTTGCGCTCATCAAGATCCGCATGGGCGCGCGGCTGCGCTACATTGTCGACGTTCCGGCCGAGCTTGGAAAGCAGCGCTTTCCTCCGATGATACTGCTGACCCTCGCGGAGAACGCGATCAAACATGGCCTCAATCCTTCGTCGATGGGGGGGGACATTGCGATCCGGGCCTTCTCCGCCGGCGGCATGCTGGAAATTCACGTTGCGGACAGCGGAGTCGGATTCGGCGCGGCGGCGACTGGCGGAACGGGCGTCGGTCTGGCGAACGCGCGCGCGCGACTGGCGGCGACCTATGGCGACGCCGCCGAACTGGTCTTCCTGGCGAACGAGCCCAGCGGGGTGATCGCGGTGATCCGGGTGCCGCTGGCGGCCGTGCCCGCCTTCCCCGCCGAGCTCGCGCCTGTGGGAGCGCCGGCATGACCGCCGAACCGGTGCGCCCTACGGCGCTGATCGCCGAAGACGAGCCGCTATTGCGGGAAGAGATCGCGGAGTTCCTGCGCAAGTTGTGGCCGGAACTCAACATTGTTGCGCAGACCGAAGACGGGGTCGATGCGCTTCGGCTGCTTGCGATCCATCGGCCAACCGTGATGTTTCTCGACATCCAGATGCCGGGCTTGAGCGGCATCGAGGTGGCAAAGCAGGCGGCCGGGCGCTCGCACTGTGCATTCGTGACCGCCTACGACCAGTACGCGATCGCCGCATTCGACCAGGGCGCGGTGGATTACGTTCTGAAGCCGGTCAGCCTGCCGCGTCTCGCGACGACGGTGCAGCGGCTGAAGGAACGCATCGGATCCGTACCGGCCGACCTTTCGAATCTGCTGACCGGGCTTGCGCGGCAGAAGACCGAAGCGAAAACGTACCTACGCTGGGTCAATGCGTGGGCAGGCTCGACGATCAAGCTGATCACCGTCGACGAAATTTGCTATTTCCGCGCCGACACCAAGTACACGCTGGTCGTGACATCGGGCTCCGAGTCGTTGATCCGGAAACCGATCAAGGAATTGATCGATGAGCTCGACCCCATTCAATTCTGGCAGATCCATCGTTCGACGATCGTCAACGTCAATGCGATCGCAGGGGTCACCCGTGACTTACGTGGGCATCTGCAGGTGAAGTTGAAGCAGCGTACCGAAGCGTTGCCCGTGAGCGAAAGCTACACCCATCTTTTCCGACAGATGTAGGCCGTAACGACCGGAGGAGCAGCGCATGAATTCCATGAAGGTTACCCGACGTGACGTTCTTGGGTTGCTCGCCACCATGGGTATCGGCGCCGCCGAGTCCACACTCGCTGCTGCGCAGAAGACGAAGTCTGACAAACTTGCCGGCGGCAAAGTCGTGTTCGAAAACGACAAGGTGCGCGTCATCTCGCACCTGGCTCGCCCGCGGATGGGCGTGTGCGGCACCGGATTGCATTCGCATCCCCCGCACCTGACGATCGCGCTGAAGGACGTCAAGGCGAAAGTGACGAATGCCGGAAAGGAACCGTTCATCGCGGTGAACAAGGCGGGCGATGTGTTCTGGGACAACGGTGGAGCGCACGTCGTCGAAAATATCAGCGGCCGCGACAGCGAGCTCTATCTCGTCGAGCTGAAGGGGTAACCTTGCTGCCGAGGGAATACGGGATGCTTGTCCGTTGGTGGATCCCGCCGCAGCGCGCTTTGTCTGTATGAACGTGCCTGAACCGGGCGGGAAGTACGCACAGCGACTGCTCGCGTTGCTGCGCAGGCGTTGGCCGTCCATCGCGGCCTTCGTGGTCCTCTTGAGCTTGTTCGACGCGATGCGGGCGTGGTCGGTTTACGACGCGCCGGATGGCTTTGTAGAAGGCATCGTGACCTCGGTACGCATCGGCTGGATGCTGACGTTGGCGGCCGCATTGGCGCCGTACCTTGTCGAGGCGGCGAACTTCCGCCCCATTCCACGAGCAGTTTCTTCCGTGACGGTGACTTTTTTTCTCGTGGCGGTCGTCGCGCTGGTGGTCGGGTTGCTGGTCGAAGGTCCCATCACGCCAGGCGTGAGGGACGGTCGTTTACTGTCCAACGAAGCGTTCCTGGTGCGTGCCTGCTGGCTCTATTCAGTGGCCGGATTGTTGTTCGCCGCCTACTGCCAGACTCGCGACGAGGGAATTGCGACGCTCCGCGCAGCGCGGGCCGCAGAACTCGAGCGTGCGGACTCACAGCGCAACATCCTTGCGTCGCGGCTGCAGGTGCTGCAGGCGCGAATGGAACCCGAGTTGTTGTTCGGCGCTTTGCGTGACGTGAGGGGCGCATACCTGCGCGACCCGACGGCCGCCGAGTCGCTGCTGGACGACCTGATCGGGTACCTGCGTGCGGCGCTGCCGCAGATGCGCGGTGGAGCTTCCACGTTGCAGCGCGAGGCCGCACTGGCGGAGGCCTATCTCAAAGTGGTTCCCTCCGGCCGCAGCAGAAGCTTGACCGTCGATTTGTGTATCGCGCACGAGGCAGGCGCACACGCTTTTCCGCCGATGGTCCTGCTGCCGCTCGCACATGCGGCGAGCGCCGCCGTACCGCTTGCCATTCAGATCGAAGCGCCGGCCACGGCGCAGGGTGTCGCCATCAATGCGAATTCCGTTGCCATGCGCGTATCCACGTCCCGCATTCCCGACGGTTGGGGGGAGGTCGAATTGCTGGCGATCCGCAGCACCCTGGCAAATCACTTCGGCGCAGCGGCCTCCGTGCGGATCGAACGTACCAGGAAAAGCGTGAGCGCCATCGTGACCTGGCCGGACGCGAAGTCGTCGTCCGAGCCGAAGGAATCGGCGACGTTGGCAGCCGCGTAGGTACCGACTCTACGATCGATACCGGTCGCGCATCGGCTCCTGTTGGGTGCGGTCGCTTCGATCGGTCGACGGCACGGCATGGCGACAGCATCCAACCCCAAGTGCAGGCAGCTGGCGTCGGCGCTGATCAAGCGCTTCCCGGCGGAGGTGGGCGGGCTTGGCGAGGTGGACGAGAGTTGGGTCGAGAGTCGCCCCGACGGTTGCACCGACACGCGGGTCTATAGCCTGGGCCCGTACGACGGGGGCGTTACGCAACTGCTGCCCGTGCTGGCGGACGAGGCGAGCGCACTGGGGCTGACGGTCTACGACGACCAGGCCGCGTGCGTCAGGCAGCGCATGGCGGTATATCCCGCTACTTTTTCGCGGTTGCACAGGACTCTTGTCTGGCTCCGGGTTAAACCGGAGTGTGTATTCCGACGGAACGTGACCGAGGCTTCCGATGGATGATGACCGCCGAATCCGACGGATAATGACCGGTAAATCCGACGGATGATGACCGCTTTTGCAGGCATGTCGAAAATCGCGGTCAAGCTGGAAATCAACGGCGAGTTCAGACAGATGGGATGGCGGAGCTCGCGGGTCCGGGGGCAAGGACTACGGGTTGTCCCGTTTCCTCTTTTCCCGGCTCGCCGCCAGCGCGTCCTCGCGAATTTGGTCGTACCGGGCCTCGATTTCCGTGGCCACGGCCTTCGCGACGTCCTCCGCGGAGCCGTCCCGCGCCTGGAGCGCGCTCTTGCTCCAATGGTCGAGGTAGGCGTCGGATCCCGTCAGGCGCTGTTTCATCGCCATCAGGTCGACCAGTTCCTGGAATCGCGGGCTGAGTTGCACCTTGTGCACCTTGCCCGCCTCTCGGGACTCGACGGCCGTGGGGATGTCCTGCCAGCACATCAGTTGATAGGTCGCCACGTTCGGATTTCTCCTCTGGATTGAACCTAAAAACCGCAGTTAGCCAGCTCCATGAACGCGATCGGCAAGGAGTCGGGATGAATTGGGTGAGTGGATACCGGCGAGGATGAGTTTCAGGTGGTCGCAGACAAGATGCCAGACGGTCGTC
>JADYZP010000015.1 GCA_020853025.1 Burkholderiales bacterium
GAAACCGGTGCGGGTGCGTTGAACCGGCTGTCGCTCGGCGAACTCGGTGCGCTCGAAGTCACGTCAGTGACGAAGGATCCGCAACCGGTGCGCGACGCGGCGGCGACGATCTACGTGATCACGCGGCAGGACATCCTGCGCAGCGGCGCGACCAGCGTGCCCGAGGCGCTGCGCCTCGCGCCGAACCTGCTCGTGACGCAGCTCACCGCGAGTGACTATGCCCTGTCGGCGCGCGGTTTCGGCGGCAATCCGGACGCGCAGAACTTCCCGAACAAGCTGCTCGTGCTGATCGACGGCCGCAGCGTCTACTCGCCGCTGTTCTCGGGTATCTACGCCGACACGCTCGAGGTGATGCTCGAAGACATCGAACGCATCGAAGTGATCAGCGGTCCGGGTGCGACCCTGTGGGGTGCGAATGCGATGAACGGGGTCATCAACGTGATCACGCGACCGGCCGTCGCCACGCAAGGCGAGATCGCGAGCCTCGGTCTCGGTAATCGCGAACAGCGTGGCGGTTTCCGACACGGCGGCCGCTTAGGTGAGTCGGTGCACTACCGTGTCTATGGCCGGGGCTTCGCCCGCGGCGAGACCGAATCCCCCGATGGCGCGGGCCGAAACGACGAATGGCACAAGGGGCAGGGCGGTTTCCGGGTCGACGTCGCGCGCGGCAGCGACGATGTCACGCTGCAGGGCGATGCCTATCGCGGCAAGATTGCGCAGGACGCGATCGGCTGGCTGCGCAGCGACGGTGTCAACCTGCTGTCGCGCTGGCAGCGGGCGACGACGACGGGCGCGTTGCAGGCGCAGGCCTATGTCGATGTCAGGAGCCGCGACGCGCCGGGTGATCGTTTGAGTCTCGGCCTGCGGACCTGGGATTTCGAACTCCAGCAGACCTTCGATCTCGGTACGCGACATCGCGTGGTGTGGGGAGGCGGCTACCGGCTCAATGAATACACGATCGACAACACCGACACGCTGGCTTTCATGCCGGATGCACGGACGCTCTCGATCCTGAATCTGTTCGTCCAGGACACCGTTCGCCTCAGTCGCACGCTGCGTCTGACACTCGGCGTCAAACTCGAAGATCACACCTACACCGACTGGATGCTGCAGCCCGAACTGCGGCTTGCCTGGCGGATGCACGACGCCGCGTTGCTGTGGGCGTCGGTCGCGCGCGCGGTGCGTGCGACGACGCCGTTCGATCGCGATGTCATCGAACGTTTCGGGGGGCAGGTGTTTCTGACCGGCAATCGCGATTTCCGCTCTGAACGGGTGACGGCCTACGAAATCGGCATGCGCTCGCGGCCATGGCCCGCTCTGAATCTCGAAGCGACGTTGTTCCTCCAAGATTACGACGATCTGCGCACCGTCGAGCCGGGGCAGACGGTGCCGCTGACGTGGCGCAACGGGCTCGAAGGCCACTCCTACGGCATTCAGGCCTGGGCCCGCTGGGAAATTGCGGACTGGTGGCGGATCACGCCCGGCGTCACGCTGCTGCGCAAACGCCTGAAGTTCGAACCGGGCGCCGTGGCGCTCCTCGGCACCGGACAGGCCGCGAACGATCCGTCCGGTCATGGCACCCTCACTTCATCGATGGATCTCGGTGCACGCTCGACGCTCGATTTGACCCTGCGCCATGTCGGACGGCTCGCCGATCCCGAACTCGATTCGTACACGGAGCTCGCGGCGCGCGCGAGCTGGCGGGCGTCGGACACGCTCGAGTTCTCGGTATCCGGTTTCAATCTGCTGCACGATCACCACGCCGAGTATCCGGCGCCCCAGGTGGCGGAAATCGGTCGCAGCGTGCTCGTCGCGTTGCGCTGGCGGCTGCCATGAGGGCGCGCGACACCGCCCGCCGACTGTGCATGCTCTGCATGCTGTGCGTCTGTCTGTGGACGCTCGACTGCCGCGGCGCGCCGACCACCTGGTCCGAAAGCGACGTCAAGGCTGCGTTCCTCCATCGCTTCGCGGGTTACGTCGAATGGCCCGCGGGGGCGATGCGAGCGCCGCGCTTCATCATTGCCGTGCTCGGCGCCGAGGCGGTGGCGGCCAGTCTCGATCAGGCGCTGACGACGCTGACGGTCAAGGGCCGACCGGCCGAGGTCCGGCGCATCACCGACATCCGCGCGGCGCGGCAGGCGCACATCGTCTACATCGGTCGCAAGCACGCCACCGAACTCGACGAACTGGTGCCGCAACTCGCCACGCGTCCGGTATTGATCGTCACCGACAGCGAGCATGGTCTCGACGACGGCGCGATGCTGAACTTTCGCATCCTGGGGCAGCGTGTCCGTTTCGAAGTCGCGCTCGACACGGCGGATGAAGCGGGTCTCGCGATCAGCGCCGACCTGCTCGCAGTCGCGCTGAGGGTGCGACGGAGCAATCTCCGTTCCGACGAGCTCTGTCCACCGCTGTCGCCCGCGACTTGGCAACGCTGTGGCGCGCCGCTGCTGGCACGTCTGCCGCAGTCGGGGATGTCCGGTTGCAGCGGCGGCCCGGTGCCGTGTGCCGCGGCGGTGGCGCGCATCGCCGCCCGTCGATGGTTGCCGGCGAGCTGATGCGCCGGTTGCGTCCGCGGCGCCTGACGGTGCGGGCGAAGCTGCTCGCCATCGTCGTGCTGACGGCGACGCTCGTCCTGC
>JADYZP010000016.1 GCA_020853025.1 Burkholderiales bacterium
CGGTCAAGCTGGCGCGCTATGGCAGCGACTGCTACGCCTATGGCCAACTCGCCGCCGGCAACATCGACCTCGTGGTCGAAGGCGGCATCCAGCCGCACGACTATCTCGCGCAGGTCACGATCATCGAAGGGGCGGGAGGTGTGCTGACGGATTGGGAGGGGCGGGCGCTCGGCCTCACGTCGGGCGGATACGTCTGTGCCAGCGGCGATCCCAAGTTGCATAAGCATGCTCTTCGGAAGCTGGCCGGCTGACGGCCGCGGAAGTCGGACACGTCAGCGAGACAGCGAATCCCGCGTATCGCGAGTAGTCGCCTCCTGCGCAATCGGAGCCACGAGCACGTCTCCCAGTCGGTTGAATTCCTTCGCGGTCAGCACCAGCGCTGGGCGCGAGGCTCCGCGCATTTCATGGCCGACGACCGGCCCGAACGGCTAGGCTAGGCTAGGGCTTGGATGACGCGCGTGCGGCGGCAACGGCTTGCGCGGACCGGCCGACGACGTTGGCGTAGAACTCGGGGTCGGTGGCGCCTTCGGTTCCGATGACCAGCACGCGGCTCGTGTCGTTCAGTCTCAGGGTCGATCGCGCGGTTGCGTCCGCGGCAGCCGCGATCAGCCCGGCCAGTCCCGCCGCACCGGATCCGCCGGCGACAATCGGCGGGTCTGCCGACTGCGGTGTGGCGATCAGGCGCATGGTCTGCAACGCGGATTCGTCCGGGATGCTCATGAAGGCACTGGCCGCGTCCTGCAACAATGTCCATGCAAGGAGCGAGGGCTCGCCGCAGGCCAGGCCTGCCATCACCGTGTCCAACGCTCCCCTGACGGTCTGCGGCCGGCCGGCGCGTGCGCTTCGCAGCAGGCAATCGGCGCGGTCAGGCTCGACCACGACCAGCAGCGGCCGGGCGGAGCCGCAATGCTCCCAGAAGTGCGCGGCGACCGCGGCCGCCAGCCCGCCGACGCCGCCCTGCACGAAGACATGGGTGGGCGGCACGCTGCCCATCTCGCGCATCGCTTCATGCACGAGCACCGCGTAGCCCTGCATTACCGAACGAGGGATGTCCGTGTAGCCGGGATAGGACGTGTCCGAGATGACCGTCCAGCCGCGCTGCGCGGCCTCGCATGCCGCGTGACGGACCGAATCGTCGTAGTTGCCGCTGACGCGCACGACCTTCGCGCCGAGCTCCTCGATCGCGCGGATACGCGCCGTGCCGACTCCGGCATGCACGTAGATGACGCAACGACAGCCGCCGCGATGGGCGCCCCAGGCCACCGAACGGCCATGGTTGCCTTCGGTGGCGCAAGTGACCGTCAGGCTGGACGGGTCCCGCATCGACCCGAGCAGGCGGGCGACGGCGTAGGCGCCTCCGAGCGCCTTGAAACTCGCGAGGCTGAATCGCTCCGCTTCGTCCTTGTAGTCGACCGCGCCCAGCCCCAATTGCGCGGCCAGTCCGGGCAGGCTGCGCAGAGGTGTCGGCGCGTAGGCCGGCCAAGCGCTGATCGTCGCTAGCGCCTGCGTGAAGGCGTCGCCGCCCAGGATGGCGCGCTGCGCCGGACCGTATGCGAGGTCGGCACGGAAACGCGGATTTGAAACGAGGTCAGCGTAGCGCACGGTCGGGTCCGGGTGGTAACGGCGCGAGGGATGTTAACCAAAGGTCACCATCGCCCGCGTCTGGCTTTCCAGATTGGCTCGTGATAGGTTACATGTAACCAATTCGGAGGTCGATCATGGTGGCCGTACCGAAGCCCAAGACAGTGCGCGTGAAGGTGCGCGAGCATCGCGGGCGGCTGCGCGCGCAGGGGCTACGACCGATTCAGATTTGGGTCCCGGACGTGCGTTCTCCGTCTTTCCGGGAGCAGGCCCGCCGTCAGTCGCAAGCCGTCGCCACGAGTGCTTACGCCCATGACGATCAAGCCTTCATCGACGCCGTGTCCGAAAGCGGTGATGAATGAGGCGCGGCGAAGTCTGGATCGTCTCCGGTGGCAGCAGCTATGCGGGTAAGCCGCGCCCTGCCGTCATCGTGCAGGACGACAGTTTCGACGCGACCGACTCCATCACGATCTGCACGTTCACGACCGACCCGACCGAGGCGCCGCTGTTCCGCCTTGTGGTGGAGCCGAACGAGGGAAATGGCTTGCGCTTCGCCTGCCGCCTGATGGTGGACAAGATCACCACCGTTCCCAAGGCGAAAATGGGCGCGCAGGTTGGACGGCTGGACGACGAGGATATGGTGCGGCTCAATCAGGCCATGACGGTGTTCCTCGGCATGGCGGTGACGCCAAGGGCCGGGAAGGGGAGGCCGTGAAGGTATACCGCTGAAACTGGCGGCGTAACCAGTAGAGCTACACGCTAAAACTCCCGACAAACTGTCCAACTGCTTGGGGCCACCTCTCTCGAGAAGCACACGGTAATTCGTCGAAATGGGGGGTCTGCGCTCTCTATAGCTTCGGAATCCGCAGCGTCTTGCTGATCATGAGCGTTCCCGACAGCACGTACAGCAGCGCGAACGGGTGCAGCACCCACGGCCCCAACTGCCACGCGCCGCCGAACAGCGCGTCGCCGATGCGCCCCTGCCACGCCGCGAGCGCGAGGACGGCGACGATCGC
>JADYZP010000017.1 GCA_020853025.1 Burkholderiales bacterium
AACACGATGGACAGCGCCACCGGCCCGAACAGCTTGCCTTCCAGCCCCTCCAGCGTCAAGAGCGGCAGGAAGACGATGAGGATGATCAGCACCCCGGCCACGGTCGGCGTCGCCACCTCGCACACCGCGCGATAGACCTTGTGCAGTTTCGGTGCGGCACGGTCGGGTTCGGCAAGATGCGCAACGATGTTTTCGACGACGACGACGGCGCCATCGACCAGCATGCCGATCGCGATGGCCAGACCGCCCAGGCTCATCAGGTTCGCGGACAGCCCGAATTGCTGCATCAGCAGAAAGGTCGCAAACGCCGACAGGGGCAGGATCGAGACCACGACGAGGGCCGCGCGCAGGTTCCCTAGCAGGAGCAGCAGCGACACGATCACCAGCACTCCCGCCTCGGTGAGCGCCCGCGACACCGTCCCCACGGCCCGCTCGACCAAGGCTGAACGGTCATAGAAGGGGTGGATGCTGACGCCCTTGGGCAAGGTCTGGGCGATCTCCTGCAAGCGCTCCTTCACGCGCTGCACGAGCTGCTGAGCGTTGGCACCCTTCAATCCGAGCACGAGCCCTTCGACGGCCTCGCCCCGGCCATCCTTGGTGACGCCGCCATAGCGTGTCAGGCTGGACGAGCGCACGCGCGCGATGTCGCCGACGCGCACCAGCGCATCCGGCGTCTTGCGCACGACGATGCCGGCGAGATCCTCGACCGTCCTGACCGCGCCCTCGACGCGTACCAGCCAGACCTCCTCGCCTTCCGCCAGGCGTCCGGCGCCGTCATTGCGGTTGTTGCCGCGGACGGCGGCCGACAGTTCCGTCAGTGTCACGCCCCGCGCGGCCATCGCCGCGTTGTCCGGTGCCACCTCGAAGGTCTGCACGCGGCCACCCAGCGCATTGACGTCGGCGACACCGGGCAGCGTGCGCAAGCGCGGGCGGATGGTCCAGTCGAGCAGACGGCGCTTCTGTTCCAGCGTCAGCTCGGGCGCCTCGATGGTAAACATGAACATTTCGGACAGGGGCGTCGAAATCGGTGCGAGGCCGCCGCTGACCCCTTCCGGCAGCGTCGCGACGACACCGTTCAGGCGCTCGGAAACCTGCTGCCTGGCCCAATATACGTCGGTGCCCTCCTCGAAATCGATGGTGACATCGGTCAGACCGTACTTGGCGACCGAGCGCAGCACGCGCTGACGCGGGATGCCGAGCATTTCCATTTCGATCGGGGCGACGATGCGGGCCTCGACCTCCTCGGGCGTCATGCCTGGCGCCTTGAGAATGATCTTGACCTGCGTGGTCGAGATGTCGGGGAAGGCGTCGATCGGCAACGACTGCCATGCCAGCAGGCCCGCCACCACCAGGATCAGCGTCAACCCCGCCACCAGCGGGCGCTGACTGAGCGCGAATTCGGTCAGCCGCGCAAACACACTAAGGTCGGCTTTCGCCCTGCCAGAGGGCCTTGAGCGCAGCGACGCCGGCGACGGCGACATGTTCGCCGTCGCGCAAGGGCCCGGCCACCGCGGCGCGATCGGCGGTCTGCGACAACAGTTCGACCGCCCTCGGTTCGAAGCCCGCCGAGACTTCCACGAACAGCCAGGTCTTGCCGCGTGCGTGCACCAGCGCCTTGTGCGGAACGGCCCATTGGCGACCGGCGGGCGGCATTTCGATATGCGCGACGACGCTCTGATTCAGCCGCAAGCCCGAACCCGTTTGGTCGAGCCGGGCGCGGACACGAACCGTCTGCGCGGCATCGACGGTGCGCTCGACATATTGCACCGTGCCACGCGCCGCAGTCCCGGCCACGCGCACCGCCTGATCCTTGCCTATGCGTGCAGCCAGATTCACCGGAACCTGGATCTCCAGCCATAGCGGCTGGAGACTAGCGATGCGCAGCAGTGGCGCCGCCACCGTCACGCGTCCGCCGACCACCGCCTGCTGCTCAAGGACCGTCCCGGAAATGGGTGCGGTCAGACTCAGCGCATCGAGGACACGCTCGCCGCGCTCGACGGCGGCCAGCTGTCCGGCGGACAGTCCGAGCAGATGCAGCGTGGCGCGCTGCGCCTGGTAACGGGCGCGCGATTGCGCCAGCCGGGCACGCGTGGCATGGACCCGCGCCTCGGCGATGATGCCTTCGGCGAGCAGCGCCTCTTCACGCTGTGCCACCTGTTCGGCCAGCCTGAGTTCGACGGCCGCCTCATGCAGGCCACGCTGGGCATCGAGCAGCTCTTCGCTCTTCAGCACCACGACCGTGGCGCCCGCTTCGACCCGTTCCCCCGGCACCGCGCGCAGTTCGCTGACCAGGCCGGCAAGCGGCGCGGCGATGACCCGCTGCTGCGCCGGCACGATGCTCACATGAGCCGGCAGGTCCGTGGTCTCGATGGCCTCGGTCGACGCGGCAAGCGTGACCGTCTCGATGCCGAGCGCCTTGCGCTGAGCGGCCGAGACCGGCAACTCGATTCGGTCGGCTGCGCTGGCCAACGCGCCGGCCAGACCGACGCAAATGGCGATCAGACATGCAGCACGACGGCCGCCGGGTATTCTCGTTGCCCGATTCATCAACACTCAGATCGCAGCCTCACCGGTCTCGCCGGTCCGGATGCGGATCACCTGCTCCAGCGGCATGACGAATATCTTGCCGTCACCGATCTTGCCGGTGCGCGCCGAACGCACGATGGCCTCGATGGCGGGTTCGACGACGGCGTCGGACACGATCACCTCGATCTTGATTTTCGGCAGAAAGTCGACCACGTACTCGGCGCCACGGTACAGCTCGGTGTGTCCCTTCTGCCGCCCAAAGCCTTTCACCTCGGTGACGGTCAATCCGGAAATACCCACTTCCGACAAGGCCTCCCGGACCTCGTCCAACTTGAACGGCTTGATGATCGTTTCGATTTTTTTCATGCTCATGTCCTCGTCTTGGGTCAGAACTCGTCCAGGTAGCGATTGGTGATCGGATAGCGCCAGTCCTTGCCGAACCCCCGGCGCGTGATGCGGATGCCGACCGGCGCCTGGCGCCGCTTGTATTCGTTGCGCCGCAGCAGACCGACGACACGGCGAACATCGGCCTCGGCGTAGCCGGCGGCCACGATGTCACGCGGCGACAGGTCACGTTCCATGTAGGCCTCGACGATCGCATCGAGAACCGCATACGGCGGCAGGCTGTCCTGGTCGGTCTGATCGGGGCGGAGTTCGGCCGAGGGCGCGCGCGTGAGGATATTGTGCGGGATGTCGGCACTCAGCGTGTTCCGATAGTCCGCGAGCTGGTAGACCATGGTTTTCGGAATGTCCTTGATGACCGCGAACCCGCCCGCCATGTCGCCGTAGAGCGTCGCATAGCCTACCGCCATCTCGCTCTTGTTGCCGGTGGTCAGCACGATGTCACCCGACTTGTTCGACAGCGCCATCAGCAGCATGCCGCGTATGCGCGCCTGCAGGTTTTCCTCGGTGGTGTCGGCCGGCAAGCCCCGGAACTGCGGCGCCAGCATGGTTTCGAACGCATGCATCGCAGCCTGGATGGGGATTTCGTCGTAGCGCACGTTCAGGTGTGCGACCAGGGCCCGCGAATCGTCCAGGCTCATGGTGGCCGTATAAGGGGACGGCATCATGACCGCACGCACCCGATCGGCGCCCAGCGCATCGGCGGCGATGGCCACGGTCAGCGCGGAATCGATGCCGCCGGAGAGGCCGATGATCGCGCCCGGAAAGCCATTCTTGTCGAGATAGTCGCGGACGCCGAGCCGCAGGGCCGAGTAGACGGCCGCCAGTCGTGGCGCTTGCGGCACGATGTCTCCGCGCAGCAACTTGCCGTCCGCGAAGACCACCTGCCCGATCGCCTCCTCGAAGGCCGGCGCCTGAAACACCAGCTCCCCGGAGCGATCGAGTGCGAACGATGCACCGTCGAAGACCAGCTCGTCCTGCCCGCCGACCAGATTCGCATAGACGATAGGGATGCCATTGTGGACAACACGCGCGCGCACCACTTCGTGACGGTGTGCCTGCTTGTCCATATGGAATGGCGAGGCGTTGAGCACGAGCAGCAACTCCGCCCCGGCGGCGCGCGCGCGTTCGGCCGCGCCGGACTGCCAGACGTCCTCGCAGATGTTGATGCCCACCTGGACACCGGCGATCGACACGACGCATGCCGCGTCGCCGGATTCGAAATAGCGCTCCTCGTCGAACACTTCCGCGTTCGGCAGCCTGAATTTTCGATAAGTCGCCTCGACGCGGCCACCGCGCAGCAGCGACGCGCAGTTGAAACAGTGGCCGCCTTCCCGCAGCGGATGGCCGACGATCATCGCGACGTCCCGCATCGACTCGGCGAGCTCTTGCAGCGCGCGCGCACTGCTGCGATGAAAATCCGGCCGCAACAGCAAATCTTCGGGGGGATAACCGACCAAGGCCAGTTCGGGGGTCAGCACCAGCTGCGCACCCTGCGCGCGCGCGCGCTGCGCCGCATCGCGCAGACGCCGCAGGTTTCCCGCGATATCGCCCACGACGGCATTGATCTGGGCGACGGCGATGGTCAGGGCCGGCATCGCGTGTCCGAAAAACTCAGCGTCCGCATGAATTATTGCTA